>DASPTW010000106.1:0-3700 GCA_035623215.1 Candidatus Acidiferrum sp.
ACGAGCTGGCGGCTGGTGCGCACCAGCTTGTTGATCGTCTCAATCATGTGGACCGGAATGCGGATGGTGCGGGCCTGGTCGGCAATGGCGCGCGTGATGGCCTGGCGAATCCACCAGGTCGCGTAGGTCGAAAACTTGTAGCCGCGGCGCCACTCGAATTTGTCCACGGCCTTCATCAAACCGATGTTGCCTTCCTGAATTAGGTCGAGGAATTGCAAACCGCGGTTCGTATACTTCTTCGCGATGGATACGACCAAGCGCAGGTTGGCTTCGATCAATTCCTTCTTGGCCTGCTCAGCTTCCGCTTCGCCGCGGTGAATCAGCGTCAGCGTGCGCTTCAGTTCCGTAAGGCCCACTTCGCTGGCCTCTTCGATGTCCTTCAGCTCGGTGCGGCGATTGCGTAGCTCTTTGCGCGCTTCCGCAGCGACTTCGCCCTTGGCCACGTCCGCGCGGCGCTCCAGGCGCCCGGCTTCGCGCTCGAGTGATTGCAAGCGCTCGACCGTGCCGCGCATCTTGTCGACCAAGCGCTTTTTCTCGAAGGGATTGAAATCGATATCGCGGATGGCCAGAGAAATCTCGACGCGCGTGCGCGCCACGCCCCACTTGGCGCGAACGTAGGTGCGTTTTTTCGATTTCGGCGTTTTTTCGAGCTTGACCGCCTGCTTCAGCGCGGTTTCGTACAGCTTGGCAATTTTGTCGATGGACTTGAGCGTCTGCTTGGTCTTGTTGGCGATTTTTTCTTCGGTGAGCTCTTCGTCGTCAAACTGGACAATTTCTTTAATCGAGCGCACACCTTTGCGCAAATCGTCGCCAACGGCAATCAATTCCTTGATAACGATGGGCGAGCGCGTGATGGACTTCATCACCACGAGCTGGCCGCGCTCGATGCGCTTGGCGATGGTCACCTCGCCTTCGCGGGTCAGCAGCGGGACCGTGCCCATTTCGCGGAGGTACATGCGCACGGGATCGTTGGTTTTTTCGAGCGAGCCAGGTGTCAGGTCGAGGTCCGTTTCGCCCTCGTGCATCTCTTCCTTGCCGAGGCCGCCTTCGTGGTCGCCGCCCTCGGTCGACACTTCCACGGCGCGCGCCGCTTTCGCCGACGCCTGGTCTTCGTAAATCTCGATGCCGTTACGCTCGAAAGTGGTGAGGAGATCGTCGATTTCTTCCGACGAATGAACTTCCGCCGGAAGCGAATCGTTCACTTCGTCATAAAGCAGGTAGCCGCGCTCTTTGCCGATGGCAATGAGCTGGCGTACCGCATCGTATTTTTCTTCAAGGCCTACTGCCGCCACAGATTCCTCCCAATACCGGACTGCAATCCCAAGCCAAACAAGGCGTGCAGAGAACTTTGCTCATTCGCAGGGACACCGGCAGGCTGGCGCGATGGCGCAAACCAAGGGGAATCCCCCACAAGATCGCTCGCTTTTTTGATTGAAGCCTTCTGCGCCGCGCCGCTCAATTGCCGCCAGCCCCGTGCGCCGCCCGTTGCGCACCGTAAGGGGCCCGTCCCTGCCGCTAAACACATAGACATAGATGCATTTAGCAGCAAAAGCGTTACTCGCTAAACCTTATTACGTTACACAGTTGTTTGCCCGCCCGTCAATGCCAGATTTCATAGGCGTGTGGAAAAGGCCCGGCAGTGACCGAGTAGCCGTTCGAACAAGAAGGATAAGGGCGAATCAGCGCGCGGCGGCGAGGCGGCGCATGAGTTCTTGTTTGCGGGTCAGTAGATCGCGCAATCCCTCACCGGCCGGATTGGCTTCGATATTGCGCTGCACCTCGGCCAATTCCTGCTCAGCTTGGCGCTGTTGCAGCACTTCAATGCAGCTCAACGCTTCTTCCCAGGACGGCTCGCTGACTTCCTCGAACAGAATCTCAAACAACAACCGGCGGTCACGCTCTTCGAGCACTGCCGCCACGTCCGTGGCCTGAAACGGCTGGCCGGAAAGTCCCGCGATAACCAGCGCCGCAAAGATCTTCTCTGTTTCCAGGCCGTGGTAGAGGCGCGCGTTTTGCAAGTGCTGCGCCAGTTCGTGGCGCAAGCTTTCGGCTTCCGCCAGCATGCGAATCAGACGCCGCTCAACCGGCTTGGCCGCCCGGCCCATAAGTTCCGGCTGGAGCTTCAGCTCGCTGCGGCGCTCCGCGGCGGCTTTGCTCAAAGCGGCGCGAAGCACTGGCTCTTCGAGACGAAGTTGCTGTGCGATGCGCGTGGCCCATTCCGAGCGCAAAATGCGATTCGGAATTTTCTGTACGTAGGGCAACAGGAAATTCACGGCACGGCTCTTGCCTTCGGCTGTGCTCAAATCCGTCTGTCGGGCGCGTGCGATCAGGTAATCCACATAGGGGGGAGCTTCCTTCAGCAGCCGGAGATATTCCTCTGCGCCTTTTTCACGAATAAACAGGTCCGGGTCTGCCTTCTTGTCGCCGATAGGGGGAAGCGCGAGGACGCGCACCTCGAAATCCTGCTCAAGGAGGAGCGAAAGAGACCGTTCGGTGGCGGATTGGCCGGCGGCGTCGGGGTCATAGTTAACGACAACGCGTTTCGTGAAACGGCCGAGCAGTTTGATTTGCTGCTCCGCAAGGCTGGTGCCGCAGCTTGCCACCACGTTGCTGATGCCCGCGCGCGCCACGGCAATCGCGTCCATGTAGCCTTCAACCAAAATCGCGAAGTCCTGGCGGCGCATTCCTTCTTTCGCGCGGTCCAGATGGTAAAGCACATTGCTCTTGGAATAGATCGGCGTTTCCGGCGAGTTCAAATACTTGGGCTGGTCGTCACCGAGTGCGCGGCAGCCAAAGGCGACGATTTTCCCAGACTCGTTCGAAATCGGAAACGTGATGCGCCGCCGGAAGCGGTCGAACAACTTTCCGCCCTGGTCGCGCGAGATCAGCCCCGAATCAACGAGCAACTTTTCGTTGTATTTTGACTTGAGATGGCGGAGCAAGACGTCACCGCCGCTTGGCGCATAGCCAATGCCAAATCGCGCGATCGCGTCTTTATCCAGTCCGCGATCTTCGAGGTAGGCGCGGGCGGCTTTCCCTTCCAGCGTGCCTTCGAGCTGCTTGACGAAAAACGTTTGCGCTTCGCGGTGCATCTCAACGAGCACGGTACGTTGTTGATTTTCTTTACGCTCTCCGGGCGAACGCTCCTTGGGCCGAGGAATCGAGATTCCGCATTTCTCGGCTACGATTTTCATCGCCTCCGGGAATTCGCACTTCTCCATCTCCATCACGAAGTTGTAGACGTCGCCGCCCTTGCCGCAGCCAAAGCAGTGATAGATCTGGCGAATGGGATGGACATTAAACGAAGGAGTTTTCTCGGAATGAAAAGGACAAAGCCCGCGGAAGCTCTGTCCTGCTTTCCGAAGCTGGACGTACTCGCCCACCACGCGAACAATGTCCGCCTGCTGCTTCACTCTCTCCGCAATGGATCCAGCCTCAGCCATTCCCCCTGCTTGCCAGCCGTCAACGCTTGGCGTAGTCGTTCTTGTAGACGGTGCCGCCCTTCATCACGAATTTTACATGCTCGAGCGTGGTTACGTCTTTGGTGGGGTCGCCATCAACCGCAACCATGTCCGCCCACTTGCCGGGCTCAAGCGTGCCGATTTGCTTGCTCCATCCCAGTAAATCCGCTGCATTGATCGTGGCGGTCTGAATTGCGGCGAGTGGCGTCATTCCAAGTTTCACGTAAACGTGAAATTCC
>DASPTW010000107.1:0-16846 GCA_035623215.1 Candidatus Acidiferrum sp.
TTAGAACCTGGCGACTTACTCCTGCGTGCCTCGATGTTGGCTTCGCAGCACGCTGGATCCACAAGGCGCTTAGTTTTCCTTTGCCGGTATGTCCTTCTTCTGTTCGGCGATGGTCGTTCCCTGCTCGAACCGTACGAGCCAGGCGCCCTTCTGCCGCGTCCACACCGTGGTCACGCGGAAACGCTGAGGTAGTGGCTGACCTTTGTATGTTGCATCCACTTCCATCCTACAGCTCAGGTAGGCCGCATCACGGGTCATCAACTTGAAGATGCAGTCCGACAATTTGTAGTCCTTCAGGGTGACGTCAGACCAACCTGCCTCGATGTCCGAGCGGTGATATACATTGCCATCACCGGCCACCTCCGCGAAATCGTCGGAGAGGTGAGACAGCACGAAATTCAAGTCCTTTCGCTTCTCCGCTTCATACATTTGGTGGAGAGTGCTGCTGATCTGCTTTTGGGACGCCAATTCGTCCCGCGAACTCACGCTGCCGCTGGCAAACATGGCAAAGAGAAGGAGAACCAAAGCGGTCAGAAACGACTTTGTGATCTTCATCGAAAACCTCCGGAGTCAAGAACCTGGCACCCTAACTGGTCACCATAACCCACTTTTGATCCTGCTAAGCAACCCTGGTCGTTGGTACGGGCTCAACGGCCGTGCCGCGAACCAGTAACGCCTCGAAACTGATTGAAGCTACAGGATTTGCCTCAGAAGTTTTCCTCCGCTGGCCCCCCGTACCATTGTTGGCCTCCGACCCACCCCATAACGTGACCCCAGAGTGCGCGGGACTTTGCCCGCGCCACGCTTTTTATGCACGAAACGAAGTCACAGTTCGCCGAAGATTCCGGGCCTACGGCCCAGGTCTCGGGGCCAGTTTCGCGCAAACCGCAGCTCTCCCGCCGTCTGCGCCCTTATGTTCCGTACATAATTGGTCTGGCGTTTATTTCCACGCTTGCAGGATTTCTTACGGGCCGCTTCCACGATAGCTTCGCGAATTGGCTGAACATTCATCCAGTGGCGGCTGCCGTCCCAGCACAGAACGCCGCCTCCCTTGTCGCCGCGCCCGACCCGCATCGCAAAGACGCCGAACTCGAGGAAATCTCCCATCTGGCGCCGCAGCAGCAGGCCGAACGTTTGCTCCAACTGGCGATGGAACACCCAGACGCGTCCCTTGGCATGATTCACCGCAACCTCAGCGCGTGGCGAGGCCACCTCGAGGAAACCGATCAGCTCTTTCACCTTGTGCTTGGCGCGCTCGAATCCGACGATCCACGCGTGCGCATCGCGGCAGTCGAGATTGACCTGGCAGCTTGCCACCTCATCAAAGCCCATGAGAGCGTGACCAAGCTCCTCCATCAAATTCAGGGCGACTCCGATGGCAGATATATGGCGCTATGGCGCCTTGGAGCCATCGGCAATCGCGGCGTTGAGCCTGCCACCGCCCTTTCTACACTAAAACGCTATTCCCGCGACCGTAACCAACTGGCGCGCTTTTGGGCCGTCGAAGGCCTGGCCATGCTCGCCACTCGCGAATCCATCGACGAGTTGTTGGACATTCTCCAGCACGATCCCGCTCCGCAGATTCGCGAACGCGCCGCCACCAGCCTCGCGAAATCCGGCTTGCTCACTGGCGAACAGCGCCTGACCGCCATCCCCCAATTGCTCAATCTCCTGGACGACGATTCCGTGAACGATCCGACGAAAACCCTTATTTGCTCGACGCTCGAAACGATTACCGGAGCGTCTTACGGGAAAAATGCCCGCGCCTGGCGCGATTGGTGGGCTCACCACGACCGTCCCGAAAAGCGCACTCACCCTCCCGTTGGCCTGACCCAGACCTAAGACCGATCTCCGCCTAGAATTTCTCCTAACAAATGCCGCCTACGCGCGTCGGTATTAAGATAGGAGCGTTTACCTTATTCCCCGCGGAGGCTTTATGAAACGCCGCGAATTTCTCCATCGCACCGCCTGGGCAGCGGGAGCTGCCGTTCTCAATGTTTCCGCTTTTGCGTGCCGCACTCTCTCTCGCGTTCCGCTGCCGCGCAAGTTCAGCGCTTCCGATACTGTGACGCTCGGAAAGACCGGTATTCAAACCAGCCGCCTGGCAATGGGCACGGGAACCATCGGCGTTGCGCACCATTCGCACCAAACCGCTCTCGGCGTGAAGGGCCTTTCCGATTTGCTCCTGAATGGATACGACCATGGGCTGCGATTTTTTGACTCCGCGGATTCCTACGGCAGCCATCCTCACGTCGCAGAAGCGCTGAAGCACGTGCCGCGCGACAAAGTCACGGTACTGACGAAAACCTGGGCACGCGACGCAAATTCCGCCCGCGCCGATCTCGACCGCTTCCGCCGCGAACTCGGTGTCGAACAAATCGACATCTGCCTCATGCACTGTCTGACCGAAGGAGACTGGACCACCCAGTTCCGCGGTGTGATGGACGTCCTCTCCGAGGCGAAAGACAAAGGCGTGATTCGCGCGCACGGATGCTCGTGCCACAGCATCGAAGCGCTGCGCGCGGCGGCAAAATCGCCGTGGGTGGAAGTCGATCTCGTGCGTATCAATCCCATTCGCGCCGAAATGGACTCCGACCCTGCAACCGTCGTGAGCGTCATTCGCGAAATGAAAGCTGCAGGGAAGGGCGTCGTGGGAATGAAAATTCTAGGCCAGGGCACGCTCCGCAATCGCCAGGACGAAGCCTTGAACTACGCGCTCTCGCTGGATCTCCTAGACGCCTTCACCATCGGCGCCGAATCGAAAGCCGAGCAAGAAGACCTGATCCACCGCATCGCCGCTGCTTAACTCGCCGTCATTTCGAGCGAAGCGAGAAATCCCTCTTCGCTATCCATATTCTCATGGTCACTGCATGCGGAATCCAAACTGCCGCTTACGATTTCGCTAGCCAATGCGCCTCCTTCCAAGTTAGAATGCTCTTGTACGAATCACACCCCGCAAGGGATCGGGAGCAAGGGCGCGCCCGTTGCGCAAGGGCAGCGCCGAGGTGAAGAATATGTTGGTCGCGCGAATCCCGCAAATTAGCTAATCCGCTTCCCGCGGATCCGATCCTTTTCCGTTTTTCTCCTATTCATTCTTCAGCCGCGTCTGCGCGCATAATCTCATAGCCTGCGCACACGCAGAGAGCCAAGGTCTTTATGGCAGTCGACCAAGTACTTACTCCCACTTCACCTCCCTCTTTGTGGAGTTCGATCTGCGAAGCCGTTCGCGGCTCGCATCAGGATTTCACTGCCGGGAATCTCAATCGCGCAATTTTACTTCTTGCGATTCCCATGATTCTCGAGATGGTGCTGGAGTCTCTCTTCGCCGTCGTCGATGTTTTCTGGGTCGGGCGATTGGGCGCTGAAGCTGTCGCAACGGTCGGCCTCACCGAATCGCTCCTTAGCCTGGTCTTTGCCATCGGCCTGGGCTTGAGCCTTTCCACTACCGCAATGGTGGCGCGCCGCATCGGTGAAAAAGATCCCGCAGGCGCAGCCGTCGCCGGAGTGCAAGCCATCGCCATCGGCCTCGCCGTTTCCGTTGTCGTCGGGGTGCCTTGCGTGTTTTTCGCGCCGGACTTGCTGCGGCTCATGGGCGCGTCGCCGCAGGTCGTCGCCGTTGGCTCCGGCTACGCGCGCATTGCGCTCGGCGGCAGCGGCGCCATCATGATGCTTTTCCTCAACAACGCTATCTTTCGCGGCGCCGGCGACGCCGCCATCGCGATGCGATTGCTGTGGGTGTCGAACATCATCAATCTCATCCTCGATCCCTGCTTGATCTTCGGCGTGGGACCATTTCCAAAGCTCGGCGTCACTGGCGCCGCGCTCGCCACTTTCACCGGGCGCAGCATCGGCGTGCTCTACCAGTTCTACCGCTTGCTGCGCGGCACGGAGCGCATTCGCATCCTGCGCGAACAGATTGGCGTCAACTTTGCAGTTTTGCTGCGGCTCTTCCGCGTTTCGCTCACCGGCATCTTGCAATTCGCCATCGCCCACACGAGCTGGATCGGGCTGGTACGCATCGTCAGCGTTTTCGGCTCAGCGGCACTGGCTGGCTACACCATCGCGATTCGCATCCTCATTTTTGTCATCTTGCCGAGCTGGGGCCTCAGCAACGCCGCCGCCACGCTCGTTGGCCAGAACCTCGGCGCCAAGCAACCCGAGCGCGCGCAAATTTCCGTTTGGCGCACCGGCTTCTACAACATGCTCTTCCTGGGAAGCGTGGGCGTGTTCTTCCTGCTCTTCGCCACGCCGGTGATACGCCTATTCACGCATGACCCGGCGGTCGTACCGCTCGCCGCGACGTGCCTGCGCATCCTGAGCTACGGCAACATCGGCTACGCCTACGGCATGGTGATGCTGCAAGCCTTCAACGGCGCTGGCGACACGGTCACGCCGACCATCGTGCACTTCTTCGGCTTCTGGCTGCTGGAGATTCCGCTGGCATATTTGCTCGCCATCACTTCGCATCTGGGAGCGAATGGCGTGTACATTTCCATCGTCGTTGCCGAATGCTCCATCGCCATCGCCGGAGTTTTGCTGTTCCGGCGCGGCAAATGGAAAGGCCAGCAGATTTAGCGCCGCACCGGCGATTTGTCAAATTGGGCGTATAATCACTGCGTAAGTGCAGGAGGTGCCTTCATGGCGAAAACCAAGCAATTTACCATCTCGGTAGAAAACCAGCCTGGGGCAGTTGCACGCATTGCAAAGACACTCGGGGATGCCAAGGTGAATATTTTGTCTCTGTTGGGAACGGCTCAGGGAACCAGTGGTTCGCTCCAACTCGTCGCCGAAGACGCCAAGAAAGCCAAGAAGGCGCTGGACGCAGCGGGCATCGCGTACCAGGAAACTCCCGCGGAACAGGTTGAGCTGCCCAATAAGGCTGGTTCGCTGGCGCAGTGCCTGGACAAATTGGCGGCTAAAGGTGTGAACCTCAATTCGATCCACGCCACTGCCGCTAAGGGGGGCAAGAAAGCCGTGATTGTTTACACCGTGGAAGCGGCTCCCAAGTCAGTGACGGCGACGGCGTAGGCGCGCATCACCAAGCGCTAGCGCGCTGCGTCATCCCCGCCGTTTTTGGAGTGCGGCAGTCTTGCTGCCGCTTTTCCCCGTCCTTGTCTCTTTTCTTGGCGGCTTGCCCCCGCTTTTCTCTGTGTAGGGGCACGACATGTCGTGCCCGCGTCCTTCCTGCTTGTAGGGGCGCAGCACTGCTGCGCCCTTCATCCTAGCCGATGTCACCTCAATGTTCGTGCGTCATCCCCGCCATGTCGTGCATCGGCGCTTTGCGCCGAAGCGCCGTCATCTGCGCATCGTCGCTCGGCACAAAATATCCAACCGCGATCCCCATGGCGCCCTCGCGCAACAGCTTCCCGGTGGGATTGTCGTACCTCGCTGAAATTTTCAACACATCGCCCGCCGCAAACTTGTACCCACCCTGCTGCAAGAACAACTTCACCGGGACGGCTTCGAGGTGGCCTTTTTCATCGAGCTTCGCGTCCAGCGTGGCCACCGTTTCTTTGCGCGTGAAGTCTTCCACAACAATCTGCTTGCCGTAATCGTGCAGATGCCCGCCCACGCCCAGCAGCACGCCATCGTACTTCACGGTGACCGATCCCGTTTTTTCGCTCGTACCAGCGGGAACGTCGTAGCTGGAATTTTCGCAGGACTTCGCGTCCATCCACGCAGGATAAACATTTTTGCGCGGCGTGGCGGTTTGCGCGGCGTCCTGAAAGGGAATCACGACTTCGAGATATACATTTTCGTAAGAAGTGGCGGTGGGGTTGTAAATCATCGTTTCGATGCGAATCTTGTCGTCTTTCTGCACGCGGTAACCGTAGCCCGGCACTTCCCGCCAGTCGGTCATCTCGCTTCCCGCGCCGAAAATGTGCTCTTCCTTATTGGGGCAGAGAAAATCCGCGCGATTTTCGTTCCAGAACGCGGTGTGGTGTAGCACGATGCCCGGAATGGCATTTCCGTTAGCATCGATCATCCTGGGGTGATAGGCGAGCAGCCATCCATCAAACGGAATTTGCCAGATTTGATCCGGCGGCTGTGGCATTTTCATGTGATCGGTGTTCGCGGGCAGATTCATCGGGCCAACGCGCAACGTCACCGTGTGCGCCGCCACATCCAGCTTAGCGTCCAGGCTGACGCCCGTGGCGACGGCGTGATGCATGCCGCCCTGCATGAACCCGCCGTGCTGATGCATTTGGCTCATATCGTGCGTCGGCTCCGCAGGCTTCTCTTGCACGGAAGCGCGTTGAGTTTGAACAAACGCCACGCCCACCGCCAGAAGACCCACAGTCAGAAACCTGAGCGATGGAAATCTGCGAGACGGAAACCTGAGGCTAATCATGTCGATGCTCCGCGCTGCGCATTTTGGTGCGCAGCGCCTGCAAGTCCATGATAGCGCGGAAGGCGCGTGGTGGGTGGCGGCTCTTGTAGCGGCGATCCTGTGTCGCCATCTTCGATTTTCTTGTAGTGGCGGGTCTCTAGACCCGCGAAAATTGCCGGGGTGTACCTACTTTCTTCCCATTTTGGGAACGCTGTGCTGAGAGCACAGGCATTCCGGCAAGATGTCGGCGCTGCGAAATGCGAAGATGGCGACGTAAAGTCGCCGCTACAAGAAACGGCAGAAGCCAGAGAGGGCTAAAGAGTGGGGAGCGGAACAGACGACGCTTACGGCTAGCGCTTGCGGAGGGCGATGAGTTCGCTGCCGACGGGGACGCCGCGGGCGACTTTGACGTGGAGCAACGCTTCAAAGGGGCCGAGTTCGCCAGAGCGCGTGACGGCAAGGCGCAGCAGGAGTTGTTCGAGGGAATTTTCGCGGCAGACGGATTCGACGGCGGCTTGCGTGCCCATGGTGGTGGTGCCGGCCAGAATCAGCACCGAACGCGAGGGATTCAGTCCTTTGACGAGCGCGATGACGGCGTAATCTTCGGTGAGGGGCTGCGTCGCGGCGGTGGCGAGAACTTCTTTGGGTTCGTGGGGCTGCGGATGAACGTTGACGATTTCCATGTTCCCGGCGCGCGATCCGGAAGGAACCTGGCGAAAGACAAATTCCTGAGTGCTGGGGATATCGCGGAGCGAAAGATTTTCCGAGGGCGAGCCGATAAAAATCAGATCGTTGTTCTTCGCGTCATCCAGGGAAAAGAGGCTGCCGCGCTTGACGCGAATGGATTGATGCAACGACGAAAATACCGTGTCGAGTTCGTGCACGGCAAGCACTTCGCCGACACCAGTGTAGTGATCGAGGACCTGGGCGCGCGTGTCACGTTTGGGATCGTAGTAGCGCATGCCAGTGTCAGGCCTCCCCGCAAACGCAGCATTGCTGAAAATCACCCACGGCTCTTCGGGGCCGGAAACAAATCCCTTCCAGAAAATGTGCACCGCCGCCGGAGCAGGAGGCAACTCGCCCGCTTCTGCAGTCTCAATCCTTTTTCTATTCGACTGGAGTAAAACGATGATGGTCACGGATGCAACTGCAAGTAGCACGGAAAGCGTGGCGACCGCATAGATCCATCGGCGCGAAGCTTGCGAGCCCGGAACGGTCTCTCCACGGACATCGTGGTGGCCGTTGTGGGTTTCGCCGGCATGAGCGCGGCCGGCGTGCGGCGGACCATGACGGAAAGAGAGAACGTAAGTTCCCTTTGGAAGTTCAACCCAGATGGGATCGGCGGTGCCTTCGGAGGCATAGTACTCAGCCAATTTGCTGCGCAGACGGCCCGCTTGCACGCGAACCATGGAATCTAATTGCGGGTCGAAATCCTCTTGGCGGCCGAAGACTTCTGTCGCAATTTGATACTCCTTCAGGGGAGTACCGGGGTGGTCGAGAGCGTGTTTGGCTAAATAACGGAGGAGTTTGCACAGGGATTCAGAACCATGAAGAGTCTGGCTGCTGGCGAGCCGCTCCACCTGCCCAAGACTTTGCGCCCTTTCTGTCACAAGCGGTCCTGTCACATCGATGTAACAAGAGGGTAGCAAGCCCCGGATATGACTGCAAGGGAGAGCCTTATCCGCTGTAACCGTATCTAACCGTTTCAGACTTCCGCTTGATTCCAAGCAATTGATACGAACGATTACAAATATCGCTTCTTGAAGATCCCAATTTGCCGTTTCCGGTCAGAGGGGAATGACAGTCGGCAGAGCGGGTTCCGGCATGCGAAGGTGCCTCGCATGATGCCCGGGGGTGTTTTTTTAAGGGCTGCGCTAGCGGCCGGAAAAGCTGAAATTCAGTCGAAGAAGAAGAGGAGCACTATGATTAGGTCTACCCTGCGTTTTATGGGCTGGGCAACAGTAGTAGTTTTGTTGTCCATCTTTGCTGCAACGAACATTTGTTTCGCACAGTCTGACACCGGCCGCGTGCAAGGCACGATTACTGACGCACAAGGCGCGGCAGTTCCGGGCGCCAGCGTGACATTGACGAACACGGGCACCGGGCGCGTCAATTCGGCAAGCACCGATGATTCCGGTCTCTATACTATTTCTGCGCTCCCGCCAGGAAAGTATCACATCGAAATCAAGAAGCAGGACTTCAAAACGGCAGCCGCTGACTTAACGCTGGAAGTTTCCCAAGTTCAAGAGATCAACTTGAAGCTGGAGCCGGGCAGCGTCACGACTTCCGTAACGGTCACATCGGAGGTGCCACTCGTGGACACCTCGACGTCCAGCACGGGTGAAGTTATCCAAGGGCGCCAAATTACGGAACTCCCGCTGAATGGACGCAACTTTACCCAGCTCGCGCTGCTTACTCCTGGAGTCACGCGCGGCGCATATGGCGATGAAGCATCCGGCGGCGGGTCGGGCACAAACTCGGAGACCTTCCGGAACTCCGACACCGGCGGCGCATCGCTGTCCGTTAACGGCCTGCGGCCTCAGGCGGACAACTTCATTCTGGATGGCGTTGACAATAACGAAGGCCTCGTGAATACCATCGTTTTCTTCCCACCTGCCGAAGCCATTGAAGAATTTCGCGTGAATACCAGCGTGGCCCCGGCTGAGTTCGGTCGCGGGGGCGGCGCTATCGTGCAGACCAGTATCAAATCGGGGACTAATGAGATTCATGGCTCGGCTTTCCTGTTCCGCCGCAGCGGGTTTGGGCAAGCCGAACCATATAACACCAGTGGACCCATCACATTCCGCCTGGGCCAATTCGGAGGCACGATGGGAGCACCAATCTGGAAGAACAAGCTATTTGTCTTTGGCGACTACCAGGGACGCCGTCAGGATCAGCCCATCGGCATTGAACATGCCTCGGTTCCAACGGACAAGATGCGGACCGGGGATTTCAGCGAACTGCTAGGGACTACGCTTCCAACGATTCCTGCTCAAGCCTTGTGCCCCAACCTTTATACAACGGGGTCCACTCCAACTCCGCTCCCGCAATATGCAGGGAAAGGGTATATTTACGATCCCACGACTTGCGAGCCATTCGGATGGAATGGCACGGTCGGCACAAACATTATCAGTAACCCGAATCCAGTAGGGTTGAAATATTTGCAAGGCTACCCGCAGCCAAGCATTACCACAGCGGGGGTAATTCTAAACAACTTCATAGCGGACCGTCAGAGCATCCGGAATTTCGATGATTTTGACATCCGGGCGGATTTCATTGCGACACAGAAGGACCAAATATTCTTCCGCTATAGCTTTGGCGATGACAACTTTACGGTGACCAATCGCCTGGGACCAAACAACCCTTCGGGATTTGGCTCCGGCGACAACCTCGATCATCCGCGCGGAGCCACCGTCGGGTATACCCACGAATTTTCTTCAAACATTCTGAATGAATTTCACTTCGGCTACACCAGCACCACCTATGGCTACACGCCGCCGAACATCAGCCAAAGACTGGGAGCAGCCATCGGGATTCCGGGTGCTAATCCTGTTCCGCTGCTGGGAGGTCAGGTCCTGATTGGAGGAAGCAACGGCGAACTCGAATATCAAGGGGATGGTGGTCCGTACAACGTTCCGCAAAAGCTTTTCCAGTTCAATGATTCACTGTCCCACATTCACGGGCGCCATGTCTTTAAGTACGGCGCGAACATTGGCAAGCGCGAAGTGAACTTTGTTCAAGGCAACGACGCAAAGGGCTACTTCGTCCTCGGTGGCCTCAGCTACCCCGGAACCGGGCGGTTCACGGGCTACGAAGTTTCCGAAGTTCTGGCAGGATTCTCAGACTACGAGATCGGCCAGTTCCTTGGCCTATACCAGACTCGTAGTTGGGAAACCGGTTACTTCGCGCAAGATGACTGGCGCGTGAGCAAACGCCTCACGCTCAATCTTGGCATCCGCTATGACCTCTATACCTGGCCTTACGAGATCAACAACCACCAGTCCAATTTTGATCCGACGACTGGCACGATCGTGATCCCGGGCACGGCGGGATGGCCGAGGAGCTTGATCAACACCGACAAGACCAACTTCGCCCCACGCCTCGGATTTTCTTATGACCTCAACGGAAACGGCAAAACCGTGGCTCGGGGCGGGTACGGCATGTTCTATTTCCTCGATCGCGGCGGCGTCGGCGTGCAGTTGAGCGAAAACCCAGATTTCAACGGTGTTTCCTCTTTCTCAGCCTGCCCGGTGCCTTCTTGTGCAGGGGGTTATCGTATGACGCTGAGCGGTCAGGGGCCGTTGGGGGACAACAACTGGCTGGACGCGACAGGTGCACTCCCCCCCGCCGTAAACAACGTCAACATCAACAATCCGATGAACGTGAGCGTGGTCTACTACCCCGAAAACAGCAAGAACTCTAGAATTCAGCAATACAACTTTGGCGTTGAACGTCAACTTGGCGCGGATACGGTCGTGAAGGTCGCCTACGTAGGTACCCGTATGGATCACCTCGCCACGGCTTTCAACGCCAACGATATACCGCTCGGCGGAACCGTGAAGCATTGGCCAAACCTGGGAGCCGTCAACGAGTACGCGTACATCGGCAGCGGCCACTACAACGGGTTGCAGACTCAGGTGGAGCACCGTCTCGCGAAGGGATTGCAGTTCACGGCTGCCTACACGCTGTCGCACGCAGTCGACAATTCCAATGGCGCTTTCTCTACCACCGGCGGCGGTGGCCGAATCTTCGTGGATGACAACGGCAATCCGCTGCTTCAGTATAACGAGGGGAATTCGGATCAAGATATCCGTAATTATTTTGTATTCGCCTCGATGTACGAGCTGCCTTTCGGCAAGGGCAAGCAGTATGGAGCCAATATTCCCACTGCCCTCGACTATATTATCGGTGGCTGGCAGTGGAATAACATTGTTACCCTTTCCAGCGGCACCCCCGTAGATATCAACATCAACGGTACACCGGGGAACCGGCCGGATGTTACCGGGCCTATTTCCGCGAAAATTGTCCATGATCCCAATTGCATTAAGTATACGGGTTACTATGAGTGCGGGGAGATCAGCGGGAACTTCACGGCCCCACCGACAAATGCGGCAGGAAACTTTACCGCTCCAGGCAATCTCGCGCGCAATGCCTTGTACGGGCCGGGCCTTCACACTTGGGACACGGGCATGATGAAGAACTTTAAGCTAACCGAGCGTTTCACGGCGCAGTTCCGCGTCGACGCATTCAATCTGCTCAATACGCCGCAATTCCAAAACGGCAGCTTTAATACCAACGCCAGCAACATCCAGACGGCCACCAGCATTATTTACGGCAGTCCACAGGTCCGCAATTTTACGGAGCGAGAGCTGCAGTTCGCGTTCCGGCTGACGTTCTAATTCACAGGCTGGAAGGGGAACGGAGCTGGCCCCGTTCCCCACGGCCTTCTCTTAAGCGAAGCGAATTCTCCCGTCCAACCCGTTCCTTTTTACTTGGGAATCAGAGCAGGGGTCAAATGCAGCTTACTCCCTTTGGATTCGTGAACTCTGAGTGTGACCGGTTTTGGAAAGCACGCGGCGGTCAGGAAAAGTGAAGCACCTGCGCTCTGTGCAAAGTCCAGGGAATCCAGGTCCTGGAATCGAATGAAAGGCGATTGCAATGGGCCCTCAACGATTTGCGCTACTTTCCTTTTTCTTTCTAACCACGGTTTTCGTGCCTATCTCCGATGCCCAGAACGCTCCGGGCGTTCCGGGAACGATGCCGACCTGGACGCCGGGGAGCAAGGAAGCGGTCGGTACCGCGACAACTGAATCGTCGCATGTCTGGTACACGCTGCAAGGCGGGATTCTGAGTGAAGTGTATTATCCGCGCCTGGACACCGCAGATGTTCGAACACTCGAATTTGCCATAAGCGACGGGAAACACGTTTGGATCGAATCCAGGGACCTTCTCCACTCCGTCACGAGAACCAGTGATAGCGCGCTCGTCTACCGCCAAACTAGTCGCGACCCAGGCGGTACTTTCACTCTCTCCAAAACTTATCTCACCGATCCTCAGCGCGATTCCCTGCTGATTGACGTCGAATTCTCCGGCCCGGCCAACGATTCCCTATACGTTCTCTTTGACCCATCGCTGAAGAATTCAGGCTACGGCGATACGGGATTCACTCAGGATGATGCGCTGGTTGTCCAAAAAGAAGACGTGGCTACGGCCCTGATGAGCAGTGTTGGATTTGCGCAGATGTCTAGTGGTTTTGCCGGCGTCAGCGATGGCTATACGGATCTTCTGGTGCATCGCCGGATGGACTGGACCTACGCGCGCGCCGAGAATGGAAACGTCGTTCAAGTAGCGAAGCTTGCCCAACCCAAGCATTTCACTCTTGCCCTTGGCTTTGGGGCTACGCCTTCGGCCGCAATTGACAGCGGCCGCGCCTCTCTCAAGCGGACGTTTCCCGCGGTGAGCGCTGATTATGTCCAGGGCTGGAAGCAGTACCTAAGCGGCTTGCGCGCGGTGAGCGAACCCTACCGCCGCGAGTTCCAGCTTGCGGCAATGGTCCTCAAAGCTCACGAGGACAAAACTTTTCGCGGCGCGATGATTGCCTCCATGAGTATTCCGTGGGGCTTCGCGGTGAATTCCGACAAACCCAACGTTGGTGGTTACCACCTGGTTTGGGCCCGCGATCTTTACGAAGTGGCGACCGGCTTACTAGCGGCGGGCGACCGCGCAGCCGCGGAGCGCGCGCTGAATTATTTGTTTACTGTGCAGCAAAAGCCCGACGGAAGCTTTCCTCAAAATAGCTGGCTCGACGGACGCCCTTACTGGACGTCCCTGCAGATGGATGAAGTCTCTTATCCGATGATTCTGGCCTGGCAACTCGGGAAGACCGACCGCGCTCTCTGGGAGCAGCATATTCGGCCGGAAGCGGAGTTTGTTGTCTCGCACGGCCCGGCAACCCAGCAGGAACGCTGGGAAGAAGTGGGGGGCTACTCGCCTTCCACCATCGCCTCGGAAATCGCCGGCCTTGTTTGCGCTGCGGAAATCGCACGAAAGAACGGCGCGAATAACGATACAGATCGCTATTTGCGCACCGCCGATGATTGGGCCGGCAACATTGAGAAGTGGCTGGTCACCACGAGCGGCCACCTGGATCGCGGCAACGACCCGGGGTATTACATCCGCATCGACAACAATACCGATCCCAACGACGGCTACCAGCTTGATGTCCACAACGGCGGCGGAGTTTGGGATGAGCGCGACGTCGTGGACGCCGGCTTTCTGGAGTTCGTGCGCCTCGGCATCCGTCCTGCTGACGATGCAACGATTGCTCACTCGCTAGAAATCATTGACTCCACCATTCGTGTTGAAACGCCGAACGGTCCCAGCTTTCGCCGCTACAACCACGATGGCTACGGCGATACTGTGTTCGGCGGCGCCTGGCAGGGCGAAGGCATTGGCAGGCTCTGGCCCATTTTTACTGGCGAACGCGGCGAATATGAAATTGCGCGAGGCCGTGACGCTACGGTTTATCTTCAAGCGATGCTGCACTTCGCCAATGAAGGCGGGATGATTCCGGAACAAGTCTGGGACCGCGCCGAGTCGACCGAATCCAAGTTCGTTTTCGGTTCGGGAACCGGCAGCGCAACGCCTTTGGCGTGGAGCATGGCGCAGTTCATTCGCCTGGTGGTCTGCGCGGAAGAGAAGCGCATCGTCGAGCAGCCCGAAGTTGTCGCCGCTCATTTCCTGAAGGGCCACCGCTAGCCCAGGCCCTCGCCGCATCCTTGCATACCCGGCGCGCGAACATGGAGGCGCGTTGCCCAAAATTGTTCTAAAATAGGGTTGTCGCTCGTGTGGGCGAGTAGCTCAGCTGGGAGAGCACCTGCTTTGCAAGCAGGGGGTCGCCGGTTCGAACCCGGTCTCGTCCACCATTTCCATCGGCCTTCTATTTTTGCGGGGAACTCTCTGAGCGTGTCTGCCACGGAAAAACAGCGCCTCATCGTCGGCCTCTCCGGCTCCAGCGGTCTGCCGTATGGCATCCGCCTGCTCGAAGTCTTGCGCAAGCTCGGCACTCACGAAGTTCATCTCATCCTGACCAATGCTGCCAAGCTGAACATTTCCGTCGAGACCGACTGGAGCGCGAAAGACGTCGAAGCGCTCGCCGATGACGTGCACAACGTAATGAACATTTCCGCCAGCATCGCCAGCGGCTCGTTCAAGACCCAAGGCATGATCGTCGCGCCCTGTTCCATTCGAACGCTTTCGGCAATCACAAATTCCTTTGCCGACAATCTGCTGGTGCGCGCCGCCGACGTTACCCTCAAAGAACGCAGGCGCTTGGTCGTCATGCCGCGCGAAGCTCCGCTTCACACGGGCCACTGCAAGCTGTTTTATGAAGCGTCCCAACTAGGTGTGATTATTTTTCCGCCGATGCCTGCGTTTTACAGCAGGCCGCGCACCATCGACGAAATGATCGACGCCACTATCGGTCGCGTTCTCGATCTCTTTGGGATCGATTGCGGCCTCGTCAAGCGCTGGTCCGGCGTGCCGGGCAAGCCTAAGAAATAAACTCAAATCGGATACGGCGTCGGCGTGCGCCGCACCGTAATCCAGCGCAACTCCGTAAACTCTTCCAGCGCCGCCGTTCCTCCGAGCCGTCCCCAGCCGCTGTCTTTCACACCTCCAAACGGCATCTGCGGCTCGTCGTGCACCGTCGCGCCATTCACATGACAAATCCCCGTGTCCATCTTCTCCGCAATCTTCATCGCCTTGGTCACGTCGCGGCTGAACACCGCTCCCGCGAGCCCGTACTCGGTATCGTTCGCAATGCGCAGCGCGTCGTCTGCGTTCTGCGCGATCACGACTGAAACCAGCGGCCCGAACGATTCTTCGTAATACACCGTCATCTGCGGCGTTACACCATAGAGCACCGTCGGCTGATACGAAGCGCGCTCTGCCTTCCCGCCGCACAACACCTTGGCGCCTTTCGCCACCGCGTCGGCCACCAGCTTTTGCGCGCGCTCCAGCGTCGTCTTATTAATGACGCACCCGATCTGCGTCTGCGGGTCCTTCGGGTCGCCCATTTTCAGGGTATTCGCTTTCACAGCCAGCTTCTGCGCGAACGCTTCGGCAACCGGCTTCTCGACAACGATCCGCTCCGTCGACATGCAAATCTGCCCCTGATTCATGAACGCGCCAAATCCCGCCGCCGCCACCGCCGCGTCCATGTCCGCGTCTTCCAGCACGATCATCGGCGCCTTGCCGCCCAGTTCCAACACCACGCGCTTCAAATACTTCCCCGCTTTTTCCGCGATGATTCGTCCCACGCGCGTCGAACCCGTGAAATTGATTCGCCGCGATTGCGGATGCGCAATCAGTTCCTCGACGACCTCCGCTGCATCTTGCGGTGCATTCGTTATCAGGTTCACCGCGCCTTTCGGGAATCCCGCGTCGTCCAGCACCGACACAATCGCCGCATGTGTCCCCGGCGATTCTTCCGAAGCCTTCAGAATTACCGTGTTCCCGTACACCAGCGGCAGCGCAATCGCTCTCGCTCCCAGAATCAGCGGCGCGTTCCACGGCGCAATCCCCACCACCACTCCCACCGGCTGCCGCGTCGCCATCGCAAACGTGTCCGGCAAATCTGAAGGAATAATCTCGCCCCTTACGCTATAGGCCTGCGCCGCCGCTTCCCGCAGCATCCCCGCGACAAAGAAGCAGTTGAACATGCCCCAGCCGAACGTTCCGCCCGTCTCTTCCGACATCAAATTCGCGATTTCCATTTGCCCGCTTTCCAGCAAATCCGCCGCTTTCAAGAAAAGCTTCCTCTTCGCCGCTGGCGGAGTGTCGCGCCACGCCGGAAACGCCGCCGCCGCAGCTTCCACCGCTCGCCGTGCGTCCGCTTTCTTCGCCGCGGCCGCGCGGCTCACTACCTCTCCGTTGTACGGATTGGTTTTCGGGTACGTCCCGCCGTCCGCCGCGCCGCACCACTCCCCACCGATAAACATCTGCTGCATCCGCACCTGCTTGCTCACTTCGCTCGTCGCCATGTCACCCCTCCCCGCTTTTCCGCCGCATCATACACGACGTCTGGCAAAGCAGACGTGGGAATTTCTTTCCAAGAGGAATCTCGTTTCACTGCATGAATTATGCAGACCAGTCTCGCTTAGCGTCACAGCGCCATCACGACTCTGACTGCCGTAAATTGTATGGGGATAATCTGCTGGGGCGTCGATTCTAAGCTAACGTGCCTTGCAGTACTTCGCGCAGCAACTCCTGCTTTTGAGCCGCGAGTTTCTTGCCCTGCGTCGTCAGGTAAAACACGTCAATCGCTTTGTGGCCTTCCGTATCAATCAGCGCCACTTCAATGTTGCATCCCAGCCGCGCTAGCGCCGACCCGATCTCATAAAGCAGACCGGGATGGTCCTGCGTCACGACTTCCAGCAGCGTGCTGTGCGCCGAGGACGAATCGTCGAAATTGATCCTCGTTTCCACCGTGACCTTCGGCACGCGCGCCCGGCT
>DASPTW010000108.1:0-2204 GCA_035623215.1 Candidatus Acidiferrum sp.
TCTCCGAAAAATGTCGATGCCCGGTTCTTTGTTCGGTCAAAAAACTGGTCCGGAACCAAAAACTCTGCTGGCCTCAAATCATCCTTCAAGGAGCCCACGGCACTCACGGAAATGATGCGTTCGACGCCAAGCAATTTCATGGCATAGATATTCGCTCGGTAGTTAATTTCGCCAGGCAGAATGCGGTGCCCGCGCCCGTGCCGCGCCAAAAACGCCACGCGCTTCCCTTCCAGCGTTCCAAGCACGATCGTGTCCGAAGGCTCGCCAAAAGGGGTCTTCAAGCGAATTTCTCTCGCTTCCGTTAGACCGCCCATGTAGTAAAGCCCGCTGCCACCGATAATCCCCACATCGGCCCGCGCTGCGTTCTTGGTCTTCTTCGCCGCCCTTTTCGTCATTGGTGCCCTCTAGCAACCCTTCTCGCTGCCCTCCAAAATCTCATTCACCGCTGTAAATGGATCCTTTTTTCGGCTCGCTACTTCTCCCGCCAATTTCGTGAGCCGTGCTTCGCCCTTCGGCCCACCGAGAGCGCTCTCGAGCAAACGAGATTCGAGCAGCTCGATCAGGCGGCTCTTCCAATGTTCCACATGCTTTCTTTGCCGCTCCCCGCTCGCTTCAAAGTGCTTCTGAAATTTCTCGACAGTTGCAGCTAGCTCTTCGATCCCTTTGTTTTCCGTGGCCACCGTGCGCACCACGGGAGGATGCCAGCCATCCCGCGGCATCACGAGTGACAACATCGCCAGCAACTCCTGCTCCAGACGGTCCGCGCCTTCGCGGTCTGCTTTGTTCAAGACAAAAATGTCGCCGATCTCCATCAACCCGGCTTTCATATTCTGGATATCGTCGCCGAGCCCTGGCACCATCACGACGAGAACGCAATCGGCCAACCGCACGATGTCGATCTCGTCCTGCCCGACGCCTACGGTTTCGATGAGCACGTGCTTTTTGCCCGCGGCGTCCAGCAGCAGCGCAACTTCGGCCGTGGCGCGCGCCAGACCGCCTAGAAAACCTCGTGTCGCCATCGAGCGGATAAAAGTTCCGGCATCGCCCGCATGCCCTTGCATGCGGATGCGGTCGCCGAGAATTGCTCCACCCGAATATGGGCTTGTGGGATCGACAGCAATGATTCCCACCTGCTCCTGCTTTTTCCGGTGATATGCCGCGAGACGGTCGACGAGCGTGCTTTTGCCCGTACCGGGCGCGCCAGTGACTCCCGTTAAGTAGGCCCTCCCTGTATGTGGAAACAGCAATCGCAGGAGCGTTTCCGCCTCGGGGGCATGATTTTCGATGGCCGTGATGGCGCGCGAAACAGCGCGCACTTCGCCCGCCCGCACTTGTTCCACCCATCTTTCGACGGGCACGCTCATGCTTGTCCTGTGGAGCTTTTCAGCGAAACGGAATGCACCTGTCTATTATTTCTTACCAAGTAGTTGGCGCGCAATCACGAGGCGCTGGATTTCGCTGGTGCCTTCGCCGATGGTGCACAGCTTCACGTCGCGATAATACTTTTCGGCCGGGTAGTCCTTGATGAAGCCGTAGCCGCCGTGAATCTGCACGCATTCGTTGGCCACGCGCACGGCCACTTCGCTGGCGAACAATTTGGCCATGCTGGATTCGCGCGTGAACCGCACCTCTTTTTTGTCGGCGAGCCAAGCCGCCTGGTAGACCAGCAGCCGCGCGGCTTCCACTTGCGTGGCCATGTCTGCGAGCTTGAACTGCACCGCCTGGAATTCGCTGATCGGCTGGCCAAACTGCTTCCGCTGCTTTGCGTATTTTGTGGCCGCTTCCAGCGCACCTTGCGCCATTCCTAGCGCCAGAGCGGCAATCGAGATGCGCCCGCCATCCAGGATTTTTAAACTTCCGGTGAAACCTTCGCCTTCTGGCCCCAGCAAATTTTCTTCCGGCACACGGCAATCGCTGAAAATCACCTCAGAGGTATCACTCGCGCGCATTCCGAGCTTGTTTTCTTTCTTGCCCGGGCGGAAGCCGTCGGTGCCCTTCTCTACGATGAACGCGCTGATTCCGTGCGACCCTTTCGACTTGTCCGTCACCGCCATGGCGACGCAAAAGTCCGCGTAATGGCCGTTGGTCGTGAACGTCTTTGCGCCGTTCAGCATCCAGCATTTTCCGACGCGTCTTGCTGTCGTGCGCGTGCCGCCCGCATCCGAGCCCGCTTCCGGCTCGGTCAGCGACCATGCGCCAATCGC
>DASPTW010000109.1:0-41964 GCA_035623215.1 Candidatus Acidiferrum sp.
GGGCACATTAAAACCCGGCTATTGGCGTTGGATTTTGTCCTGGGCCATCCACAATACCTTTATTTCGAAACAGCGGAAGAGAAGCGCCGGTATTTCGTGGAGCGATTTGATGTAGCGAACACCCTATTCACTCCCGTCAGAGAGGGCGGTGCAGGAATCTCGTTTTCAGACGGTTTTCCTATGTGTATGGCTTCTCCGTCCCCTGATTCTTCGCCTGTGGTCACTTTTACCTACATTGATTCCGAGCATCAGAATCTTGACGCCTACATCGCTCATTTGCGCACCTATCGGCCGCTTTTTCTTGTGTTACCTGCGTTTCAGTTTCTCTATATTTCCACGGCTTCTAGTTTGCAGAACGAAGCGGCGCTCATCTTTTCGCTCCTTGTGGAAGGCAAGGGGCTTTCTGAAATGATTCGGTATTTCGACCTTCAGACCAAGTGGGAGCGCGAGCAATATGGTCGTCTCACCGAAGCGGATGTGCTGTTTCTTAGCGAAGCCAGGAAGCAATTCCTAGGGTCGAGCATCGACTCGCTCTACTACCTGTGGAAGCGCAATCGCCTGCCAAAGGACATTCATCCTGAAGCCGCGCGACGCATCATGCCCGCGCAAAGAAAGCCGTTCCGCGCGATTACAGTGCCGGGCCATGAAGCCGTTTTTGGCGACAGCAAAAGGAACTGGGGTGACGGCTGGCGGTTTGGGGGTGCGTCACGGGCGCGTTCACCTCGGACAGCACTCTCGGCACCGCACCAAGTCCTTCAGAGAATTGCACATACGTAGAGAGGGAAGGTGACATATGCACGCGGGCAAAACACTCGGATGGGCGGGAGCGACCCCACTTTTGACGGCTTTCAGCCGCCCCAAGTTCTTTCGGGGTCGCTCCCGCCCATCACCGAGGAACGGTGACCGTGTTTTGCCCGCGTGCAGGAATTGGAAACTACAACCCGTAATGCAGGATGTAATGCATCACGAATGACAAAAGGAGGCGGAAACACTTGGCACTACTCAAAGCACCATCGAAGCAACCGAAGTCCACAACCCTTCAGGTACGTCTGGAGGAGAAAGTCAGGCACAACCTGGACAGATACGCGGAGTTCATTGATGCGAATCCGTCCTATGTGGTCAGTGAGGCCCTGAAGCTCCTCTATCGCAAGGACAAGGATTTTCAGTCGTGGCTCGCGGGCGGGCAGATCAAGAATTCAACCATAATTTCGAAGGGAGACTCCATCCAACTGGAATTGAAGTAATGCGCCATGCACCGCCGCTTCCAATTCGGTATACGTGAGAACCCAGCGTCATCACGACGACATGGCTCACGTTCCGCAGTGAGTGATCTCGTCGATACAACTTGCAGCACAGAAGTAGATCTCAGCATGCGAGCGTCATCAAAAAACTCCAACCAGGCCGATGCAGATGGCGATGCTGCCCAATATGCCGCGCCACTCCGCGCGGCCACAGGGAAGAAAGAGGAGAATGCCGAGGGTAGCTCGTCGGGCCACCTGCTTCGACGTGCAATCTCTCAACGGCCTGCGCACGCCTTCGAACCGCTGATAGGCAGTCTCGATGCAGCTAAACTACTCGGCAACATCCACGTCAAGACTCTCCAGCGGTACGCACGGCGGGGAAACCTCCCTGGATATCAAATTGGCGGTCACTGGTATTTTCGCGCATCTGAGCTGGACTCCTGGCTACGTTCTCGGCTACATTCAAATTGCCAACCCGCTGACCACGTGGATTTCAAAGTGGAGAAGACTACGTGAAATTCACACGTCAACGGTATCAGTCAGGAAGTCTGTTCAAAGAGAGGCGGAGGGCCGGACCCGCGGTGTGGGTTTTTCGCTGGCGGGAGGACGGACCAGAAGGAAGGGTAAACCGTAAGGTAGTCTTGGGCAGCGTCGAGCAGTACCCGACAAAATCAGCTGCGCTTAAGGCTGCTGAACCACTCCGCATAAACGCAACAGCGGACAACCCCGCACTGCCCTTGACCGTCAGGCAATTGGTCAGGCACTACAGAGATAACGAACTGCCCAGCAAAGCTCATTCGACGCAGCGGACCGTGGAGACATCTCTGAATGTTTGGGTCGCCCCCCAATGGGGCGAATACAGGCTTTCAGACGTTCGAACAGTAGAAGTAGAAGGCTGGCTCCGAGGGCTCTCGCTGGCGAATGCGACAAAGGCCAAGATAAGAAACGTTATGCACTCGATCTTCACGCATGCCTGCCGCTACGAATGGCTGATTAGGAATCCCATCAGCCTTGTGCGTCAGAGTGCGAAGCGGACAAAGGTACCTGACCTCTTGGATGCTGAAGAACTGAGGAGGCTTCTAACTGAGCTTCAGAATCCTGCCCGCGCGGTGGTCTTCTTGACCGCCGGAACTGGGCTGCGAATCTCAGAAGCTTTAGGTTTGAGGTGGTCTGACGTTGACTTTGGCTCCGGCGTGATCAACCTGAGCCGTGCCGTGGTTCATCAGCACGTTGGAGAAATGAAGACCGAGGCGTCGCAAAAACCCGTCCCGATGGACGGCGCCCTTGCTGCTGTTCTCCACTATTGGAGCACGCAGACTTGGTACCGCGAACTGGACGACTGGGTTTTTGCCAGCCCGAAGATGCACGGCAAACAACCGTACTGGCCGGAAACGCTGCTGAGATGTTATGTGCAGCCCGCAGCAATACGCGTGGGCATCACAAAACATATTGGCTGGCACTCGTTCCGCAGGACGTTTGCAACGCTTCTAAAAGGCAGCGGTGAGGATGTAAAGACAGTTCAGGAGTTGATGCGCCATGCGAACAGCAGACTGACGCTGGACGTGTACGCTCAAGCTCTGACACCAGCGAAACGGGCGGCTCATTTGAAGGTTGTTGAGATGATTCGGCCAACGACTGGAACGCCAGTTGTTCCTTCGTGTTCCCACGCCGAAGAGGTCAGTGTCTGTAAGTAATTGATTTAATGGAGCGGCCTATCGGAATCGAACCGACACCTGAACCTTGGCAAGGTTCCGTACTACCACTATACTAAGGCCGCTCAACCACCTTCTTCTTATAGCATGCCTGAGGGGCAGTCACAAGTGTGGCTTCCCAAGGGCCGTTCAATGAAACCCGGCCAACTGAAGATTTATCAAGAAACCTGGGTGACCCGGGCAGTCTTCACTACGGGCGAGCGGCGCTGGCGCTCGGCAAAGCGCGTAGCCTTGTCTTTGTCCGTGTAGACACGACCGAACTTCTCGCCATCGGCGTAATAGACACTCACGAGCCAATGATGATGTTTGCGGCGTCGGTCTCTCCCAAATTCAGTCTTTTCTCTTTTTGTTCCATCTTTTGTCACGGTAGTCATCCCAGTCCTTAGTGGATGTGCATGGCACTATCTCAGGGCCGCGAACGCCCCGCAAGTACCAGTGGAGATAGTATCACGAGCCTTATTACAAGATAATTAGAAGAAGGTGGAAACATCGATAGGGGAAATTGGGCATAAGTAAATGGAGACACCGCGAGCGGCAAGAAAAGGCGCGTTCGGTCGTACAAATGAGCCTCCACACGGCCTTCTTTCGCAGTGCTAAAGATGAAACGGATGCTCCCCCCTCCCGCATCAAATAGGGGTGTTTCGAGGCTCCAAAGCCTGCGGCCGGTCGGGCCAATTTGGCGAGGAATGAGAGACAAATCGTTGCGGCTGATGAAACATTTTCCGATTTAATTCGTCTTTATAGGTGAGGAGCAGATAAGCTGAATGTGGCGGAGAATGGCAATGATGATGACGCTCACAAAACAACCGCCCGTAGTGGAAGATCTGCGAAACCATTCGCAGGAGCAAATTGGCGAATTGCGGCAGCTCCTGGCAGTAGGCGCTCCTTCGCGGCCCGATCCACGCCGACCCGGCTTTTTTGAAGTGGAAGGGCTCACAAGCACGTATTACGTGTTCAAGTATCCGACCGGCGGGAAAGTGCTGTTACTGGCAGCCTGGGAGCGGGAACGCGACCCTGTTGCGGAGCTGGTGGCTTGCACCTGTCCTGCGGCGTAAACCATCTTTCGACTTACCTTGAAAAACAGATGAGCACAGCGCCCCGGCCAAAACCGGGGCGTTTTCAGTCCTCGTCGAGGTCCAGAGCGACAGAGTTGATGCAGTAACGCAGGCCAGTAGGCTGTGGGCCATCGTCAAAAACATGGCCGAGGTGGGCGTCGCATTTGCTGCACTTGACCTCGATGCGGCGCATGCCATGGCTAGTGTCCGTCTCGGTTTCGACGGCCTCCTCACTGGCGGGGGCATAAAAACTTGGCCATCCGGAACCCGAGTGGAATTTGGTGTCAGAGCGAAATAGCGGCTGGCCGCAACAAACACACTTGTAGGTGCCAGGAGTTTCCGAGTCCTCGTATTCGCCAGTGAAGGGAGGTTCGGTGCCCTTCTGACGCGTCACAAAATATTGATTTGGCGTAAGTTGTTTGCGCCAAGTAGCTTCATCCTTACGAATCTTGCTATCCATGGATTGCCGCCCCCGATCAAATTCTTAGCAGCACAAATCGTGAGATAGGATTCTGGACTCAGACCAAAGGTTTCAGCAACAGCTTCCAAGCGCATTAGACGAGATCTTGAGACGGGAGCACGGCTAGGAGAAGGAGGATTGCAGGAGATAGAAGGCAGGATCCCTGGGGATTACCTGCGAAATGCCGAATCGGTGCGATTCGATGCGATTCTTACGTCGCGGCTTCCGGGTTCGAACGAGAACACCTGGATTTCACTTTTGGCGGCGAAGACTTGGCATTTGACACGGACCTGCTCGCCTTTATGTCCTGCCAGGACGTCGGGATTAGTAATAGCCCAAATCTCATTCTTGTCTGTTACAAGGGTTTTGCCATCCAAGCTGATTTGCCCGGAAATGAGAGTCGCTTTCTTGGAAACTGTGGGGTCGAGTTGCTTAGTCTCGGCAGCTTTGGAGGAGTGCTGCGCCGAAGCGGTCAAGGGAAGGAAAAGCGCAGTCGCGAGAAGGAGGATGGTCCGTTTCTTCATGGTCGACCTCCCAACATATTTGCGGGTTGGCCAAGTTTCACGTGGGACAGGTTGGCGGTCAACCGAGAAATTTCGATGCGAACGATTCAAAAAACCGTTGAATTTCGGATTCGTCCGTCGCTGTGGAAGGGTTACAATTGAAATGCTGCGTTGACAAGGAGCGTCTCTTCCTTTAGCTTTGAATCTCCAAATGAACCGCACACAAACAGGTCTGGCGCACCGGCACCATCATCACGGCCACACGCCGCGCCCGCTGAGGTGTGCATAACAAATCGCTAGACAAAGCACTCTTCAGCCCGCTGGCGCAGCAAGCCCCAGCGGGATTTTTATTTTGGGGAGGGGATTTTCAGGAGGCGGCAAGTGCTGATTGATTTTCAAAAAGAGGGCGGGCTGGTGCCAGCGATTATTCAGGACGAGCGCAGCGGCGACGTTCTGATGCTGGGATTCATGAACGAAGAAGCGCTGAGTGACACGCAACGAGCGGGGGAAGTGGTGTTTTTCAGCAGATCGCGGAGCAAATTGTGGAAAAAAGGCGAAACGAGCGGACATGTGCTGCGCGTGCGTGAAATTCGGGTGGATTGCGACGCGGACGCACTGCTCGTGCGCGTCGAACCGGCTGGTCCCGGCGTTTGCCACGAAGGCTATCGGAGCTGCTTTTTTCGTGCTGTGCAAAGGGACGGAACCGCGAGGACCATCGCCGAACGAACATTTCTGCCAGAGAAGGTTTACGGACAGGAGAAGACGCGATGAGCCGTTTGAAGCTGGGAATTCCGAAGGGCAGCTTGCAAGAAGCGACGCTCGACCTACTTGCAAGGGCCGGCTGGAAAATCACGCTGAGTTCCCGCAGTTATGTGCCGACAATCGACGATGCCGAGATTGAATGCTTAATGGTGCGCGCGCAAGAGATGGCGCGCTACGTCGAATCGGGCGCGCTGGACGCAGGAATCACCGGACATGACTGGGTGGTGGAAACTGGAGCTGCGGTTGATGAATTGTCGGAGCTTATTTACGCGAAGCAGCGTTTGGCGCGCGTGCGGTGGGTACTGGCGGTGCCGGAGGATTCAGCGATCCGCGAGCCACGCCATCTTGCAGGCAAGGTAATCGCGACGGAGGTCGTCCACATCACAGAGAGCTATCTTGCAAAACATGGGGTGAAGGCCCGCGTGGAATTTTCCTGGGGAGCGACAGAGGTAAAGGTGCCTCAATTGGCGGACGCGATTGTAGAAGTAACTGAGACGGGCTCCTCGCTGCGCGCAAACCGCTTGCGTACTGTGGACACTGTGTTGGAATCCGCCACCGTTTTTATTATGAACCGCGCGGCCTTTAGCGATCCGTGGAAACGGGAAAAGGCGGAGAATTTGATTCTGATGCTACAGGGCGCAATTGCGGCGGCCAGTAAAGTTGGCCTGTTGCTCAACGTTCATCGCGATGATTTGTCTGGCGTGCTGAGTGTCTTACCCGCGCTGAAAAAGCCAACCATTTCCGCTTTGAGCGATCCCGAATGGGTGGCGATCAACACGATCGTGGAGGAAGCGGTGGTGCGGCAGATTTTGCCGAAACTGAAGGCCGCCAAAGCCCAAGGCATTGTCGAATACCCCTTGAACAAGATCGTGATCTGATGCGAATCCTGAAACTCACGCCTCGAACGGAAAAATGGCTGCTCTCGCGCCGCGCACAGCAGGATGCAAAGGCGTTGGCAGTTGCCACCGAAATCGTTGCGGATGTTCGCCGTCGAGGCGATGCGGCTTTGTTTGCGTGGACGAAAGAACTGGATGAGATCGATCTTGCAAAGAGCGGAGTGTGGATTTCGCGAAGGGAAATGGGGGCTGCGGAAAAACAAGTTAGTCCGAAGTTTGGCGCGGCGATCCGGAAAGCGGTCGTGAATGTACGGAAGGTGGCCGAAAAGCAGCTCCCGCGCCCCTGGAGCGTCGAAACCACGCCGGGCGTGAAGATTTCGCAAATGGTCCGGCCAATCGAGGCGATTGGGTGTTACATACCGGGCGGAGGGTTTTCGCTCGTCTCGACTCTGGTGATGACAGCAGTCCCAGCGCAGGTTGCCGGCGTTTCGCGCATTATCGCTGTTTGCCCAAAACCGAATGCCGAGCTGCTGGCGGCGGCAAGAATCTTGGGCATTCAAGAAATCGCACGGATCGGGGGCGCGCAGGCCATTGCAGCGCTGGCCTATGGCACGAAAAGCATTCCACGCGTGGACAAGATTTTTGGGCCGGGGAACAAATATGTAACTGCCGCCAAGCAGATCGTGAGCAGCGATTGCGCCATTGATTTGCCGGCAGGGCCAACGGAGGCTATTGTCTTCGCGGTCCATGGCAATCCGCGCTGGATTGCGGCCGACCTTCTGGCGCAGGCCGAGCACGCGGAAGATGCCAGTAGCTTTTTTGTGACGACTTCGCACAGTTTGGCCCGTGAGGTTCAGCGAGAAGTCCATTGGCAGCTCGAAGAATTGCCGGCGAGTATGGCCGGCGTTTCCACGGAAACTGCCGGGGCGATCTTGATCGCGAATTCACTGGACCATGCCTGTGAATTTATCAGCCGGTTTGCACCGGAACATCTGAGTCTCCCCGAAAACGACGGAAAACTTCTTCAAAAAATTCACGCGGCGGGGACTGTATTCCTGGGCCCCTGGGGCGCGCAGCCGCTCGGCGATTATGCGACGGGAAGCAATCACGTCTTGCCAACTGGCGGATGGGCGCGACGGCGAGGTGGGCTGTCGACTGCGGATTTCGTGAAGTGCATCAGCGTGCAAAACATTTCTCGCAAGGGGTTCTTGCACCTCGCCGATGCTGTGGAAACCCTGGCAGAATCCGAAGGCTTGCTGGCACATCGCAACGCCGTGAGAGTTCGCCGATGAAAATCAAATTGCCCGTGCGGGAAGCGATCTTGAAGCGCCGAACCTACGAAGCGCCAGCCGAAGGACGATCGGACAAGGTGCGGCTGGATTTCAACGAGAACACAGCAGGCTGCTCGCCCGCGGTGCGGCAAGCGCTGGCAAGGCTCACTTCCAAACAAATTGCCATGTACCCCGAGTATCAAGCACCGACAAAGCGGCTTGCGCAGCACTTTCGCGTGCGACCGGAAGAATTGCTGCTCACCAATGGCGGTGACGACGCCCTGCGGGTGTTTTTCGACACGTTCGCCGAGCCAGGCACACACATCCTGATTTGTGAGCCAACGTTTCCGATGTACCGCTACTACGCGGAAATCGCGGGCGCTAAGGTTCAGGTGCTGCGCTACGGGAGTGAAATGCAGTTCCCGCTGGAAGAAGTGACTGCGGAGTTGCGCAAGAAACCGCGCATATTGTTCATCGCCAATCCCAACAATCCTACGGGAACGCTAATCCGGGAGAAGGAGTTGCACCGCATCCTGCGAGTGGCGACGCACACCGTTGTGGTTATGGACGAAGCGTATGCCGAGTTTTCGGACTTTACAGCCGTGCCATGGATTCGCAAATATCCGCAGTTATTTGTTGCGCGCACCTTTTCAAAAGAGGCCGGGCTTGCGGCCTTGCGGCTGGGCGCTGTCATCGGCTGCAAGAAGTCGTTGGCGTTAGTGCGGCGGGCGATGCCGCCTTTTCCTGTGAATCTGGCGGCGCTGGTTGCAGCGGAAGCCGCGGCAAACGACGGTAAGACGATGCGCGCCTATGTAAACCAAGTGAAACGATTGCGCGCATGGCTATCGGCAGAGCTCCAGAAAATCGGTGTGCGGACCTTTCCGAGCTCTGGCAATTTTTTACTGGCGAATTTCGGTCTCTCTGGACCGGCGCTGTTCCGCAAGTTAGAAAAGAAGGGCATTCTTCTGCGCGACCGCAGCAAGGATATGGGCCCCGGCTTTGTGCGCATCACGATTGGGACTGCTTCCGAGATGCACTGTTTGGTGCGCCTCATTCGAAAAACTTGGCAGAAACAAGCCTGAAGACTGGAGCATGACGAACGACCATGCCGCGTACTGCCGCCATCCATCGCAAGACGAATGAAACGGACATCCACGTCAAGCTGAATCTTGATGGAAAAGGAAAGGCCCGAGTTTCCACTGGAATTTGCTTCCTAGACCACATGCTGGAGTTAGTGGCGCGCCACGGCGCGTTTGATTTGGAAATCAGCGCGCGCGGGGATCTGGATGTGGACCAGCACCACACCGTTGAGGACCTGGGAATTGCGCTGGGCGAAGCGGTGCAAAAAGCGCTCGGTTCGAAGCGCGGCATTTTGCGCGCTGGCTACTTTCTGATGCCCATGGATGAGACGCTGGCGGCCGCGGCAGTGGACTTTGGCGGGAGGCCCTACTGCGTGGTGAAAGGAAAGATCGCCGCGCGGCAGGTGGGTGATTTTCAAACGGGACTAGCGGAAGATTTCTTTCAGGGATTCGCGCAAAGCGCGAAGGCCAACGTACATTTGCGAGTGCTGTACGGAAGGTCCCCGCATCACCAAATAGAAGCCCTGTTCAAAGCTTTTGCGCGAGCGGTGCGTTTCGCGGCGACGCGCGACAAGCGGCTGCGAAAAATCCTCCCCAGCACGAAGGGGCTCCTGTGAACCTGACGCTTATCGACTACGGAGCGGGAAATGTTCCCTCGGTGGAACGCGCGCTGCAACGGCTCGGGGCGACCGCACAGCGCGCTAATTCCGCCGAGTGCATCAGCAATGCTGAAGCTTTGTTGCTTCCGGGAGTTGGCCACTACGCCGCATTGGCTCGCGCACTGGACCAGCAGAATCTTCGTTCACCTTTGCTCGAGGCAATTCATCGCGGCATTCCGTTCCTCGGAATTTGCCTCGGTTTGCAGGTGCTGTTCCAATCGAGCGAAGAAGCTCCGGAACTTCAGGGCTTGAATTTGTTACGCGGAAGAGTCAGCACTTTGCCGTCGACGGTGAAGCTTCCGCACATGGGTTGGAACCCACTCAAGTTGAAGCAGGAATCGCGACTACTCAACGGCGTCTCACCAGGCGCGTATTTTTATTTTGCGCACTCGTTTGCCGCCCTTGATCTTGATGACAGCGTCTGTGCTAGTTGCCGTCACGGTGCGGATTTCGCCGCGGTCATCGAGCACAAGAACATCTGCGCCGTGCAATTCCATCCGGAAAAGAGCGGGGACGCTGGAGCCCGGGTACTCGAGAATTTTCTGAGGATGGCGGCATGAGCCTGGCCCATCGCATTATTCCCTGTCTCGATACGGATGGCGGGCGCGTGGTGAAAGGAGTGAATTTTGTCGGCCTGCGCGATGCAGGTGATCCCGTAGCACTCGCAGCGCGATACAACGCGGAGGGCGCCGACGAATTGGTTGTGCTGGACATTGCGGCTTCGCGCGACCGCCGGCCTACGTTTCTCGAAACGATTCGCCGCGTGGCTGCCGAGCTGGCCATCCCGCTGACTGCGGGCGGGGGCATTCGAACGGTGGAGGACGGGCGTGCTGTTGTGCGCGCTGGCGCCGACAAAATCACGGTGAACACCGCCGCAGTCGAGCGGCCCCAATTGATTTCTGAACTCTCCCGCGAATTTGGCGCACAAGCTGTGGTCCTCGCGATTGATGCAAAGCGTTGCGGCGATCATTGGGACGTCATGGTGTGTGGGGGACGCGAGTCCGCTTCGCTGGACGCGCTGCTATGGGCAAATATGGGCGTCGCCGCGGGCGCGGGAGAAATTCTGCTCACTTCCGTCGATCGCGACGGGACGCAGATCGGATTCGATGTGCCATTGACATCAGCCCTCTCTCGCGCGGTCACAGTTCCGGTGATTGCTTCCGGAGGAGCGAAACTGCCGGAACATTTCAAGGAAATTTTCAAGGAAGGGGCGGCAGACGCCGCGCTCGCCGCTACCATTTTTCACGACGGCGTGCAATCCATTCGAGCACTAAAGGAATTTCTAGCGGCAAATGGTATCGCAGTTCGCCTGCCATGTTGATTCCCTGCATCGATCTGCAAAATGGCCAGGCCGTGCAGTTGGTTCACGGAAAAAAGCGAGAGCTTGCGGTCGCCGATGTTTTTAGATTGCTTGAAAAATTCAAGAAGTATCCTTGGCTCCATGTGATTGACCTCGACGCCGCGATGGGACAAGTCCCCAACGATGCATTGGCTGCGGAACTCTGCGGAAGGGCAAAGAAAGACTTTGCAATGAATGTCCGTGTTGGCGGGGGGATTCGAAATTTGTGCCGCGCGCAAAAAGTTGCTGGGTGGGGTGCGGACCAAATCATCGTGGGAAGCGCAGCATTTCGAGAGGGCGCGCTAGACATGCCCTTTCTCAGGCAGCTTGCAAAAAAACTGGGGCGCACCCGCGTCGTTGTGGCACTGGATACGGATCGCGGCCGGATCACGATTCACGGCTGGCGGAAGCGCATCGCGCTTGAAGCACAACTCGTGATACCCCAGCTTGAGCCGTACTGTGCAGCGTTTCTCTGCACCGACGTGGATCGCGAAGGCACCATGGCCGGGGCAAATCTCGCCTGGTTTCGAAAGCTACGTTCCGCAACTTCACATCCCATCATCGCTGCGGGCGGCATCAAGACGAAACGCGAAATTGCCGCGCTTGAAAAACTGGGCATGGATGCTGCCGTGGGGATGGCTCTGTACAAAAATCTTCTTCGCTAGTACAAAAAGCAGTTCTTGCGTGTTTACCGAAGATACGCATCGGTGATGTACTGCTGCACCATGCGCTGCGTGTTGAAGAACGAACCGTTGATGGCGATGGCGTGCTGCATGACTTCCAGAAACTTGTGGCGCTCCCCGTAATACAAAGGAAGAATGACGCTCTCCAGTTTCGAATAAAGCGACTCCGCCTCCGCTTGGTTGTCCGTCGCGGCGGCTTCTCCTGCGCCGCGCCGTGGCTCGCCAATCGACCAGCCGGTCACGCCTTCGATGTGGCCCTCTACCCACCAACCATCCAAGATGCTCAGGCTGGGCACGCCATTCAGCGCCGCTTTCATTCCGCTGGTACCGGAAGCTTCGAGGGGAAATTGCGGCGTGTTGAGCCACAGGTCGACGCCTGAGGTAATTTTCCCGCCCAGATCCAAGTTGTAGTCGTCCAGGAAAACGACGTGAACACTTTTCCGGAGGGCTTTCTTCGCTTTGAAAATACGCCGAATGATGTCTTTGCCCCCGCCATCGTTGGGATGCGCTTTGCCGGCGAAAATAATTTGGAACTGGCCGGCATCCTTGGCAATCTCGCGCAGCCGGTCCAGATCGGACAAAATGAGATCGGCGCGCTTGTATCCGGTGGCGCGGCGCGCAAAGCCGATCGTGAATGTCTCTGGATCCAACTTCAAGCCGGTTTTTGTCCGGACCACTTCGAGCAACTCGTGCTTAGCGATCAGATGGGCCGACCAGACGTCTTCCGCTGGCAGCCCGAGTGCGCTCCGCAAACTGTAATTGTCCTCGCGCCACGAGGGAATGTAGCGGTCGAAAAGCTGGTGAAACGCGGGGCAAGTCCACGAAGCCGCGTGCACGCCGTTGGTGATGGCTTCGATGGGCACTTCCGGAAACATCTGCCGCGAAGTTTCGCCGTGTTGCTTTGCGACGCCGTTCACGTAAGTGCTCAGGCTCAACGCCAATTGCGTCATGTTGAGAGTGGCGCCGCTGCGGGCTGCTTCCTGGAGGCCAGAGAAGTGCTGCTCGGTCTGTAGAACTCGCTTAAGGAGTTCGGCAGAGGTGGGGTCCTTCAAGTCAAGAAACTGCGTCTGGGCGGGAAACACGCGCGTCAGATATTCCATTGGAAAACGATCGTGGCCAGCCGGGACCGGTGTATGCGTAGTGAATACGCATTTGCCGCGGACCTTTTCAATGTCTTCTTTCTGGACGGATTGCCGGCCGCCCTTCTCGACCTCGTCATCGAGCAATTGCAGAGCGAGAAGCGCGGCGTGGCCTTCGTTCATGTGGTATCGCGTCAAGGTGTCGTAGCCCAGCGCTTTCAACATGCGCACGCCGCCGATTCCCAGCACCACTTCCTGGCAAAGGCGATAGTACGAATCTCCCCCATACAGTGCTCCGGTAAGATTGCGATCCGCTTCCGCGTTGGAAGGCAAATCGGCGTCCAAAAAATAGATGGGAACTTCGAAGCCGCGAACCCCTTTTGCCGAATAGCGCCAACAGCGAAGCTCGACGCGGCGATTTTCTATGGATACGTGGGTCCGAGCCGATTCTTCCTTCAGAAAATCCTCAACCTTCCACTCAACCGGTTCTTCGATCTGTGAGCCGTCTTCCGCCAGACGCTGTGTGAAGTATCCCTTGCGGTAGAGCAACGACACCGCCACCATCGGCAGGCGCAAATCGGCGGCAGCGCGAATGGTGTCACCGGCAAGAACTCCCAAGCCGCCGCTGTAGCTCGGCATGGAGTTCTCCAGCGCAATTTCCATCGAAAAATAAGCAATAAATCGTTTTGCGGAACTAAATGGACTGGCCATCTCTCTCTTTATTGTCTACCAGAATCGGCGCAACTCACGGTCACGAAAATTTCGATGCTTTAAACCTCATATTGTCGGGGATAGCGGATGTTCGAGCAAGCACTGTTCGTTGGGTTTGTGCTCTTCCCGCAGCCTTTGCCGCTCAGTCGTAACCGTCCTCGCTTGAAGCAAATATCGCAGGCGCCTCGGCGAACACACTTCCGCACATCTGCAAAGCCTCGGCTACCCGGAAAACGAAATCCGCGCCATTGCCAATTCCGCTATCTGACAAATCGAGCTGGATATCAATACAGGGAAGGTCGCGCCGATCCGCCAAGCAAGGACGTATTCACGTTGGCGATGGTGTGGGTTCCTTCTTTTCCGCCCCAGGAAAATAGCAAAAAAACTTGCGGGAATCCTCCGGCGCGCAACGTAAGTCCAGCAGAAAAACTGTGTAGCCACGGATTCGAACCCAAATCCCCGCGGCTTAGTCCAACCTTGCCTTCATCGGCCATGAACGCTACGCCGATCGGCAGGCTGAAGATGGATTGCTCAAAATTCTCTCGAATCAACAGAACATTTGGCGCTCGAAACCGGAAGTCCTGATAGCTACTCAACGACTGGTTGCCGTTGATGTCCGAGCCGCCCAACGTGGGCTGAAAATAGAAGGGCACCACGTTGCCGCCTGGCGTCATTGACAGCGCCGAATAAACGCGCAGGCCAAAACTCCCCTGCAGATCTCGGCTAATCTCCTTGCATTCGGCGCTTTTCGCGGTTTGAGGATTGAGGCATTCGTGGTGCAGTGCGAATTTGTCCACCGAACATTCCGCATTTTCCGAATCTCGATCCACCGAGCATTCGTCCGGTCCGTTAGTATCCCTCGGCAGGATGATGCGCGTCGTCTTTCGCCAGATCGCGAATTGATGCGACAAATCGGTCGTTAGATGCTGAAAAGTGAACGAAGAGTTTCCCGGTGCGACGTATTGCTGATAGGTCAGGTTGTAGTCCAAGTGTAGAAAATCATCAAACCACACAGGGCGCATGCGCACGCCCTCGCCGAATTGCACTGTTCCTGGCTGATTAGTGAGACCTGGCGCCGTCGCCTCGGTGTACAACGCGCCGATGGTCGGGCTGGGCTGACCAAGGCTCGGGCGAATGTCTACGAATCGTCCGTTCATCTCCCCGTAAAAGGCGGCGCTGAGTTTCGCGTAAAACGGCTTGACAGCGCTGGCGCCGACGATCGTCTGTCGCATTCCATAAAAAGAGCGTCCAGCTTCCGTCGTGCTCGGACCCAATCCAAAGTAGGTGAGCTTGTTGAGCGTAATGGTCTGAACGTAGAGGTTTATAACCGGTCGCTCGGGCAACGCCGTCAGGTTCGGCTTCAGGTTCCGGCCCTTGGTACCAAATTCCGGCTTGCGTGGAGGTTCCTTCGTGTCCACTAGTTTTAAGTAGACTCCCGCTCGCCAAGATTCGTTTTCGGAGGCCACCGCGTCGGCGTCCCAGGTCGTCCTCCAATTGGGGGTGGTTTTGTGCCCGACGTAAGCCAAGCCGGCGGCGAATCCGTTTTGTGGCGCGATACTTCCGACAGCTATATGCACCGGCTGACCGGTAAACAATTCCTCCGCACAATCCATAATCCCTTTGATTTCAAAACAACTGTGCTGCAGCTTGTATGCTTCGGATGGATTGTCCGGTCCTGTGTCCGTTTTTGAAGGCTGCTGAGCCAAAACAATCGGCGCGCAAGACGCTAGGAGAAAGAGAATGAGGAGCTTAAGTCTCAAGATGCCACCTTTCTTCCCGCCCTCCTTGTGCCGTATGGATGAAGGATCGAGGTTACCTTCCTTACGTAGTCACTCACGTCGCCTTCAGTCTTGAGCGATCGGATGTCCATTGCGAGTACTGTTGATACCTCGTGCAAATGTCTGATCAATCCTTCCCGGAGGTGTTGCGTTTGGGCAAGCAAGAGTTTGCCCGCCGGACGGTTGGGATTGAAGGCTTTCGGGTCAGTCTTCGGCACTTTCACGACTTTCGGCGGCATAATCGCTCCTCTCCTCAGTTGAAGACGACACAGTCGTCATCCGGCCGCATGTTATCGGTCAGGATGTTCAGAAAAGTCTGGGCGTTCTTCTCTCTTGCCGTACGGTTGTCGAAGTTTCCGAGAAAGAACTGGGTCACGGTCGCGGGAATGGAAGCATGTTCGAAAATCCTCCCCTTGGCAGGATCCTCGGTGCCTGGAATAACGGTTCCGCGAGGAATCCAAGGAGAGACAAGCACGGCAGGCACGCGAATGCCAAGCCGGTCAAATGCGAAAGGCGTACCGGTGCCTGTGGCATCTCCGGTCGCCGTGTGTCCGTCTGGAAAATTGGGATCACAGTTCGGCGGGACGACGTGGTCGTAGATACCCCCGTGCTCGTCGTAAACAACCAACATCGCTGTGCTTTGCCACAGATCCGGGTTCGTGCGGATGGCATTGAACGTATTCGCGATGAAATTCTCACCTTCTTGCACGTTGTGATCCGGATGCTGGTCGGACGCAAGAATCTGGCCGCCGTCCGCCCCGGCGTGATCGTTGTAGCAAGGTTCGATGAAGCTGTACTCAGGCAAATCCCCGGACTTGCAGTCAGCGATGAATTGGTCATAAGTGGCGAAAATCTGCGGCTCGTTTTTCAAAAGGTTCACAATTTCCATTGTCGAGCTTTGTTGGTCGTAGTAGTAGATCTTGGCGCTTTGGCTCGGATTGGCTTGCACCATCCGCTCATAAATGCTGGGAATTTTGTCCAGCACATAAAAAATGTCCATTCCCACTTGGCCAAATGAAGTTCCGTAGTGTGCAAACGCTCGGTTGCATATCGTCGGCCCCGGAATCGAAGAGAACCAGCCGTTGAAGACGGCGAACTCGGTAGCCAGCGTAGTGAGCACTGGCAGCTTATCGGGCGTGAAGTAATACATGATGTTGTGGGATCGATTGAGGTCGTTGGTCTGGCTGAAGTAGTCCTGCACGAAGCCTTGCATGTTGGCAACTCGTCCCGCCCCTTGTTGAGTGGTGCCAAAGATCTGAAGATCAACACCGGGAAAATGATGATCAGGGTCGGGATCGAGCTGGCTTTGGAATTGTGCGTTTGGCTGGACCTTTACGATAGCGCCGTTTGTGTCGGGATTCGACTCATTCCCCGTCAACCCATTGATCTTCGGATATTGCTTCATCAACGCGCCCAGCATGTGGTCAAACGACCGGTTCTCCATCATCAGCACGACGATATGCTTCAAATTATCCAATCCTGCCGGCATGGACACCCCCCGCTCTGAATGGTTTCCGCTGGTCTTATTCATTAGTGACGCAAATGCGGTGAAGCGTTTCACCTTGTTTGGTCACTATCTCCGTTAGAGACTAGACCAACTGGGTATATTACGCGAGGGCGGTTTTGTGTCCTGAAGTGTGACGCCGCTCTGCGATCTCGGGCTTTCAGGCCAAATCATTTCGTTCAAACGGAGATTCCAGCTATGTCACCTAACGGCGCATTTCCTCTCGGCATCGACGTTTCCTCGAATCAGGGAACCGTCGATTGGAATGCCGTTTCCCAGGCGAACATCTCTTTCGCTTACGCTCGCGCCTCTCTAGGCGCGCAAAGCGTGGATGCCCAGTTTGCGGGAAACTGGCAGCGCATCCGCGACAACGGCCTGCTTCGCGGTGCTTATCATTTTTTCTGGCCTCTGGCTTCAGCACAAGACCAGGCCAATCACTACATTCAAACTCTTGGCACCCTGCTTCCGGGCGATCTTCCGCCCATGGTCGATCTCGAACCCACTTCGCAAAATCCAAACCGGGACGTGTGGCCCTCCGTCCCGCCCCAGAATCGCCTGCCAACGATTCTCGGCTGGCTCACTGCCGTCGAACAAGCATTCGGGCTCAAGCCTTTCGTTTACACTTTTAAACCGTTTATCGAGGGCTTGCTCGGCAGCGACTTGCAGCAGCTTTCCGGTTACCCTCTGTGGATTGCGCATTACACGACTGCGCCGCAACCCAACCTACCAATGGCCTGGAATAACTGGACTCTCTGGCAATTTTCACAAACCGGACAGATCACCGGCGTGAACACTGCGGTCGACCGGGACCGCTTCAATGGCTCTCTAAACGACCTGAAAGCGCTGGCTCAGACCTGACGGCAATGGGTAGCGGCCACCTTCTGAGGTGGGCCTTGGGCCCGCTTGCCCACCTACGACCCGGTGTACAGTTGAAACGGCGCCCAATAAAATGGCTTCCGGAACACCGTATTCGAACTTCCATGCAGCATCGCCAGCTTCGCGTCTCGAAGCGCTGTTGCCGGGTCTTTTCCTCGGCTTAATCCTCCGTAAAGCGCATCCATCAAACGCGGTGTGGACACGTCGCTGACTTCCCAAAGCGCGCTGATAACGTTGTGAGCCCCCGCCCGCACAAATGCCCACGACAGGCCCACCAGCCCTTCCCCGGAATACGACTGCGTTCCCGCCCCGTTGCACGCGGAAATCGTCACCAGATTCGCGTTCATGTGATGCTGCACGATCTCTCGTGCGTACAGTTTGTACGAATCCCCCTCCGGGCTCAGGATGACTGCCGATTCCAGTGGATGGCTCATATTGGAAGTACCATGCGTCACAAAATGCACATACGAAAATCGCTCCGGGCTGCTCTCGAGATATGCCTTCGGCGTGGCTTGCTTCCCTTCCAGCACCTGGCGTTCTCGTTCTGGGAAATATTGCTCGATGTCTTTCATTTCCTCTGGAGCCTGTGTCAACGCCGGGAAATCCTGGTTGGGCGAGACCGTGTTTCCCACAAGCAGAAGCTTCTTTTCCGTTTTTGCCGGCGGCGCGGTCCGGCCCCCTAGCAACGTCAGCGAACTCGCCGTGCTTACGGTCACGTCCTCAATCCAATAGTGGGGAGCCGAACCTAGGACCGGCAACGCCTCAAAATTCAATCGGTACAGATTCGCGTCCGGAAGAACAATCACTCGTGAATTTTGCGGAATCATCTTCTGCGCCGGCGCTATCAGCATTGTATATAAGTTCTTTCCGGCTGGATTTCCTCCCCCAAGCACGTCCTTCCCGCTTTGCATCGCGGCTCGATACTCATTCACGAGCGCTTCGATTTCCGACTGTTTGGCAAGTGTAAAAGAACTGATCTTGGTCGGAGTGATCACCCACAAATAGGACTGCTGAGGCGCCAGCCAGTAAACCAAAATGACCGCTTTGCGGCGCTGTGCAATTCTTTGCGGATGAAAATCAGGCAACGGAAGCGAAAGCGTCTTGGGCGCCGCGCCGAGTCCTTCCGCCAGCGTCCTTGCGCGGCTCAATTCGGCCACTTGCAACGCGTCTTCAATCCGGTGTCTGGAAATCAGATACTCGACGAAATTGCTGTAGAAGCGGATAGTATTGAACAAAAAGAAGAGCCGGAATCTTTCTGACTGTACTGACGCCCGAGCATCCTCGATGGCCTCCAGCGAACGGCGATACTCCTGTTCGGCCCTGGCGTCCAGACCTTCGCCTGCGTAAACGTTCGCCAACTCAGCTTGGGCTTTCCACCTCTGAAATTTGGTCGCTTGTGATTCCCGAATCACCTCCTGCAGCGATTGCTCAGCTTCCGGGTAACTGTGTCTGCCCGCGGCGATAAGACCTCGAAGTAGCGTTGAGTCGATGGCTAGCCTGGGCCCCAGTCCTAGTCTTTCGACATCGGTTGCTTCCTTATTATATTCCTCTGCCTGATCATTCCTTCCCGTTCCCAGCGCAATCCAGGCAAGCTGAGTCAGGCATTGCACTAAAGTTTCCTTGTCGTCCTGCGAGCGAGCCAGCTGCAGCGCTTGCTTGAGAATTGCCTCAGCGTTGCTATCGTCACCAAGTCCCTGATACGCAAAAGCGACGCCCGTGAGCCAGTAGGTTTGATCAGCTATTAAACCGCTCTTCACCGACGCGTCCTCCGCCTGTTTATAAAACGTGAGCGCGTTTTGAAAATCACCCAATTCTATGTAGCTCCACCCCGTGTTTCCCAAAGTTTTCGCCAAGGAGCCTGTTGCCCTTATCGAACGCGCCAGTTCCGCCGCAGCACGGTTCCAGTCAATGGATGCGTCGTAACGACCGTCCTTGATTGTCGCCACACCTAGTCCGCTGAGCGCCGCAGCTTCCAGGAAAGGGTCTTTCTGCTGGCGTGCGAACTCAAGCGCCTTGCGGTAGTCAGCTTCGGCCTCAAAGGCCTCGTTCTTGATGAAATGGATGGTTCCCTTTCTTAGGGAGACCTCACCCAACAACTCGGGACGGTTTGCGTTTGCGAGAGATTCGGCCTCTGCCGAAAATCGATCCGCGTCGGCCAGTTGCAGAAGGGAGGCGCTGGCTGCGCTTTGGGCAAGCTTCCGTCGCACTGCCAGATCGCTGGTACTAAGCGAGGACGGCAGTTCCGCTTTGAGAAGCAGCAGACACTCTCTGTCTAGGCCCTGCGCATGAAGTATCTCTGCCTTCAACACCCAAAATCGCCAGTGCCACTCTGTTTTTTCCGAAGGGAATTGCTTCAGAGCGTGATCCGCTTCTTCGAAAGCTGCCGGTGTTTCACCGCGATTTAACTTTGCTCGCGCGTCTTCGTAAACAGGCTGAGGACTTGTCGGACGATGGCAAGCCGAGAAGAAAAAAATAAAACTTAAGAGCAGGACTACGGCGGGCGCCCGTTTGTCGTACCACCTCCGGAGGTGCCGCCCCCTCCATCGGGGGAACCCAATTCGAACCGCAGCATCGTCAGCGTCCGGATGTTGCGGCCAGCAAACACTTCCGCCAGCGCAATCTTCCCGAAGTGCGGAACCGTGATCGTGTGACCTTCGATTTCCGCGCCCGGCAAATCCGTCTCGATCTTCTCTACCAGCGAGCACAGCAGGACCTCGTCGCCCTCAACTACGATTTTCCCGGATTTCGCATCGTTCTTAACACCTTTTTTTAGGTCCTCAAAGGTCTTGCTCTTCCGCAACAAATCATGACGCAACGTCACCTTCACCTCGTATCCGCCCAACTTCAGTCCATCGAAGTGGCTTCCCAACGCAATGATGTGGTTCTCACTGTTTTTCTTATCGAGTTCGTATTCCGAAGTCAACCGCGTCACCATCCGGTCCACGGTCAGAAAATCCAGTATGCTCAAACCCTCCACGACTACCGTCACGCTTGTCGTGGTCGTGTCCTTGTCCTGGTAGCTTCCGGATAGATGTGTGTGCGCGGAATGGAAAGATACCAGCCTCGGTATCTCGAACTTGTCGACTCCCGAATGCGCAGCACCGCCCTCAATCGGCAACGCTAGCGCCGCTTGCGCCGGAATCGGCACGTCCACGGGCCGATGGAAATGCGCGCTTAACGCGTAACCTGTTGCATGAAAATGGAAACGAAGGGGCTCAAATTTTGCCATGTGGGGACCTCGCAGGCTGGAATGCGGGAGATACTTACTCATTCAGGGACGAATTTCAACTGTAAAATCCATCCTTGACACTTGATTCTCTTTGGACCATTGACCGGTCCCGCCCCTGTCGCCGGAAAACACCACGCTATACTTCCCGGAACGCTCCAACCCTCCCGACACGAGCAGGTGTATTTCCTGATTCGTCTTTTCCGAAGGAATAAGCCATTGCTGTATCACCCGCCCAGTTTCGTCCTGCAATTGGCAGATGTAATGGTCAGAGGAACTTGTCGGCAGGAAATCAAAATCCAGCGCAAATGCTTCGTCCTTACGAACTTGCACCTTGGTTGCTTCGCCCCCGCGCACATTGGTGCTTCCAAGGGAAAACTCGCTAAACGGCTGGGAACTGGCAACGCTACTCGCCGATCTCAAATGCGGCAGCGTAACTAGGTTTTGATAGCCGACTATCCCCAGCAAAACTGCCAATGCCGGCACGGCAAACGCGGGGCGTAGCCAAAAAAACCAGTCTCCGGAGGCTTTCTCGCGGCTCCTTGAGGCAGCTTTTTCCGGAGCCCTCCGGGACTCTTCTCGGCTTGTATCGATAAAGGCGGCGGCGGCTTTTACCTCCAGGGCGCACTCGCCACACTCGAAATAATGTTCTTCGTAGGCCCCGCGCAACTCCGCGGGAAGCTCGCCAAGTACATACTTTTCAGCGGCTTGCAGTCGTATTGCTTCGTTATGGTCCATTTATACCTTCCGATGGGTAGTGCGGGAGACCACAAAATCGTTTCACTAAACTCCCGCCCCGCCTACCCGCCGCCCAACACCTATTTGGTCCTTTTCGTACAATGTTTTGAACTTATCTTTGGCCCGGTGCACCAGCACCCGCAGGTAATCCCGGTCCACCCCAAAATCCCTGCAAATCGCGTCTTTGTCCTTTTCTTCCAGGAAGATAGCGCGTAGCAATTCCCTGTCCCGCGCCGGCATTTCCGCTAAGATTTGGCGAACACGCTCTGCTGACTGTTTCGTGACCAGCATCCCTTCAAGATCCAGTACTTTATCAATGGTTTCCAGGTGGCTATCATCCATCTGCTGGTTCCTGCCACTGGACCGGTAGTATTCCAATAAAACATTGTTGCAAATGGAGTTAACGAAGGCTCCGAACCGCTCCGGTTGGCGCACTCCTCCCTCCCGGCGCAGCGCCGCTATCACCCGGATGAAGGTCTCCTGACGCAGATCCTCTACGCGATCAGACGTGAGCATCCTGGCCCGCAACTTGATTCGCAGAAGTTGCTCAAAATACGAGACAAAGTGGTGCTCCGTCGTGGGATCTCCGTCTCGCAGCCGCTCCACGTAGGCTTTGTCAAACGCAAAGAATTCCACTTGTGCCTCAGACGCTGGGGGTTGGAGTATACCGTTGCCCCCCTCTCGGAGCAATGGAACATCAGCCTAGATTAGGGGCGTCGCCTGCGTATGCACTTGGTCTGCTTGTTATACGAACTCACCCCTTAACAGGGCCCCGACAGCGTCTTTCAAATGCCGTGAAACGCTTCCCATTTTGGGCGCACTACTCCTTCGTAAAGTCCCGGTATGGCCGGGATTCTTATCCATGGGGGACCCTCCCCGGCCCCCGTGTGCCCCAGTAGGCGCATCCTGGCCTGCCCTGAACGGGCGAGGATGCGCCTCCCCTCTCCCAAGGGTGAGCATCTACTGTGAAGCGCTGTCCGGAGGAAATCGTGTCCACTCGGGTACCCTGCTTTGGCAGTTCAAGAAACCTCGGCTTCCACCCCACTGCTAGTCGCTCCAGGCTTGGAAATGCTCTGGCACCCAATCTGTCCGGGACGATGGCTCTTAGTGTCGAATTCGTGGCCAAACCAGAAAAGGCAAAAAGTGCTTCCGCTTTTCTTCCGAATGCCATCCTTGGTTCGTTAAAAGAGGTAGCGGGCTTTGCCGGGTGCATGGTGATGAATTCGGACCAGGAGGCTCGGCTCATCACGGTGATCACGTTCTGGACGGGAAGCGAGTGCCACAAGCGCTGCAATGAAAACGTGCGCTGGGTACGTGCGATCTTGGCCAGCTATGTTGACCGCTGCCTACGCGTGCAAACGCTTTTGGCGCACGCGCCGCTAACGGCTGATTTTCCCGCGGAAACAAATGACGCCGAAGCGGGTTTAAGGCTGCAGGAGTCCGCTCCCGCAGAACAAACCGTCTGCCTGGCGTAACGCATCTTAATGAAGGGTAGAATTGCAATGAGTTGGGGGTTTGAGCGCGAAGAAGGGGCCTGGGCCAAATGGATACGATGCTTTTGCAACGGAACTGCTGCGAAGGTGCTTGTGGTTGCGCCGCGATTACTTCCCTGGATCAACAGGCTTTTTGCCTAAATCACTTTCTGCTGCACTGCTACGAACGGTTGGAAGCTGTGGATCCTCGCGGACAGCAATATCGATCGCAAGCAGCCAGTCCCGCCGCGATGCGCGCGTTCATCGAGGAATGTTCGCGCAAGGCGCTCGATGTCAGCCTGCACTACGAAGGCCTGAGCAATCTTGAGCGCGGCCGTTTGCTGGATATCTTGCTCTGGGCCGGCGAACTCTTTCTCTTGCTGCGCGCTCCGAAACCTAGTTTCTCCGATGATCCCGCTTCGGCCGATTTTCTGGAAAGCGCCCGCGCCGCTGCTTCTCGTCTCTAACCATCACCGTTGTCATTCCGAGCGAAGCGAGGAATCTCTCTTCATTCTTTCCCGCTTTTGTAGTGGCGGGTCTTCAAACCCGCGATTTTCCTTCCGCTAAGAACAATCAATTCTGTCTAGTCTGTGAGACACTTCCGGAACGGAGGTCTGCATGCGCTCCCCCTTCACTGGCTTTCCCCAGGAAGCTCTTCAATTCTTCCGGGGCCTGGCGCGCAACAACAATCGAGAATGGTTTCTGCCGCGCAAACCGCTGTTTGAAGAAAAAGTCAAAGAGCCGTTGCGCCAATTAATCGACGCCTTAAACCTCGCCCTCCACGACTTCGCTCCCGAATACGAAACCGATCCCGGCAAGGCCATATTCCGCATCTATCGCGATGTGCGCTTCAGCAAGGACAAGAAGCCTTACAAGGAGCAAATCGCCGCCACGTTCCACCGCCGCGGCACGACGTCCCACGGCCAGGCCGGCTACTACATCGCCATCTCGCACAAGGAAGTCGCCATCGGCGGTGGCGTCTACTCGCCCGAGCCGCCGGAGTTGCTGGCCATCCGCGAACGCATCGCCACCCGCCACGAAGAGTTTCGCCGCATTCTCGCTGCGCGCCTTGTGCGCAAACTGCTGGGTGACTTGTACGGCGATCAGCTCTCGCGCGTTCCTCGAGGCTTCCCCGCTGACCATCCCGCCGCCGATTTGCTGCGCTTCAAGTACTACATTTTGTATAAGGAACTTCCGCCCAGCCTCGCCACTTCCCCGAAGCTCTACAAAGAAATCGTCGAACGCTTCCGCGTCATGCTTCCCTTCATGCACTTCCTGACCGAATCTTTCGCCACACAACCAAAGAAGCTCGACGCCCGCGCCATGTTCGCGTAGCAATCCGCACTCCACTCGCTAGAAAACGACGCGAACTTAAGAAGGAAGCGGCAGCTAAAGAAACCCGACCGCTCTGACTATTTGATGGAAGCCAGCGTCTTGGCAAGGAATTCATTCAATGCGTCGCCGCCGCGAATCCAGCGCACCACCGCGACGATGTCGTTGTCCCAGTCGACATAGATAATGTTGTTTCCGTTGCCCACAAAATAGACAGCCGATTCGGGCGCCGCCGGCAACGGCTTTCGCGCGGTATTTAGGAACCAGTTCGCGAAACCATACTCTGTGTTTGCGGGGCCTGGAGTCCGCGCCATTTGAATCCATTTTTCGGAGACAATTTCGCGGCCTTTCCATTTGCCGCCGCGCAAAAACAGATACCCGAAGCGGCCCATATCGTAGGCGTTGATGAACATCCCGCCGCCCCAGTGGCCGCCACCCGTGACTGACTGCATCTTCTGGCCATCAATCTCCACCCATGAGTTGTCGTAGCCGTACCAGCGCCAGGTCGAAGAGGCGCCAATGGGCTCCATCACTTCCTCGCGCAGCACATCCTGCAGCGGGCGCCGCCATACTTGCAGCGCCGCGAGGGCGAGCACGTTTATGCGCACGTCGTTGTATTTGTAGTGCGTGCCCGGCTCCCAGAGCTTCCGGTTCGGCCAGTCGGCGGGCTTTTCACCCTCCGGCCGGTCCGCCCAATCCGGCTTGCCCCAGAGAGTTCCTTGCCAATCGCTCGTTTGCCGAAGCAGGTGGTCCCATTTGATTTTTTGATTGTGCGGCGCTTCGAACAAATCCACTCCCGGCGGCATGTAATCGCCCACATAATCATTCACGTCGTGAATCAAGCCGTGCTGCCAAGCCAGACCGACAACGGTCGTGAGAAACGTCTTGGTGACGCTGAAGGTCATGTCCACGCGCTTCGCGTCGCCCCATTCGGCCACGATGTAACCATGCCGCGTGATGATCCCGTTCGCAGCGCCCCGGGGCTTCATCGGCCCGATTGGAGTATCAAATGGCTCATTCGCTCCGAACGTCGTCGCATTGGCCAGGGCCAGGTCCTTTGTCGCTGGGTTCTCGCTGGCAATGGCGTACTTCACCGCTTCATCCAGCCGGACAGCATCCATGCCAACCTCTTCCGGCTTCTTGTGTTGCCAGTCAAATCGGTCAGGGAAATAAGAAGAGGCTTTCTGAGCGGTTGGCGCCGGGGTTTGGACAGTCGATCCGTTACGCTGTGCCACCCCCGCAGAAGCGACGGAAGTCGGCGAAACGAGCAGGCACACGCTTACAATAGCGGCGGCTAAGCGGGACATGGTGCTCCTCCTCGGCTCCGAACTATGCCAGTAACCAGTCTCCTAGTCATCCAATTTGATTGTTGTTAACCTAATTCTGCGAGACATGGCCTTGCCAAACTTCTCCGGATCTTCTCCGCGAGCTCTGTGCACTCTGTATTGAGAAACCAGGAAACACGGATTACGGGACACGGATCAGACCCTTGCCGTTTCCAGTTTCGATTTTCGGTAGTTACGCTGCAGCGAGTTCTTTCAGCAGGGCTTTGCCTCTACGGAACCACGGCCGCTCGCGCCGCTGCATGTATCGGGGCAGCGTGCGCTTCTTCGCCAACAATTTGTTCGCCCACTCGCGCGCTTCCTCGCGCCGGTTCGCCGTTTTCAGGAAGCTCGCGTAGTTGTAGAGCGTCTCGGGAGTCGTCGAAATTTGCGTGACTTCGGCAAACCAGTGCTCGGCATGTTCGAGATTCCCCGTGCGCGCATAGGCATCGGCCAGCAGGCCCCCAGCGCGGTAATAATCGAATTTGCGGTCGGCGGCCACCACGCGCTCAAGGTCCGGGATGGCCGTGGCCAGATCGTTCAGCCCCAGCGAGCACAACGCACGCGAATAAAATGTGTAAATCGAATCGCTGCGCGCCTCGATCGCTTTACTGAACGCTTCGCGGCCCTTCGCAAATTCGCCCTGGTCTTTGTAAAGTTCGCCGAGTTCTTCGTAGTTGGCGGCCGAAGGATTGTCAATGATCGCGGTCTCAACATGCTGAATGCGCGAGCGTCGACCAAAACTCTGGAAGAATCCGCGAAGCAGGCCCAAGTCCGGCAAAACTTCCGCGACGATGTACACGCCCGCGCCGAGCCATCCCAGGAAGATGATCACGTAGAACCAATAACCCTCGGGCCTTCTCCGAAAGAAATGGATGATCGCAAAGATCTGGACAAGAAATCCCCAAGGATAGAAGAGATGGCTGAGCCCAAACATGAATGACCGCCTCGCAACAGAATCGCTTGTCAACGCAACAGGGTCAAACGGAACTTTGCCCTTGGAGTTGCACAAGGTACTGGCCGCGGCTCCCGTTCGCGCTGCTATGATATTCACGCATGAACATCCTTCAAACCCTGAGCCTCGCGCTGGGCGCGGGATTCTCGTCCGGGTTGAATCTCTATGCGACCGTGGCCACGCTGGGACTGCTGCAGCGTTTCCACGTAATCCATCTTCCGGACTCACTGCAAGCGCTCGCGCATCCCTGGGTGCTGGGAATCGCCATTGCTCTTTACGTCGTAGAGTTTTTTGCCGACAAGATTCCGTACGTCGATACCGTGTGGGACGCGATTCACACCTTCATTCGACCGCCCGCTGCCGCGATTCTGGCGTACGCCGCTGCGGGAGGCGCGAGCGCAGAATGGCGCTGGGGAGCGGCACTGCTGGCGGGAGGCGTGGCTCTCACTTCGCACGGAACCAAAGCCAGCACCCGCGCCGCGGTCAACACCAGCCCGGAACCATTCAGCAATTGGGCGCTGAGTTTTGGCGAAGATCTTCTGGCGGTTTGGCTGACGTGGATGGCCACCGTTCATCCCGTTGCGACCACGGTGATCGTTGCGGTGCTCGTCGCGATTTCAATTTTTCTGCTGTACCACTTGTTCTACTTCGCGCGCCGCGCCCTGCGCAATTTGCTCGCGGCTTGAATCGCGCGATTGCCAACGCAAAGTAAGTCGGCGCTATTTCACGTACAGCGCCAGCCAATCGAGAAAAGTTTTGTACCAGAATTGCGCGTTCTGCGGCTTCAGAACCCAATGGCCCTCGTCGGGAAAAACGACCAGCTTCGACGGTACGCCCTGGCGCTGCAGCGCGCTGAAAAATTCGAGCGATTGCGTGTACGGAACGCGGAAGTCGCGCTCCCCGCAAATCACCAGCGTCGGCGTCTCATATTTTCCAAGGTCGCCGGCGTAGCTCGATGGCGCCCACTTTTTGTAGCTCTCTGGATTCGTCCACGGCGTGCCTTGCATGTCATGTTCCTCAAACCAAAGCTCTTCGGTGGCGTACATCGAGACTTTGTCGTACACGCCGGCGTGGCTGATGATCGCTTTGAAGCGCCCGGAGTGCGTGGCGATCCAATCCGCCATGTACCCACCGTACGAGCCACCAGCGGCGGCCATCCGCGCACCGTCGATAAACGGATACTTTTTCAGCGCGAAATCGACGCCGTTCATTACGTCGAGGTAGGCTTTGCCGCCCCAATCATTGGTGATTTCGTCCGTGAATTTCTGGCCGTAGCCGGTCGACCCGCGGCGGTTGATCATCAGCGTGACGTAGCCGGCACCGGAAAAAACCTGCGGGTTCCAGCGATAACCCCACGCGTTCGACCACATGGTCTGCGGCCCGCCGTGCAGCAGCACCAGCAGGGGATATTTTTTCGTGGCGTCGAATTTCGGCGGCCGAATCAGCATCGCTTCGACTTTGGTCCCTTCGGCGCCATCGAACCAGAACGTTTCCGGCGAATTCATGTCGAGCGACGCAAGAATAGGCTCGTTCTGATGCGTAAGCTGACGCACATTCGAGCCGTCGCTCGTAGCGCTTGAAATCTCAGCGGGCATTGTCAGGCTAGTGCGCTCGAACGCCAGCATTTTTCCATCGGCAGTGATCGAAAGGCCCGAGTTGTAGGTGTCGGCGATAATCTTTTTCGGCTCCACGCCCGCGCGCGCCGCCATTGCATAGACTGGCTTTTGTGTTTGATCTTCGGCCGTAAAATAAATGGTCTTGCTGTCCGCGGACCAAGCAAGCTCATCGGCACTACGATCGAATTTCTCAGAGAGGTTTTCGTTGGTACCGGCTTGCCGGTCGTAAAGCATCACGCGCCAGCGGTCCGATTCGTATTCCGCAGTCAGTTGCGCGTGATAGGCAATGTACTTTCCGTCCGGCGAATAAACGGGGTTACCGTCGAAACCGGGCTGCGTGGTGATGCGCTTGATTTCGCCGCCACTGACGGGGACGAGAAACAGATCGCCGTTGGTGCTGATGGCTTCGATTTTGTCGGTGACGGCGGTAAAACAAATTTCCTTGCTGTCGGGCGAAAAATTAATGTCGCCGGGGCCGCCTCGCTCATCGGGAGGAACATCGTATTCGGCGCCGGTAGTGAGGTCGCGAGGCGCGGAACTGCCGTCGGCCGCAACGACGAACAGATGGGCGCGCTTGCCGTCGTTCCAGTGGGTCCAGTGGCGATACAAAAGATGCTCGGCGACGTGCGCTTTCACTTTGTTCTTTTCTTTTTCTTCATCGCGTTTCTTGTTGCAACCGTCGTCTTTGCAATCGGGATACACAGAGGAAGTGAACGTAATGGCTTTTCCGTCGGGGGACCACTTCACGAGATCGGCGCCGGTGGAGAGTTTTGTAAGCGGCTGCGCTTCGCCGCCCTGCAACGAAAGCAAATAGACTTGCGAATCGCCGCTGCGCGAAGAAAGAAACGCGATCGTTTTTCCATCGGGCGACCAGACCGGCGAAGAATCGTGGCCGCTCTGGGTTAATTGCGATGCGGACCCACCGGTCGTAGGAACGATCCAGATGTTGCTGACGCCGCGATTCGCATCCATGTCCGGCGTGGAAACGGTGTAGGCCACCCACTTTCCATCGGGCGAAATTTGCGGCTCAGCGATGCGATGCAATTTGATCATGTCGTCGAACGTGATGGCGTGTTTTGTTTCCTGCGCAAAGAGGACTGTTCCAAACGCGAACGCAAGCAGGCAGAAGAACGCAGCTCTCAGAATGATTTTCATTTGTCTCTCCTGTGGAGGGGAGTCGTTACAGAGGGCTCTAAAGGACTTTGCATAATGGCACGTTTTGCAGGCGAATCCAATAGTGTGAAACGGGGATTGCGTGCGTCAATGCAACTCAATACGTGCGGATTTCCCTTGGCGGGTGCTTGATGGCCCAGAGCCAGTTGGCGAAGGCGAGCCCCGCAGTCGTTGCAATAACGATGAATTCTCCGCGATGCATGCGGGTTAAGAGAACTAGTGTGATTAGCAAAGCGAGGATGGCGAATGCGATTCCGCCGGGAAGACGAAATCCTTCTTCGGCAGGATGCTTTTTGCGCAACACTGGAAGAGCAGCGGCGACGGAACCGTAGACAAACAGGCGCGCGACGCTCGAGAGCATAGCGTTGGCGCGGAAATCTCCAAGGATGGAGAACGCAAGCAGCAGAGCGGCGAAGATTACGATGGAGACGTGCGGCGTGCGAAACGACGGATGAATTTTGCCGAAGAAGGCGGGGAAATCGCCGCGCTCGCCCATGGCGAAAGTGACGCGAGGAGTGTGCACCATATTGGCGCTGAGATAGCCGTAGGCGGAAATCAGCGTGCCAGCAGCTACGACCTGGACGGCCCAATGCGGAAGAAAGCGGCGCGCAGAATCGACGACCGGAGCGCCAGACGCGCCGGGATTTGAAATCGTATGAACAACCAGATATTGCACGGCGATGTAAAGAAGCGTGGTCGCGGCGATTGCGGTGAAAAGCGCGAACGGAATATCTTTGCGAGCGTCGCGAGTTTCGCCGGAGGCGATGAGAGCGGCTTCGAAGCCACCGTAGGAATACATCATCAGGAGGACAGCTTCGAACCAGTCCGCTGCAGTTGCATGGGTCGCGACAGGCAATACGCGAACTTGCGGATGGAAGGCAAGAGCAGCGAGTCCGGCGAGGATGAAGAAAGCGAGCAGACTGACTTTCGTGACAGTGAAAAGATTGCTGAGGCGGTTGCCGCCAGTGACGCCACGATAGTTCACGACGGCAAGAAAACCGATGAGAAGAGTCAGAATGACGGCGCGCGGAATGGGCGCGACAACGCCGGGGAAGAATTCGCCGAGATAGGTGATGAAAAGATTTGCGACCGCGGAAACAGCGGCGATGCGAGTGAGCCAGGTGAGCCAGCCATTTTGAATGGCGAGGAACCGGCCGAAGGCAACGCGAGCGTAAAGATAAGGGCCGCCGGTTTCTTGAAATTGCGATGCGACTTCCGCCATGCAAGCGGCGATGACAGCGATAGCCGCGAACGCGACGAGGAATCCAATGGGGCTGAGCCTTCCGAGGCGTGCGGCGATGAGCGCGGGCAAGCCGAAAATGCTGGCGCCAATCATAGTGTTGACCATGAGGGCGGCAAGGCTCCAGGGGCCAATGCTGCGAACGAGTCCCGGCGTGGTTTCGGTGAAATACGGTTCCACGAACTGTTCTGTTTGAGGGTTGTGGTTGGTAACCAGAGCCGGGCCAGACTAACACAGATATGGCGAAGCTCGTGTGGAGTGCAGGAGCCTAGCTCCCGCTTTTGAACCAAGTAGGCTGCGGCAGAAAAGCGGCAGCAAGGCTGCCGCACTCCAAAAAACAAGATCAAGATGACAGGGTGGGCAACAATGAGGCGAGGAGCGAGTCTGCTACAATCGTTTCCTGGACAGAGCATGCCGACGAGCAGCGGGCTTTTTCCCCGAAATTTCAAGAAGACGTATCCCATCGCCGCGCGAGGCGAAGGCTGCTGGATTATCGACCAGGACGGGCGGCGATTCCTGGACGCAGCGGGACAAGCCGCGGTGGTGAGCATCGGCCACGGCGTACCGGAAATTGGGCGAGCGATGGCGGAGCAGTCCGGCCGGATTGCGTTCGCGCACACTTCGCAATTTCACACCGCGCCGGCTGAAAAACTAGCGGCGCGATTGCTGGAGCTGGCTCCCGCGAATTTCCGCAAGGGCGGGCGAGTCTACTTGACTTCGGGCGGGTCGGAAGCCACGGAAACGGCGATCAAGATGGCGCGACAGTTCCACCTCGAGAGCGGACAACCGAAGCGCTACCGCGTGATTTCGCGGCGGCAGAGCTATCACGGGAGCACGCTCGGGGCGATGTCGGTTAGCGGAAACGTGGCACGGCGCGCGCCGTACGCGCCGTTGATTCCCGAGTGGGGCCACATTGCGCCGTGCTTCTGTTTTCACTGCCCGTTTGAAAAAACGTTTCCGCAATGCGAGCTGGCGTGCGCGAATGATCTGGATACTTTTTTGCAGAAGAACGAATCTGACACCGCGGCGGCGTTTATTTTCGAGCCGGTGGTCGGAGCGACACTGGGCGCGGCGGCGCCTCCCGAAGGGTATGCCGCGCGGATCGCGGAAATTTGCCGGAAGCATGAGATTTTGTTGATTGCCGACGAAGTGATGACGGGGATGGGGCGGACGGGAAAACCGTTTGCAGTGCAGCATTGGGGTGTTGAGCCAGACCTGATTTTGGTTGGAAAAGGAGTGGCGAGCGGATACGCGCCGCTGGGAGCGGTGCTGGCATCGGCGCGAGTGGTGAACGCGTTCGAGCGCGGGTCGGGCGCGTTCATGCATGGATTCACGTATCAGGCGCACCCGGTGTGTACGGCGGCGGGGAATGCGGTGTTCGATTATCTCGAGGTGCGCAAGCTTTTTGAAAAAGTGAGTCCGGCGGGACACCATTTGCGCGAAACGCTTTTGCCGCTGCTGGCTCATCCGCACGTTGGAGATATTCGCGGGGTGGGACTTTTGCTAGGAGTGGAGTTTTTGAAAGACAAGACGACGCGCGAGCCGTTTCCGAAAGCGGCCAACATTGCGGAGAAAATTCGTCAGGCGGCAGTTGCGGAAGGCGTGCTCACGTATCCGACGCAGGGATGTGTCGATGGACAGCGCGGCGATCACATTTTGCTGGCGCCGCCGTTCACGATTTCACAGGAAGAGTGCGGCGTGATTGCGCGGGCGTTGCAGGCGGCGCTGGCGAGAGTGTTTTCGGCGTGAAATTGAAGATGAGTTGGACATTTGCAGCGGGCGGGGCAAGCCCCGCCCCTACGAGTTTTTGAGGTGGAATTCCCGGGCAGATGTTTTGAGGCGTGCGACTAGAGATGCGATATTTTCCTCACCTGGCGTCGATTGGGTTTTCATTCATCGTGATTTTTTCGGTTGCGCTGCGGGCGCAACATGAAGAGGCGGCACGGCCTGCGGGGGTAATTCTGGGATTTATGAAGGCGCACGAGGCGGCAGAGCATCAGATCGAGAGGGATTTTCAGGCGATTCCGTCACCGGAAAAGGCGCGTGAGTGGCACAAGACGTTTACAGCGGAGCCGCATCCGGCGGCGTCGGAGCGAAACAATCAGCTTGCAGATTTTGTAGCGGACGTCTGGAGGAAACAAGGCTGGGAAGAGGTGACGCTGCGGCGCTACGAAGTGCTGCATTCAAAGCCGCGCAGCGTTTCGCTGGAGATGACCGAGCCGACGCACTATACGGCGTCGCTACGGGAAGATGCGTATGAAGTTGATCCGGACACGAAGAATCCCGCCGTTTCGAGTTCGTATTTTGGCTACTCCGCTTCGGGTGACGTGAACGCCGAAGTTGTGTACGCGCACAGCGGGAATCCGGAAGACTACGAGCTGTTGCGGAAAAACGGCATCAGCGTGAAAGGCAAAATCACGCTGGTGCGGTACTCGAATCCGTACAGCTATCGCGGGTTCAAAGCGCTGACGGCAGAGCGGGAAGGCGCGGCGGCGCTACTGATTTATTCCGACCCTGAAGAAGACGGCTACACGCACGGAAAAGTCTTTCCGGAAGGACCGTGGGGGCCGGAAAGCCACATCCAGCGCGGAGCAATCACGTACGACTACATCGTGCCGGGCGATCCAACGACGCCGGGATGGGCATCGGTGCCCGGTGCGAAGCACATTGCTCCGGAAGAAGCGCGTTCGCTGCCAAAAATTCCGGCGCTGCCGCTTTCGTGGCGCGATGCGAAGCCGCTGCTCGAAAACATGAACGGTCCTGAAGCACCGAAAGACTGGCAAGGCGCGCTGCCGATCACGTACCGGCTGACGGGCGCAGTGAAAGCGCACGTGAAAGTGGACATGGACACGAGCCTGCAGCCGTACACGGTGGCGGAGGCGCGCATTCGCGGAAGCGAATTGCCGGACGAGTGGGTTTTGCTGGGGAATCACCGCGATGCGTGGGTGTTTGGCGGAGTCGATCCTTCGAGCGGCACGGCCTCGATGATGGAGCTGACGCGTGCGCTGGGAGAAATGAAGCAGCGCGGAGTGCGGCCACGGCGCACGATTGTGGTTTGCAGTTGGGATGGCGAGGAATACGCGCTGACGGGCTCGACGGAATGGGGCGAGCAGTTCGCGGACGAATTGAAGAAGAAGCTGGTGGCATATCTGAATGTAGATGAGTCGGTGGCGGGGGCGGCGACGACGGCGGGTGCGGACGGATTGAGCTTTTCGCCGTCCGCGGTGGCGTCGCTGGCGCCGATGCTGGTCGAGGCCACGAAGGAAGTGCGCGCGCCTTCCGGGAAATCGCTGTACGAAGCTTGGCGCGCGACGAGCATGCGTGACGCAAAGGCAGCCGCGCTGCCGGCAGACAACGCCCTCGTGGAAACGCGGATCGGGAGCGGGTCGGATCACACGGTGTTTCTGAATCATTTGGGACGGCCGGTGATCAACCTGGGATTCACCGGTGATTACGGCGTGTACCACTCGATGTACGACGATCATTACTGGATGGAGCATGTCGGCGATCCGAATTTCGAATATCACGTCGCACTAACGCGTATCTGGGGAGTGACGGCGCTGCGGCTGGCGAACGCGGACGTGTTGCCGTTTGACTTTGAGTTTAATGCGTCGGCGTTGAAAGAATTTTTGCGGGAGCTCGAGAAGAATAACAAAATCGATTCGCACAAGTTGAAATTGAAGAAGCTGCACGAAAGCATCGCGGAATTTCAAAAGGCAGGAGATGGTTTGCGAGGAGCGGTAGAGCACGATTTGGCTGCGGGAGAGATTGCGCCGGAGAAAGTTCAGCGGCTCAACGAACAGTTGATGCAAGTGGAATCGAACTGGCTCGAGCCAGAGGGGATTCCGGGAAGGCCGTGGTTCCAGCATTTGCTGTATGCGGCGCGATATACGTACGCGCATCTGGAGTTTCCGGGGCTGACGGAAGCGGTGGAGAAAGGCGATTGGAAATTGGCGGAGCAGCAAGCGGAGCTGATCGAACGGGCGCTGGCGAAGAACACTGCGTTGCTGAACGAGGCGAGGGCTTCGTGGGAGAAAAACAAACAATGATGCGCTTTGGAGTGTTGCGAATTGCAGCGGTGATTTTGTGCTCGGTTACGGTGGCGGGTTCGGCTAGAGCGCAGCAAACTTCCACGTCGAAGCCGCGGGCGCGGGATCTTGGCGTGCCCTTCGATGGGACGCCGGGAGCGCTGAATGCGATCACAGATGTTGCGGGTGTGACAGTGGGGCACACGACGCTGATTTTCGGCGAAGGAAAACTGCAAGTGGGCAAAGGGCCGGTGCGCACGGGCGTGACGGCGGTGCTTCCGCGGGGAAAAGATTCGATGAGCAATCCGGTGTTCGCGGGATGGTTTTCGCAAAACGGCAACGGCGAAATGACAGGCACGACGTGGGTGGAGGAATCGGGATTTTTGGAAGGGCCGGTGATGATCACGAACACGCACAGCGTGGGAGTGGTGCGCGACGCGGTGATTCAGTGGCGCGTGGAGCACGGCCAGCCAGATGCGACAGGATATTGGTGGTCGCTGCCGGTGGTGGCGGAAACGTGGGACGGCTGGCTGAACGACATCAATGGATTTCACGTGAAGCCGGAGCACGCGTTTCATGCGATTGATTCCGCGCACGGCGGAGCGGTGGAAGAGGGCAACGTCGGAGGCGGCACGGGAATGATTTGCAACGAGTTTAAGGGCGGGATTGGCACTGCTTCGCGGAAAGTCGAGGAGAGATTCGGCGGGTACACGGTGGGCGTACTGGTGCAGTGCAATTACGGAGTGCGGCGGAATTTGCGAATTGCGGGAGTGCCGGTGGGACTAGAGATTAGGGAAGACCCGGCGTATGCCGGAGGCGAATTTGCGGATGATGATTGGGGATCGATCATCGTGGTGGTGGCGACAGATGCGCCGCTGGTGTCGCATCAGTTGAAACGGCTGGCGCGGCGCGTTTCGTTGGGGCTGGGGCGCAACGGAAGTATTTCGGGAAACGGCTCAGGCGATATTTTCATCGCGTTTTCGACGGCGAACTCCGGCGCAGCGAAACCCGACGGGCCGGTGCAGTTAACGATGCTGCCCAACGACCGAATGGACCCGCTGTTTGCGGCAACGACGCAAGCGACGGAAGAGGCCATCATCAACGCGATGGTGGCGGCGGAAACGATGACGGGGATCGAGAACCACAAGGTGATCGCGCTGCCGCATGAGAAACTTCGAACCGTGTTGAAGAAATACAACCGCCTGAATCAATGAGCGGATCCAGAAAGACTAGCCCAGCGAGCCTGCCTTTGGTTTCTCTTTGAGGATTTCAAATATGACCGTAGCCATAGTGTCCGCCTGAACGGCAATGCCGTTTAGTATTATCGGTTTGTATTTCCATTGCGCAACGGCCGCTCTTGCTGCTTGGATGAAGGGTTCATTCCCCTCGAGGACACAGATTTCTCCGACTGAACCATTCTCTTTTACGATGCATTGCGAGACGACTTTTCCTTCAATGGCGGCATCCTTGGCCTGCTTCGGATACTTAGGTCGCACCTGGAACACAAGTTGGAGTTGGGGATGGGGGTGGACAAGCGATCTTCACTCGTTGCCGCTGTTTCTCTTGCGCCGCGATTCCGGAAGGCAACAGCAACACAAAGAGCAATACGGAAAGAAGTGCAGACCTCACGATATGTTAGACACCGACAAAAGGAATTCGTTCCAATCGCTGACGTGGTTGGTGGGGAGCCAGCGTAACTTGTTTCCTGGGCACCACGAACGCGTCGGTTGCTAAGTGACTGGGACAGCGGTTTTGCGCGGGGGATTGAAGAACGGGAGCGGGACGACTTTGGCAGAGACGGTGTGGCGGACGGCTTCGACCGTCATTTCCATGTTCAGGGTTGTGCCGGGCGCGGAATGCTCGCGAGAGACGCAGGCGAGCGCGATCATTTTTTTCAACGTGGGAGACCAGGTGGTGGAAGTAGCTTTGCCGACTTGACGGCTGTTGCGATAGACGGGCACGGCAACGCGCGAGGCCATGCTTGGCACTTGCGGCGGCATTTTTAGTTTTTCGTAGAGAGCTTCCATTTCTGTCCAGTTGATTTCGAGGCCAACGAGGGCGCGCGCGGCGCCCTGTTTGGCTTCGCGCGCGAGAGCGTCGCGGCCAACGAAATTATCCTTCTTCAAATCCACGAGCTTGCCGAGGCCGATTTCCGAAGGCGAATATTTTTGGGAATCGATGAGGGCTTTTTTGCTGGAGATGTAATCGACTTCGATGAGGATGAGGCCGGCTTCGATGCGCGCGATGTCGAGAGCGATCATGCCCGCGGGATGAATGTCGAAGGCTTTGCCCTTGGCGATGAGCGCGTCCCAAACTTTTACAGCGTCTTTCCAGGGCATCCAGATTTCGTAGCCGAGGTCGCCAGTGTAGCCGGTGCGGGAAACGTCGACGGGAACGCCAGCAATTTTTCCGCGCGTGACGCGAAAATATTTCAGATTTTCGATCTTGGCATCGGTGACGGTTTTCAATAGCCGGCCAGAAGTGGGGCCCTGAAGCGCCAGCGCGGCGGTTTGTTCGGAAATGTCGTCAATTTTCACGTCGAGGCCAAGAGCATTTTGCTGGAACCAGCGAAGGCTGGGGTCGGCGGCGGTCCAGCGGTAGTCGTTTTCGCCCAGGCGAGTGATGGTGCCGTCGTCGATGACTTTGCCTTCGGGATCGCACCAGCAGCAGTAGATGACCTGGTCCACGGCAACTTTATGGATGTCGCGGGCGATGACGCGGTTGACGAACTTGGTGGCGTGGCTGCCGGTGACGCGATATTTGAAGAGCGGGGAGATGTCGATGAGCGCGGAGGCATTGCGGATGGCGTTGTACTCGTGCTCATGGTGCATTTCGTAGACGCTGACGGTGTAGTAGCCCGACCACTCGCGGTAGTTCAGGCTTTCGCAGAGCGCGAGAGTGCGCTCGTGAAACGCGGTTCCGACCGGCACGATTCCTCCTGGAAGAACGCGGCGTGAAAGGGATTATAGGTGTGAGAGAAGCGCCGTCGCAAGTTGTGGCGCGCGATTGAGGAATCTCTGCGACAGGAGACGTTAGTCGAGGCCGGAGGGCGAGCCGGGGCTGCCCGGTGACGAAGAAGTTTCGAAGTAGCGAGTGAGGTAAGGAACCATCGGCGTGACTTCGAAGGGCATTTTGTCGCGCGCACTCAACAGCGAAACGGCGTGCGACTTCAGCAAGTTGACACCGGCGGACCACGGATCGATTTTCAGACGCGAGCCCATAGGCAGCGCGGCAATTTGAGTTTTGTCGGTGGGGGCGAGTGGCGGCGCAGACTGCATCAGTTGAGATTCGAAATAAACTTCGTTGCCAAGCTGAGGGCTGATCAGGCGCTTCAGTTGATTGGCTTGCGAGTGAAGCTGGGTGAGAAAAAGCCCGGCGTTGGCTAGCTTGGCAGCATAGGGAGATTTTTTGAGCAGTTCCATGGCTTTCGTGCTGTTTTCCGCAGCTTCGTTTTTTTCTTCCTGGAAGGTGAGGTGTTTCAGAACTTCGGTGGCGGTGAGGCGCATGATGTCGCTAAACGCATATTGATCCTGATACGGCTTGGGAAGCATGGCATCGGCCATGCCGTGGGCGAGCATCGCGGCCATGGTGGCTTCGTCAGGAACGACGTCGATCAAGCCGCGGCTGAGCACCACGGTGCCACCGACGGAAAACATTTCAAGATTGCCGGTCAGCAAAACGCGGCAGTGAAGATCGATTTGCTCGTCGAGATTATTGGTAATTTCCATGTTTTTGATAATAGTGTTCAGAACTTTGTCGACCTCGCCTTGCGGCGCCAGGAGGCCGTTGCGCTCGAGCAGGTCGAGCACGTTGTTTTCCGCTTCGTGACGCCATTCGCGCTGGGCTTCCAGCGGGGAGCGGTCGTGCTGCGGGTTTTCTTCTTTCACCGCAGTGGCGGACTCAACGAGCAGTCTGCTTAGTTCTGATTCGCGCCCGGCAGGCGTGAGCCGGTAGCCCCAGAGATGCGTCTGCGCCTTGAAACGCGGGCCGCTCAGACGCAATGGGCGGTCGAGTTCCTGACTGAAGACATAACTTGGCAGCCATAAACCGGATTTGACGTTGGCGCGCCAGGAATCGAAGTGCAGGTAGTATTCATCCTGAAAAGTCTTGAACGAAAAATGGATTGCCGGGGTGTAGCGGCCGTTAAAGCGCACAATGGTCATGTCGCGGTCTTCGACCCAGATGCGGCCGACGAAGCGCGCGCCGCGCGTTTTGGGCGCAGGCTCCACGTCAAAGACATAGCAGCGCACTTCCCCCAAGAATTCGCGGCCGGAGTACTTGAAGCGGTAATGAATCTTGTCGAACCCGCCGGTGTCGAGGAAGATCATCTGCAAGAAGCCAGCGGGGTTGTAGGTCCAGATCCACGTGCCTTTCTTCTCGGCTTCGAGCAGAGTGTGGACTTTTATTCCCTTGCGAAAATCAGCCTGGCCTAGAAAGTAGTAATCGCCCTTTGGCACGATGCCCAGTTCCTTGTCCGGGCGGACTTCCTGTATGTAGGTTTCAATAATAGGGCTGTATTGAATGACAGCGGTGAGTTCATCCTTCTCACGAGCGATGGTGCGTTCGATTATTTGGTCAAGAGTGAGCGCAGGCTGTTGCGTTTGCGCAGCCGCGGGCGGAGTTTTCGTCTCTGCGGGATTGGAAGGAGCTTGTGCCGCGAGGCGGGTACTTGTCAAGAAGAAGCCGGACAGCATCCATACGGCGAGAGCCCTTGCGCGCATAGTCCCTCCTTTGCGGCACTGGCTAGGTTCGACGCTGAGGCGGAATGCATGCGCATTGCCAGGGGTGAGAAGAAAATTCAGCGCAGACGGGCGGGAATGTAAATCTTTGAAAAAGTTAAGGAATACGCGGGGGATTGTTGCGCCTGATCGCCGGTAGAGTTTTCAAACGCCGCAAAGTAGGGGTGGCAAATTCCCGATGTGGAATGGAGCAAACTCCAAACTGGAACGGATTCCAACAGAGTTATGGCTCTGCGGCGCATCGACAAACTCTTCGCTCCCATGTAAGATTTTAATTATCCCCGTGGACCGGTAGCTCAATGGTAGAGCAGCTGACTCTTAATCAGCGGGTTGGAGGTTCGAGTCCTCCCCGGTTCACCACCGTTTCTTTCTAACTTCTTGAAACATAACTAATTGACCTTCCGAGGCTCTTGCGAGCCGGACGCCAATTTAGGCACATCTGGGAACAAAACTCCCGCGACTCGATCGACCGCACGCCGCTGCGAGTCCGGAATTGCATGCATGTAGATGTTGATTGTTGTTTCTATGTCTGAGTGGCCCAGAATTGTCTGGGCGGTTTTTATGGATTCGCCTACCTCGCCCAGCAGAGTCGCATTGCCATGCCGAAACGAATGCCAGGACACACGCGGCAACTTAGCGTCGTCGCATGCAGGAGCTAGCACACGGTTGTAAAGGTTTTTGGGGCTTAGGGGCGTTCCTTTTGTTGTGCAGAAGACGAGATCTTGGGGCATCGTCCGCGTGCAACTGGAACGATGGGTTTCGAAGGCTCCGCGGAGTGCAGAGCTCATCGGAATCACTCGCCGACTGCTCCGGGTCTTTGGGGTTCCAAACTTACCGTCCGAGTACGTCTCCGAAACCTCGATGTTGCCACGGATGAAATCAAGCCGGTTCCACCTGAGCGCGAGGATCTCTCCGATCCTCATGCCAGTGAGCACCGCCGTCAAGACAATCGTGTGGCACGGCTCGGATAGCTTGGCCAGCAACGCTCGAATCTGCGCGGGGCCCAAGAAGCGGCGTTCTTTCTTGGCTTCTCTATCGCCGATTTTGATACCGTGCGCTGGATTGTGTTCGAGATAACCACACTCGACAGCCGTCCGAAGTACCCTTGCCAGGGTGACCCGAATGCTATGAACCGTCGAGCTCGAATATCCTTTACGCTTGGTCGTGAGGAGTAATTGTTGGATGGCCGCCCGGTTCACATCACACATTCGAAGTGATCCGAGGGCAGGCAAGACGTATTTGTCCAGATTGAATTGGTAGATTCGAGCGCTACTTGGTTTCAGGGCGAGCAAGGCGCCAGCCTCCCAATGGTCCCTTGCAAACTTTTCAAGAGTCATCATGGGCCGGGCGCGATGTCGTCCTTGGTTTATTTCTGACACTCGCTTTTGAAGAAGCGAGCGGGCCTCGCGTCGGGAGAGTTCACTTACCGCACCGAGTACGACAGTTGGCTGCGTGCGGTGCAGCGTCCCGTCTTCCCGGATCACGTCCTCTCTCCAACGTGCAACCCAGACTTTTGTGCGTTTTCCACGAATGAATAGACTCCCGTCCTGGTAACGCGGGCGTGCCATTCTTTCCTTTCCGTTGGCTCGTCCGCATTTCCTTGCGTCACTTCTGAGTGTAGCTCCGCTGTCAAGCACTGCGACTGACTCCGCGTTGATCTTCGACCCAGGCATGGATTTCATCCTCGCGGAAGCGCCAGTATTTTCCAAGGCGATAACCTGGCAGCCTATCCAGTGATCTCTTACGCATGCGTCCGTATACCCAGGAGACAGGGACGTGTAACAGGGAAGCCACCTCCTCGACCGTCAGCAATCGAGTTGAGTCCCGTCTTCCCGTTCCTGTGGCCTCGTTTGCCCTTTCGGGGAGTGGTAACCGAAATGTTTCAACGATGCGCGGTTCGGACATTGACCGCACTTCAGCTTGTGCGTTCCCTAATCCGATCGGTTGTTCTTTCGATGGCGAATTTGCTGGAAGGCGCAAGCCATGCACTCTTGGGGAGTCTGGGCTCTTGCGCACATCGAATTGGAGATCGCGGGGTTTCATGCGTGCTTGACAGTCTCAAATAGGGACTTTCCTCCTTTTGGCTCATCGTTGTGGTGGCGGTTTGTGTGTTGGGCTGACCAGTGCTTGAACTCTTCATCGCGCTTGAAGAGTAGTTTTAGGGCTTCGGTCACAATGTAGGATGGTGACGAGTCGATGAATTCGGCGTAAGCATCCAGTTTGCACCGAACCTCCTCCTCGATTCGTACTTGCAGACTTGCAGTCTTTGGCTTCTTCGGTGGTGCTTTTAAAAGTGGCAACGAACGTCCTCCTTTCTGCATTTGGAATTGTCGATAGATTGCATGCAAAGTTGCATGCAATCTGTCCGACAGAATCTCTCCGCGCGGCCAAAACACGAGCTGCGATTTAGAGCAGCACGAGGCGGGAGTGACCCCCGAAGCCCGCAGGGACCGGGGCCGCGAATTCGCGGCACGGCGGGGTCGCTCCCGCCTCTCCTCGTGTTTTGGCCGTGTCCAGTTCTCCCGGCTTTGCTTGTCCATCTGGTTGTTTCCTCTGCTGCTTACGTTTCGGCCTG
>DASPTW010000110.1:0-12099 GCA_035623215.1 Candidatus Acidiferrum sp.
ATAAACGGCAAAGAGCAGCGTAAGGAGAAAGCCATAGCTGCGCACACGCTCGAGGAAATCGGCGCGAGCGATAGCTAGGGTTGGGCTGGCTTGGGTCACGCCCCCACCTCATTTGCCGCACCGCGCCGTCCGGCGAGAACGGCGAGGTAAGCGTCTTCGATGGTCGGCTCAGCAGGTTGCGCATTGGGATGCGGCTGTGTTTTGGCAACGATGCGAGCATGGACCCCGTCGTTGCGATGCGCGGTGCTGCTGACCAAATGACTTTGTCGCAGCGCAGGAAGTTCGCCGCTTGGAACAACAACTTCCCAGACTTTGCCGGAGACGCTGGAGAGAATGGCTTCCGGCGCGTCATGCGCAAGAAGCTCGCCGCGATCCAGGAGAGCGATGCTCGTGGCGACGGCTTCCACGTCGGATACGATGTGCGTCGAGAGAATGACGATGCGTTCGCCGGACAGTTCGGAAAGCAGATTGCGAAAACGGACGCGCTCTTGGGGGTCCAGGCCCGCCGTCGGTTCGTCAACGATGAGGAGTTGCGGGTCGTTGAGAAGCGCTTGCGCGATTCCGACGCGCTGGCGCATACCGCCGGAATAACCACCCAGAGGGCGCTTCGCCGAGTCTGCCAGGTTCACCAGCTCGAGAAGCTGGCTAATGCGCTTCTTTGCCGCGCCAGCAGAAATCCCTTTCACCGCCGAAAGATATTCCAGGAATTCAATCGCGCTCAGGTTCGGATAAACGCCAAAATCCTGCGGCAAATATCCAAGGACATCCCGCAGCGCATCAGGACTCCGCGCAATGTCAGTGTCATTCCAGAGCACGCGGCCTGAAGACGGCTGCGTGATCGTGGCAAGGATACGCATCAACGTCGATTTTCCGGCTCCATTCGGACCCAATAGGCCGAGCACTCCGGGTCGCAGAGAAAGTTGCACCCCGCGAAGGGCCCGGACACCTCCGCGATAGTTTTTGCTGACACTGCCCACGACTAGCTGCATAGCATTCCTGTCTGCGGCGCCCAACCGCACTAGGTATCAGGAAACAATACGGAAAATCACGGCAAAAAGTTTGAAAAAAATGAAAAGGAGTCGAGGCCAAAAGAGTCCTGAATGTTAAAGCGGTTTCCCAAGAGGATTACGGCTTGGGTGGAGTGGATTCGGTGATGCCCAGCGACTGCAACAACTCCGCGAGTTTTGCTTTCAAGCTGTCGATTTCCTGCTGCTTGTCGCTAATCTTCTGCGCTTCGTCATCCAGCTTTTGCTTCCCAGCTGGGTCGTTGGCATAGTCGGGCTTGGAATAATACGCGTCCATATCCAAACGCAGTTCGCGCTGCAGCCAATCCAGATCACTTTGCAATTGCTTTAGCTGCGCTTTCAAATCCTTTACCTCTTTGGGATCTTTGTCCTCTTTGGTGCCTTCCGCGGTGGAAGCATTCTCGGCATTAGCGCTCGACGCGGATGCTGCATTCGCTGCCGGAGGTGCCGGTGCTGTTGAGGAATTCGAGGTAACCGCCGAAGCTGGTGCCGTCTGGCCAGCTGGAGAAGCAGGCTTTACGTCATCGTCGGTAATGACTTTCGCCGGCTTTGCAGGAGCCTTCTTTTGTTCTTTCGCCTTGCGGGCGGCGTCTGCAACCGATTGCGAATCCTGCGCTTGAGAAAACACAGCCACAGGAAGCAATGCGGCGGCCAACAGAAAAGCAAGTCGTACGATGGAGCGCGTCATAGTACTATCCCTCATCGCAATCTTGGGCTGTCAAACTCCAAGATACCGCTGAGGCCGAACAATGACAATCCTGCATGGGTAAGGGTTGCCGATCTGCCAACACAAACTCTGGAAGGTAAGAGAAAATTACGGGGAGCAATTCGAATTGCGGAAGTCACAACTGTTGATCCCACTAATGACAATCGTTTTTCTGGCCGGTGGCAATTCTTACGCGCAGGCGCCTGCGGAGAATCTGCCAACGGGCGCTCCCGAAACAGCTCCCGCTGCTCCCAAGCCGCAGAGCGTTGAGTCCGAGTCTCCGCATCGCTTCTGGAACAACGAGAATGCCTGGCTTTTTGCGGAGGTCGGCGCGTTTCGCTCGCTCGATTACTTTTCAACGCTCAACATGCGACGACGAGGCCGGCAAGAAATTCTTCTTACCAACGACGTAGTAGACAATCACGCCGCTTTCGCTACCGTCGAAGCGGCCGCTACCGTCTCCTCCATCGGAGCCTCTTATTTCTTTCACCGCTATGGCCACCACAAATTGGAGCGCTGGACCTCGCTTGTTCACATCGGCGTCGCTGCCGTGGGCTCGGTGCGCAACTACTGCCTGGAAACTGCTCATAAAAAGACTGTCCCGTAACTGCTCTTAGAAAAAAGTTTCAGAAACGTTCGCCCCTGCATTCCCGTCCAAATCCAGGGATGAAAGCTTGCGCTTGGAATTGCCGTGCTGCATACTCGCGGCGCGCCCGATATCCTGACCGGCCCTCGCGACCGAGCATCAATGCTCACTAAACGTCGTCTAACGAATTGCTCAGGGTTTTGTCGCCTTCACGTATTGTTTTTTGTCTTTACGATCGTTTTTCTAAGCGCTGCGCCGGGATTAGCAAAGCCCCGGTCCTCTGAACTCCTGGATTCACCGTCGCAGCAGCCCTCTGCTCAGGAACCCAGTACAAACCCGGCCACAACGACAGGCTCGCAATCTACGGAGCAGACGAAAACCGAGCAGTACACGCTTTCCCATGAGCGCTATGAAAAAGCGGTGGCGTACTCGCGCGCAGGCTACACACTCTACTTTGTTTCCTACATCCTTGGTTTTATTTTTCTCTTCCTCATCCTGCGATTGGGAATTGCCGCGCGTTTCCGGGACATTGCGGAAAACGTCAGCGAAAAGCGCTGGGTGCAGGGATTGGTTTTTGTTCCCCTTCTGTTCGTGCTGGTCGATGTATTGGATTTGCCCGTTTATATGTATTGGCACCACCTTTCGCTGCACTATCAGCAATCCGTGCAGCGCTGGGGCTCGTGGTTGTGGGATTGGACCAAGGGAGAAGTTGTCACCGTAATGGTGGCGCTCGTGATTGTGCTGATTTTGTTTGCGGTGATGCGCGCCAGCCCGCGCCGCTGGTGGCTGTATTTCTGGTTTCCTGCCGTGCTCATCCAACTTTGCCTGATGATCGTTTGGCCGATGGTGATCGATCCCTTGTTCAATAAGTTCGAGCCGCTCGGCAATCAGCATCCCGACCTTGTGGCTTCCATCGGCAAACTCACTCAGCGGGCCGGCGTGCCCATTCCGCCAGAGCGCATGTTTCTCGAATTGGCGAGCCAGAAGACCAACGCCATCAACGCCTACGTGACCGGCTTGGGTGCTTCGAAACGCGTGGTCCTTTGGGACACGACGATCCAAAAGACCTCCCGCGACGAAGCCCTTTTCATTGTTGGACACGAACTCGGGCACTACGTCCTTCGTCACGTATTAATCGGCTTTTTTCTGGGAGCTGCCGGACTTCTCGTTGCCCTTTATCTGCTTTTTCGCGGGTTGTATTGGGCGCTGGATCATTGGGGCCGGGACTGGAAAATCACCAGCGCCGAAGACTGGGCTTCTCTCGCTGTGTTGCTGCTGATTCTGCAAGTCTTGTTGTTCGTGTCCTCGCCAGCGATCAATTGGATTAGCCGGATCCAGGAGCATGCCGCCGATGTGTATGGCCTGGAAGTGATTCACGGAATCGTCCCGGACTCCGAAGAAGTCGCTGCCCATGCGTTTCAGGTGATGGGCGAGCTCGACTTGTCCGATCCCAATCCGCCGCCTTTCATAACGTTTTGGCTATACTCGCACCCTCCACTCGCTGAACGCCTGGTCTTTGCGCACAATTACGACCCGTGGTCCAAAGGCGAACCTCCCAAATACATAAAGTAGGTTGCAAAGGAGACTTCAGCCTGCAGAGTGGCGTCCCGTGGCGTGGCGCCTCGCAAAAGCTGCCACTTTGCTTCGGTTGCCACACGTTGCCATTGAGCACCAGCGCCGCAAGTGCGTGCGCGAAGTGTCGTAGAAAAAAAGCCCGCATTGCGGATTGGCGCAGATTCGCAGGCGTGCCTGGCTTCCTTCGGCGATGATTTCCGCGGCCGAGCGTGCCACGGCCGCCAGCAGCCAATCCAAACCGCCTTCTCGTGCGATGAACTCGATTTTCCAGCTCCCCGCCGCCCAGATTAGCTCGTCGTGCCCCTCAGTGATGCGAAGAATCTCATTGATCGGGGCAACCCACTCCATTGCTATTCTTTGCCTGCGAAGGAGCGCGGTGAATGCCTTGCGCATCGATGAGCCTAGCGTCTGTGCCTTTGCGAGTAGTGCGTCCGCCGCTTGCGCCTCCGTTTGAGTTAGCGCCAGCAGTTGAATGGCGCGGTCCGGAGTCACGATACGAACCGCCTGAAGGAAGTGGATCAGCCGCTCCCAAGTTAGCGACGCATTGAAGGGAGTGGCGTTCACGAAATCGATGGAAAGGCGCCCCCCTAGCAGCTTCATAGTCGGCCAAAAGTCCGCCATGGCTAGGATTTGCGCCCCCTCAAGCAACACTGCCCGGAACGTGTGGACATAACCAATTAAAGCTATCATAGTGGTTATCGAAACAAAAGCGGTTATTGCTCTCATCATGAAAGTGGTCATTGCTCTCATTCTATTGCTCTCATCTAAATGGTATCTTTTCGTGCCTAGCCGAATCAGATGATGTGCAGTCTGCGGTTTGGGGTAATCGCCAGATGAAGCTCGCTTATTTTGGCATGGGTCTTCTAACTGTCGCTCTAGCTGCCGGTTCAGTTTTGGTCGTTGGGCACACCCCTGCGCGGGCTGCCAGTGACGTCGATTCCCGAGACGTGGGATACCCGGCCGTTGTAGTAGAACTTTTCACTTCCGAAGGGTGTTCGAGTTGTCCCCCGGCGGACGCTTTGCTGGCAAAACTCGCGGAGCAGTCTCCTGTCGGCGGCGTTCAGGTGCTTGCCCTCGAGGAACACGTCGATTATTGGAACGACCAGGGTTGGTTCGACCCCTTTTCTTCGCACGAATGGACGGTACGCCAAAACGAGTATGCCAGCGCGCTTGGCAACGGCAACCCCTATACGCCACAGATGGTGGTCGACGGGAGCGTGGAGTTTGTGGGGAGCCGCGGACAGCAAGCACTAAAGTCCCTCGCAGAAGCCGCCCAGCGGCCGAAAGTCACCGTGACCGTTTCGGAAGCGAACTCCAACAAATCAGGCAAGGAAAACTTCGCGGTGACCGTCGGAAAACTTTCCGACGTCACGAAAGCCGGAACTCCGGAAGTTTGGCTGGCCATCACCGAATCGGGCTTGCACAATGCCGTCAAAGGTGGAGAGAACGTCGGCCACGAACTGCATCACGCTGCGATCGTCCGCTCCATGCGCAAGATCGGCGAAGCCAAAGGTACAGGGGACACTTCTTTCTCCGCGGAAACAACAATCCCCATTAACCATGAGTGGAAACGCGAAAATCTACGGGCCGTTGTCTTCGTGCAAGAGAAGAAGAGTCTGCGGATTGTCGGTGCCGCTCAAATTTCCTTGCATTAAAAACAAAAACCTCCTCCGCATTTGCGTCCTGTGCCTGCCCCTTTCTGAGGGTTGAGGACGAGACTTCGCAACAATTTTCTCGTGCTTTCTCTTGCCGCAAAACCGTTCCGGAACTATAGTCCGCCCGGTAGGAATCGCGATTTAGCCTGGAGGGCTGCCAGTGATTGCGCGTCTAATTGTGAGAAGCGTGAAAAGTCTTGAGAGGTGATTGTTGGATTTTGACCCTATAGCGCCCCCATCTTCTTCCCCGAGCCCGAGCGCATCTCCTCCAAAGGACTTCCTGGCAAGGCTTTTTGTAAACGAAAGCGGTTTGCGGCCGGTGTGGAGCGTAATTCTCTATCTGGGGCTCTGGTATGCCGCGCGCTGGACGCTGACGATCATTGCGGTGAGCGTTGTCCTGCCCTTTTTCCCGAAGCTCGATCTCACTTTTTTATCGCCCGCCAACGTATTGATTCAAGAATCTCTAGCGTTTGCCGCCTGCTACGGGGCTGCACTGTTGATAGCGAGGTTGGAGCAACGCAACGCTGGCTTATATGGACTGCCGCTTCCGTCAGCCTTTGGGAAATTGTTCTGGCAGGGCATCCTGCTGGGATTCTTTGAGATTTCGCTGCTTGTGGGCCTGATTGCAGGGTTTGGCGGATATTCGTTTGGCGTCTTAGCGTTGCGTGGCGCCAGCGCTCTGAGTTGGGGTGGAGTGTGGGCGATCTCTTTTCTGCTTGTGGGGCTTTCCGAAGAATTTTTGTTTCGCGGCTACATTCAATACACCCTGAGTCGAAGCATGAGTTTCTGGCCGACAGCCATATCGCTCTCGATCGTGTTTGGTGCCATTCATCTCTGGAATCCCGGTGAAGGCATCGTCGGCGCAGCTAGTGTGGCCGTGACCGGCCTGGTCTTTGCGTTTGCGTTGCGCCGCACTGGGAATCTTTGGCTGGCCGTGGGATGGCACGCCAGCTTCGACTTTGGAGAGACCTTCCTCTTCTCGGTGCCCAACAGCGGCGTTCTCTATGACAAACACCTTTCGAACGCCGTTCTGCATGGCCCGGACTGGCTGACCGGCGGCACTGTAGGCCCGGAAGGCAGCGTCTTCAGTTTCGTTACCATGGGCGTTTGCGCATTGCTCATCCACTTTTTCTTTCCAGCGAGAAGGGAATCCGCAACAAAGCTGCAATCCAGCTAGTGGACAAGCTCGGAGACGGGCACTAGGCGAACCCCCTCGGTTTTTGCTCTGGCTGGAAGCTCCTGAAGCGCCTGAAGTGTGGCGGCGTGCGGATGTCCAATTGCAATGGCCTCCCCTTTGTCACGCGCGCCGCGCAGAGCCAGTTGTAGCTGCTTCCGCACCGCGCCGATTTCGACAAGGTCATCCAGGAACGGCACATTTCGAAACGCCGATGGCACGCCCGAGCCTTGGGCCTCTTCGTAGGCTACAGTCGCGGCGGTTGTACGGCTGTCGACATAAAACAAGTGGCGGTCGCGCAACGCGGGCATCAACTCATCCATCAATTTTTGGTCCGCCGTGGCTTGCGAGCCTTGATGGTTATTGACGCCAACCGCCCCGGGCACATTTTGCAGGAATTCATCGAGTAGCCGCGAAACCTGAGCCACGTCCATTCCTGGCCGCAGTTCCTGTGCTTCTGGCTTTTCGGTAGCCACTGCCTGCATAGGCAGATGAAGCATTACTTGGCAGCCACGAAGCAGCGCTTCGTGAGCAATCTCGCTCGAATGTTCGTGATTGGGCAAAACGGAAATCGTCACTGGATAAGGCAGCGCAAAAATCTCCTCGGCAGCAGCACGGTCGCTTCCTAAATCATCAAGAATGATGGCCAGCTTCGCGCCCTGCTGTTGCGGACCGCCAGTTTCTCCACCCTCCGACGACTGAGAGTTTAGGCGGATGTGCACAGCGTGCGTGCGCGAGCCGCCCTTGAGGTAGTAAAAGAAAACGCCGTCGCGGCTCTCAGAGGGCTCTTGCGTGAGCCCGTGACGCGTGGCTACTGCGTTCAGCGCTTGTTGAATCCTGGCTGCGTCAGCGCCCGCCGCGTTTTCCGGAATGTTTTGCGGCAGCCGGACGAGCAGCGAGTCCGCGGCTCCCGGCTCCTTTTCTTTCGTTGGCACGACCACGCGCACGAATGTTCCTGCCGGAGCCGCAGTGCGCGCCGCCTCGGCCAACTCACGCGAAATGGAATGAATTTGTGCGGGACTCAGATGTTGCGGTTCTGTTTTCTTACAGCCACCGGCGGTTGCAAAAAATACGAGCAGGCACACGGACAAAACGGAGGGTAAGCAATTCTTTTTGCGGTGAAACGAAAAAGTTCCAATGGCTTGCCAGAAAGCTTGAACTGCGGTCACGTAGAGCTAGGCGGCCTTTTTCGCGGGCGCCTTCAGCAATTCAAGCGCACGGTGGAAGATAGGATCTTCAGGCGAGAGCGGGCGCGGTCCTAGGCCCGGCTCCTTTTGAACCTCGGGAGCTGGAGCAGTGTCATCATCCGCCCCATCCGAATCATCTTCCGGAGTTGCTCGCACGATTTCCGTCGGCGTAACGCCTTCCTCAAGGATCGACTTGCCGCCAGGATTGTAATAATTTGCCACCGTCAGAATCAGCGCAGCTCCATCATCCAGCGTAATCAGCTTTTGCTCTGAGGCCAGTCCAAAGGTGCGCTCTCCGACCACGTCGCCGCGATGATTGGCGCCAATCGCCGAAGCAAGCACTTCCGCCGCGCCCGATGTCGTGGTGTCCACCAAAACAGAAACGGGATTCTTCCAGACCACTTGTTTTGGCTCTGCACCAATGACCTGAGCCGGAACCGTTTGGCCGCGCAACGTGGTCAGCGTGCCTGAAGGAACGAACAGCCGCGCAATCGAAATCGCTTCGGAAACCGGACCGCGGCCGCATTCCCGCACGTCCAGAATCACTTTGTGCAACCCTTGCTTCTCCGCTTCGAGCAGGCGGTTACGCACTTCTTCCGCCCGGCCTGGATCCAGCGAAGGGAAGCGCAGCACCAGGACATCCGGGTCGGCCTTTTGCACGATGAGCTTTGGAGTGCCCAACTTTTCGCGGACCAGATCGACATCTTCCGGTGTAGCTTTGCCGCGGCGAATGATGGCTACTTTAACGCCCGTTCCGGGCTGGCCATCAAGCAGGTTCATCGCCTGGCCCACAGACATGTCGCGCGTGGTAAAGCCTGCAATGGACTCGAAAATATCGCCGCTGCGGATCCCGGCTTTGGTTCCGGGGCTATCCGGGAGCACAGAAAGGACGATGATGTAGCCGTAGCGCTTGCTTAGCGTTAGCCCGGTCTCTCCTGTGCCGGGATTCGCCATTTTCTTTTTGTATTCGTCGTACTCGCGGGGAGTGAGGTAACTGGACTGAGGATCCAGCGACTCGAGCAGCCCATGAAGCGCACCGGCCGTGATCGTGCGCATGTTCGGGTCATCGACGTAATCTTGCTGAATCTTCTGGAGCACTTCGCCGTAGACGGTCAGCGACTTATAGGCTCTATCGTCGGGAGTGCGCCCGAGAACATGGCCGATCCCCGCATAGCAGAAAATCAGCACGGATACGGCAAAAATGACTATGCGTCCAGCTCGGCTCATGCCTCACCCTTCCTTCGTGCAGCACAAAATCAAAGTATACCACCGAAGTTAGTTCGGACGCGGAATCACAGAAAAAGGAAGCCTTGCGGATTCCTGTTTGCGCTGATACAGGGCAGCATACTTCACATAGTAAAGTACTTTTCAACGACAATTACATTGTATTACAATTTACATTGCGGCGCGCCCCAACCCTAACTTCCTGTCACTGAATAGCTTACCAACTGAGCACAAAACCACAGCTAACTCGGCAAAACGTTGCTCGTTTACCACATGCGTCTGTAAACGTACCCTTCAACTCTCCGTAACTTGTTGATAGATAAGAACAAAGCAAGGAACTACTGGCCAGCAAAATGCTATACTCTTGCTAGGGGAAATGCTTCAAACCACTATAGCTAGGGAATCCTCCGCCGAGGGTGTGGGGCTCCACACCGGCGTGCACGGCCATGTGCGCTTGGTTCCAGCTCCGGCTGATACCGGGATCGTTTTCCGGCGGGTCGATCTAGACAACTTCCCCATTGAGGCCCAAGGGCACAACGTCGCCCGCGTCAGCTATGCGACCAGCCTGATGAAGCAAGGCGTGCTCCTTTCCACCACCGAGCATCTGCTGGCGGCAATTTATTCGTGCGGGATCGACAACGTCTACATCGACATCGATTCGATCGAAATTCCGATTTTGGACGGGTCTGCCGAGCCCTTTATGCAGATGCTGGCGCATTCCGGAATTCGAAAGCTGCGCCGCAAACGCCGCTATCTGAAAGTAGTTAAGCCCCTGGAGGTCCGCGAGGGAGACCGCCGGATCGGAATTTACCCTGCCAATGAATTTCGAGTCTGCTGCTACGTCGATTTCCCTCATCCCTTGGTGGGCAAGCAGGAAGTGGAAATGCTCGTGGGACCAGACACGTTTCGTCACCTATTGGCCCGCGCGCGTACTTTCTGTTTCGAACGCGACATCGAGCCGCTCCGCGCCATGGGCCTGATTCGCGGCGGTTCTCTCGAAAACGCCATTGTCCTTACGAACGACGGCGTGATGAACGGCCCCTTGCGATTCCCCGACGAGTTCGGCCGTCACAAGGCTCTGGACCTGATTGGCGATCTCGCCCTGGCAGGGTTGCCGCTCCTGGCGCGCGTTGAGGCCCACAAGGCGGGCCATTCGCTTCATACCCAGCTCGTCAGCCGCCTTTTGGCCGACCCGCCGCTTTGGACCATCACAACAGAAGAGGCCGCAGCCTCTGAAAATGACTCTCCAGCCCGAGCGCCTCTTCCAGTCCTTTCTCCCGTCCCCGCGACTGATTAGCGTTTCGCCGCTTCGCAAGAATCCCCTGTTTGCGAAATGCCTGGTACTCCCGCAGAATGGGCTGAAACCATGCCGAATCAGGATCTAGCTATTGTTATTCTCGCGGCCGGTAAAGGCACGCGGCTGAAATCCAGCTTGGCGAAAGTGCTGCATCGCGCCGGCGGGCGTTCGCTTGTGGAACACATTGTGCGCGCCTGCGAACCGCTGAAAGCGCGTGAGGTTGTGGTTGTCGTCGGCCACCAGTCCGAACAGGTGGGGGCGGTTGTTGAGCCGCTGGGCGCAGTCACCGTATTGCAGCAGCCGCAACACGGCACCGGCCATGCCATGCAAGTCGCGAAGCGCGCCCTCGGGCGAGCGAAATTCGCGGTGGTGCTTCCGGGTGACGCGCCGCTCATTCGAACGGAAACTTTGAAAGCGCTAATCACCGCGCATCGCAATGGCGACGCTGCGGCCACGATTCTGTCCGCCGTCCTCACCGATCCCTCCGGGTACGGCAGGGTTGTGCGGAAATCGGAGACCACGGTTTCCGCAATCGTCGAGGAATCTCAACTTACCGGCGAGCAAAGCGAAATCAACGAAATCAACTCAGCGATCTATTGCTTCACGCTGGAAAAACTCTGGCCCGCGCTCGCGAAGGTGAAGCCTAACAACAAGCACCGCGAGCTTTATCTGACGGATGCCATCGGAGTGATGAGCCTAAAGGGCGAGACGGTCCTGGCTCAAGTCGCCGCGGATTCCCGCGAAGTCCTAGGCTGCAACACGCGAGCCGATCTGGCCGAAGTCGACCGCGTTTTCCGCGAGTGGAAGCGCGCCGAGTTGATGAGCGCCGGCGTAACTATTCAGTTGCCGGAGACCGTGCTGATTGATCCCGAAGTGAACGCCGGCGAAGACACGGTAATCGAGCCGGGCGTGCAATTGCTTGGCAAAACGAAAATCGGGGCGCGGTGCACGATTCGCACCGGGAGCGTACTGACCGATGCCGCACTCGGAGACGACGTCATCGTCGAGCCGCACTGCGTCGTGGCACAAAGCCGTCTGGACGACCGCGTGATTATTGGCCCTTTCGCGCGTCTTCGCCCGGACAACCACCTCAAGGCGGATGTGCGCATCGGCAACTTCGTCGAACTGAAGAAAAGCACGGTGGGCGAAGGCACCAAAGCGATGCACCTCACATATCTCGGCGACGCGAAAATTGGAACCAAGACCAACATCGGCGCCGGCACCATCACTTGCAACTACGACGGCTTCCACAAATACCCCACGACCATCGGCAACAAGGTTTTTGTCGGCAGCGACTCCACGCTGGTCGCCCCCGTTCGAATCGGCGATGGCGCTTACGTGGCCGCCGGCTCGACGATTACGGACAACGTTCCCGCTGACGCACTGGGAATCGGACGAGGTCGCCAGGCAACTAAGCCCGGTTGGGCCTCAAAAAAGCGCCGCGAACTCGCCACAGCCGAAAAGCCGAAGAAAAAATCAAAAAGAGCAAAGCCCCGCAAGAAATCGAGAAAGCGGAGATAGCAGCTTGGCGAGAGGACGTGAGGAAGGAGCCTGCCCGTGAGCAATTGGGTGAACTGGCTGCTGGTCATCGGCGGAATTATTTTCGTGATCGTCGAACTTGCGTTGGGCGCGCTGACCGGCTTCGATCTTGCACTCGTGGGCGCGTCGCT
>DASPTW010000111.1:0-20673 GCA_035623215.1 Candidatus Acidiferrum sp.
AGCTTCCGGAGGAAGAGCAAGAGGCGCGTGTAGCAGCTTTTGCCCGGGTAAGGTTTACTTCCGCCCGTGAAAAGAGCGCCAAATCTTCATCGACTGCTCGTACTCGGGCGTCCCGGGGAGTTGCCCGAGGACGTGAATAATTGCTTCCTTGAATTGTTCCTCGTCGTTGTTCTTTAGCGCTTCTCTGAATTTTTGAAGAAGGATGAATCTCCGCCGGCGTGCAGCGATGTCGATCGGCTTTTTCCCGCGCCGCTCTTCTTCACTTCGAACCAAGTGAATGTCTTCGTCCTCGGGCATGCGTTTAGCTCTCGGTTTTTCCTTTGAAATGAAAATAAACGAGAAAGATAGTAACATATAGGTACCTAACCGTTATCATCGAGTACGGCGCTTAGACGTGGTGAGTTGGAGGCAGGTCGCAATGACAGCAACCTATTGGAAGATCACTGGCGCCGTCTTTATTCTGCTGGGTGCCGTTTACGTCTGGGGTTTTCAGGCAATGTTAGCCATAAAGTATCGGCGCATTGCAACAAAAACGCCGGTTCTATGGAAGACGCCGCAGCCCCTCAAGAATGTAACGGCGAGCCGGGGAGAAACAAGGAAGTTGACCCAAGCCGGATTTGAGTTCGAGGTCCCTTGGGGTGACCTGTAGCCGGACGGCGTTACGAAGAGGGATAACATTGCCACCTTCATTTTTCGTTCCGGTATTGGAATGACCTTCTTCAGTCCGGACAGAGAGCCGATATCCGAATTAGAGACGCGGTCGCCGAACCTAGAGGTGATGGCAGGACTAAGGCAGGTCGTAGGCGAAAGCGCAGCACGATCAGACTACGAGTTTCGTAAGGCTGTGCTCGAAGCTAATCCCGGAATGTTGACGATCTGGATTTCAAAAAAAGAAGCCATTCAGGCAGCGACATTGCTCTCGATCAAAGACAGCATCGACAGCATACACGGCGAAACAGGGATTTTTACAGTAGAGGCTAATGGGTGGAAGGGATTCCAGTTCGACGATCCTGCGCAAAAACCCAAAAGAGTCCAAGTTGATTTGTACAATTCTCAAAATCAACACATCAGAATGATCTTCCAATCGAAGAAAGATGCGCAGATGGAGCTTCAGCAAGGCGACATCAACCTCGTTGTCGGAACGCTCAGAGCCGTGGACCACGAGAGTTCGAAATAGGTCAGGATTCGGAGAGGGTATGTTTGTAGTAGGACTCGTAGGCGGGGATGACGTCGTTGGCGCAGAATTTTTTGCGGGCATGGACGCGGGCGGTTTGGCCCATTTCCCGGCCGCGGTCGGCGCGCGAGAGAATTTCGATAGCGTAGCGGGCGGCTTCCTTTACATCGCCCGGATCCACCAAATAACCGTCCACACCGTGCTCGACGACTTCGGGCATGCCGCCAGTGTTCGTGCCGATGACGGGAACTTCGCAGGCCATGGCTTCGAGAGCGGCGAGGCCGAAGGACTCGAGTTGCGAAGGAAGAAGGAAAAGGTCGGCGGCGGCAAGCTTTTCGTAGACGGTGTCCTGCTTGCCAAGGAAGAACACGTCTTTTTGGAGTTTTTTCTTGCGGACGAGATATTCGGCGGTGCCGCGGTCGGGGCCGTCGCCGATGAGGACGAGCTTGGCGGGCATTTTGGCGCGAACGAGAGCGAAGATTTCGACGGTGTCGGTGAGGCGTTTGACCGGGCGGAAGTTCGAGAGGTGCATCAGGATGGGTTCGCCGTTGGGCGCCCATTGCTTGCCGAGGCCCTTGTCGGCGGCACGGCTGTAGAGATCGCAGTTGACGAAATTGGGGATCACTTCGATGGGGCGCTTGATGTCGAATTCCTTAAGGGTTTGGCCGAGAAGATAGCGGGAGATGGAAGTGACGCCGTCGCTTTGCTCGATGGAAAACTTCGTGATGGGAAGATAGCTGCGGTTGCTGCCGACGAGGGTGATGTCCGTGCCGTGAAGCGTGGTGATGAAAGGAAGCCGACGGGGAGCGGCCATGGAGCGCGCGAGCAGGGCGCTGACGGAATGCGGAATGGCGTAATGAACGTGGAGAAGGTCGAGCGAGGCAGACTCGAAAACCTCAAGCATTTTGGTGGCAAGAGCGAGCGTGTAGGGAGGATGGTCGAAGAGCGGGTAGGTGACGACTTCGACTTCGTGGAAGTGAATGCGCTGGCCGTCCGCGGTCATGCGGATGGGCGGGGCGTAGCTGATGAAATGGATTTCGTGGCCGCGGGCGGCGAGCTCCATGCCAAGCTCGGTGGCGACGACGCCAGAGCCGCCGTAGGTGGGATAGCAGGTGATGCCGATGCGCATAAAGAGAGTTTTAAATTATAAGTTTTCAGTTTTAAGTAAAGGAAAAAACCAAAAAACTCTGTTGATCATTACTGCTGCACGCTGAGGCCGTTTCCGTTCTCAGTTGTAAGTTCCAAGCAAAGAAAAAAGCAAGAAAACTATTTTTGGGGTAGGGGGTCAGTTTCAATTCTGACACCCTTTGTGTCACGAACCACAAAATTCAAACTAACCCACTACCATTCTTGGTCTCTCTCGCCGCATGTTGCGAGAGCAGCGGCTGAATGCTAGAGTCGCGCGCACCGGGCGGGACAGAGTCCGGATGGCGCGGCATCCTATTAGACGCGGGAGCAGAGGAAAGCGTGACACGACTTTCGGGCAAGGTAGCGTTGATTACGGGCGGGGGCACGGGGATTGGAAAGGCGATTGCGCTGGCGTTCGCGCGAGAAGGGGCGAGTGTGGCGGTGGCGGGGCGGCGGGTGGAAAAGCTGAAGGAAGTGGCCGGAGAGATTGAGAAGGAGGGCGGCCAAGCGATTGCGGTGGAGTGCGACGTGACGCGGGCTAAGGACGCGGAGCGGGCGGTGGTGGAGACGGCGAAGAAATTCGGCAAGTTGAATGTGCTGGTGAACAACGCGGGGATGCTGAGCGTTTCGACGGTGGACAATGTGAGCGAGGAAGATTGGGACCGCGTGATGACGGTGAATTTGAAGGGGCCGTTTCTGCTGTCACGGGCGGCGCTGAAGGAGTTTCGCAAGGCGGGCGGGGGAGCGGTCGTTAATATTGGGTCGGTGCTGGGCTTGGTGGCAATGCAGAACCGGGCGGCCTATTGCGCGTCAAAGGGCGGCGTGACGATGCTAACTAAGGCGATGGCACTGGATCACGCACACGAGAATGTGCGCGTGAACTGCATTTGTCCTTCGATTGTGGAGACGGAGCTGGTGAAAGGGTTGTTCAACGATAGCGAGCAAGGTAAGGCGCTGAAGAAAGCGCGGATGGGGGCGATTCCACTGGGGCGTTTCGGAAAGCCAATGGACGTGGCGGAGTTGGCGGTGTTTCTGGCTTCGGAGGAATCGTCGTGGATTACGGGAGCGGCGATACCGCTGGATGGGGGAATGACGGCATTCTGAGAAGTAAAGAAGTAAAGAAGTAAAGAAGAAGAGAAAGGAAGTGCGAGAGTGTTGGGAAATAGGATTTGCCGGAGAGTCGAGAGAAACTGCTCATTATGAAGACGAAGAAAAAGGCGGGAGAAAAAGCGGCGGAATCGGTGGACGCGCGGTGGGCTACGGAGCTGGTGCGCGAGCGCATGAAGGAAAGCCAGGTGATTACGCACCTGGGGTTCGATGTGGAGAAAGTGGAGAAGGGACGAGCCATTTTTCTACTGGACGTCAGGGCGCACCACAAGCAGCTGCATGGCGTGGTGCACGGGGGGATTCTAGCGGCGCTGGCAGACACCACGGCGGCGATTGCGGCGTACACAACAGTTCCGAGAGGGGCGGAAATCGCGACCGTGGAGCTGAAGATCAATTACCTTGAGCCGGTTCCAGGCGGGCGGATTAAGGCGGACGCACGGGTGCTGCGGGCGGGGCGGAATTTTGTAGTGACCGAGTGTGAGATTTTCAATGAAAGCGGATCGATGGCGGCCAAGGCGCTGCTCACGTTTGGAGCAGCGACCGGGCACTCGATCGGATGAAAGCAGTTGTAATTATAAGTTCTTAGTTGTTAGTCAGAAGAATGGGGAGAAAGATGGTTGCTAATCTGCACCCTAGGCATAGTTGGGCAAGCAAATACCTCTTGCGTATCCTCAGTGAACGGGACCACATTTCTCTTCTGACTAAGAACTCTTAAGGCTAAGAACTTGGACTATTCGTCTCCGCCTTGCGCGGACTCCTCGCCATCCTTATAAACATATTTTATGACGCGCTTGAAAACGAGGAGATTCGGGCTGCCTTGACGGGTTAGCTTGATGCAATCGCGGTCGTACCACTCGACGGTCCCGCGAAGAACCTCACCGTCTTCGAGGACGACGGCCATGGGAGTGTGTGACTGCATTTGTTTAACCCAGTAAAAGTTTTCCGCGTGGGTCACTTCTGGGGGCGCGGGCTTTTTGCTCGGGACCGGCCCATTGTGCGGGCCATTGTGGGGAGCGCGGGGTGGGCTTGGCTCCTTTACGTCCGGGAAGCCCGGACGAAACATACGGCGGTTCACCATGACTGCTCCTTCTAAAAGAAAAGGGTTGGAATCTCTGTACCTATGATGCGTGGGCCACTCGTTAGGTTTCAGTGTAGCGAGAAAAATGCAAAATGGCGAGCAGTAGGGGGCAGGGTCAGTTGCGAGGGTCAGGGGCTTGGGTGGAGGAAGGCGCAAGGGAGGCTGCGAGGGCGTCGAGACCTAGCTGGCGGTTCAAGTTGCGGCGCAAACCCGAGTAAATTTCATCAAAACCGAAGATGGCACGAAGCACCCAGGCGGAGTCAACCGATTGGCTGAGGGACTCGAGCTCTTTGGCAAGCGGCGCGTTCCGCAGGACCGGGTCCTGTATGTTTGACGTTAGCTCGAGGAGATCGGTGAGCAAGCCGTAAAAAACGCCGAGTTGCTCTTCGAAAGAATTTTCGCGGTCTTTGGCAAGGGCGGAAGTGTCGGCGAAGAGCTGCGCGAAACCCTGGCCGCGCGCAGCGCGTTCGAGGATGCGGAGTGCCTGCTTGCGGGCTTGAAAAGCCGAGTCGATGTCCATTTCGATGGCCCGGCCGGGACTGCCTTCGGCGAGTTGGGCGGCGAGCTTGATTTCTGAGGGCTTGCGCGAGGTTTTCTCTTTGAGGATTTTCTCTACTTCGGCTTGCGGCAGCGGAGCAAATTGAAATTGCATGCAGCGCGAGACGATGGTCGGAAGAAGCGCGTAGGGCGAAGGAGCAGTGAGGATGAGCGTCGCTGAGCCGGGTGGCTCTTCGAGGATTTTCAGAAAAACGTTGGCGACGTCCCAGCGCATGGTTTCCGCGCCATCGAGAATGAAAACGCGGCGGCGTCCCATGGGCTGGAAATAGGCGGCGCGCTGGACGGCGCGGAGTTGGCCGATGCGAAGCATCGGACGCGTAACGGGATTTTTGAGGCGGACGGGATCGGGGACGAGCGCCCAGACGTCAGGATGGGACTGAAGAATGAGAGGGACGCGCTCAACCGTGGCGGCGTCAGCACTTTCGCCGCGCTCGACGAGGCCCTGCTCAAGAAGAGATTGCGTATCGGCGAGAAGAGAGATGCGCTGGCACGTGGGGCATTTGCTGCAGAAATCGTCTGGGAGGCGCTCGCAATTGGCGGCTTGGGCGAACATGCGAGCGAGCGTGAATTTGCCGACTCCGCGCGGGCCGGTGAAGAGGAGCGCGTGCGGAACGCGGCCGGAGCGCAAAGCGCCGCGAAGAGCAGCGACAATGCGTTCGTTGCCGAGAAATTCGGAAAAGCCCATGAGTTAGCGACCTCTCCCGGCGGCAGCCGAAGAAAGCAACGATTCGATGGCAGCCATAACTTCAGCGGCTATTTCTTGGGGGGTGCGCATGGCGGCGCGCGCCGCGTCAAAACATTCGATGGTAGCCCAGGAAGGACGCTGAGCGAGGGAATCGTACATTGCGGCGGCGTCTTCGAGATGGCGCAAGCTGGCTTCGAGCAAATCCTTTTGCGCAGAAGTGTAGCTGCGGGTGGATTTTTGTGCGACGAGTTTTTGGGCTTCGCGCGCGGGCACCCGAAGATACAAGACGAGGTTTTCGCGGGGAAGGCCGTAAATCCCGTATTCGAGGTGCTCGATCCACTCGAGAAATGTGGAACGCTTATCGAGAGGGACGCGTGCGGTTTGATGAGCAAGATTCGAAGCGATGTAGCGGTCTGCGAGAACAATTTGGCCGTTGTTTAACGCGGATTCGAGCTTAGGCTTGGCTTCGAAGCGGTCGCCAGCGTACAACATTGCGGTGAAATGTGGATCGACAGTGTCGAGGGAGCCAAAATCCCCATTGAGGAATTGGCCGACCATTTTGCCAAACCAAGAGTCATACTGTGGGAAGCCAGTTGAATAGACCGAATGGCCGCGAGAGCGGAGGGCGTTGGCCAAGAGTTCAACTTGCGTGCGCTTGCCGCTGCCGTCGATTCCTTCGACGGCAATGAGTTTTCCGAGGCCAGACATTGTTTGACGTGACCGTGGTTGCGGGGACGGTCGGAAGCCAGTCTAACCGCACAGACTCGGCGCTGCAATGCCGCGCGTGCTAGGATTCGAATTGGGCCATGACACAGACTTCGATTCAGGAAAATCTGCGGCGGGTTCAAGAGAAGATTAACGCGGCGGCGCAACGGGCGGGGCGGCGCGCCGAAGAGATTACTTTGATCGGCGTTTCGAAAACGCATGCGGCAACCGCGATTCGCGAAGCGTATGAAGCGGGCGTCAGGCATTTTGGGGAAAACCGCGTGCAGGAGTGGGAAGGGAAGCACGCGGGGGCGGAAGGCTTGGCAGCTACGTGGCACTTGATTGGTCATTTGCAAAGCAACAAGGCAGCACGAGCAGCAAGGCTTTTTCACAGCGTCGATTCGGTGGACGACTTTGCGCTGGCGCAGAAGCTGGACCGAGCGAGGGGAGAGGCGGGGATTATAGGGAAACTACGGGTCCTCATTGAAGTACGTCTGGCAGCGGAAGAAACAAAGAGTGGCGCGGAAGTTGAGGCCTTGCCAGGCCTGGTGGAGAAGATCACCGGTCTGGAGCGGCTAGAGCTCGCCGGACTGATGTGCATTCCTCCTTTTTTGGAAGAGGCGGAGAAGGTGCGGCCGTATTTCCGGCGGTTAAGAGAGTTGCGGGACAAACTGGTTGCGAAGCTCGGCGTGGCGTTGCCGGTATTGTCAATGGGAATGTCGCACGATTTTGAAGTGGCTATCGAAGAAGGAGCGACGGAAGTGCGTGTAGGGACGGCGTTGTTTGGCGCGCGAGAGGCAGCAGGGAAAAACGTCGAAGGAAATTGAATGCTGGAAATGCAAGAGCGAGATGGCGCGGTGCTCTTTCCTGTAAGAGTTCAACCGCGGGCGAGCAAGGATGAAATTGCCGGAGAGATGGGCGGAGCGCTGAAAGTGAGGTTGCAGGCTCCGGCGATAGAGGGGCGCGCAAATGAGGCGCTGGTGGAGTTTCTGGCGCAGCTTTTGAAAACGACGAAGTCGGCTGTTAGAATTCTCGGGGGCGAGCGAAGCCGCGTCAAACGCATCGAAATTCGTGGTGTGACGGGGCCGCAGATTCAAGCTTTGCTGGCGCACGATGCATAGTGGCAGCTTGGATAGAAGCAGATTCCTCGCTACGCTCGGAATGACATTCGGGAGACATTTACGGCCTATTCAGTTGGCCCCAATGGAGCAAAACCAGCGATGAGCGCGAACATAGAAGGTATCCAGAACGATTTGCGTGCGGCCAAGTTGGACGGGTGGCTTTTTTATGATTTCCGGGGCCGCGATCCCATAGGGCAAAACATATTGAGCCTGCCCGCGGGAATGCGCACGCGCCGTTGGTATTACTTTGTGCCGGCTAAGGGAGCGCCAAAGAAATTGGTGCACAAAATCGAATCGGAATCGCTGGCGGCGCTGCCGGGAGAGACGTTTTATTACGCGGGCCAGGGAGAGCTGCACAAGAATTTGAGGAAAGTATTGGGACGGGCAAAAAAAGTGGCCATGCAGTACTCGCCGAAAAATGAAATTCCGTACGTGGCAATGGTGGATGCCGGCACTTTGGAATTGGTGCGCAGCGCCGGCCCCAAAGTCGTAAGTTCGGCGGACCTCGTGCAGAAATACGAGGCTTGCTGGACTGCGGCGCAACTGGAGTCGCATCTGGCGGCGGGCGTGGCCATCGATCGCATCGTGCAAGGAGCATTCGAGCATGCGGCAAAATGCGCGCGCGAGAAAAAGATGCTCACCGAATACGACTTGAAGCTCTGGATTTTGAAGGAGTTTGAGGCGGCGGGAATTTGGGCGGAAGAAGGACCGGACATCGCGGTGAACGCGCACGCGAGCGATCCGCATTATGGCCCAACGGCGGAATCGGCAGCGCCCATCCGCGAAGGTGATTTGCTACTGCTGGATGTGTGGGGGAAGCAAAAGACGCCCGGGAGCGTGTATTACGACGTGACGTGGATGGGGTATCTTGGAGCGAAAGTGCCGGAAAAGTATGCGAAAATTTTTGGAGTGGTCCGGGAAGCGCGCGACAAAGCCGTTGAGCTGATTCAAAAGCACATCACGGCGGGGAAACCGCTGGAAGGCTGGCAGGTGGACAAGGCGGCCCGCAACGTGATTGAGAAGGCCGGTTATGGAAAATACTTTTTCCATCGCACGGGTCACAGCATCGGCGAAAGTGTTCACGGCAATGGGGCGAATATGGATGGGCTGGAAACGCATGACGTCCGGCATTTGATTCCGCACACGTGCAATTCGATCGAGCCTGGAATTTACTTGGCGGAATTTGGAGTGCGTAGCGAAGTGAATGTCTATATCGGCGATGGAGAAGCGCGCGTGACGGGAGCGATTCAGAAGGAAATTCTTCCGTTGCTCGCGTAGGCTGGCAAAGAGGGAATTGATGGCGGACGAAACGGTTGCGCCGGTAGCGGCGCCGCAAACTGCGAGAAGCGAGACGGCTGCGCTGATGATCGGAGTAGCGGGCTGGCTTGTGCCGGGCTTGGGACATGCACTGCAAAAGATGTGGGGGAGGGCAGTGGCATGTGTGCTGACGGTCGGGTTGCTGGTATTTGTCGGTGCAAAGATGCGAGGGAACCTCTTCAGCTCGGGCGGAAATGACGCCTTCGATTCGCTGGGTTATATTGCAGATCTTGGAACCGGGAGTTTCTATTTTGTCGCGAAGTCACTGGAAAAAGAGGGGGCGGACGTCTCCCACGCGGATGGCGACTACGGAACGCGATTCCTGGCGACCGCGGGTGTGCTGAATTTACTGGCGGCTCTGCACGCCTATGAAGCAGCGCGAGGGCGCAAAGCATGATCGCGGAACTCAGTTTGAAACTCACTCACCTGCAAGCAATGCTTTTGTTCGCCGTGGTCATTTCAATTGCGTTTGGATTCTTGGGGCGCCGGCGGCCAGCAGACCGCGTAAAGTACATCGTATGGTCGCTGTTTCTGTTCTTGTTGGTAGGTGTCGGGATCGGCTGGGCGATGTATCCCTTCTCGCGCTGAACTCCTGGCACTCCTGTCAGGCTCTTCCTGCGTTAAAAGAAAAATAACGTAAATCCCGTGAGTGAATTGAAGAATTGGTGGGCGGATGCTATTGTCGTAAGAGCAAGCCGAGGTAGCTCAGTGGTAGAGCAGCCGATTCGTAAACAGTGGCAAGACAGTGAAAACAAAGAAGATAGCTGAAAACTCAAGGACTTAGCTGCCCCTCACACCCCGTCACTGCCCCATCATTTGCCAACTTACAACGCAAAAACAACGCAAAGGAAAGTGACGTAGGTGTGACCGTTGGACTCGCGCCCCACAGGCTCTTGAGCTAACCCCTTCCTCCTACGAGCTTACATGGAACGCTTCGGGTCAACGCAAGGGCTAAGGTGCCATCCGCAAGAAGTGCCGCCCGCCGCGTCCTACGGCCTGGCTTCGAGAGCTGGCACGAAGAACTTAGAAAACGAACTTGAGCGGACGGATCGGGTAATTGGAAAGTTCATACCAAAACCAAGTTCGTACTAAAACCCACTTTACCGATAAGCCCTGTTAACCAGGACCCGCCAGCATTTATTCAGTCTCACTCATCAAGAAGGTCGCAATGTCGAGCTTTCCCTGGTTCCTTAAATGTTGCATGAGCGAAAACTTTCTGCTTGAATGCTTGCCAAATGCCAAAAAGGAGCAGCATTATTCCCGCCAAGGTTATCGATTTGCGATCCGGCGAGTACCTCGACTCGTGGAAGAGCATTGCCTCCTACTTGGGCCGCGAAGTGCGCACAGTTCAACGCTGGGAAAACACCGAAGGTTTGCCGGTTAGAAGGCATAAGCATCGCAAGCTCGCGACAGTCTATGCCATCAAATCCGAGGTCGATTTATGGTGGAAAGGCCGCGAGACCTTGCGCGAGCCCGTGGTGGAGATGCCGGCATCCAGAGTTCGGGCTCGCCTGGCGGTACTGCCGTTTGAAGATCTGAGCGGAGATCCAGCGCAGGAATACTTCAGCGACGGCCTGACGGAAGAGATGATCGCGCAGCTCGCGCGTCTACAGCCGGATCGGCTTGGCGTGATTGCGCGCACAACGATGATGCAGTACCGGGGAACGAAAAAGACCATCGGACAGATTGGCAAGGAATTGGGAGTGAATTATCTCCTGGAGGGCAGCGTTCGCCGGGCTGACCAGCGCGTGCGAATCACCGTGCAATTGGTCAAAGTGGGCGACCAGACACATCTCTGGGCTGAATCCTACGAGCGCGCCGTGGAAGATATTCTGGCCATCCAGGTCGAAGTTGCCAAGCGGATCGCGCGTTCCTTGACTGTCGAGCTTCTCCCCGGCGGGCACGCCGCACTGGCACCCATTTCCACCACCAGTGCGGCGGCGCATGATGCCTATCTGCGGGGCCGGTATTGCTGGAACAAGCGAAGTGAAGAGGACTTCGTCAAAGCCATAGAGTTTTTTCAGCAAGCAGCTGAGCTCAATCCCGAGTACGCCGCCGCCCACGCCGGATTGGCAAATTGTTACGACACTCTGGGATGGTATGGCACCTTGCCCGCAGCCGAGGCATTTCGAAAGGCGAAAGCTGCGGCGCAAAGGGCGCTGCAAATCGATGAGAGGCTGGCGGAAGCGCATGCAGCTCTGGCTTATGGAATGCATCTCTACGAGTGGAACTGGCCCGAAATTGAGAAGGAACACCAGCGGGCTCTGGAACTAGATCCCAATCACGTGACTGCACATCACTGGTATTCCCTGTTCCTGACGGCCATGGCTCGCTTCGAAGAAGCATTTACACACATGCGATGCGCATTGGAGTTGGATCCACTCTCTCCCGTGCTCAATTCCCACTATGGATGGATTTTCTATTTTGCGGGGCAGAACGACCGGGCCGTGGAGCAACTGCAAAAGACGGTCGAGATGGAGCCACGATTCGCCGTGGGACGCTGTTTTTTGGGACTCGCTTACGAGCGTGGCAAGAAATACGCTGCAGCCATAAGAGAATTCAAGGCAGCGCGCGAGTTCAGTAAGGGCCACCCTATGGCAATCGCTTCCCTTAGCCACGTTTGTGGCATGTCCGGGAAGAAAGCGGAGGCCAAGCGATACCTGGAAGAGTTGCGAGAGACGTCGCGGCAAAGGCACGTTTCGCCTTATTTCTTTGCGCTGGCACACGCGGGCATGGGCGAAAAGGAACTGGTGTTCGGATGGCTGGAAAAGGCCTTTCAGGAGCGGTCAGGCTGGCTTGGGAATCTGAACGTGGAACCGGGATTCGATCGGGTCCGCTCCGATCCTCGATTCGGTGACCTCGTGCGGCGTGTGGGATTGCCAGTCCTCGCGAACGTTAGTCTGCCGGTGAAGCGACCAACGCCGTCACTTGGTTCTCCTTCGCAATGTTTATCAACGAAGGATTAGCGCTTTCCTTTCCTGGAAAATTTAGCAGTTCGTCCGCCAATTCCTCGCTAAGTGCGCTGGAATCGTCGGTCAGCATTGTGGGTTGGAAATAGTGGGCATAACGAGACGCGACGGGGAAAGCTGGAACGTAAGTAGAATCGAGCCACTCGGTGGAGGCCAAATAGGTGCGTTGCCGCGCAGAGCAGCGCAGGCTGTTCCAACCCCCGCGAGACGTTGCAAGCGAATAAAAACACAACAAAGTCGGGCTGGACAACGCAATGGTCATCTGCCACCGCGTCAGAGCTTTGCGATAACGCCGCACAAAGCCGAAGCTCTGTCCGAGAATGCGATGGCGGAACCCGCGCATCGAATGGACATCGTCCAGGAACCGGCAAACTTCGCCGAAGGAATCGTGCGGCCGAAGCACGAGCGTGGTGCTGTCCAAATCGCGGAGAGCAACGCGCGGAAGAAACAGATCCTTCGCCACACATTCCTGAAAAAACGGCGTGCCGGGAAAAGGGACAGGGAGCGACAGGTAGGACGGCAAAGTGATCTCACTATTGCCGAGGACGAACTCCAGCTCGGCACGCAAATCGGAAACCGAACGCGAGGTCACATCCAGCATCAAGCCATAAAGAAAAACCATGCCGGCATCCAGGCATTTCTGGATCATTTCCAGCTGCGGCACGCGGATGTTTTGGAGCTTGTTCATCTTCTGCAGCCAGGCCGTATCAAATGATTCCACGCCGCTGAACAGGGCGGTGCAGCCCGAATCGTGGGCAAGCCTGAGGTTATCGTCCCGTAGGAAGAATTCATTGGTGACGAGCGCGCTCCAGCGATTGAAATGATTGGCGCGCCACAGCTCCCGCAGAAGTTCCAGGCGCGCGAGGAAGAAACTGCGGTCGTTGCCATAGAAATTATTGTCGATGAAGAGCAAAAACTCGCGCTGCCCGAAGGCCAGAATGTCGCGCCGGATTGCTTCGAGGCCATACTTCTGATATTCGCGGCCCTCGCCGGTGAGAGAGCAAAAAGAGCAGCGAAAATTGCAGTTCCGGCTGGATTCCATCTCGCCAACCCGGCCAATCCAGTAAGCAAGGTCAAACCGTGGACGCATCTCTTCGGCCACGCAAGCAGCTCCGAAAACCTCGCGGATGACTTCGCGGAGCTGCTCGACATCGCCCGTGCAAGGGTAATCGAAGAAGCGCCTGGAATAGCGGGGAAGTGAACGGATCGCCGGACCTCCCGCCACCACAACGACGCTCTTGTTGAGAGTGCGTGCGTAAGCCGTCAGATGAAGCATGCGGTCGAATGCAGTGGTCAGGCCGGTAAGCACCAGCATGTCCGGCCAGGCGAGGAGCTGTGGGTCTGCGAGTGGACCGCTGTACAACTCGCAGTGAACGCGAATGTCGCAGTGCTCGGGGTCAAACGCTCCGGCCAAGTACACCGGCCCCATGGCTTTCGGCAGCTTGCGCACGCGTGGCCGGGGCTCACGACTGTCATCGTCGAAATAGCAATTTACAATCAGGACGTGCTTCCGGTGACGCGTCGCATGCGAGCGCGAGCTGCGGGCCAAGGGAATTCGCGCTGCTACGCGATTTTCTCCTCTATCAATAGGGCCGGAATCATCCATAGGTAAGCGGTTAGTCCAAAAACCAAGTAAACGGCAGTTCTTCGTGCCGTGAGAGCATATCACCGCACCCCCTGTTACGCTTTTTTTGTGGGATTTTTGTTATTGAGAGAGCTTCGAACGATGGAAATCGTTTCACCGGCGATTCATTCATAGACCAAACAATCGTGGCAGCGCCGTGGTCAATGCCGGAACGTAGGTGATCAGGAGAACCCCCAGGGTCAAGACCGCTACCACCGGAAGAACGGAGCGCAGGACCTCCGGCACCGGCTTCTTGAAGCGATACGAGGACATCAACAGATTCAATCCAACAGGTGGAGTCAGATAACCCAGTTCCATGTTAGCGAGGAAAATGATCCCCAGCCGCACTGGATCAATCCCGTAGGCCGCTCCTAATGGAATCAGCAACGGTACTTCCACTACGATGGCGGGATAGATTTCCATCAGGCACCCGACGACCAGAAGAAATACATTCAAGAGAAGCAAGAACAAAATAGGAGAATGAATCGTTCGCGTTGTCCACGCCACAGCCCGAGCCGGAATTTCCGCGTCAACCAGATAGTTGGTGAAGCCCAGCGACACCCCGAGAATCAGCAGCACGCCCCCGATAAGCAATCCACACTCGGCCATGACTCTCGGCAGGTCCCGGAAGATGTGCAAATCGCGATGGATAACCGACTCAATGAGAAACGCGTAAAATGCCGTGACCGCGGCTGCTTCAACCGGCGTGGCGAGTCCGCTGAACAGCGCCACAGAAGCAACGATAGGCATCGCGAGTTCCCACTTGGCATTCCACAGCGCGACCTTTGCTTCTTTCCACTCGAATTCCCGCACCTCGTCGCCGCTGGCCGACCCTCGCCGGATGCCCCACATCGCTGTTGCCGCCATCATGACGAGCGCTGGAACGATTCCGCCGAGAAACATCTTTCCAATCGGAACTTTCGCCACGATGGCATAAACGATGAGAGGCAGGCACGGGGGAAGCAACAATCCGAGAGAACCAGATCCTGTCAACAGGCCGAGCGCGTCCTTCTCCGAGTAGCGTGCACCACTTAAGACCGGCATCAGCAATCCACCGAGCGCAAGAATCGTCACGCCAGAGGCTCCCGTGAAAGAAGTGAAGAGCGCACAAACCAATACGGTCACAATTGCTGGTCCGCCGCGGAATTGTCCGAAGAGCGCATAGAAAACCCGCACTAACCGTTTTGGCGCGGCGCCCTCCGCGAGGAAATAGCCCGCCAACGTGAAGAGCGGCAGCGTGGGAAGAGAGGGATTCGTCACCAAAGAATAATGAGCAACTGGAATCGCCGCAATCGGCTGGCCCACGGCCCAAAGCAAGACCAATGGAACGGCACCCAGCGTCACAAACGCAGGCACACCCAACAACGAAACGATGAACAGAATCGCCAGCGCAATGGGGACGGAGTAGTGAAATCCTCCCGGCCACATCGCGACAATTCCCACAAGCAACATGGCACAGAGGGTTGCCAACGCGCGCGGAACCCACTCTTTCGAGGTGTGAAGGAGAATCCGAATCGCGATGACAGCAAACCCGATGGGCAGAACCAGCTCGACTACCCACATCGGGATGCTGAAGGCCAGGATTTCTCGCGCCTCGCGTTCAGCCACAACAAATTGGTAGGAGGCCAGCGCGAGGAATACCGTGACAGCAGCCGCAACACTGCTCGAGAAGACTCGCAACACGCTCTTCACGCGCCCATGGACGGCTGTTTCGCCGAGTGTTGAGAGCGAAAGCAGCCTTCCCTCGCGCGCCGCGATCGCGCCGCCCAGCATCCCAACCACCAGCACCATGTGTTGAACGATGGTGGTCGAAGCAGGGATTCCCACATGAAAAGTGCGACGCAGGAAGCTTTCCGCCAGCGGGATCAAAACCATGATGAACAGCGCGACGGCGACGACGGCATTCTCCCCTGTCTTCAGCCACGTTTTCCTCGAAGATGAATCCGCGAGTGCGGCGCCGAGTTGGTCCGCGGAAACGACGGCTTCACGAGTCACTTTCCGGTTGCTCCCTGCGGGGCGCGATAGTCGCGAAGCACCTGCATGACTTGATCAAACATGTCGGCGGGAACGATATTCCCGCGAATCTTCGGATAGAACGCCTCCGAAAATCGCTGCCAGCCCTCTTCGGCCTCCTTGCTGACGTGGTGGACTTGGAGGCCGCGCTTCTGCATGGCCTCGACCGACTCCTGGGTCTCCTGCTGGCCCAACTTCTGAAATTCCTGGCTGCACTCCGCCGCCGATTTCATCATGGCATCGCGTTCGGCTGGCTGCAGCGCATCCCAGCTCTTCTTCGTGATAATTAAACCTCCGACGAGCGGGAGCCAGTTCAGTTCCAGCATGTGGTGAGTGGACAGGTAAAACTGGTTGGAAAGTGCGTGCAGCGGAATCGTGGGCACAGCGTCCACCATTCCTGTTTGTAAGCTGGTCAGTGCATCCGACCATTCCAGCAGTACGGGATTGAATCCCGCGGACTTGTAGAGCTCCGACTGGCCGACATCGCCCGCCGTCACGAAAATCCTCATCTTCTTGAAGTCTTGCGGCAGCATGCCCGGCTCTTTGGAGAACAATCTCACCCAGCCGGCATCTGCCCAAAACAGAACCACGAACCCCTTATCCGCCAGGCGACGGCCCAAGTCAGGCGCCAACTTGGCCCGCACGTAGGCCGCTTCGTCGAGCGATCGGTACACCAGCGGCATCTTTTGCAACGCGCCCACCGAGGGATCAATCTCGGAAATTCCCGCCACAGTGAGGAGCGCGGCCTGGAGCTGGCCCACGCGCATCCGGCGGACGATCTCCGCTTCACTCCCCATCGTGCCGTCCGCATAGATCGTAAGTGCCAGGGAGCCGTTTGACGCCTGCTTCCACTTCGCTCCCATCTCTTGCAGGCTGTGATGATACGAAGTTCCGGAAGGAATCAAAGTCGCGAGCCGAATGCGCGTCTGCGCGGAAACAGTGGAAGCGAAGCCCACCATGAGCAATAGGGCTGCGATGCTCGCTCTCGCCAGCGTTCTGTTTTTGTGGTCCTCCGTTAATCGCATAAGCACCCTCCACTCTATTTCACGAATAATTCGTTCTCGCGCGAAAGCAGCCACCGCGCGCGGCGCTGCATGACGATGTTGGTGAGCCTCCACTCCGGCCGCGCATCCGGATTTATGGTCAGCGCCTTCTTCAGCAAGGCTTCAAATTCTTCCGAGTCTTGTTTGCTCACGGAAACAGTTGTGGCCAGCGCCACGTAGGGTGAAGCGTCCTGGCCCGAACTCAGCTCCACGGCGCGCTCGAAGTGTTTCCGGGACCTCGGCGCGAAGTCTCCACTCGCCGTTCTGCGCACGGCTTCATACGAAATCAGGAATTCGTGGATGGCCCCGAAGCTGTAATCCGGATTGAGTTCCAGCGCGCGGTCAATAAGGGCTTCGACGATCGGCTGGTCGGCGATCATCTCCGGATCGTCCTTGGAAACCGAGATAGCTGCGCCCCAGGAAACCGCCGTCCAGTAAAGCAACGGCACGTCCTTCGGCCCCGTCTTGCGCACGGCTGCCTTGGGATTCTGGCGGAGTTGGCTTTCAAAACCCGGGTGAGTGACATTCAAGTCACGCAGCCCATAATTACGCGCGCGCAGATAGAGATGTCGCGCGCGCATGCGCAAGAAATCCGCCCTTGCCAGATCCTGATCTTCGACCTCCTCGCCGGGCACCTGAACATATACAAAAGCGTATTGGGTGAACGCGGTGGATGCCGCGAGCAAGAGTCCGCGGTGCTGCGGGCTTTCCGCCAGCAAGCTTTCCATCAGTTTCAGGCTGAAGGGCAGGGCATCACCCACCAGGTCGGGATCATCGTCAGCAGCAAAAGTAGTTCCGCCACTCGCGAGCGAATCGCCAAGCTTGTTAATCGCCATTTTTTTGACGGAGCATCCGCTCGCCGCGGCTGTGAGGGCCAGCAACAGCACGAGGGAGCGCAGCCTAGAGTCATTCAGTAGCTTCGAGAGTAAGGTACTTGTGCTCGAATTCAATTTATCGCTCCCCCTGTTCCCTCTTAGCCCGAACTCGATTCCCAGTGGAGCTTAACCCTGGGGCGTTTTCGAACCAGCCTGGAGTCTCGCTCTCAAGTGTCACGACGCTACCCTGCGCACCCGAAGCCGGCAAGCGACAATGGGGGTCAGCCAGCGTATGTCGCACCTTGTCATGGACTGACGCTCGTTAATTCCGGCCAGAAGCCGCGCTTATCAATGATCCTGAGGCGACCGTTCGATCCTTTGACAGTTGTTTCCCGGCTGGTGGAGAGAGCAGCCAAGCGGCCACACACATGAGCTATGCCCAACCCGGCGCTGAGCGACCTAGTTGCTGCGCTGAAGAGAACGCAAATATTCGATTTGAAGTTACCCGCGCGTAAGCCCTTTACTCCCTCTAGGAGCGAAAGGGGCTGGCGAACTTCCCGGCCTTCAAAGTCTTTTTGAATACTCTGCACAATCACGAACGAATGTGCAGCACAGGAAAAAAATGCCTGATTCTAATCTTCTGGGCAGCGCATCGCTGCGCCAGCAAATGGAAGTTTGGTTCTCCAACGTGAAGAACCGCAGCCGCGAGGCTAACACACGCGCTGAAGCAGCAAAAAGACTATACCCGCGCTCCTCCCGAGCGCGTCAGGAGAGCCTTTGCCCTCTTGACAAAGACCTATGATGGAAGTCGGAAAACCAGAAATGTTCGGGCTAGTACCGACTTGGGAGGTTCGCGCGTTAATCAGGAGTTGAGGCGGCACTCCCAGACAGGCTGGCGCATAAATAAATAGCTATTAGTTTTGGTTGCCGCTGCCGTGCATTTGCTTGTCGATCTTGCAGTAGGTTGGCGGCTCGGCATTGTCCACGCGATGCATGACCGGCTTCAGAGTTTTGATATAGCTAAAAATGGCGGCGATGTCTTCGTCGGTCATATGACTAAAAGATGTCCACGGCATGATTTGGTTGATGGGGCGGGATTTTGCGTAGCCGGTGCGAAGGACCTGGGTAAACAACGCAAGATCGTAGTAGGGAATCCCGGAAGGGTCGGGAGTAATGTTGCTGCTGGCCACGCGACCCCATGGGCCCTCCATAATGAAGCCACCAGCGAAGTCCATTCCGGGGAGTGGCTGGCCATGAGCATCCTGCGGGGTGTGGCAATCCGTGCAACCGATAATGGTTACAAGATATTTCCCGCGCTTTTCAGGCGTGGAAACGTCGGGCGCCAGGACGGGCTCGGTCAGCGGCTGCGGCACCGTCCGAATCAGATAGTTTACCGGAAAGATTATTTGGGTCTGGTCCTGCTTCTGGTGCACTGGCGGCAACGAACGCAAGTAAACGACGATAGAGGCGAGATCTTCGTCCGACATGGCGCGGAAGTCCAGGTAGGGCATTATCGGAAACAGCGCTCGGCCGTCATGGCTGATGCCCTCGCGAATGGCGCGCGCCAATTGGTCGTCGGTCCAATTACCGGCGCCGGTTTCCGGTTCCGGCGAGATGTTGGGCGCAATGATCCGACCGGGCAGGCCCTTAAAAAAGGACATGTCTTGACCGGCGGCGACCATGTTCGTCGGGATGGGTGCGTCGTGGGCGGCCCATTGATGAGGCGAGTGGCATTCCATACAGGCGGTGACGTGGACAAGGTATTCGCCGCGGGCTAGGCGCTGCGGGGAGCTCTGGAATTTGACGTCAGTTAGTGGTCGGGTTCGCGGTCCGACGAACGGTCTCCAACCGATGGTGAAGGTGATGCCGACAGCCAAGAGCAGAATCAAAATCAGAAGTGTCCAGCCCAGGATTTTGCCTATTTTGTTCATGTCAGTTTGGACGCTCCTCGATTTTGTGCGCGTGAATAATACCTGGCACAAAACTGAATGTTAAGAGGGCTTTTTGTCCTGCACTGTCTAATGTGGGTCTAGGGGATCGTAGTGGAACCCAAGTGGACGGTAACCCCGTTTACCAGGACCCTGCGACCCGCGATGACCATCGTTGTGTCCTCAGTAGTAGAATATTGCCCTCTTATCGCGGCGGACCAAGACTTCAGCACCCGTTGTTGCGTCCCACACTGTCATTTCCCGCTCGATCCAATTGTCAAATGCATCGCGCGTGTAACGGAACCCAATGTGCTCCCCTAGTTGTCCCTCGGACGAGTAGCGCAAAACCTCGGCGGGCTCGATTATTTCCCCTACGTCCAGCCGTGTAGTACTCAGTTCTATCCAGTTTTCCATCCTCACGGGAGCTGTAACCGACGCTTACATCTTGGTCCTGGCTACTTGGGATGTTGAACCCAATGCCGAATCCCGAGTGGGGTTTCATCCACCAGGACGTTAAACCAGCACTGTTGAAAGTTGCATGAAGAAGGAGGTTGTCGTCACGATCGTACGTCAGCCACTCAAGCAATGTGCCGCCTTCGTCGTAGCGACTCAGCTCTCGAGAAAAGAATCCGTGGCCTTGGCTAATTGTTACTTCGAGCATATTCCCATGACCGTCGAAACGCCGGGTACATTCATAATCCACATCGCCAGCAGCGTTCCTACGCTCGCTGAAGATCTCGTTGCCACTCTCATCATAACGACTAAGCCCAGTTGCGATCAGTGTTCCTTTTGACCAGAACTGTGTTTCGAGTGGTCCATGAAGACCATTAATGGAAGTTGTGCGGGAAATCTCAGTGCCGTTGTCGTCGAAGGATATCGTTTCTATCGGCCACCCGTTGCTGTCATATGTTGTCCGGGTGGTACCGTAGACCCCATTGGGTCCCCAACCATTATCGCGCTCCGTTATGTCGCCCCGACGGTCAAAGGTGCAAATAGTGCAGATGTCAGAAGGATCGTACCGCTGTCCTTGTTCGCGAGGATCGTTCGCGACTATATCCCGCCGAGTCTCGATGCTGCGCACAGGCCCATTCAGCCCAAAATTTTGCAAGTCAGAGTACTTACGCTGCGCAGAAGCCGAGGAGGTTGCTAGCAGCAACGTGGCAAGGAGGCTCTTTCGGCAGAGACAGTTCACGATTCGTTTGACACCAAACAGGGCTGAAGGGTTTTATCCCCCGTTCCCGTGTTTCACTTTTCCCTCATATGGCTCAAGTCCCGATTAGCCCCAACTGCGTCTTCGACGCGTCGCTAGTGCCAGAAACTTGTGTAGAGTTCCCCACTTTGCCAGTGTGATTCGGGATTCGCTTCGGCAAGCTAAGGCCGATAAACGACATGGCGCCTCGTGCCCGAC
>DASPTW010000112.1:0-15078 GCA_035623215.1 Candidatus Acidiferrum sp.
CAAGACGCACCTGTACAACAGTGGCGTGTGATAGGGGTCACTGCGGACCGGCAATGGCTGTGGGCTAATGTCTAGCAGCGGACGCAGGAGTGTGAGTTATGGGAACGCTATCAATGCTGTTTGGCAATCCGGCCGTAAAGAAACTGGAGGAACGCCTCTGGGAGAGGGCGCGGAAACGTTATTTGGGAGAGCACCCCTCGGAACGAACGGATAACGATAGAACCGTGATGCGGAAAGTAAGAGACGCGTACCGGGGTGTGGTTGCCGCGACTCTTCAAGAAGAAGAGCAGAAGATTCGGGAGGCATGGGCGGAGTTCAAGAAGGTAATGACAGAAGAGCTGAAGGCAGCTCTAACGACGGTGCTGCGCATGTCATCCCTTGAATGGTACTCCATCGAAGCGGGGCAGCTTCCTGCGCCCAAGGTCATTGCGGTCCCCTACCAGTTGCTGAAACGCATCACGGCGGAACTAGTGCCGCAACTGCTGAGAAAGAAAATCGACTTTGAGAGCCTCGATGACGCGGCGTTAGAAGCTCTAGCCAGTTATGCGGCAGATGAGAGATTCCAGCATGTCTTGGATGAGGCCCGGCACAACCATGAGCTCTTCAATATTGGGAGTGGAGAGGCCAAGTTCACGATCGCCCAAGTCATCAGGCGGGACCCTTACTTTCTGGGTGAGGATCGGCACCATTCGTTCATCGACATGGTGCTGCTTAGCAGCACTGAAAACACGAATGGAGATACCGCCAACCAGAGAGCGGCATTCCATCAATGGTGGGATGAATATCTGAAGAATCGACGGGATGACCGGCGTTTTACCGGCGATGGCTGGGAAATCGAGAGTGAAGAGCTTGAGTCGTGGGCGGCTCAGCCTTAGGACCGGGCTGCACTACCGCACTGCTCCTCCAGGCCACCATCGAATAGCGGCTCAAGCCAAATGAGAAGCCGACCACAAGCGGATGATGGCGTTGTGGAAAATCAAATCAAAATCGGCGACGAATCTCTAGAGCAGGCGCTAGGCCCGTTCTTAAGTGAGTACGCGAGCACGGCGGAAAAAGTGGGCGCCGTGCAATCAGCCCTGGAGAGCGAGTCCGGGAAGTTCTGGCGCGAGGAGCTCGGCAAATGGACCACTCGAATGGTGCCGGTCGAATTGCTGGTGCCAGAGGTGCACAAACATTGGCGGCCACTCGTGCACGAGGCCATGTTGTTTGTCGTATCCCGATTGTCGGCAGCGCGCCTGGCTCCCAAGATTGTCGAACAAGTCGGGCTGGCGTCCGACACGCCTCCTGGCGTGCGGTTGCTGAGGTTCATCGCAAAAGTCCCGGGGCTGCAGAAGATCGGGCAGGTGCTCGCACGGAACCGCAACCTGGACCCACGGCTGCGTCGCGCACTGATTAAGCTTGAAAACGGGATCGCCGACGTCGGGATCGACGAAATTCGCGCAATTATCCATCAGGAATTGCAATCGCAGATCGAAACCTATGCGATCAAGCTCAAGCCAACCATCCTTTCCGAAGCCAGCGTCAGCGCGGTCGTTGAGTTCACTTGGTGGAACCCTGAGACGAGAAAGCGCGAGCGCGGCGTGTTCAAGGTTCTGAAACCGCACATCCCCAGTTGCTATGCGGAGGATATGAAAATCCTCGGGCAACTCGCGCGGCACCTTGCGCGCAAACATCGCGGTGAGGGGCCACGTCTTGGCCGGCTAGCGGAAACGCTCACCGAAATCCGGCTGCTGCTCGAACGCGAGGTGGACTTCCCGCGCGAGCAAGCAACGCTGGCAAACGGCTTGAGCGAGTACCGGTCGATCAAAGGAGTGCGCGTGCCGCGAGTGATTCCCTTGCTCTCAACAAGCACAATCACCGCGCTGACTTTTGAAAGCGGGAAAAAAGTGACGGAGGTTCGCATTCGCCCCGCGAAACTGAGTATGCGTGTTGCCGAGAGATTGGCTGAGGCTTTGCTCGCCGCGCCTGCGTTTTCACGGCACAAAGACTCGATTTTCCACGCTGATCCACACGCGGGGAATGTCCTGTACGACAAACGGCGCGACGAACTGGTGATTTTGGATTGGGCGCTGACGGAACGGCTGACGCGCGAACAGCGCAAGAACGTGGTCCTGCTCGTATTGATGATGATCCTTCGCGACGGGGACAGGATCGCGAAAGCAGTCGCGGCATTGAGCCAGATACGTGGCGACGGAAAACAGGCAGAAACGCAGACGATTCAAAAGCGCGTTGACGAGATGTTGGATGAGTTGCCGCTGACGCAACTGCCGGGCCCGATGGATGCGATGCGCCTGCTGGACGAACTGGCGTTGGAGGGAATTCGCTTTCCGGCGGCGCTGCTGATGTTCCGCAAAGCGTCGTTCACGCTTGAGGGCGTGGTGGAGGACATCGCAGGGTCCCCAGTCAGACTTGACTTGGTGATGGCGCGTTATGCTGCAGCGCAGTGGAAAGATGCAGTTGCTGGTCTGGTGACGCTGCTTTCGCCACGGGAATGGCTGGAGGTCGAGTGGAGCGCTCTGACTTTCACGTCGCGGGTGTGCGCCCGCGCGTTGTTGCGGCCGTGGTACTGGCTTCCAGGGTTGCTTCCGAAAGCGGATGCCGCGTAACAATCCACGCGCCCATCACCGGTCATTTTGTGGCGCGCTTGCGGCTTGTCGCGCGGCGGGGAGGTTTGTCCGGAGGTTTTTCACTCTTCTCCAGCCGCGCTTGCAACTCTTCGACGCGACGGCGCAGTTGCTCGACTTCTCCCGAGTCTGAGGTGGATGGGGGCGAGGGCTGCCCGGACAAAAGGTTGCGAACGAAATCGAGGGGATTGCTTACGGCGCTTTTCGCGCCCGATAACCGTGTCTGAACGGTGTCCTGGGCTTTCTTATAGAGATCAAGGGTGCTGTTCAAATACCAGGTCAAGAAATCATGAGTCGCTCTGTCGGAGGCGCGGACCAGTTGAGTCAGCAATTGCAGTGGCAAAGCGATTTCCCGCTCGCGGGCGTCTTCCACAATGATTTGAGTAAGGATGATATGAGTGAGGTCCTTGCCGGAACGAGCGTCCACCACGCGAACGTCAATTCCATCACGAACCATGCGGGCAATGTCTTCCAGCTTCACATAGCGGCTGGAGCCGGTGTCGTAGAGCCGGCGGTCGCTGTATTTGCGGATGAGGACTTCGGGAGCTTTCACTGATCCTCCTGGCAAGAAGCGTTGCAAAAGGGACCCTCAATAAAAACGCTTGACACTGCACTGCAGTAAAAGTACAGTGGTGCTGGGTACTGCAATGCAGTATACCGAAGTATGAGAGGAGAATCCATTATGACGGCGAGAGAGAAGAAAGCGCCGCACACGGCCTCGCCCGGAAGTTTGCTGACAGGCTGGGCTCGTCAAGGCGTAGAGAGCTTTGTTGCAGCTCAAAAAATCCTGCTGGACCTGGCGGCCCAAGAGAACGCACTGCTCATCGGGATGGTTCGTGAGCAGTTCGGCAAAACCGGATTCCGGCCAGGCGCCACAGTGGCGGGGATTGCAGAGAACGGCGTGAAGAACCTATCCAACGCGGGGAAAATCCTTCTGGACTTGGCGGCGTCCGAAACGGCGCTGGCTGTGGAAGGAGTAAAGGAAGGGCTGCGCCTCCCGGTGGCCGCGGGCGCGATCGCCGACCTGGTGCGCCACAGGGTCGACACCTTGGTTGAGATGCAGAAGCACTTCCTAGATGCCACGGCAGAACATGCCCATGCCGTTGCGGAATCCTATCGCGAGGGCGAAAACGTGCTGGCTGCCGCGAATCTGGCGGAACTGGCGCGGCGCGGAATCGAGGGCTTCGTGGAAGGCGAAAAGAAGTTCCTTGACCTGGCTGCCCAGGAAGTGACCAATGCCACGAAGGCTACCAAGAAGCCCGGCAAGGCACCGCGCGAGCGGATGGAAGTATTCACAGAAGTGGTTAGAGAAGGAACAGAGAAATACATCGAGACCCAGAAGAAGCTCCTGGGCCTGGCCATCGAACAATTGGAAGCCGCGACGAAAGCCAGCGGGGAGCACAAGGAAGCGACTCACAAAGAAGGTCAACCGGCGTGGGGCGAACTGACGGAGAAGAGCTTGAAGAACTTCGTCACCGCAGAGAAATCGCTGCTCGACCTGGCGATGAGGCCCATGAAGAAGGCGGGGCGCGAGGAAGGCCGCAAAGTGTTGCGGCCGCACCGTGTGAAGAAAGAAGCGGCGAGCCCCAGAGAGCCCGTTGCGGTAGTGGCCTGATCGAAAAGTGTGCTGCTTAAGTGGGCGCCCGGTGTCATCCCGCCCGGAGCCCTGCCGATCCTTGCCGGAAGGCAAGGATCGGCGGCAGCCGTAACCTTGTTCACAACGTGGCAGACGGGAGCATCTTGCGGCATAGGATGCATCAGGTAGACTGATATGCAGATGAGTGCTCGTCGTCGGTCGCAGCCTGAGGAGCAAGAACGCGCACAGTTGCCAGTCTGGCAGGAGTCCCTTGCCGGAGTGGAATTGGCCTTCCTCCAAGTTTCCCCCATCTACTGGGGGTATGGTGTCCCACAAGGGGACGGATCAGCAGTAGTGCTGGTTCCTGGTTTCCTGGGGACTGATCTTTACCTGACCCAGTTTGCGATTTGGCTCCGGCGCATCGGTTACAAGGCCTTTTATTCAGGAATTCGCCTAAACGCTGACTGTCCCAACCTCCTCATCCGGCGAAATCTCAACGATGCCATCGAGCAGGCAAGCGAGTCCACCAAAGGAAAAATTCATCTCATCGGTCACAGCCTTGGCGGAGCGCTGGCGCGTTCGGCGGCAGCGCAAATGCCCGAGCGCATCGCTTCGGTGATCACACTAGGATCACCGATCCGGGGGCTTGCCGCCCATGCTTCGGTGATGACTGCCGCAGAGGTAGTCCGCAAGCAAATCCTCGAGCGCCATGGCCGCGGTGTGCTACCCACATGCTATACCTCCCGGTGCACCTGCGAATTTCTTGAGTCCCTCAAAGAAGACCTTCCAAAATCGATACGACAGACGGCGGTCTACACCAAGATGGATGGGCTGCTGGACTGGCGGGTGTGCCAAACTGGCGACCCCGACGTCGATGTAGAGGTCTCCGCCACACACATCGGAATGGTGTTCAGTCCGCTCGTGTACAGCGTTGTGGCCGAACGGTTGGCCAACAATTGATCGTTTGCGTTTCCTAAATTAAAGTAAGCCACCAACTCGATATTCTGCCGGCCTTTGTTCGAAATCCTCAGAAAATCTGGAACCGCTTTCAAGGGAATCTGGATCTAGTTATCCCAGTTGCTGCTGTGCGATCGCTCAAGCTCTCGCGGTGTGCGGAAATATCGCTGGCCATCACTTCGGAGAGTGACTCGAATCACTTACGCCAGAACTACCATGAGACTACCGTCACAGACATAAATGGGCGAACGGAAGGAGTGCGGGATGAGCGCCCGGTTCGAGTTTGCATTTCCAAGCAGTCCCTGTGAAGTACGATCCAGTCATCCAAGAACTGTTCGGCAGACAACTATCCCCTTCTCAGTGACGGACAGCACAAATAAGGACTGCGAACCAACACCAGAAAAGCCGGAAGAAAAGCACAGCCGCATACCCGCAGCAAAGCCGTACACCTGTTTGTAGCGATTTCGAAGGGAATTCGGGCTTTAGGGAAGTTTTTAGAAGCCTGAAGGGTTGAGGGCTATGCTGGCGGGCGTCCTTTCACCGGAACAAGCAACTTACGGAGTTATATCCGGGCAAGTTCTGTTCATGGCCATTCATGTTCTGGGGTTGAGCGCTTTTGGTTACATCGTAGCGAGACGCTTGATCCCGCTCTTTCGAGGCGAGCGGGACATTCGTTTTGACCGACCGCTCCTGAGGTTGAAGAGGGTCCTGCAATTCTGGCTCGGTCAATGGAAGCATCCGCGTTACCGGTTTGCTGGAACCCTTCACATTCTGATTTTTACGGGCTTTCTAGTTCTGGCGATTCGAGCTTTCAAAGTGCTGCTCCTGGGGGCCTCAGAGAACTTCACAATAGCGACTGCCTCGGGAAGTTTCGGGCATTTTTACGAGATTGTTACGGATTACGCGGCGACGGTTGTTTTCCTTTGCATGGTGGTGGCGGCAATTCGCCGGATGGTGTTCAAGCCCGCTCGCTACGCCGTGCCGGAAAGATACGGCAAGGGCCATCCGGCCGATGCCATCTTCCTGCTTGGGTTGATCGCCCTATTGATGGTGGCTGACAGTCTCTACGAAGCCAGCAAAGCCGCTAGCCTCGCACAGCAAGGAAAGATTTTCGAGCTTCCGGCAGTGTTTTCGCTGCCTTGGGTTCTGAAAAACGTATTAGCCACTGCGCCGATCTCAACGCTCTGGAATCTCTATCGGGGCGCCTACCTCGTCCATCAACTGACGTTCTACTTTTTGTTGTGCTACCGGCCATTCGGAATTCAGTTCCATGTCGAGACGTCTCTCTTCAACGTCTTCTTTGGAAAGTTGGATCGAGGAACCGTAAAGCCTGTGAAATGGGGCGTCCCCGACGAGCAATTGGATCAGGTGAAATCCTTTGGAGTAAAAAAGTTTGAAGACTTCACCTGGAAGCACATGCTCGACTTTTATTCCTGCGCCGATTGTGGACGCTGCTCGGACAACTGTCCCGCGAACGCAGCAGGAAGGCCGCTCTCGCCACGCTTTTTAACGATTAAAGCAAGAGATTACAGCTTCCAGCACTATCCGGTGTTTGGCCGTTCGAATGGAAACGGTTCCCTCGTTGGAAGCATTTACTCGGAAGACGAAATATGGTCCTGCACAACTTGCGGCGCTTGCGAAGAGGAATGCCCGCTGCTGGTGGAATACATCGACAAGATCGTGGATTTGCGGCGCGGTTTGATTGACAGCGGGAATGTGCCACAAACACTGCAGAAGCCATTGAAGGCTCTGGAGACTCGCGGAAACCCATACGGCAAGCTGGACAAAAAGAGGGCCGAGTGGACGAAGGCTGAAGAATTTCAGCAAAGCTGCCCCGTGAAAATTCTGGATGGAAAGCAAAGCGCCGACACTTTGTATTTTGTAGACAGCATTACTTCTTACGATGACCGGATGCAGGCAATTGGACGGGCCACGGCAAAGATTCTTAGGCGAATTGGACTGAATTTCGGAATCCTGGGCGCTGCAGAAAAAGACAGCGGCCACGAAGTTCGGCGGTTCGGGGAGGAAACGCTCTTCCGGGCGTTGCGGGACGAGAACGCGGAAGCAATCAAAGCGTCCGGTGTGCAGCGCATCGTGACGGCGGACCCACACGCGTACAACGCCCTCAAGCACGACTACAAGAATCTGCCGCTAGTCGAGCACATGAGCCAGGTGATTGCCCGCGAAGTGAAGTCGGGCCGGCTTGAGCTCAAGCCGGTGGAAAACGCAAACAACGTCTACACCTACCACGATCCTTGCTACCTGGGCCGACACAACCAGGTTTACGACGATCCGCGCCGCGTCCTGGATGCAATTCCAGGCCTGAAGCGAGTGGAGATGAAGCGGTCGCGCGACCGGTCGTTCTGCTGCGGCGGCGGCGGACTGATGCTGTTCTACGAACCGAAAGAAGAACAGCGCATGGGCGTGCTGAGAGTAAAGATGGCGGCGGAAGCCGGAGCGAATGTGATTGTAACCGCGTGTCCGTACTGCATGGTGAACATCGAAGATGCGATCAAGGTCGCTGGCCTGGAAGGAAAGATGAGCGCGATTGACCTGGCGGAATTGGTCGAAAAACAGTTGGTGGATGACGGCTCGGCAATCAAGGCAGCGGAAATCGTGCAGCAGGAGCGGCCAGAAAGCACGCCGGCTTTGGTCGGATAGAGCGAATGAAATCGCAGACAGGAATTCGCATGGCAGCAGTCAGAGCAATGGCAGGAGGTTCAACGTGGAGATTCTAGTTTGTGCAAGAAGAGTGCCCGACACCTCGGAAAACGAAATTGAGTTGAACAATTCGGGAAACGATATCGAACGGGACGACCTCGTCTATTCGATCAACGAGCCGGATAACTATGCGGTGGAAGAAGCGCTCCAGATCGTTGCCCGTGAAGGCGGCCACGTCACGGTCGTGACGGTCGGCAGCGAAGAAGATGAGGAAGTGCTGCGGCGGGAAATGGCCATGGGCGCGAATCAAGCGGTGCTACTCTCCGACGAAGCGTTCAACGGCTCGGACGGCCAAGGCATCGCCACAATCTTGAAAGCGTATATCGTGAAGAACCACTACGACCTGATCTTGACTGGCGTGCAAGCCGAAGACGGAGCTGCCCAGGTCGGCGGGATGCTCGCGGCTTTGCTGGATTATCCGTACGCGTCGCTGGTGAATTCCATTCAAGTGCTTGATGCAAAAAAACTGAAGGTCAGCCGCGAAATCGAAGGCGGCAGCAAAGAAGTGAACGAAATTGATCTGCCGTGCGTGCTCTCGATTCAAACCGGAATCAATGAGCCCCGCTACGTCGGGATGCGCGGCATCCGGCAGGTCGCGTCTGTGGAAATCCCGACGCTGGGCCTGGGGGAGCTAGGCGTTGATGCTGGCGCTGTTGGAGAAGCCGCAGCAAAAGTGAAGCGAGTGGACTATTTCGTGCCGGTCGCGGGTAAGGGCGCAGAAATCCTGCAGGGCAAACGAGAAGAGATTATTACGAAACTCATTGAATTGATGAAGGCGAAAGGAGGGTTGAAATAATGGCTCGCATCTTCGCTTACATCGAACACAAGGATGGCCTGGCCAACGATTCCGCGATTGAATTCCTTGGCACCGCAAAAAAGATTGACCCTGCGGTGTCTCCTACCGCAATTGTTGCCGGCTTTGGCGCCGGGCTGGACACGACCTGCAACAGCCTGCTCAACTCGTATGCGGAAGTTTGGAAAGTCGCGCACGAAGCTCTTGCCTATCCCAACGCCGAACTTGTGCGGCAAGCATTGGTCGCGATTCTGCCGGCGGGCTGCATTTTGTTGGTCCCCCATGACCATTTCGGAATCGATCTGTCGCCGGGGCTTTCCATCGACACCAATTCCGCATTTGCCTCCGACGTTGTGGATATCGAAGGCGTGGAAGGGAACTCCCTCAAATTGGTTCGTCAGGAGTTCGGCGGCCAAGTCAGCGCTCATGTTCGTTGCGATATTTCTTCGGGCGCGATTCTCAATATTCGCCCGGGAGCCTTCAAACCACAGGAGACCTTGGCGTTGAATGCCGTGCTGGTAGATAAGTCCGCGGAAGTGGGAACCTTGACGGCGAAGCGGCGTTTTGTGGAAACGATCATCGCGGATGGCGGCGGGGTCGACATCAGCAAAGAACCCGTTCTCGTTTCCGTTGGCCGCGGGATTCAGGAGAAAGACAACCTGGCGATTGTTCAAGAGTTGGCGGACGCCATGGGAGCGGTGGTGAGCTGTTCGAGGCCTGTTGTAGATGCGAAATGGCTTGAAAAATCCCGGCAAGTGGGCTCTTCTGGCAAGACCGTCAAGCCCAAGGTCTACCTGGCGTGCGGAATCAGCGGATCGTTTCAGCATCTCGCCGGAATCAAGGGAAACCCGTTTTTGGTGGCGATCAACAAAAACCCCAAGGCGCCGATCTTTCAAGTGGCGGACGTCGGGATCGTCGACGACATCCTGGAATTTTTGCCTGAACTGACCAGCCAAATCCGCGAGACGTGTTGCGTTTCTGCAGGAAAGTGAGGCACCGCCAATGATCGCCAAAAAGACCTTGAAACTAAGCCTGAAGTCGCTACATGACTTCGCGAAGAAACGGCTGCCCGACGAAACCCTGCGGGAATTGGATGACCGCGACGAATGCCCCCTGGAAGTCGTTCGCCACATGTGCAGTCCGGACAAACTGGGCATCCAGCTCCTGTTTATTCCCGAGGAGTTTGGAGGATTGGGCGGCGGCGCCTTCGATGTGTATGTCATCTGCGAAGAGATGGCGCGCATTGATTTGGGAATCGCGACTTCGGTGCTGGCCACGTTTCTTGGCAGCGATCCAATCACGGTCGGCGCCACTCCGGAACAGAAGAAGCTCTGGCTGACGCGCATCGCGGAAGAAGGAGTCTTGTTCGCGTACGGCGCAACGGAGCCGGAAGCTGGCAGCGACCTCGCGGCGCTTCGAACGACGGCAGATCGTGTCATCAAGAATGGCAAAGTCGTCGGTTACAAGATCAACGGAAGCAAGCAGTGGATCAGCAATGGCGGCATCGCGGATCTCTACACAGTGCTCGCCAACACGCCAAGCGGGCCAAGTTGGTTCGTGGTCGAAAAGGGCGTCCCCGGATTCAGCCACGACGAACCGGAAGACAAGCACGGTATTCGCCTGAGCAACACGGCAGCGCTGGCCTTCAACGATGTGCATGTGGATGCGGACCGGCTCATCGGCGGAGTGGAAGGCCAAGGGTTGAATCAGGCGCAGGCGGTGTTCGGTTATACGCGGCTGATGGTGGCAGCATTTGGACTGGGAGCGGGCTGGGCCGCTTTGGACCGAGCAATTCCCTACTCCACCAAGCGAATCCAGGCTGGAGCTCCACTCTCCGAAAAACAAGGCTACACGCACAAGTTGATTGTTCCGCACGTTGCCCGTCTGGAAGCAAGCCGCGCGTTCATTGAAGAAACGGCCGAGCGTATCGACGCGGGCGAAGGAAGTCTGAACACGGAAGGCGCCATTGCGAAGTACATGGCCACGGAAGCCGGGAACCTGGCGGCAGATGCCAGCATTCAGGCGCTGGGTGGCTACGGCTACACGCACGAATACATGGTGGAAAAAATCAAGCGCGACGCGCGCATCACCACGATTTATGAAGGCACGTCCGAGATCATGGAGATGACCATTGGCCGCGACCGCTGGCAGCTTCACCTGAAAACGCGCGGGCAACATTATCACGAACAGGCGAAAACGCTGGAAGCGTTGCACGCACAGCATCCGGATGTGGGAGCGAATATAGCGGCGCTGGCGCTACACGGGCTTGCCGAAGTGATGGAAAAAGCGCGTGTGGCGCACCTGACGCGCCACCAGCACATTCTCTTGCGCCTCGGAGAATTGATTGCTTACGCCGAGTGCGCCGGCTGTTTGGCGCGTCGCGCGGCCCGGTTTGCAGAAGGAAAACTTCACGAGAAGGCGAATGCGCGTTTTGATGCCGTAGGACTCGCCACTTTGAGCCGAATCTTCGCGCGCGAAGCAGCGCTAAAAGTGGGTCAAGACGGACTGCGTTGGGTCAGCGGAGCAGGCGGCATGAACGATGCGGACATGCCTGCGTTCGAAACGAGTTTGGGGCTGCCGGCGATTCATCGCGCGCAGGTGGGCCTGATTTCTGACATGGATTTTTTCGCGGACGTGTTGTACGACCGCGCGGCGAAGCGCACGGGACTCGCCGCATAGCATTGAACAGAGTGGGATTGGCTCCCGCCATCTTCCAAAGATAAGCCGCCGCTCCCACGTAAGAAGGAGCGTCCTCATGGAAAACACTGCGCATCGAGCAATTGCTATCGTGGGTGCGGGAGCCGTACTGCCGGATGCCGTCAATGCCTCGAGCTTCTGGGAAAACATAAAGAACGGGCGCTACAGCATCAGCGAAGTTAGCAAAGACCGTTGGGACCCCGATCTTTATTACGACCCGGACCACAGCGCGCCAGACAAAACGTACTCGAAAATTGGCGGATGGGTGCGCGAATACGCTTGGGATCCCGTGAAGTGGCACCTGCCGATTCCGCCACGCGTTGCGGCGGCCATGGATGATGGACAGAAATGGGCCATCGCCTGCACGCGCGAAGCTCTGGAAGATTACGGCTATCCCAAGCGGCCGCTGGATCCCAACCGCACCGCGGTGATCCTCGGCAATGCGATGGCCGGCGAAAAGCACTATCAGACCGCGCTGCGTATTTACTTCCCGGAATACGCACGCGAATTGGCCGAATCCGCAAGTTTCTCCGCGCTACCGCTGGCGGTGCAACACGACATCACCCGGGAATTGCATCAGCGCATCGCAAAGTATCTCCCGGAAATTACGGAAGACAGCATGCCCGGTGAATTGTCCAATTGCATCGCCGGGCGCATCGCAAACGTTTTCAACTTTCACGGCCCGAATTTCGTTACGGATGCGGCTTGCGCTTCGGCGATGGCGGCAATCAGCGCGGCTGCGGAAGGGCTAATCGAACATGATTTTGACGTCGCGGTCACCGGCGGAATTGATCACAACATGGGCGCGTCATCCTTTGTGAAGTTCTGCAAAATCGGCGCGCTTTCCGCGACCGGCACGCGCCCATACGCCGAGGGCGCTGACGGTTTTGTGATGGGTGAAGGCACCGCGATCTTCCTGCTCAAGCGGCTTGCCGATGCCGAGCGTGACGGTGACAAGATTTACGCCGTACTGCGTGGGATGGGCGGGTCAAGCGATGGCAAAGGCAAGGGCATAACTGCGCCGAACCCCGTCGGCCAGAAACTGGCCATCGAGCGCGCCTGGCAGAATGCAGGATTGTCGCCCGCCACCGCTACGTACATTGAAGGGCACGGTACGTCGACGCGTGTGGGCGATGTTGTCGAAGTCCAAAGCATTGCGGACGTGCTTGGCACCTATCATCTCCCGCCTAACTCAGTGGCACTCGGGTCGGTCAAATCAAACTTCGGACATCTCAAAGGAGCTGCGGGTGCAGCGGGCTTTTTGAAAACTGTGCTGGCACTTCGGGATAAAGTCCTGCCGCCCAGCGTGCACTGCGAGCATCCCAACCCGGACATTGATTTTGTGCACTCCCCGCTCTACGTCAACACCGCACTGAAACCATGGACGGTTCCGGAGGACTGCACGAGGCGCGCTGGACTCAGCGCATTCGGCTTTGGCGGGACGAATTTCCACGCCGTGCTGGAAGAATATATCCCGCACAAATTGAACGGCAACGGCAAGAAGACTTTCGCAGTCAGTGGGCTACCAACCGCGCAGGCGAGCAGTAGATATGCGAACACAGAAGGAGTTTTTGGCCCTGTCAGCACCGAATTTTCTTATAAAGCCCCGTTGCGCGGAGCTTTGCTCATCGGCGCAGCCTCCCTCGATAAGCTGGCGCAACGTTTGCAGTCGATTCAGAAAGATGCCGAAGCCGGCCGCGCACCCGCTCCAGCGCCGCCGCAGGAATCGGATCTGCGTGCGTCGGAACGTCTGGCCATTGACTACGCAGACGCAACGGACCTGGCGGAAAAGTGCTCCAAAGCCCTGAAGGTCTTGGGAGCGAATCAGCCGGCAGTGTGGAAGGCTTTACGCGCGCAAGGCATTTTCCGCGGAAGCGGCCCTGCGCCCAAGGTGGCCTTCCTTTATACAGGTCAAGGCTCGCAGTACGTCAACATGCTTCGCGACCTGCGTGCTTCCGAACCCATTGTTGCGGAAGTCTTTTCTGAAGCAGATCGCGTGATGACTCCGCTGTTGGGCAAACCTCTATCCGAGTTCATCTTCGTCGACCAAAGCGACGAAAAAGCGGTCGCAAAAGCCGAGGAGGATTTGCGCCAAACCGCGATCACCCAACCGGCTGTGTTGGCAACCGATCTTGCGCTGACGCGGCTTCTTGCCGCTTATGGCATCGAGCCCGACATGACGATGGGGCACAGCCTTGGCGAATATGGCGCGCTGGTCGCTTCCGGCGGCCTTCCGTTCGCGGACGCACTGGAAGCAGTCAGCGCGCGGGGGCGCGAGATGACACGCGTCTCGATGAAGGATAACGGAAAGATGGCAGCCGTATTCGCTCCGATCGACGAAATCGAGCGAATTCTGAAAACCGTGGATGGCTACGCGGTCATCGCCAACATCAACAGCGACCGGCAGGCGGTCATCGGAGGCGCAAGTCAGACGGTCGAGCAGGCCATCGAGATTTTCATGAAGGCTGGCTACAACGTGGTTCCCTTGCCCGTGAGTCACGCATTCCATACTTCGATCGTTGCGCCAGCCAGCGAGCCATTGCGGCGCACGCTGGAGCGACTGCACCTGCAATCGCCCCGCGTGCCTATCGTGGCGAACGTGAATGGCGAGTTCTATCCAACAGGTCCAAATGTGGTGCCACAGATGCTCGACATTCTCGCAAAGCAGGTTGCGTCCCCAGTGCAATTTGTGAAAGGGCTACGCACGCTGCAGAACGCCGGGGCCCGCGTTTTCGTGGAAGTCGGGCCGAAGAAAGCACTTCAGGGATTTGTGGATGACGTTCTCGGCGAGCGCGGAGATGTCCTGTCACTCTTCACCAATCATCCGAAGAACGGTGACGTCACTGCATTCAATCAGGCTTTGTGCGGTCTTTATGCAGCAGGGCTAGGCCGCGGAGTTGCCGAAACTCCAACGAAAGAAGTGGTGGCGACACCCCCACTGTCGTACAAAAAAGAATCGGCTGTCCCCATTTCCCCTGGCCCTGCACCAACAGCCCCCTTGACTGCGTCGACTCCGTTGACAGCAGACCGCTACGCCGAGCTGGGGCGTCTCTTTGCCGATACGCTCGAGCGCGGCTGGCAAATCTGGCAAGGCAAGAATGGCAAGCCCGCCACTCATCCCGTGGTGATCAGCGGAGCTGCTCTGGGCCTCCCCGGAACCAAACACATCTTTGATGACGCGAACGTCGCGCGCATCTTGCGCGGCGATTCGTTCATCGATGCGATCCCCACGAACCTGCGCCAAGCCATGCTGGATAAGCACATCACGCGCCTAGTGAAGAGCGACAACGGCGGACCCACGTTCGAGACCATTACGGATGTCGCCGACGTCATCAAGCTTGCGGGCCGCGGCGGCAAGCTCAACCTGGAAGAAGAGTTCGGCGTTTCCGCTGAGCGTGTCGCTGCGCTAGACAGCACTACTCGCCTGGCTATCGGTGCGGGCATCGATGCGTTGCGCGACGCGGGCATCCCGCTGGTCATGCGCTACAAGACAACCACCAAAGGAACACAGTTGCCGGATCGCTGGAGTCTGCCTGAAGCGTTGCGCGACGAAACCGGCGTGATTTTTGCCTCAGCGTTTCCCGGTTATGACTTTTTTGCAGACGAAATGTCTCGCTACTACGCGGATCACGAACGTCGGCAGCAGCTCGCAATGCTGCAAAACCTACTGGCGCGCGTGACGGAAACCGACGGACATAGCACGCTGATCC
>DASPTW010000113.1:0-10544 GCA_035623215.1 Candidatus Acidiferrum sp.
CGCGGGTAGCCCGAGACAAATGCCTCCGGAAAAACTACAAGCTGCGCGCCTTTGCGGGCTGCCTCGCGCGCCAGAAGCCGGACTTTTTGCAGAGTTCGCTCTCGATCGAAAACGACCGATGAGGCTTGAACAACAGCTGCCTTGAATGGTTGTCCGGCTGCTTTCGGTAACCCTTTGCTGGCATCGGGCTGAAGCATGGAGTCAACAATACTGCTTCGCGCCAGAGATTCAAGTGCTTTGGCTCCAATTAGAGAAACGCCTTCGTATTCGTTTGCGGAGAATGAACTTTATTCGAGTTCGGCAATTTTCTTCTCGAGGTGGGCAAGGGCCGCTTCGAGGGATTTACGATGGTTGGGATGGGTTGCTGAGGCGAGATCATTCAAGACGCGGGTGCGCGATAGTTGCAGGTCTTTGCGCTGCTGGTCGCGCTGGATTTGCTCCGGAGTCTTAGGTCCTGCAGCCGCTTTCTGCTGCGGGGCCTTGTTGTTTTCCACCTGGGATTCGACGTCTTTGCTTTCCCACCCACGTGCCATGGCTACAGTTTGACACAGAATAAGCGAAACGCACGCGGGGAAGATATTTTCAGGATGGGACGGATCAGGCGCTGGCAGCTCGCCGCAACGTTGCGGGGACCGCCGGCCGGATGACGCGGCGAACGGCGCTCTCGGCGGCAAGGGAACGACGCTGGGCAAAGATGCCGCTGTAAAAGAAATTCGCGGTGTACCCCGCCCACCGGAGTTCGAGGACCCAGCGTTTCTCCGCCTTTGCCACATGCGCCGACACGATTTCCGAGGCGGGAATTTCAAACAGGAAATGGAGATTCGCGTCAAGCACGGAGATTCTCTCCCAAGCCACGAAGAGTCGAACCCGCAAGGAAGATGCAGAATTCTTGAAGCGAATGCGTCCACCATCAACGACCGCGATGGCTCCCAATTCGCGAGCCTTTATATCGACGCGGGTCTGCGGCTTTGTGGCGGGCAAAAGAATGGAGACGACAAACATAACGAGCCCAATAAGCGAGAACGCATAGTTGTTCCCAGAAGTGACGGGCAGAAGAACAAAAGCGGCGCCAGCAAGACCGAGGGCAAGCCGAAAAAAGCTCCAAGAACGAGAGCTGCGAGGAAGGTCTGAGCCGCTTTGTTGAACCTGAGATGTGGCCGGGCTGGGGGCTGCCGTCATCGTTCCTCAGGCTTTCATGGCCGCAGGGCCTGAATTTCGCGCATGCGTGCGAAGGCGCGGCGGACGTGCGGAATGGTGATGGAGCCTCCGACAACCAGAGCAACGTTCAGAGCGTCAATGACTTCGTCGCGCTTCCAGCCTTGCTCGCCGCAGCGGACCAAGTGATAGGTGATGCAGTCGTCGCAGCGGAGCACCGCAGAGGACACGAGCCCAAGAAGCTCCTTCGTTTTGGTGCCGAGAGGGCCAGGTTCGTAGGCCTGATGGTCGAGAGCGAAGAAACGTTTCACGCCGAGGTGGCCGCAACCGAGGATTTCTTCGTTCAACTCGGCGCGAAATTTCTGAAAATCTTCCAGGCGATCGGCCATGAGTCCTCCGCAGAAATTGTCGGCGACCGAATTAATCGGCCGCGAACGCTATTATGAACGATTTTGAGGGCGCGAGAAAACGCGTGACAGAAAGATCAGGGGACGTAGCCGGGGCCACGAAGAACTTTCCCGGGACGCGCGCCGGTCATTTTGCCTTGATCGATGACCGGAACGCCGTTCACCAGCACATAGTCCATTCCCTGCGAAAGCTGATTCGGATTGTCGAAAGTGGCGAGGTCGTGAATCGTCGCGGGATCGAAGATCGTGACGTCCGCCCACATGCCCACGCGAAGCACGCCGCGGCCTTCGAGGCGCAAACGCTGCGCCGCAAGCGCGGAGAATTTGCGGATGGCGTCTTCGAGGGTGAGCTTGTGCTCTTCGCGGACGTATTTGCGTAGGATGCGCGGGAAAGTGCCGTAGGCGCGGGGATGCGAGTGCTCACGCCCGAGAATTCCCTCCGGTGAGGTACCAGAAGAATCATTGTCAATGGACACCCAAGGTTGCTGAAGGGCGAGGACGACGTCGGGCTCGTACATCCCGGAGACAGCGACACCGGTGGCCGCATCGTCCTGAAGCAAGAGATCGAAGATGGTGTCGATGGGATCCTTGTTCCAGAGTTTGGCAACGTCGGCGATGGTCTTTCCCTGGAGAGGCAAGAGCTTCAATTCCTGGACCGAGCCGATGAGGATAGACTCCGGGCCAGTGATTTGCTGCCACTCGTTTTCCCAGTCATCGGAAGGCGTAAGCATGTCTTTCCGGATGCGTTCGCGGACAACGGGATCTTTCAGGCGCTCCAGCAGCTTTGTTGTGCCGCCGTCGTGAGCCCAAGGAGGAATAAATGCGGAGAGACCGTTGCCCCACGCGGTGTAAGCGTACGTGTCCGCGGCGATATCGGCGCCTTGTGCTCGCGCCGCTTCAATTTTCGCCACGGCTTCCGGCATGTGCCCGAAAGATGGCTTGCCCGCAACTTTGAAGTGCCAGATTTCGACGGGGATGTACGCTTCGCGAGCGATTCGAATGACCTCGTCGAGAGACTGCAAAATGGCGGTGCTTTCGCTGCGCTGGTGCGTGGCGTAAATGCCGCCGTAGCGGGAGGCTTCGGAGGCCAGCGCGATTAATTCCTCGGTCTTGGCGTAGGGCGCGGGTGGATATTCGAGAGAAGTGGAAACGCCAACGGCGCCGTCGAGCATCGCCTGGCGGACGAGTTCCTTCATTTTGTCTAGCTGCGCGGGCGTCGGCTGAACATCGTTGTCGCCGAGCACAATTCGGCGGACGGTGGTGGCGCCAACGTAGTCCGCAACGTTGATGCCGATGCCCTGTTTTTCCAGGCGCGCGAAATACTGGCGGAACGTTTGCCAATCCGCTTGAATGTGGAGCAGATCGTATTCTTTTTGGTTTCCACGCCGAATGGCATCATTCACCGGTGCGACCGATTCCCCTTCACCCGTAATTTCCGTGGTGATGCCTTGATAGATTTTCGATGGCAGGCGGGGATCAACCAGAATCGTGATCTCCGACTGGCCGAGCATGTCAATGAAGCCGGGAGCGACAACCTGGCCGTGTGCGTCGATCGTGCGCTTGCGAGACGCTGCCGTGAGATTGCCAATGGCCGCTATTTTTCCTTCGCGAATGCCGACATCCCCCGAATACCAAGGTGAACCACTGCCGTCGATGATGTGGCCGTTTTTAATGACGATGTCGAAGGATTCGGGTGCCGCGGCTTCAGAGGGGATCACAAGCGCGGACAAAAAAATGGCCAGACTCGCTGCTAGCCAGCGGCGAAGCAATCGTTGTCTCATGGAATCCGGACTCTCCTATGGGCGTTCAAGTAGCTCTTGTGCCTGAGCGCCTAGGCTACGCGTGCGCACTTTATACCAGATGATGATTAGGGCGACGGAGACAGCGAAAATCAAACTGGAGACAGCGTTGATTTCCGGAGTGATGCCGCGGCGGAGACGAGCCCAGATTTCGAGGGGGAGCGTATTGTCGCTGCCGATGAGGAAGAAAGTGACGGCGATTTCGTCCATGGACAACGTGAAGACGAGAAGCCCGGCGGCGATGAGCGAGAGGCGAAGATTCGGCAGCGTGATGCGCCAGAAGGTTTGCCAGGGAGTGGCGCCGAGGTCAAGCGAGGCTTCTTCCTGAGCGCGGTCCATTTTTTGCAATCCGGCGAAAAGTTCCGTCGTTGCGACGGAAATGAGCGCCGTGCCGTGGCCGAAGAAGACGAGCGAGAGGCTACGGGAGAAATGAAGCGACACGGCAAACATCAACAGGGATAAACCAGTAATGATCCCAGGTAGGATCAACGGCAGAAGAACGAGCCGGCGGAAAATAGATTTGCCAGGGAAATCGGCGCGATCGAGTGCGAGCGCGGCGAGAAGACCAAGGGTGAGCGAGACGACGACGGCTCCTGCGGCGACGAAAAGGCTGTTGAGGACAGAATCCCAGATGGAACTATCAGCAAAGAGTTGCGCATACCAATTCAATGTGAAATGACGGGGCGGAAAACCGCCGACGCCCTCGCGATTGAAGGAGTAGACGATGAGCACAACGATGGGCAGATAAATAAAAGCAAAAACCAGCGCCGAGTAAAGCGCCAGAATCGGAGCTCGGCGGGTTGTGGAGGAAGCGCTCATTTGTACACCCACCGTTTTTCAAGAAGCTCGCTCAGAAAGAGAAGCGAAATCGTGAGCATCAAAATGAAGACCGAAATGGCCGCGCCAAGGGGCCAATCGAAAGCCGCGCCAAACAAACTTTGCACCACGTTAGCGATCATCGTGCCGGAAGGGCCGCCGACAAGGAGCGGCGCAAGGAAGTCTCCAAGAGTCAGGAGAAAAGCAAAAGTTGCGCCGGCCAGCAAGCCTGGCATTGAGAGCGGAAGAATGACGCGGAAAAATGTTTGGAAAGAGTTTGCGCCAAGGTCGTGCGAGGCTTCGACAAGCGGTCGCGGAATGTGTTCAAGGGCAGCGTAAATGGGCAGAAAGACAAACGGCGTGTAGATGTGCGTGAGCATGAGCACGACGGCAAAAGGGCTATAGAGAAGGAAGGCCACCGGCGCGTGCGTGAGATGAAGATACTGGAGAAAGCCGTTTAAAACACCGTCGCTGCCAAGAATGGTCTTCCACGCGTAACCGCGAACCAGATAACTGACCCACAGCGGCACAATGACGAGCTGGTAGAGGAGTTCTTTCCGCGCGTGTGCGTGAAACGACAAAAAGTAGGCCAGCGGGTAGCCGAGAAGGATCGAACAGAGCGTAACGGAGGCCGCAATCCTCATCGTGCGGAATAGAACTTCTACGTAGAGTGGTTTCGAAAACAAGGTTCGGTAGTTATTCAGGTTCCAGTGATGGACGATCGCTCCTTGTTGGACCGCCCAGAAGCTGTGCGCAAACATCAGGGCGTACGGGAGCAGCAGGAACAGCGCCACCCAAAGGAGCGGCGGAACCGAGACGAGCGATTTGTACGCGCGAGAATACATTCGAGGTACCGGAGACCTTTACTCCTGCACGCGGATGGCATCCGCGATTGCAAAAATGAACTCGTGGTCGCCCGTTAGCGGCCCGCTTGCCGGCAAGCGCACACGCAGAAACTGGCCGTTACCGCAATCCACTTCGAGTAACTCCGTTGCGCCTCCATAGAGTTGCTGGCGAATCGCGCCGCGAAATTTCACTTCCGTGGTCTGGCGTTTGCCGTCGGCACAGAGGCGAATCGCCTCTGGCCGCAGCGAAAAAATCGCGGAACCATCTGATTCCTCGAATGGCCATCGCAAAATGCCGCAAGTCGCGATGCCTCGGCGAATTTCGCCTCGCAGCAAATTGGTTTGTCCGATAAATTGCGCCGTATAGGCAGTAGCGGGCTTCGCGTAGATCTCGCGAGGAGAAGCGACCTGCTCGAGCGCTCCGTCGCGCAACAACGCGATGCGGTCGGAAAGCGCCATGGCTTCTTCCTGGTCGTGAGTCACAAAAAGAAACGTGATGCCGATTTCGCGCTGAAGCGATTTCAGTTCGCTTTGCATCTGCTTGCGGAGATTGGCGTCGAGGGCGGAAAGAGGCTCGTCCAAAAGGAGAAGTTTCGGACGGTTGATGAGCGCGCGGGCGAGGGCGACGCGCTGCTGCTGGCCGCCGCTGAGTTTCGAAGGACGCGAGCCGGCGAAGTCCAGCATTTTCACCATGCGCAGAGCTTCTTCGACGCGTCCATTGATTTCCGCTGCTGAAATGCCTTTGACACGCAGGCCGTAGGCCACGTTGTCGCGCACACTGAGATGAGGAAAGAGCGCATATTGCTGAAAAACGGTGTTCACGCGCCGCTTGTACGGCGGCAGCGTATCCAGGCGCTCGCCGCTCATCCAGATTTCGCCGGAAGTAGGCTGCTCGAATCCCGCGATTAAGCGAAGCAGTGTGGTCTTGCCAGAACCGCTTTCCCCGAGAAGAGTGAGAAATTCGCCCGAAGCGATGTTCAGCGAAATGTTTTTCAAAACCTCGGTGGAACCAAAGCGCTTCGCCACATTGCGCACTTCCAGCAGCGCGCCAGTAGGAGTTGAAAATTCCTGCGGCGAATTGGCAGCAGAAGAATTCACTGCGCGGCCTTAACCTCGTTCCAAATCTCGTTGTATTTATCGCGGCGCGGTACATCTTGCCAGAAATAAATTCGCCGCATGTAAGCATCGGGATTGTCGAGATGCAGCCCTTTGATTTCGTCCGCGGTAAGGAATTGTGCCGCTCCGGGATTCGCGGGTGTGTAATGCGTCCGGTCGGTCACCAGTTTCTGCGTCTTGGCTTCAATCATGTATTCGAGAAAGGCGTGAGCGAGTTCTTTGTTTTTGCTGGCGCCAGTGATCATGAGGTGATCGATCCATCCCGTCGTGTTTTCCTTGGGGATGGTTTCACCGATGGGAAAATTCAACTTGCGTAGATCGTTGGTGTTGAGCGGCCAGCCCATGGCCAGAACAATTTCGTGGTTCTGGAATAGATTAGTAAGCTCGCCGCCAGTCGTCCACATCTTGCGAACGCTGGGTTTTAGTTCGAGGAGTTTCTTTTTGACAGCAGCGAGCTGTTCGTCAGTTAGATTGTAAAGCTGTGACGGATCGGGTTTGTCGTAACCGAGGATCTGCGCGGCCATATACACCGTCGAGAGGTCATCCCAAACAGAGATTTTCCCTTTGAACTTGGGGTCCCAGAAAATGGCCCACGAATCCGGCGGTTGCGCGAAAACCGTCGTGTCATACAAAAGCGGATTCGGCCCCCACATAAACGGCACGCCATAGACTTGGCCGTTGGCCTTGACGAGCGGCAGATCGCGGAGTTTGGAGGAAAGTTGGGCGTACGAAGGAATCTTCGAGAGATCGAGCGGAGCAGCCAGACCCGTCCGCGCAATCGAAGAAGCGACGTCGCTCGAGGGCGAGATCACGTCATAATTCGAAGCGCTGCCGCCGCGCAATTTGGCCACGAGCTCATCACTGGAGCCCATGTACGATGCGCTGATTTTGCAGTGATGGCTTTCCTCGAACGCATGGACAGCGGACTCATCTGCATAACCTTCCCAGACGAGCAGGCTCAGCGACTCCTCTTTTTTTCTGCAAGCGCTGGACGCGAGCGCAAGTACCAACGCGGCCAGAAGTATTCTGCGAGGTTTCATCGCTCCTCCCGCCTACTTTTTATCCGCTTGATAGACCACCCGTCCACCTAAAATTGTGGCTATGACTTTTGTCGCCGCAATCTTATGCGGATTGATGTCAAAAATATTCTGCGAAATGATGATGAGGTCGGCGAGCTTGCCGACTTCCAGGGAGCCTTCGGTTTTTTCGCGGCGGCCCGCGAAAGCTGCGCCTAAAGTGTATCCTTCGACCGCTTGTTCCACCGTCAACCGCTGCGCTGGGACAAAGCCGTCCTTCGGCGTACCTTCCTTTGTCTGCCGGGTCACGGCAGTCTGTATCCCTTCCCACGGATTGAGCGTAACAACGGGCCAGTCGCTTCCGAACGCGAGGTGTCCGCCTGCATCGGCAATGCTCTTCCATGCCCACGCTCGGGAGGCGCGATCCGGCCCGGCGTTGCGCGCCCAAACGTCCAACGTATCGGAATCCGGGTAGGAATGGAGCGGCTGCATGCTGGCAATTACGCCTAGCTTTCCGAAGCGCGGAATGTCCGCCGCGGTAACGGTTTCAATGTGCTCGATCCGGGGCCGGTGATCTTGTTTGTGATTGTGTCGCTCGGCATTTTCGTAGGCATCGAGCGCCGTTCGAACCGCGTAATCGCCGATGGCATGGGTGAAAAGCTGAAATCCCCTCTTGTCGAGTTCCGCGACCGCCGCCTTGTATTTTCCCGGCTCCCAAAAGAGCGAACCTTTGAGCGAAGGATCATCGCTGTAAGGTTCCAGCATCGCTGCTGTATGCGATTCGATCACGCCATCCAGGCGCAGCTTCACGACGTCCGCGGAAAGCCAATCGCCCGAGTATTTCTTTCTGGCGTTCTCGATGGCGACGATATCTTGTGGGCGAAGAGCAGGCGGATCGAGGAAATACGCAATCCGTACGCGCAAGGACAGATCGCCGCGCCGACGCATTTCGTCGTAAAGGTCCAGCTCACCGAAATCACCGGAAAGAAAATGGCCGCCGGCAGCGTGAACGCGCGTGATGCCATTCTGGTTGGCCCATTTCATCCCAGCGCGGAGCGCCAGCAGTTTTTCGGCGCGCGAAGGTTCGGGACGCACACGATCCACAAGGTCCGTAGCTGATTCTTCGAGCGCACCGGTAGCTTCGCCCGTGGCAGGGTCTCGCACAATTTTACCGTTTGGCGGATCCGGCGTGTCGCGCGTAATCCCGGCAAGCGCCAGAGCTTTTGAATTTGCCCAGTAGGTGTGTCCGTCGAATCCTTCGAGAGAGACAGCGCGGTCGGGAAAAAGATCGTCGATGTCCTTCTTGTCTGGCAACTTGCCAGGACCGAACATTCCATAATTCCAGCCATGTCCAAGAATCCAGCCATCGCCGGGATGCACCGCCGCATAGGCGCGCAGCATTTCCCGAATGTCAGCGAGGTTTTTCGCTTCCTCGAGATTCACCCAGGTGAGCTTGACGGAGCCTTCGATGAAATGAATGTGGCAATCGACGAAGCCCGGTAGCACTAGTTTTCCGCCGGCATTGATGACTTTGGTTCCCATGCCGCGCATTCTTTCGATCGTGGCGTCTTCGCCGACTGCAACGATCTTGGCTCCATGGATGGCGACGGCCTGGGCCCAGGGCTGCTTGGGATTTTCGGTGTAAACGCGCCCATGGATGACGATCACGTCCGCTGGCTCGACGATCAGCCCTTGAGCGCCGACAAGTTGGCCAACTCCAAGGAATAGCAAATGGAAACGAAACACGAGTCGGGCGGAACGGAGATTCATTCCGATAACGACCTTTGCCTCAAAAGGTAGGCGGCGTATTGATCCACAGCACCCAAGTCTCCTTGCGGCCAGGATTTTTCCACCGATGCGGCGTGGTGCTTTCGAAATAAAGGCTGTCGCCCGGCTTCAGGTGATAATGTTCGCCGCTCTTCAGCCAGATTTCGAAATCTCCGCGAAGCACATGGAGAAACTCTTCGCCTTCGTGAGAATACGATTCGCCGCTGCCGCCACCGGGTTTGACGCGGAACAAGTGCGGCTCCATCGCCGTGTTGCCCCACGCTAGCAATTCCATCCGCACGTCTGGCGTGGTCTCCAGGATTTTTCGCTGGGACGGGCGGACAAGATGGGGATTATCGCCCGCCGTCTCGAAAAGGGAAAGAATGTTGGTCCGGTAGAAGCGCGCGATCCGGCGTAACGTTGCAATCGAAGAACGCATCTGACCACGCTCCAAGGCGCTGAGGAAGCCGACCGACACTCCGGTTGCCTTTGCAACCTGGGCCAGAGAAAGACCGCGCCGCGTGCGCAGCCGCCGGAAACGCTGTCCGGGGTGAGGAGCGGGCTTTGCCGGAGCCGATACCACACCCTGGTGCTTCAGGACGTGAACGATGGCGGCGGGATTCAACCCCCGCGCTCGCCGGAGAAAAATCGCGCGCTGCAGCAACCGCACGTCCGATTCACCATAAAGACGGTAGCGGCTCTGCGTGCGCTGCGGCGTGACCAGCCCCAGCGCTTCCCAGGCGCGCAAAGCGGACGACGAAATACCCACCCGCCGGGCCACTTCGCTGATGCGCAACGGACGAACACTGTTGCGCTTTGCTGATGCGTCCGATACATTCTTTCTGCTTGACATAGCTGATGGCTTTCTCTAAGTTTGCTGGATTATAGTAAGGTTTCAGGGGCAGGGCAACCACGAAGACGCAATCCTCGAAACGTCTTTGTGGCAAGGGGTGAGTTCATGAAAGGCAATGCAATTCTTTTGCGGCTTCGTTCCTCGTGTTGCCGCGCGATTTTGTGCGGGTTTTCTGTGATGCTTGCGGTTCTCTTGGCGGCTCCGTTTGCGGGTGCGCAGAGCACCGGCGGGCGCATCCGCGGCACGGTGACGGATGCGAGCGGAGGCGCCGTGGTCGGCGCCAAGGTTACACTAATCAACGAGGGAACGCATGCTACGCGCGAAGTGCAAACCGGAGCGAACGGCGAATACATCTTTCTGGAAGTGCCCGTAGGCAGTTACGAGATCGACGTTGACCAAGCGGGGTTCAAGAAATTCGTCCGCAAAGGTGTAGGTCTGGACCTCAACGAAGTGGTTGCCGTGGATATCACTCTTCAAGTGGGTGGCTCGACCGACGTCGTAGAGGTGACGGGCGCGCCGCCGGTGGTGGACACGACATCAACGCAACTCGGAGCCATCGTCAATGACCGGTCTTCGACACAATTGCCTCTAAACCAGCGCGATGTCTATCAATTGCTCCAACTCCAGCCCGGCGTCCAATCTCAGCTGGGCAACGACCTGTTCTACGGCTCGGACAAGGCCGGCGTGGTTACCGTGAACGGTGGCCGCGGCCGCGCCAACAACTACACTGTAAACGGGGGAGATGGCAACGATTTGTTCGTGAACGGGCC
>DASPTW010000114.1:0-42092 GCA_035623215.1 Candidatus Acidiferrum sp.
GAACCGTGAGCGAAAGCTGCGCTTTGCCCGGAATGCATATTTCGCGGCAAACCAGCACCTTCACCTGGGCTCCCAGTTGCGCCTGCGTTGGACCTTTCGCCCCGAAACGTGCCTCCACTTGTACAGGCACGAGGAGCGTCACGCCATCTTCGTACCCAAAATCCACGATGCTCGAAGTTCCCAGGCGTTGCGGCGCAGGCCACTGGATTTCTCCCACAGTCACGCCCGTTGGCAACTGCCACGTGACGCGCGGCGGTTCTCCCGAGTCGCCTGGATTGACCCAATAGATGTGCCAGCCCTTCTCCAGTTCGAAATGCAGCCCGAGATAAGACTCATGCGCCGGCTCAATCCATTGATTCTCGGCAACCAGCTCGACCGTTCCATGCGGGATCGCCGCATTCCCTGTTTGCGCGTTTGTGGCGCACGGCAGCAAAGCAGCTCCCAGGGCGAGCGCGACGACGTATCGTGGACTTGGAACTAGCCTCTTCATTTTCCATTGCTTCAACTTCTTGCTGTCTGACGTCAGTTGCGCGCCATTGGTTTCGGACCTGCCTCGCAATTGACAGCCTGAATCTCCGCCGTTAGGCTTCCCACTCACAAGCCGTCATTCAACCAGGCCGTTACGGAGCTCTCATGCGCGTCTTTTCTCTAACGATTCTCTTGTTAGTTTTGTGCTTTGCTCCCGCGCACAGCGCGTTCCCTGCGCAATCTCCTTCTCCGCAAACGCCGGCGCCATCCCCGCCCGATCTCGCTGCTGCCAAGATCATTTTTGAAGGCCACTGCGCGCTCTGTCACGGAATGGATGGAGGCGGTGGCCGCGGCCCTTCTCTTCGTCGGCCAAAACTTGCTCACGCCTCGGATGACGAAGCTCTCAAATCTGTCATCGAACAAGGTATCCCGCCGCAAATGCCTGATGCTTGGTATCTCTCCAAAGAAGAAATCGCCAGCGTCGCCGCTTACGTTCGCTCTCTCGGCAATGTTCCCCCGGAAACTCTTCCCGGCGATCCCGTTCGCGGAAAAGCTGTCTACGCGCGCTCTGGCTGCTCCGCCTGCCACATTCTCGCAGGCGAAGGCGCCGGCTTCGGCCCCGACCTCACGGACGTCGGCGCCCGCCGTGGCTCGGCTCGTCTTCGGGAAACTTTGCAAAATCCTGCAAAAACCATTCCCGAAAATTTTTTGCTCGTGGAAGCAGTCACCAACTTCGGCCAAGCCCTTCGTGGCATCCGCCTCAATGAAGACACTTTTTCCATTCAGCTCAAGGACCAGCAAGGCCGCTTCCACAGTTTTCGTAAGACTGACCTCCGCGATCTCAAAAAACTCCGCGGTGAGACTCCCATGCCGAGCTATGCCTCCGCGCTTTCTTCCGCCGAACTCGAAGATCTAATCAATTTCCTTGCCGCGCAGCGAGGCAACCCATGAAGCTCCTCACCCTTTTTCTTCTCACTGCCTCCGCGGCGTTCGCACAAGTCCCGTTCGAACGCATCGTCAACGCCGACAAAGAGCCCGGCAACTGGCTCACTTATTCGCGCGACTTCCAGGGCCATCGCTTTTCCCCGCTCGCGGAAATCACTACGCAAAATGTCTCCCAGCTCAAAGTCAAATGGGCTTTCCAGTTTCCCGATGAGCGCACCGAAGTTTCTCCCATCGTCATCGACGGCATTCTTTACGTGACGGGGCCCAACTCCGCCGCCGCGATCGATGGCCGCTCTGGCCGTTCCCTTTGGACGTGGAAGCGCCCGATTCCCTCCGACTATCACTCCATCGGCTTCGGCCACACCAATCGCGGGCCCGCCGTTCTCGACGACAAACTTTTTGTCGCCACTCTCGACGGCTATCTCTTTGCTCTCGATTTGAAGAGCGGCATCGAGCGCTGGTCCGCCAAAGTCCTCGATTACAAACTCGGCTACAGCATGACCATGGCTCCGCTGGCCATCGATGGCAAAGTCGTCGTCGGCGTGAGCGGCGGCGAAGCCGGCATCCGCGGATTCATCGATGCCTACGACGCCAAAACCGGCCAGCAAGCTTGGCGTTTCTGGACCATTCCCGGCCCCGGCGAACCGGGCCACGAAACCTGGTCCGGCGACGATTGGAAAACCGGCGGCGGCGCCACCTGGGTTACTGGCGCATACGATCCGGAGTTAAAGCTCGTCTACTGGGGCGTCGGCAATCCCGGCCCCGATTGGAATGGCGACGTTCGTCCCGGCGACAATCTCTACACCTGCTCGCTCGTCGCTCTCGACGCCGCCACAGGAAAGCTTCGCTGGTATTTTCAATTTTCGCCGCACGACACTCACGATTGGGACGCCACGCACGTGCCCATGCTTTTCGATACGCCCGTCACCGGTGCAATGCGCAAACTCGTCGCCATCGCCAATCGCAACGCTTTCTACTACGTTCTTGATCGCGCGACCGGCGAATTCCTCGCAGGCAAGCCCTACGCGAAACAAACTTGGGCAACCGGCCTCGATTCGAAGGGCCGCCCTATTCGCGCGCCCAACTCCGACCCAAGCAAAGAAGGCACGCTCATCTGGCCCAACTTGAATGGCGCCACGGTTTGGTTCAGTCCTTCGTACGATCCACAAACCGGTTTCGTTTACGTCGCCACGCGCGAAATTGGCGCCCGCTATTTCAAGCGTGACACTCCTTACAAAGCCGGCACATTTTTCCCCGGCGGCGGCGAAGACGAGCTATCCCCCGACGATGCTTGGGGTGCCATCAAAGCGCTTCAAGCCGAGACCGGCGAATTGCGCTGGGAATTCAAGCTGCTCTCGCCGCCTTGGGCCGGTGTGCTCTCCACCGCTGGCGGTTTGGTTTTCTCCGGCTCCGACGAAGGAAATTTCTACGCTCTCGACGCAAAAACCGGGAAGCCCCTTTGGGATTTTCAAACCGGCGGCGCTATCGGCGACAACCCCGTCTCTTTCACCATCGACGGCCACCAGTGCATCGCCGTCGCCGCAGATCGCGTCCTCTATGTCTTCGGCCTATAGCCTTTCAATCTGCCGATGCCCCAACTGCGTAATCCGCCTTACTTGTGGCAATCATTTGCGTAGATCAGATTAGGAGAACAGTCTGTCCTCCGTTTTCTGGTGAGGTGGCCATGAAGTATGTTTTGAGAATTCTCGCTGCTCTGGTGGTAATTCCCGTCCTGGCGCTAATCGCGGTGTGGCTGTGGGGGATGCGGCCGGAGCACGGGCATGAGACTGCGGAAGTTTGGATTGACCGCCCCACGCCGCAAGTTTTTCTGTGGATTCAGGATGATGACCGTGTCAAGCGGTGGATCGGCGGACTGACGGAGATAAGGCAAGTGTCGGCTCCCCCATCCGGCGAAGTAGGCAAGAAATTTCACCTCGTCACGTTCTACAACGGCCAGCGAGTCCCGATGGACATGACCATCACGAAATTTGAGAAAGACCGCGCGCTCTCCGCCGTCGTTTCTTCTTTCGACGATCGAGGCAATGGCTTCACGGAAACCGCTGACTACACACTGTCCGAAGAAAACGGCAGGACGCTCCTGCGATTTGACGTGCATACGACCTACACCGGATTTATTCTCCGCTTGCTCGAGCCGATGATCACCCAGCAAGCCAAGAAAAAACTTGATGAGGATTTTGGCCGTCTGAAAACTCTCGCCGAAGCTGAACCAAAAATGAATTGAGAAAAAACAAATCGTCAGCCGCTATTTTGCCGGTGTTGCTGCCTCGGGATCTTTGAAGGACAAAACCAAAAAACTCGAGCGTGTGCCGAGGAAATCCACGACCTTACGCGATTGTCCAACTGGCATCCACAGCACGTCTCCTGTGTGCAGAAACCCTGCGTGCTCTCCGCCCACTGCAACGTCGAGATTCGCCTGGCTCAATGCGATCAGAAGCGCGGGCGCGGGCGGAGCCGCTTCGGAAAACTCCTTCCCGCCTGCGATTTGCACCATTTCGAGGGACGCTTCGCTGGTTTCGAAATACGGCGTGATGAGTTCAAATGGCGGATTCCCGCTTTTCGGGGGATCGGCTTGCAGTTGGGGGCAGGTGGCCAGTGGGCCGTCGATCATTTTCTCGCAGATGTTGCGTGCCTCGGCCTGCGGCCGCAGCAGCTCCACCGTAATGTTGCGCAAGGGAATCCCGGCATCGGTTCGTAGCACGTGAGTGAAGTTTCCCGGGGAGTAGCGCGTCGCGCCGTCTTCGAGCACCACGTGCGCCTCGGGCTTGCCAACCACAGCATCCACATAATCGGCCGGCCCGAGCGCGATGAAAATGTACGGCAGGCCATGTTGATGAAGCAGCGTCGCGTCTTGCGGAGGAACATTCACGTCGTACACGCGGACGTAAGAATTTTGCAGCAGGAGAGTGTGATGCGGCTCCTGGCCGGCCGGAACTGCGGTTGGCGGCGTGATAGGGTACTGATCTGAAATAGGACTCTTCTGCGGCGCAGTCACTGGCGCTTGCGCCGCGAGCGACGGCGACACCAACAGAACGAACCACAGGCAAACCGTAGTTCTCATACCGAGGCATCCTAGGATGGGATCGAGAGCGCTCTCAAGTTAAACGGGGCAAACGGCTGGGGCGTTTCAAGGCTCCCACCGCAGCGAGTCTCTAATTTGAGCATAGGCCTATGCTCGGGCCAGAGCAAGTGCCGGATCCCCAAGCATTTCTTGAGAATTTGTTCGGTCAACAACGGAGGAGAATCATCATGTCCATGCAAAAAAGAAAGCGGATGCGCTCGAAAAACTCCTTGTCCACGTCGAAGCCACTAAACGCTAGACGCATCTCAAGGAGTCAGGGTTAGCGCCTGGTTCATTGCCCTGTAAGGCTGAGTTGCAAGTAGCTTGCCGGTTTTTCGCTGGGGTTCGAGGCAGCACCACGAGAACCTTTCGCGATCCATAGAACCTCCCCGCCATGGAGCGTTCTTACCGGCGCGCCTTTTACATCGATTTGAACTTGGGAATCGCTTAGGCAAATTAGCAACGAATTTTCAGGCACAGCGGCGGCAGCGCCCTTCGTCTCTGGGTCAAGACGCACGAGGTCCAATCGCGTTTCCGGGGTTTCCATCTGCCCCTCGACAGTAAAGCCGTGTCCACCGCTTGAGGTGGCTAGAGCTTTGTCGCACCCGCCGCTGGATGCAACCGCAGCGACTTGTGCGCACAGATTAGTCAGCTGGCCGATTGAATGAAGCAACTCGATGGTGACGTTGCGGAAGGGCGTGTCGGCGAGGTTGCGGGCGACGTGGGCAAAGCCGCCGCGCATGAAATGGACTTCGCCGTCTTTCAGCACGAGGTGCACTTCCGGCTTGTCTCGGACCGCATTGATCACATCCGAATCGCCAAGCGTCACAAACAAATAGTCGTGGTCGTGCTGGTGAAGCTGCGTCGATTCGTGCGGAGGCACTTCCACGTAGTACGCGCGGACATATTCGTTTTCGATTTTCAGGTGATGGTGCGGCTCGCCGGGCTGGCCTCCCTGGGCTAGCGGCACGGGCTGCGGCGCCTGCGCCTGCGCGCGCAGCGAAACTGCCAGAAGCAATGCAAGAGCAATGACGATGCGTTTCATCGGCGCATTCTACCTCACCTGAAGAATCCTTTCTCGACTACTCGAATTACCATGCGGCCCACCACGCTATTCCGATGAACAGGATTTGCATGGGAATGCGCAGCCACAGCGGCGTCGGCGGGCGACCGCGGAGCGTTACTCCGGCGCGAGCCGCTTGAATATTCGCTGGAAGCACCGCGATGAAGAATACGATCAGCGCGATTCCCGCGGCGCGCTGCAATGCCGGAATCACAAGTCCAACCGCTCCCGCAATTTCACAAAGCCCCGTGAAGAAAATCATCGCCCGCGGGTTGGGAACCCAACTCGGCGTCATGCGGATGAAATCTTCTTTCATCGGCGTGAAGTGCGTGATGCCGGTGAACAAAAGCATCACCGCCAGGCCATCGCGCGAAGCAGCGCTCCAGGACGCCAGAGAATGCACTCCGGCAAATCCAAGCCCGCGAAAAATCAGAATCGCGACAATCAGAATGAGTAAGACGACCATAGTTCAGGAAGAAACTTGAAGCGCTTCCAACCTTTGGCGCGTGTCATCCCGAGCCCGGTCGCATGGTTTCGCGAACGGCGGCGAGGGATCTGCTTTTCAAATTTCAATCGCGGATTACAGGCGCTCGAGGATGCCGGCGGCGCCCATGCCGCCGCCAATGCACATCGTAACCATGCCATATTTGGCGTTGCGGCGCTGCAATTCACGAATCACCGTGGCCGTGAGCTTCGCGCCGGTACAGCCCAGCGGATGGCCTAGCGCGATCGCTCCGCCGTTGGGATTCACGCGCGAAGGATCGAGTCCGGCTTGCTGGATCACGGCAAGCGACTGCGCGGCGAACGCTTCGTTCAATTCAATGGCGGCGATGTCGTTCAACGAAAGCCCGGCCAGCTTCAATGCCTTGGGAATCGCCGCAACGGGCCCGATGCCGAAGTCTTCGGGCAGAACGCCCGCGGTTGCGTAGGAGACAAAGCGCGCCAGCGGCTTCAAACCCAGCGCGTGCGCTTTGCTATCCGACATTACCACCGTTGCTGCGGCTCCGTCGCTCATCTGCGAACTGTTTCCCGCGGTCACTGTGCCTTTCACATGGAAAGCGGGTTTGAGTTTACCCAGCGCTTCAAGCGAAGTGTCGGCGCGCGGTCCTTCGTCGACGGAAAATTGGATGGTGTGCGTGACGGGTTTCGGCGAGGGCTTTGATTTCGAAGCGCTGCTGTGGCCGTGCCCGTTGGGAACCGTGGTGAGTTTCACTTCAACGGGAAAGGTTTCCTCCTTGAAGTTCCCGGCAGCGATGGCGGCCAGAGCCTTCTTGTGCGAATTCAGCGAGAATTCATCCGCTTGCTCGCGCGTAATTCCGAATTTGCGCGCGATATTTTCCGTGCCCAGGCCCATGCTGATGTACGTGTCGGGCGAATGATCAACGAGCCAGGGATTCGGCGAAATTTTGTTCCCGCCCATGGGCACCAGGGACATCGATTCCGTGCCGCCCGCGACGATCACTTCCGACGACCCACCGCGAATCCGTTCTGCGGCCAACGCGATCGCCTGCAACCCGGACGAGCAGAATCGGTTGATGGTCATCGCCGAAGTTTCGACAGGAAGGCCGGCACGCAGCGCGGCGATGCGGGCCACATTCATGCCTTGCTCGCCTTCGGGCATAGCGCAGCCGAGAATTACGTCGTCAATCTCTTTGGGATCGAGCCCCGGAACCCGCGCGAGCGCTTCTTTGATGGCAAGCGCGGCGAGATCGTCGGGGCGCGTGGCGCGCAACGAACCTTTGAAGGCGCGGCCTACGGGTGTGCGAACGGAAGAAACAATGACAGCTTCTGGCATGGCAACCTCGAAGTACGAAATTCGAAAATCGAAACTGGAAAATCGAAAAGCCCTGCGCCTCTAACCGCGTCGTGCGCAAATTCCAGCTCGGGCTACAACTTCATTGTTGGGCGAGCGCCAAGAAAATGCAACTCGCCCCTATGGCCAACTGCACGTCGACGATGATGCGCCCCCGCTCCTCCTATCTCCTTTTTCTTCAGTCACTTAATAATAATCTTGACAAATTTTAATTTTTGTGATACCTTATATTGTGTTTCTAGGCCACACCCCGCCTATGATCGTCACGCGTCACAATGTGACGAAAACTTCGACTCTGTAACTCTTTCGATCTCTTCACTTTGCAAACCCCGCCGTCACCGTGACGCCCCTAACTCTTTTAGGATCTGCACTTACATAAAACACCGGGGTGTGCGGATCCCCGTCCCTCCCTTCCAACGTTCACTTTGCCTATGGCGCAGATCGCAGCAGAACCGCCCCTTTGTTTTCTATGGCTTGCGCACTCTTCTATTTTGCGTATGCTGTAACTCCTTTGCTTGCCACTCTTACGAAAACTGCCGGGGTGTACGGCGATTCTTCCCAAAATGGAACCTGCCCGGCTGTGTCTCACCGGCCTTTGATGGGGGCGCCTTTGCGAGGGATGAAAACCGTCCCGGGAGGCTCGACATTGAACTTCTTGGCGTAGCTGGCCTGATTGACGGCGATGCTGACGCGGTCGCGAGAATCGATGAAAAGAAGCGTATCGCCGACGGGAACATCCATGAACGTCTTGACGAAAGGCAGAGTCACAGGCTTTTTGTTGATTTCGACGACGAGCTTGTCACCGAGAACGTAGCCGAGCTTTTTGAATTCCTCGCCGGGGACATCGGTAATCAGTGAACCGAAGGGATCATCCAGGCCAATGATGTCGCCAGTGATGCCGTTTTCGGCAATGGTGGGCGTCTTGGGATTTAGGCGGACGAGTTGAGGCACTTCCGGGCCAACCAGAGTGAAATCCCAACCAGCAGCGAGGTGCGCGGCGGCAGGAGAAAAAATATCGCGGCCATGAAAAGTGGAAGAGACCGGCGCTTGAATCATCCAGTGCGGATTGGTGATTTCGCGGGCGGAGTCGAGGCCGTCCCGGTCGATGACGGGTGTAATTAGACCGTTGTCCGGCAGAACGAAATACTGGCCCTTCTTGGATTTCACGATGACAGCTTTGCGCGAGGTACCGACGCCCGGGTCGACGACAACGGCAAAAACGGTGCCCGCAGGATAGTAGGGCGTAACCGCTTCCAGGAAACGCGAACCCTCTTCGATGGAAAACGGCATCACTTGATGGGTGATATCCATAATGCGGGCATCGGGGGCGATTTCCAGCATGACCGCTTTGCAGATGGCTACAGCATCATTGGCGGTGCCAAAGTCCGTCATGAAGACGATGGTTGGACGCGCGGCAGGAATTCCTGCGGTTTGCGCTGCGTTGTTGTCAGAGGGGGATTTCGAGCAAGCGGCGCCGAAGACAGCGAGAAAGAGCACGAACGAAATCAAAAATCGGGGCTTGAAAGTCATCCGCTCTCCAAAACAGTGATTTGAAAACGCCCGAGCCAGTGTATGCCGCCGAGTTGACATTGGGCAAGGAGCGGTCTAAAAGGGACGCGCGTCGGGGAGTCGTTTCCCACACCCAGTTATAAGGAACAGTTAAAAGGAAAAGGAGGATCCAATTATGGGATTCCTTACATGGATTATCGTGGGACTCATTGCTGGTTGGCTGGCAGGGCAGGTGATGAAAGGCGGGGGTTACGGAACGATTGCGGACATCATTCTGGGAATACTCGGAGGATTCGTCGGCGGCTGGGTTTTTGGCCTGCTGGGGCTGCACGCAGGTGGAATGATTGGTTCGATCGTGGTCGCCTTTGTGGGCGCGGTGATTCTGGTGTGGATCAGCCGGCTGATCAAAAAGAAAGCCTAGCCTGGTAAAACGCAAAAAAGGACAGGAAGTCGGGGAACAAGTCCTCGCTGGAAGTTTGCGTCTTACAGGTTTGCTAATTCGCCGCGGGCACAGAAACCAAAAGCAAGCCTTGCGCGGCTTTGTGACCGTTATACATACTGCAAAAAACTCTGACGGAGAGAGGGTGGCGGGACCATGAAGTGGAACGGGATACGAATCCGGCTTACTTTCGTCGGTTTGCTGTGCCTTACGGCGATGCTTTCGGCTGCTGCGCTGCCGGCCATTAAGAACATGGCGGTGGTGGTGTCCACGTCGAGCAAACTTTCGGACGTGGCGCTGGCAGATCTGGCGAAACTGTGCCGGGGCACGCAGAAAGCATGGCCGGATGGGAAGGCCTTTACGATAGTGGTTAAGGATCCGCAGGCTCCGGAGATGCGGGCAGCGGACGAGAAGCTATTTGGAGTGGAACCAACAGAGATTAAGGCGCTCATTGGGAAACTGAACGAAGGCCGAGCCGTGGTCAAGATTGTGGATAGCGACGACGATTTGCTGCGCACCGTGGGCGCCACGCCGGGAGCTGTGGGAATTGTGGACGTGTATTCGATCAATAGTTCCGTGAAAGTCCTCCGCCTGGATGGCAAACTGCCGTTCGACATGGGATATCCCCTGAAGGGGAATTAAAGAGCAGTCGAAGCAGCCTTCCGAAGGTCATTCCTGTTCCGTATTCCATTCAGTAAGAGCCAGGGCGCGTCTTAAGCCCCGAGGGCTTCCTTGCCTGGCATGGGCCGACTTTGTAGGCGGGGACCCGCTGGAGCCGTGAGTGGTTGAAACGGCCAAGGCGGGTCGAGCACTATCCCAAGTGGCCAGAAAGGGCCTGTACGAACGTACAGGTTTTCCACAGGCCGTACAGGGAAAACGAGGCGAAAAGATAGGCGAAAGTCGGTAGCTGTGTAACACATTTTTTTTCAAATCTTTAGCACAGATTCAAGGGGAGAATAGCCGTACTAGGAGTTGGGTTTGGAGCCGAAAATGTGACTTCTGTACCATCGCGAAACGGGGTCCAAAAGGTGTCTAATGGTACAGGTCAAGCGAACATGAACCTTCGGACAGGTAACGCATCTAAATAAGTGAAAGAAATGGTGCTGTAGCAACAACCGGATGGAAGCAGTTGGGTTAAGAGGAGTGGGTGGGACAAGAAACGGATAAAGGAATGATGAACAAGAAAGACAAGAGCCGGAAGTGGATGTGGGGGATTTTGGGCACGATTGCGGCCCTGCAGATTTATTTCGTTCAGGAGTTGCTAGCGGTGTTTGCGCTGTTTGCCCTGGGATTCCTGGCCATTGCAATGGTAATTGGCAGCCTGTACATGCTGCAGAGAGCCTGGGCTTTGGCGGTGGAGCGTGCCGCCAACAGCCAGCACCCGGTCATGGTGGCGGTCAGACATGGGGTTGACAGCGTGGAGGATTTGGCGCGGCGCCCGTTCCGGCGCCCAGGGTCGGAAGCACCAGCGCGCTAACGTTTATTGGCAGCGAGTTTCTGGCATTAGCCAGAGCACAACCGGAACCGGTCCCCCTGCCTCCTTCAGGAGCGAGCGGCTCCGGGGTTTAAAGAAAATGGCCAGCCGTCCCGAGAGAGCGGCTGGCTTTTTCCTTTCTGGTTCCATTACTTGTTGGCGGCGCATGCCAGCCGCGCTAATTCCTCGTTCCAATTCCACTTCGCGGCGCAGTTTGGTGTCGGTGGCGCGATAGACTTCACCCATTCCTCCCGCGGAAGAGTGCCTTAATCTCGCACGGCCCAATTTTTGCTCCAGCCATCAACATTGAGATCCTTCGCTCCGCGAAGCCGACCGGAGCGCAAGGGCGCGCTTCGCTCAGGATTTCGCGTGCGGGCTCTCGTCCGCGTGGCGGACTGACGCCCGCATCCCCGCTCAACTTCGCCCATGCCGCCGGCGCCAAGCCGGCCAATGATGCGGTAGTGAGAAATGTTTTGGCCGATCACGAGAATGAGCGCCTCATGGTGCCCGCATTTTAGTAGCACGGGGCGTTCGAATGAACGGGCTTGAAGCTTGGTATCAGGAATCGCGCCGCATCTAGTGAGTGAAGGGTTCGGTGTCGGACGGGGGAAGAATCTCCGGGCCATCAGAGCTGCCGTTTTCGCCGTCGGCTGATTTTCCGTTGTCTTTGAGCAGGCCTTCCAAAGTGGATTTGGAATGCTCGTCGACGGCGCTGACGGCGGCGACGAGGCAGGAGTAGAGAAAGGCCTTCATGCTCTTGCGGAATTGATCGGTGGAGCGTTCGGTGGCGCGAGCCACTTCCGTCTCGAGGGATTGCCGGCGCGCCTCGCAAGCGGCACGGCTCTCCGCATCGAGAGCGGAGAGCGCAGTGGCGGCGCGATCCTTGGTCTCCGAGAGGAGGTCACTGGCGTGTCTCTCAGTCTGTCTTTGAAAGGAAGCCAGAGCCGAATTGACGGCGCTTTGCACTAAAGCCTGCACTTCCGCCGAGCGCGCATCGAGGCGCAGAAGGCCTTCTTGCGTGACGGATTGGGTGTGGTCGAGCAAACGCTCGTAGCGGCGGTCCAGGATGCGAGAGGCGGCGCCTTCAAACTCGGAAGTAGCGTGGGAAACCGCTTCGTTCAATCGCGCAACGACCTGCGGCTCCATCTCGCGCGTCATTTTGTCGAGAAATTCCTTGGACCTGGCCAGTTCGCTTCGGAGTTCCGCGGCTTGCTTTTCGAGACGCTGCGCGAGTTCTTCCGCCTGGCCGCGGTATTTCTCCATTTGCTCTTTCCAGTGAGCTGCAACTTCGCCAGCGATTTCTTCCTTAGTAGAAAGCGTGGCGGCCTCGACGCGAGTGGGGAAAAGCTCCTGTACCTCGCGGACGCTGGATTGGCGGATATCGTCAATGGTGGCAACGGCATGGCGCACGGCTTCGTCGAGCTGTTTGGCCAGAGCGGACTGCACGGCTTTCTCAGCGGCTTGCTGCAGCTTGCCCTGAAGCGCGTTGATGAGCCCATCCGGAGTGATGACCACGCGCTGAGGCTTCGGAGCTTCGGCAATTTTGGGCGCGGGCGGCTTGGCGGCAACCGGCGACGGGGATGGGAAAGTGGCAACTTCGGCAAGCTTATGTTCAACCTTGAAGGGAATTTCGGGGGGATCGACGCTCAATGGAGCAGCCACGTCGGCGGGGGCAGGTGCACCAGCGGCCGCTGCCGCGGCGGAAAACTGCACCGTTGAGCTATTCGCTTCACCAAACCGCACCCAATCCTGCGGCGGAGTAACGATGCCCCAAACATTGGCAGGATGCTCGAGTTCCACACCCACTTGCTGTAATTCGCGCGTGCTTTGCGGGGAATGGATGGACCTGACGCGGGCGCGCACGGCGGGCGGTTTTGGCTCGACATTCAAGCCCACGACCTGCAAGGTGATCCAGGTTCCTACGCCGTAGTCGTGGCGGGAAGGATAACGGCAGCCGTGCAGATTGATACAGGTTGAGACAGTCCTTTCGACGAATTGTTCGCCCAGCCGGTTTTGGCCGAACACGATCAAAGGAACCGAGCGTTCGATGCGCGTGCTGCGGCGGGCTTCTTCTTTCACAAAATTGTCAGGAGTCTTTGCAAGAGACGATTGGCTCACGTCTTCTCCCTAGCGATCCGGTCGTGAAATCCAATTGCTGTGGAGCGGCTGAGTTGACAGGGAGACTCCGTTTCCCCCTGGACCCCAAAGCGCTGATGTTATCCGAAGCCCAGCCTAATGTCGATAATCCCGTGGCGATTTCCGTGGGTAGGCGACGAATTTGGCGGTCTCTGGTAGGCTTTGCAGGCTTAAGGAGGGTAGATTCATGCGCCGCTTTCTGACCTTCGTTTTTTCGAGCTTGTTGATTTCTGTGGGCGCCGCTGCACAGGCGCCGCCGCACCGCGTAGCCATTCGCGCGGGGAAATTGATTGATGGAAAGAGCGAAAAGCCAATTGAAAATGCATTGATTGTGGTGGAAGGCGACAAGATTGTATCGGTTAGCGCCGGGGGGAGTGTGCCCGCGGGAGTGGAGATCATTGATTTATCGAAGGCGACAGTGTTGCCGGGTTTCATTGATACGCATACGCACGTGCTGTTGCAAGGAGACGTTACGGCGGAAGAGTACGACGAGCAGTTGCTGAAGCAGTCGATTCCGTACCGGGCGATATTGGCGGCGCGCAATGCACAAATTGCGTTGTCACATGGATTCACGGCCATGCGCGACCTGGAGACGGAAGGAGCGATGTATGCGGACGTGGACGTGAAAAAGGCCATTGCCAACGGGGAAGTGCCTGGGCCGCGCATGCAAGTGGCGACGCGGGCGATGACTCCGACGGGAATGTATGCGTTGCTCGGCTACTCCTGGGAGCTGAAGGTGCCCACGGGCGTGGAATACGTCGACGGAGCGGATGGAGCGCGCAAAGCGGTGCGCGAGCAGGCGATGTACGGAGCGGACTGGATCAAATATTACTCGGACCGGCGATATCATTTCGATGCGGACGGCGTGCTGCACTCGATGGTGAATTTCACGGACGAAGAAGCCAAGGCCATTGTGGAGGAAGCGCATCGGCTCGGAAAGAAAGTTGCGGCACACGCCATCGGCAGCGATGGGATTGAAGCCGCGCTGCGGGCGGGCGTGGATACCGTTGAACATGGAGATGGCCTGACCGACGCTTTGATGGATGAAATGGTGAAAAAAGGCACGTATTGGGTGCCGACGCTCACGGTCGGCCTGTACGTTGCGCCGGGGCGGGGAGGGAATTGGCAAAGGATGGCGGACTTGCAGCGCGAGAACTTTGGGAAAGCGCTGAAGAAAGGCGTGAAGATCGCGCTGGGGACAGATGCCGGAGGGTTTGATTGGAAAAAGGTGAATCAAGCGAAAGAGTTTGAGTATTACGTGCAATATGGGATGACGCCGATGCAGTCGATTCGGACAGGAACTGCGGTGGCAGCGGAGCTGCTAGGCTGGGGAGACAATCTCGGAACGATTGAAGCAGGGAAATGGGCGGACATCGTCGCGGTATCGGGCGATCCGCTGAAAGACATCACGGAAGTGGAGAAAGTGAAATTCGTGATGAAAGGAGGAGTGGTATACAAGAATGACTTGCACTGAACACGGTGAGTTTCCGCTAACCTCAGTAGAAGGCCACGCCGCCGTCGACGTTGATGGACTGGCCGGTCATGGCGCTGGATTTTTCAGAGCAGAGGAACAGAGCTGCTTGAGCGATTTCCTCGGCGGTTTGGGCGCGGCCCTGCAGCAGACCGTTTAAAAATCCTGCGAGTTGTTCCTCGGCGCTGACGCCCATTTTTTGTGCCAGAGTAACTCCCAATTCCTTGGACATTTGCGTTACGGTGACGGGGCCGGGGCAAATGGCGTTGACGCGAACGCCTTTGCGCGCCCCTTCCGCCGCAGTCACGCGCGTTAGTCCCAACATGCCCGCTTTTGCGGCGGCGTAGGCGGAGCCCCAGGCGTAGGCGGTTTTGGCTGACAGGCTGGAGATATTTAAGATGACGCCGGATTGCTTCGCGTACATTCCTGGCAAAACCAGTTTTGACAGAAGAAATGCAGCGCGAAGGTGCACGGCGATGACTTTGTCGAATTCCGCGAGCGGGTAGTCTTCAACAGGAACAACGGGGCCGTAGTGCCCGGCGTTGTTAACAAGAATGCTGATCGTGCCGAATTCCTGCTGTGCTGCCGCGACGATTCGGGCGCAATCGGCTTCGCGCGCGAGATCCGCAACGGCGTATCCGGCTCGGCCCCCGTTTTCAGAAATTTCCTTCGTAGTTGCAGCCAGTTCCGCTTCTGTGCGCGCAGTGAGAAATACCGCAGCGCCCTCTTTTGCAAAAAGTTGAGCGATGGCGCGGCCGATACCGCGGCCGGAACCGGTGATGAGAGCGACTTGATTTCGCAGCAGCATGAGGAAAACGAGGATAAAAGGAACGAGGCTCTTTCGGCAAGCTGGGAGACCGCTTAGTCTCGTAAGGGAGGGAAGCAGGTCTTAACCTGCTGGTCAAGAACTGTACTTTCGTTCAGGTGTAATTTCCAAATTGGCGCAGTAACCTGCGTGGAAGGGTCTGTGGGGAAGGGCATCGTGTAACAGTTGGGCCGATGCTTCGTCTTCTTAAAGTGTTTGCAACTTCACCAGCCTAGCCGCTTGATTTGACCCGGAGGTGCTGCTCGTGCGCCACCGAATTCTGTGGTTCGCTGTCGCTGCGAATTTCGCGGTGCTGTTATTCGCCGGTTGCAGCGCGTTTACAGAGGGAGGAGGAACGGTCAATCATCCCGTGGCGCCAACTCTCAGCGCCCAGCCAACGAGCCAGGCTGTGACCGTGGGACAGAGCGCGACTTTCAACGTGATGGCTGCGGGAACTGCGCCGCTTGCCTATCAATGGCAGAAGAATTCGGCCAACATTAGTGGGGCAACCGGCGCGAGCTACACGACGCCGGTGACGACGAGCGCTGACAATGGCGCGAAATTCGATGTGATCGTGAGCAACAGCGCGGGAAAAGTTACCAGCGCTCAGGCGACGCTGACGGTCAACGCGGGTGCGGTGGCGCCGACGATCACGACACAGCCCGCCAATCAAACCGTCACTGCCGGGCAGACCGCGACCTTCAGCGTGACCGCCAGTGGAACGGCGCCGCTCTCGTACCAATGGCAGATGAATGCGGCGGATATCGCGGGCGCGACGTCTTCAAGCTACACCACGCCGGTCACGACCACCGCCAACAGCGGAGAGCTCTTTCGTGTGGTCGTGAGCAACAGCGTGGGAAACATAACCAGCAATTCGGCGACGCTCACAGTGAATCCCGGCACGACCAACAGCAGCGTGGATGTCGTGACCTATCACTACGACAATTTCCGCTCCGGGCAGAACCTCAACGAAACGACGCTGACGACCGCGAACGTGAAGTCCACCACATTTGGGAAGAAAGGCGAGTTCAGCGTAGACGGTTTGGTGGACGCGCAGCCACTGTACCTTTCGCAGGTTAGCATCAACGGGCAGAATAAAAATGTTCTGTACGTGGCGACCGAACATGGCTCGGTCTACGCGTTCGACGCGGATTCCATCAACGGAACGACGACTGCGTTCCTTTGGAAAACTTCCACGCTCGGCAGCGGCGAAACCACCAGCGACGATCGCGGGTGCGGGCAGGTTTCGCCGGAAATCGGTATCACTTCCACTCCGGTGATCGACCGGACGAGGAATGCGATTTACGTTGTGGCGATGTCGAAGGACTCCAACGGTAATTATTTTCAGCGCCTGCACGCACTCAGCTTGAGCACGGGAAGCGAACTTTTTGGCGGTCCGATGACCATCACGGCGACTTATCCCGGCACAGGGGACAACAGCTCCGGTGGGAACGTGGTGTTCGATCCCAAGCAGTACAAGGAAAGGCCGGGTCTGCTGCAGATTGGCGGAACGATTTATACGACGTGGTCGTCGCACTGCGACGATCGGCCTTACACCTCCTGGGTGATGGCCTTCAGCGCGGACACCCTGGCGCAAACGAGCGTGCTGAACCTCGTGCCAAACGGGAGCGAAGGCGGCATCTGGATGGCTGGAGCGGCGCCGGCTGCGGATGCTTCGGGGAACATTTATTTCATCGTGGGAAACGGCGATTTTGATACCACGCTCAATGCCAACAATTTCCCAGTGAACGGCAACTGCGGAAATTGTTTTGTGAAGCTTTCCTCGGGGCAGCTGAGCCTCCTCGATTACTTCACGCCGCTGAACACCGTCGCTGAATCGAACGCGGATACGGACTTTGGTTCCGGCGGCCCGTTGCTGCTCCCGGACATGGTGGACGGCAACGGCCAGACGCGCCATTTAGCGGTGGGCGCCGGCAAAGACTCCAACATCTACGTGGTCGACCGCGACAACATGGGCAAATTCAATTCCAGCGCCGACAACAACTATCAGGTGATCAGCGGGCAGATTGGCGGCGTTTGGTCGAAGCCGTCGTATTTCAACGGGACCGTCTATTACGGTGCGGTGAGCGACGCGTTGAAGGCGTTTCCGGTGACGAGCGCGCAACTTGCCGCTGCTCCGTCGTCGCAAACCTCGCACACTTTTGGCTATCCGGGCACGACTCCGAGCATTTCGGCAAATGGCACGAACAATGGAATCGTGTGGGCCGTGGATAACGCCGGCATCTTGTTTGCCTATGACGCGACGAATTTGACGACGGAGCTTTACGACTCGAATCAAGCCGCGAACAACCGTGATAGCTTTAGTGGAAATAAGTTCATTACACCCGTCGTGGTCAACGGAAAAGTTTACGTCGGCACGCCCAATAGCGTCGCGGTTTTCGGATTGCTGCCTTAGCTCTTGACAGCGTTTGGTTCGCGGCGGCGGATGTAAATGAGTTTTTCAACGATCGCGCAAACAACTCCGGCACTATCCTTCAATTCGATCGTATAAGTGCGCTCCACCGAGCGCTGCGTTTCAAGCGCCGTGCGAATTGCCGCCAGCTCCGCATCGCTCACCAGGAACTGCGCGTTGAGAGTTTCCTTCCCAGGTTTCTTGAATTGAATTGATGCCGCTTTGTCCCACACGATGAAATCGGGTCCGAGCCGCCGGATCAGCATCAGCATGTAAATGGGATCGACTGCAGAATAGATGCTGCCGCCAAAAATCGTGCCGACGTAGTTCCGGGTTCTCCAGGAAAGTGGGAGGTCGAGACGCACTTCGCTCCAATCTTCGGCGATATATTTCAGCCGACCGCCGGTTCCGCGATAGCAGCCGAAAAGATAGAACGACCAGCAGCGAAGTTTGTTGGAAATGGCTGCGGGCATGCGCATGGGAAGCGACATGATATCCGACATGCTCGGAATTTCGAGACGGAAACCGATGTCCTCGAAACAAAAGGGGGTAGTCGTTGCGAACGCGCGTCGTTTTGAGTTTCGCTAATTCTGCTGTTTATTTGGTCTTCAGATCTTTCAGGAGATGATGGACCAAGCCATTGATTTGATCCTGCGTGAGGGTAAAGGTCCCGCGATCGACGTGATGTTCGCCCCAGGCGCGATAGACCATGTGCTTGGTCGACTGCTGGATCAGATCGAAGACGATGGTTCCTTCGCGGAAGCGGATGTGTTCGTACCCGGCAGGCCCCCAGCCCCAGCTTTGCCAGCATCCATAAGGCCCGCAGACAACGCCCGGATAGCCGCCGGGATAGGCCGGAACAGCGGCGTCACGGCGCTCCACCGCAAAGTGATAATCAACAAGAAAATCGGCAGCTTGAGGGTCGCTGATTTGATTCAGCCCTTTCGAGGTTAACGTTTGCTCGATGGCGGTCTTCACGCGTTGGCGGACAATCTCGTTATTTGCCGTAGTGTCGCGCACCGGAGTTTCGTTCCGGGAAATCACGTCGCGAGAGACGACGGGCCGCGGGTCGCGCGTCCTAGCTTGTTCCTGCGCGGGGAGCCATGCCCAGGTGGCGAGCTTGTGAATCTTGATGTTGGGATCGCGAGTAATCTGGACATAATCGTCGCAGCCTGCCATAAGCAGACTGCAACAAAGCGCGGCCGCCGCGACCAGCGATCCACTCTTGTAGAGCTTCATTCCACGAACCATGACTGCGTCCTCCAAACTCAGACCATCCCACTTGATCGAACACGGAAGCTCCGGAACAGTTGCGGTGCGCCGGTCGACGCGAGATTACGCCTTCGGCGCATTCCAATCTTCAGGCGGAAAAACAACCGGCCAGAACTTCGGGTTTGGCTTATCGAATTCGAAGGCAATCGAGTAGTCTCCCGCGGCGGTGTCCTCTACGCGTACGACCCGGGAGCTTTGTTCCACTTTGTTCTGAGGGTTTACCAATTGGAGTGGTTGCCCTACGTGCAGGTAGAGAGGGAATTTCATCAGTCCGCCGTGCGCGTTGACGACTTGCGTCAGACCCTCGATCTCTTGCCTTTTGCGTTCGGCGTCTTCCGCAATCACAAGAAGGCGCATCCGCAGCATCACGCGTTCGCTGCGGCGGCGGTTCACTGGATTGGAAGGAGTAGCCACTCTTATTTGCGCCTGAAGAGAATTCTACCTTAGGCACTCACGAGAGGGACGGGCGCATCAACAAGGGGTTGCTTTAAAATGCAGGCCCACCGCAAACGGGTTGGGCTCGCGGCTTCAGGACGTGCGGGAGTTTAACTTGCTCTCAAGCCGTGCTTTCACCTCGGGCCACTCAGCATCGATAACGCTGAAGTAGACGGTGTGACGTACGCGCCCACTCGAAGTAATCATGTGATTGCGAAACGTTCCTTCTTCGCGGGCGCCGATTCTAAGAATGGCCGAACGCGACCGCTCGTTCAGCGAATCCGTCTTCAGTTCCACGCGGATGCAGCCCAGCGTTTCGAATGCGTGCCTGAGCAACAGATATTTTGCCTCCGTGTTTACAGCCGTGCGTTGCCACTCGCGTGCCACCCAGGTCCAGCCGATTTCCACCCGCCGATGTGTGCTGTCGATATTGCCGTAGCGCGTACTTCCCATCGCTCGCCCCGTTGCTCTTTCCACCAGCGCGAAGGGCAGGGAAACGCCTCGCCGTTGCTCCTCAAGCGCACTTTCAATATATGCTGCCATTTCTTCGCACGTGCGAACCGGCGTGGGAATCCATCGCCACAAATCCTCGTCCAAACCAACCGCTGCCAACCCCGCCAGATGCTCCTTTGCTAGCGGCTCCAGGCGCACATATCGCCCTTCCAGCGTAACTGGTGTAACTGTCATCTCGGCTGCCATACCAGGGAAATTCTAAGCGCCTAAAAACGAGCTACGAGCACCAATTTGGCCAGCGCCGGCTGCTTGCATCACTCGAAGGAAACCGGATGCGGGCAGGAAGCAGCGTAAGGTATGATAGAGTGTTTAGAAGTTAACGAATCAGGATGAACATGCCGAACGCAAAGAATGGAAGAGTGCTGCTCCGGGTGAGGCCGCGCGGCTTCTGCGCCGGAGTGGTTCGCGCCGTGGATATCGTGGAGCTGGCGCTGGAGGCCTACGGAGCGCCTGTTTATGTACACCACGAAATCGTGCATAACACCTACGTGGTCGAGCAGTTGCGCCGCCGCGGCGCCATTTTCGTCGAAGCCATCGAAGAAGTTCCCCATGGCGCGGTGCTGGTTTTCAGCGCCCACGGTGTGCCTCCAACCGTCCGCGATGAAGCCAAGTCCCGCGAACTTAAAGTCATTGATGCGACTTGCCCGCTGGTGACCAAGGTCCATCTGGAAGCCCTTAAATTTGCCCGCGAAAAGCGAACGATCATCCTGATCGGGCATAGAGACCACCAGGAAATCATCGGCACATCTGGCGAAGCGCCGGACCGCACCATCGTGGTTGACTCTGTCGCCGCCGTGGACGCGCTCGAAGTCGAAGATCCGCACAGACTTTCGTTCCTGACGCAGACCACGCTCAGCTTGTACGACACGCAGGAAATTGTTGCGCGCTTAAGACAGAAGTTCCCGTCCATTCAGGGACCAGCAAGCGATGACATCTGTTATGCCACGCAGAACCGCCAGGAAGCAGTCGAGCAAGTCGCCAAGGACGTGGACCTGATTCTCGTGGTGGGTTCACCGAACAGCTCGAATTCCAACCGCCTTGTCGAGGTGGCGCAGCGCAGCGGCGTCAAGGCGAAACTGATCGACTCGGCTTCCGACATTGATGTGCAATGGCTCAACGGCGTTTCTCGCGTAGGCTTGACGGCCGGCGCTTCCGCTCCGGAAGTGCTGGTCGAGCAGGTCAGCCAGCGGCTGGCGGAATTCGGCTTCACCGATCAGCGCGATTTGGATTTGATCCGCGAAGACGTGCGCTTCACGTTGCCGCCCGAGCTGGCGACGATCGCGCCTGCTCCGCACCGGTAAAAAGTTTCAGGTTTGTGGGGTTCGTCAGGGATTCGCCGCGTAAGGCCGGAGCGATTTTCACCCAGGGTGTTTGACTTCCTCCGGTCAATGGTAAACAGGGGCAAGCTCGCGCGGCGGACTGGAATTCAGCACAAGGAGCCAGACCTTGGCGGTGAAAATCGTCCGTCAGCCGAAGAAGATTGCCTTGATTGGCGCGCCTTCCAGCGCCGCCGCGTTTTCTATGGGCAGCGAAAAGGCTCCGGCTGCTTTGCGTGCTGCCGGTCTCGTTGAAAAGCTTCAGGCAGCGGGTTACGAGGTCGTCGATCACGGCGATTGCGCTCCACGGCTGTTTGCCGATGACGAGGAACACCGTCGCGCGCGCAACCTTACCGAAATTGTCGCGGGTCTCAACGACCTGAAATTGCGTGCGGAACTCGCGGTCAAATCCGGTGCCCTGGTGCTCGTGCTCGGCGGCGATTGCGCCCAGGTCATCGGCCTGCTCACGGGTGCACGGCGCTACTACAAGCACGTGAATCTCTTGTGGTTCGACCGCGACGCGGACCTGAACACGCCCGCCTCCACTCCCTCGGGACGCATCGACGGTATGGTCGTGGCGCACATCATCGGGAAGGGCGCTCCAGAGTTGGTGCGCTTCTGGGGCGAGCCGCCGCTCGTGCGCGAGCCGGACGTGACCCTCTTTGGTCTCGAGCGTCTCGATCCTCCGGAGCAGGAATTTCTCGTTAAATCTCCGATGCGCCACAACTATGCCGGCGATATCCAGGCAAAAGGCAGCGTCAAAGCGGCGCACGACGCTCTGGGGCAACTGCACGCCGACGCGCACGAGTTCGTGCTTCACCTCGACGTTGACGCCATCTCCGCGGAAGATTTTCCCGCCGTCAATGTGCCGGGCAATGGCGGCTTGCGCTTCGACGAAGTGAGCGCAGCCCTGGCCGAATTTGCCAAGCACAAGAATCTGCTGGGCCTCGATATTGCTCAATACAATCCGGACCGTGACCCTGATGGGAGCGGCGCGAAAAAACTTGTCGATCTTTTGAGCGAAGCGCTTGCAACACGCCTACAAGCGTTCGAAGCGCCCGCGCCGGAACCCCCCGCCGGAGCCACGGAAGTTTCCTCCTCTGAGACCGCCGCGTAAGCTATTCTTCGGGAATTGAAATCAGGATGCTGCCTGCGCGCGCTTGCGCAGGTAGCGGGCCAGGCCGAGAAACGACAAATTCAGCCCGGCGCTGAAAATATAGTGCTCGACTTCGTCCGCCGGAAGATGCTCGCCGATTTCTTTTCTCATGGTGGCCATGAACCGTTCCATCCCCTCGGCGTCGCTGCCTGCGGTTTGCATGATCTGATCCGTGGTCGCTGCCCACCGGTGGAGACGTTCGCGAAACAGCGCCAGGTGCTCCTCGGGATTATTTGCAAATCCAAAGTGGGTGAGGAAGAGCCGCGCCGGTTTACGTTCCCGGATCGCTGTGAACGAACCGTCCCAGATTTTCAGGTCGATGTCCGGCGGCGGAGTTGCGGGCATCACGTAGGTATGTCCTTCGATGCGTATCCCAGCAGTATCGCCCGTGAACGCCACTCCCTCCAAATTCTCGAAAAAACTGACGTGGTGGGAAGCGTGCCCCGGCGTATAGACCACTTCGATTCTGCGCGCGCCGTGAACGATGGTCTCTCCGCCTTCCAGAATTCGCAGATTCTCTGCGGGTACGGGAAGCGCGTCGCCAAATAATTCTTGCAGATCGTTCGGCCAAAGCCGCGCTGCGCTGGCCAGTAGCTTCGAGGGATCGATCATGTGGGGCGCGCCGAGTTTGTGCACGTAGACAGCGAGTTGCGGATTTTCACGGACCAGCGCGCCCGTTGCGCCTGCATGATCCAAATGAATGTGCGTTAACAGCAGGGTGTCCAAATCCGCTACCGAGAGCCCTCGCGCCCTAAGCTGCTGCCGCAGATTCTCCAGCGTGGATCCGGGGCCCGGATCGACGAGCGCGTGATGTCCATTCGATTCCAGCAGTGCGGTGGCGATGGACCTCCGCCGGCCCATCCAATTGTCGTCGAGCGTCTGAATGGAAGACATAAGCCATAAAGTGTACCGTAGGATGCCCCTCAAAGCGTCCTCCGAGCGCCATCCGGCAACTCATCTCGACCGCGGTCTTGCAAGGAAAGAGTTGCGCCGGGAGGGATTTGTGGAATAACCTTGGGGCACCGCAACTGCCGTTTCTTAGAATTCCGCCCGGTGAGTGCCTCCCAGCGGAAGCCGCCTGTGGGGAAAGAATCGGCGATGGGTTCAAGCTGCAACGCGTCCAACGGAGTCCGCCTCTGCAGCGTGCGGTTCACAGGCGGACGCGTGAATCATACGGGATTCTAAGCAGTTTCTTTGAGGAGGAATCAGATGCGCAATTGGTGTGCAGCGCTGGCAATCAGTTCTCTCTTGGCTTTGCCTTTGTGCGCTCAGCAGAAATCGGCCGGGACCGGGGATGACTCGGGCAGTGCGGCTTCGGAAGTAAAACCAGCAGCGGAAAATTCCGCGCCCGCAAGTGGCGTCCTTCACGTCTCCGGAAATGTCTTCGGGCTTCCGGCGGCGCCGAAACCCAAGCCCTTTCCGGGGCCGGAGCCGGAAAAAGATACGCGACCTCCGGGACGTCTCGTACCGCGCTATGAAATTGCGGGTATGTACTACTATGTGAATGCTAACCCTGGTTCCCCGTTCGCCAGCTTCGGCAATCAAGGCGGCGGCGCTTCGTTCACGTATAACGCCTCGAAGTGGCTGGGCCTCACCGGGGAGTTGAGCGGATACGATTTCAATCGCAACGAATTCCCTTTTACAGGGGCCAACACCTCGGTTAACGGAGGCATGATCACCTATCTGTTTGGGCCGCGGCTGAACTGGCGAAAATTTGACTACTTCGTGCCGTTCGCGCAATTTCTCCTTGGCGGAAGCCATAGCGGCATTGAAATGACTGGCTCGGGAAATCAAAGTGCCTTTGCTTTGTCCGGCGGCGGCGGCGTCGACATGGTCATTACCAAGTCCATTGCATGGCGCGTTGCGCAAATTGAATACCTCATGACCAATTTCTCCGGCCCGGCTCTCGGCGGCAATTCGCGCCAGGATGACCTTCGTGTCGGCACTGGCATTGTGCTCCGCTTTGGAATTCCCAATCCGCCTCCTCCGCCGAAGCACCCGCCGGTCGCTGCTTGCTCTGCCAACCCTACTTCCATTTATGCGGGTTCTGGCGACACTGTTGCTGTGCACGTGAACGCCAGTTCCCCGGACAACGTTCCACTCACGTACAGCTATAGCGCGACGGGTGGCTCGGTCGACGGAACCGGCCCTGATGCGCGCTGGACTTTCAGCGGCGTCGGCGTTGGCTCTTACACCGTTAACGTGAAGGTCGATGACGGCAGGGGGCTAACGGCATCTTGCGCGGCGGACGTAAAAATCGAGCCGAGGCCTAACCGTCCGCCCACCGCTACGATGTCAGTCGAGCGTAGCCCGATCATCGTTGGCGAGCGTACTGGAATTACTTGCAACGGCACCGATCCTGACAATGACCCGCTGACCTACAGCTACACCACCACCGGCGGAAAGATCATCGGTACCGGCCCGAACGTGCAGTTTGACTCAACGGGGCTGCAGCCGGGTACATACACGGTGACGTGCACGGTCGACGATGGCCGCGGCGGCACGGCGCAAGCTTCTGGCAACGTCGAAGTGAAAGAACCGCCGCAGGTCAAGCAACTGGAAGCCAAGTTGGCCTTGCACAGTATTTACTTCCCGACGGCTCAGCCCAGCGAGGCCAAGCCCAACGGCGGGTTGCTGGCCAGCCAGGCAGCCACTCTCGATACGCTGGCGACGGATTACGCCGAGTATCTGAAGTACCGCCCAGCGGCTCATCTCATTCTCGAAGGTCACGCGGACAGCCGCGGAGCCAAGGACTATAATGAACAACTCTCGCAGCGCCGCGTCGATCGCGCCAAGAATTACCTCATCGAGAAGGGCGTTCCTGCCGATCACATCGAAACCAAGGCCTTTGGCTTTGAGAAGAACATGACTTCCGAAGAAGTCGAAGCGCTTCTCAACCAGGATCCCGACTTGAGCGCTGCGGAAAAGCAGAAGCTCATCAAGAACATCGTCACCGTTCGCATGGCCAACAACCGCCGTGTGGACGTCACGCTCAGCACCACCGGCGAACAGTCCATTCGCCGCTTCCCCTTCAATGCCAAGGATGCCCTGACGCTCCTGAGCAGAAAGGCGGAAACCGGGACCGTTAACGAGAAGAAAGCGCCGGCTCCTGCGCCAAAGAAAAAACAGCAATAGGGAGCGGGAGTTTTACTTCCGCGCAATTCCGGGTTCTTTCTCCGGGGTCGCGAAATCTAACGGCACAAAAAGTACGAAACGGGCTCTCCGCCTTCGACGGCGGAGGGCCCGTTTCCTTTCAGAACCCGGTTTGAATCTTCAGCCTTCCTCTCCCAAAATGGAATTCTCTTGGCCCGTTTTTGCAATTCTCTGAATCTGAGTGGCTTACACAGTTCACTGTCTTAATCTGTCCGGGCGTGTCTCCTCTATCTTCCCAAACTGGTCCTTGTCATTTCTATGTCGTTTACTCTAATGTATTGCTTTATGAATAAGTCTTGCCAGGTTTCCTGAAATGGAACGCTATCTGCTCTCCGTTCGACTGGCGAGGTGCTCACAGGATGACCACCATGACCGAACAAGCCGCTGTACGCCGCGAAACGCTCCCTATGAATATCCTCATCGTGGATGACGAAAGCACCATCCGCGAAACTTGCGCCTCTGTGGCTCAGCAGACCGGCATGAAGGCAGTTGCCGTCGCCACCGCCGAAGAGGCGCTCGATGTTCTCGAACATTCCGCCGTCGACATCCTGCTCACCGACCTGAAGCTTCCTCAAACCAACGGCGTCGAGCTGCTTAAGCTCGTTCACGACCTGCACCCCGAAGTTGCCGTCGTCGTCCTCACCCAATACGGCACCATCGAATCCGCTGTCGAAGTCACTCGGCTAGGCGCCGTCGACTACGTCACCAAGCCGTTTCGCATTGAGGAACTGCGTTCCCGCCTCGAGCGCGTGGCCCGCGCCGTCGAGCTGCAGCAGGAAAACCGCCTCCTGCGCGAACAGTTGCAGACGCGCCCCGGCTTCGGCGGCCTCATCGGCGTCTCACTAAAAATGCAGCGCGTCTACAAAACCATCGAAAAAGTCAGCCAGCACGAATATCCCGTGCTCATTCTGGGCGAGAGCGGCACCGGCAAAGAGCTGGTCGCCCGCAGCATCCATTATTCCGGCCCGCGCAAGGATCGCCCGTTCGTTCCCGTGGATTGTTCCGCGCTCGTCCCCACGCTCATCGAGTCAGAACTCTTCGGCTACGTCAAAGGAGCGTTCACCGGCGCCATGCAAGCCAAGCAGGGCCTCCTCGAAGCCGCGCAGGGCGGCACGCTCTTTCTCGACGAAATTGGCGACATGCCCGTCGATTTGCAGGCCAAGCTGCTTCGCGCCCTTCAGGAGCGCGAGGTCAAACCCGTCGGTTCCACCGAGCGCCGGCACATTAACGTCCGCGTCATCGCCGCCACCAATCGCGACCTCGAAACGGCCATTCGCGCCGGCACGTTCCGCCAGGATCTTTATTTCCGTCTCAACGTCGTGCAGGTCAAGCTTCCATCGCTCCGCGACCGCAAGAGCGACATCCCGCTTCTCGTCACCGCCTTTCTCGAAAAATTCTCCGATCCCCAGGGCCCGGTGCGCACCATTTCCGAAGACGCCATGCGCCGCCTCATTGCTTACGACTGGCCCGGCAACGTCCGTGAACTCGAAAACGCCATTGAGCGCGCTGTCGCTCTCGGCTCCAGCCCCATTCTTCACGTCGCCGATTTGCCCTCGAATCTCCAGTACCCCACGACGGAGCGCGCTCCCGAAAAAGACGAAATTTTGCCGCTCGAAGAAATGGAACGCCGCGCCATCCTCCGCACGCTCCGCGAAACCGGGGGCGACAAACTTTCCGCCGCGCGCATGCTCGGCATCGGCAAAACCACGCTCTACCGCAAGCTCAAGCAGTACCACATGGAGCACCCCGAGCCTTGATCATCGTTTCCAGCATCCGCGAAGAAACGCGCGGTTACTCCTCATCGGTTGTTTGCGGGATGGCTTTGTAGGCGTGGAATTCGCCGGTGAGTCGATCTTGGGCGATGCCATCGATTTCGCCACGAGCGTTAATGGAGCAGGCGGTTTGCAGATATAGGGTCGTGGAGCCGGAGACGAGATTATTGAGGTCCTGCATGTTGCCCTGCTGCCAGACGAATGCGCGTATGTTGAAGTTCGCGTCAACTGAGACGCCTGTGACAACCCCGCGATCGCTAATGGCCGTCGCAGTGCTGTAAGAATCGCCAGGGAGCGTTTGCAGGTCGGTCATGTGGCCGTTCTCCCAGAGAAAGGCATGAAAGGATGCGTCGTCGGTGGTGTCCGAAAATCCCGCGACTTGGCCCACGTTGTTGAGGCCGGAGGCGAAGATTCCACCGAAGAGGCCGTCGCCGCCGAGGTTCCCGAGGTCAATGGGCTTGCCGTTTTGCCAAAGAATCGCGTGACGGGGAACAAGGTTGAAAAGATTAATGGCATTAAAAGATCCGCACGTTCCCGACGCGCCTGCGGCGTCACCTCTTTCATTGACGGCGACAGCAACACCATCGGGGTCGCCGGAGACCGTGCGAAGTTCGTGAATGCGCTCCTCCGACCAGGGAAAGAGCTTGAACCAAACGACGGGCTTGAACTGAAACTTCTGTTGAGAGCCCGCCGGACAAGAGTCGCTTGTCGTATTTTCTGACGAGCCGACCGCAACGCCGTAGGAGTTGATTTGCCAGGCTTGGCCATTGACGCCGCTCTTGCCGCTGTCATCGCGAAGTGTGGGGAGGGCGGTCATCTGACCGTTCTGAAAGAGATAAGGCAAGCACGAGTTCGCCTGGGGGGTATATCCCAAGGATTGAAAGCCGCAAAAGTCTTCGCCATTGGGGTCCGGCGTCGAGTTCTCCGCCTCGCCGACAACTCGTCCCCAGATGTTGATGCCAAAGGCCGTGTTATTAGGTCCGCCCAGTCCCGGGTAACTGATGTCCTTCATTGAAGTGCCATGCCAGTAGACCGCGTGGGAAACACTACCCCCACCGCTCGGCACAACGTCTAACCCGGCCACATATCCGTTTGCCGTGATCACGAAGGGCTGGCCCACTACCGGACCGACGACGCCGAGATCCTGAATGAGATAGCGAGTCGACAATGCGTTGCTTGGCGGCCTGACGTGCTCCTGTCCGAGAGTCGCGCCAGCCAATAGCGCCAGCAAGCTGCCTGCCGTGAAAGCCTTCTTGAGAGTTTTGGTGCTCATGACTTCCTCCTTATCTCAATAGGCGCAAACCGGCCGCAAAACCTATCATTGGAAGGAGGCCAACTGAGCTGCCTGAGCGTTATAATGCGACCAATTAGCATGCAGAAAGCCGCCCAGGGCGAATGGCCATGCGACGTTACCGGGCTGCTGCGCTCTTGGAGCGAAGGGGATCAAAGAGCGTTGGAAAAACTGACCCCTATCGTTTACGAGGAACTCCACCGGTTGGCGCGCCGCTATATGCAGCACGAGCGTCCTGGCCACAGCCTGCAAACGACCGCTCTCGTCAACGAAGCGTATATGCGCCTTGTGGATTACAAGCGCATGCAGTGGCAGAATCGAGCGCACTTCTTTGCGGTCTCTGCTCAGCTCATCCGGCGCATACTCATTGAGCACGCGCGGCGGCGCAACCTTAAACGAGGCAAGGGTATTCAGCACGTTTCGCTTGAAGAGACGGCGGTGGTGGGCGGGAAACGAACCGCAGACCTGGTAGCTCTTGACGACGCGATGAAGGCCCTGGCGCAACTCGATCCACGAAAAGAGCGCGTGGTCGAAATGCGCTTCTTCGGTGGGCTGAGTGTGGAGGAAACCGCGAAAGTGCTCAAGGTTTCGCCCGTTACTGTGATGCGAGATTGGAGCACGGCGAAGGCCTGGCTCTACCGGGAGCTCAGCGGCAGGAAACCCGATGGACTCCGATCGTTGGAAACAAGTCGATAGCCTGCTACAGGCGGCTTTGGAGCGCCCAGAGAGTGAGCGCGACAAATTCCTGCGTCAGGCCTGTCTCGGCGACGCCGAACTGGAGAGCGAAGTGCGCACGCTCCTAGCCTCCAGTGAAGAGGCCGGTAGTTTCCTCGAGAATCCCGCCATGGAAGTGGCGGCCCAAGATATCGCGCACACAAAAAACAACCAGGGCTCTAGCCTCAAGGGTTTTCATGCGGGTCAGGTTATTTCCCACTATCGGATCGTCGACAAGCTAGGCAGCGGTGGGATGGGCGTCGTCTACAAAGCCGAAGACGTGCGCCTGCAGCGAATGGTGGCGCTCAAGTTTCTCCCAGACGAAGTTGCCGATGATCCGCAGGCGCTCAGCCGTTTTCAGCGCGAGGCCCGCGCCGCGTCCGCCTTGAACCACCCCAACATTTGCACGATTTACGAAGTCGAGGAATTCGAGGGCCAACCCGTCATTGTTATGGAATTGCTGGATGGCCAAACGCTGAAACAGTGCATCCGTGGCAAGGCGCTTCCCTTTGACGAGTTGCTAGATTACGGAATCGAGATGTCCGATGCTCTCGCAGCCGCTCACGCTATGGGCATCATCCATCGCGACATCAAACCCGCCAACCTATTCGTGACCAAGAGAGGCAACAGCAAAATCCTCGATTTTGGTTTGGCCAAACTCGGCCCCTCCACGGACAGTCTGGCCATGGAAACGGCGGCACCCACGGTGACCGCGGACGCCTCGCTAACTGGAGCGGGCAACGTCCTCGGCACGGTTTCCTACATGTCGCCGGAGCAGATTCGCGCCAAACCCTTGGACTCGCGTACAGATTTATTTTCTTTCGGGGTTGTCCTCTACGAAATGGCCACCGGTCGCCTTCCCTTTGGCGGCGAAAGCTCCGGCGCGATCTCCGACTGCATTCTCAACCGCGTCCCAACGCCTCCCACTCGGTTGAACCCGGAATTGCCAGCAGAACTCGAGCGCATCATCGGCAAGTGCCTCGAAAAAGACCGCAATCTGCGCTATCAGCACGCCTCAGAAATCCGCGCCGACCTCCAGCGGTTGCAGCGTGATTCAGATTCGGGCCGCGCAACATTCACAACAGTCAATTCCACGTTGCAGCTGGCCCGGAGTTCAAATCGGTGGATGGCCGTCGTTACAGTCGTGATTGTGGGGCTGGTCGCGAGCGCCCTCCTGGCGTGGCGTCTCGGGGGGCCGCACCGCTCGGTGACCTTGGCGAGCGAGTATATCCAACTTACCAACTTCAATGACTCCGCCACTGCTCCCGCGCTTTCGTCGGATGGACGCATGGTGACGTTCTTCCGCGGCGGCGCGCATTTCCTGGGCTCCGGTCAGATTTATGTAAAGCTACTGCCGGACGGGGAATCGAGGCAATTGACCTTCGATTCGAACGCCAAGTACGATCCCGTATTCACGCCCGACGGCTCCCGCGTCGCCTACACAGGCGTGTCTTTCGCCAACACTGTTTGGGAGACTTGGACCGTGCCCGTGCTGGGCGGGCCACCCGCGCTCCTCATGGCGAACGCCGCAGGGCTCAGTTGGATCGGGCCGGACCGCGTCCTGTTTTCCGAGGTTGAGGCTGGAACCGCTCTGCACATGGGCATCGTGACGGCGAAGGAGAACCGTGCCGAGGAACGCTCCATCTACTTCCCGGCGCACGAGCGCGCCATGGCGCACTACTCCTGGCTGTCGCCGGATCGGAATTGGGTGCTGATTGTGGAGATGAACGGCGCAACCCAGTGGCAGCGCTGCCGGGTGGTCCCGATGGATGGACGCTCTGCGGGTGTTGAGGTGGGGCCGGAGGGCGCCTGTGCCGCCGCGGCATGGTCCCCGGACAGCCAATGGATGTACCTCAACATGAGCGTAGACGGCAGTTCACATCTGTGGCGGCAGCAATGGGGACAGCGCGCTCCTCAAGGAAACCCGGAGCAAATCACGTTTGGCCCCACCGAAGAAGAGGGCCTGGCCGTGGCGTCGGACGGAAAATCGCTGATCGCTTCGGTGGGCGTGCGGCAGAGTTCCCTGTGGACGCACGATGCCGCGGGCGACCATGCGGTTTCTCTGGAAGGGGTGGCGGAGGCGCCCAGGCTTTCGCCCGATGGCAAGCGCCTCTACTATCTGCTGCGGAAAAGCAGTTCGTCGGACGTGCGGGAGCTGTGGCGCAGGGATCTGGCATCCGGTAAGTCCGATCCGCTGGTCACGGAACAGCGCATCGCGGACTATGATGTCTCGCGCGACGAAGCGAGAGTCGCGTTTACCGTCCGGATGGCAGGCGAATCGCGGATCTTCCTCGCGGCGACTGATCGCAGCGCCCCACCGCGCTTGGTTGTGCGAGGTGGAGACCTAGTCAGCTTTAGCCCCGGACAACTGTTTTTTCGGCAGCTGGGCGGCAAGGCGAATTACCTGGCGCGGGTTCAAGAGGACGGGAGCGGGCTGACTCGCATTCTGGACACTAGTGTTGTCGAGGTCGGGGGCGTTTCCCCGGACGGAGAATGGGCGACCGCCGGTGCCCGCTTCGCATCTGAGATTGGAACCTTCGCCGTTGCGGTACGGAACGGCGCGCGACGGAGGATCTGTGCTGGAGCCTGCTTCGTGCAGTGGTCCGCCGACGGAAAGTACATGTACGTTTCGCTCACCAGCCGGTTTTCGGCAGCCGCCGTCACTAGAAAAACATACGTCATCCAGATCCCCCACGGCTTCGGGCTTTTGGATTTGCCGGCGTCTGGGCTGGATCGCGCGAGCGACGCGGAACTTGCCGGAATCCAATCGATTCCCCAAGCTGATGTGTCGCCGGGACCGGATCCCCAAACATACGCCTATGCGAGCGCCGCGTTTCGGGGCAACCTGTTCCGCATCCCGCTGCATTGAAACGTCAGCGTCCAATTCGCGGCGGTTACCTGGATTCAATGGCCGCGTATCAGGACTTTTTCACGCTCTGGAAAGACGCCGACCCCGACATCCTAATTCTGAAACAAGCCAAGTCCGAATTCGCCAAGTTGCCCTAGCTTCCGACTCTACAATACTTATCTCCGTCTTCTTTTCCTACTTGCACGAATCGTTCTCTTATCCAGACCAGGGCGACTCCATTGGATACCTAACGTGGCGCTTTCCATTTTCTCCGTCGGTTCACTCTGGGAAGAACGCCGTTGAAAATCTCGACATGGAATTTTTCAGCCTATTTTCCGGCGCCCTTTCCCCCACCTAAGTGACTGATTCCTCAGCACTAACACTTGCGCCTCGATGGGCACTTCAATGCAAGGTGTTTCCTGCGAGTCAGTCTCCGGACCCTTTCGCTCTTTGTGCGGGGGCCAGAGGATCTGGCTCACGACCGCAGAGATTTGCAGTTTTCAGGATGAAGGTTTGGGCAAAAAAGCGGGAAACAGCATTGAGCGGCCCAGGTGTGGCCCGTGCCGCTCTCTCGGGCGCCTCGCACGAGGAATTGCTGCAGGAGGCCCTCTCTGCCCTGACGCAAAACGATTCCGCTGACCGCGTCGGCGTCTGGCTCGAGCCCTCTTCGCCTTTGCCGCGCCCGATTGGTTTCTCGAGCGCTCTCCACGGTCTCGTTTGGGACCGCGGCAATCCCGACACTCCGAAGGAGTGGCGCGCGCTCTCGCTTGAACCTCCCCTGCCCGATGAACTACTGCTCACTCAACAAGCGGTGCATCACGATCTCGCCGCACTTCCGGCGAACCTGCTCATCGGGCCGCTCATGGGACTTCGCTATGCCTTCTGGATTCCCGTAGCCGGCAAGGAACAAATTCGCGGCCTCATCCTGCTCGGCGGAAAGGCGCCGGTGACGCTTCCATTGCGAGAGCACGCGCTATCCGTCGCGGCCGAACTTGCTCTGGCCCTCGAGCTGCGCCAACAATCCAATTCGGCCAGCGTCCGCGCCGCTGATCTTCTTCTCGCCCGCAGCCTTCTCGACGCTTCTATTTCGGAGCATTCCGTCGACGCCTTGCTTTCCCGGCTCGCAGCCGAGTGCGTGGAAGGAGCGGCAAAAGACTACAGTCCTGGCGCAGTTTTCGCGGTCATTGGCACGCTCCCGCAAGGAGCCGCAAGTTCTGGCCAGCCCCTGCAAGTCCAATTTCGCTGGCGCAGCGGCGATGAGTCTTTGGCTCGCGCCGCCGAAAGCGAGCCCGTCGCGAAGGTTTGGCGCAGGGCGCTCGAAGCGCGGCAGGTCACTGGGAGCGACTCGCCTTCGGCCTGGTCGCCCGCCACTATCGCGCGCATCGTCGCGTATCCGCTCGAAGCGCGCGGAGAGCTTCTCGGAGTCCTGGTTGCCGGACTTCCCGCCCATGCCGCTTCGCTTGCCACTTTGGATCGCCTGGAACTGCGCGCCCTGTTTGCGGCTTCCGCCCTCGACCGCAGACTGCGCCTCGAGGAAGGTTCCGCTCTCGCTCTTTCCGAGCAGGCGCTCCTCGAATTTCTTGCGGAGCCGGTGCTCCTTTTCAATCCAGCGGGAAGGATTAGTGCGTCCAGCCGAGGCGCCCGCGAACTCTTGTGTCGCACCAGCGATGCTCGAAAGTCGCCTTACGCCGGAGTGCTTCCTTCCGAATACCTTTCCGATCTTTTCAGCGGCCATGACCGCGACCGCGTTCAGCGCTGGCTCCAGCAATCGCTCGCAGCTGGTTCTGGCAACGGCGAAAATTCGCTGGAAGCCCAACTCCATAATGGAATTGATGTTCGGCTGCGCCTTGCCGCGCGCGCCGCAGGTCAGCCTCCCGCAATTCTTCTGCAATCGCTCGAAGACTCGAATACGGCTTCCCACAATGGTCATGCGCAAGCAGAGCTGGAAAACGTGATCGAATGGCTTGAGGAAGGCGTCGTCCTCTTTGATAGCCAGGAAAATATCCGCGCCATGAACACGCGCTTCCAGCAAATCATGGGTTTGCCTGCGGAGAGCTCCGGACAACTCCATTCGCTCGAAGCGCTGATTGCCCACCTCGCGGATCAGGCCGCGGAGCCCGCGGCGTTTAGCGCGCGCTGGCGCGAGCTCGCGCGGGAACTCGAAGGAGGCGTCCGCGACGAGTTGCAGATGGTCCGTCCAGCCCCGCGAATTTTGGAACGGGCCGCGCGGCCGGTGCTCGATTCTATCGGCCGCCTATTAGGCCGGGTAGAGATTTACCGCGACCTCACGGCCCAGCGCGTTTTCCAATCCAAGCTCCTGCAGACGGAAAAACTCGCCGCTCTCGGCCAGATGGTCAGCGGCATCGCACATGAGTTGAGCAACCCCCTGACTAGCATTCTCGGATACGCGCAGCGGCTGCTCGTGCGGCAGGATGCTTCGTTGCGCTCTGAAGAAATCCGCCAGATTTATCAGGAGGCCGAGCGCGCCGGCGCAATCCTGCGCCAATTGCTTCTCAACGCCAGGGAAACTGTGCCCGAACGCCGCTTGGTCTCATTGAATCAGATCGTCATGCGCGCTCTGGAACTCCAGCGCTTCGGCCTTGCGGCGGAGAAAATCCGCGTGGAAATGGATTTGGATCCCGCGCTCCCCTTCGTCTATGGCGATCCCGGCCAGTTGCAGCAAGTGCTGATGAATCTCGTGGGCAACGCCCAGCAGGCTCTCGAACAGCAGGGCCAAGGAGGAATCATTCGAATGCGCACGCGCCGAATTTCGGATCGCCGTGTGCTCCTCGAAGTGGAAGACAACGGCCCTGGCATCCCCCAGGCGATCCAGGCACGCATCTTCGATCCCTTTTTCACCACCAAGCCCGCGGGAGTCGGCACCGGCCTGGGCCTTTCGATTGTCTTGAGCGTAGTGCGCGAACACGGCGGTCAAGTTCGCCTGCAGAGTCCGCCGCAAGGCGGCGCGATTTTTCAGGTGGAGATTCCGGCGGCTTCGGAGCGGCAGTTGGAACAAACGTGAAGCCCTGTCTTGGTGGAAAAGAAAACTGCGCCGCTTCCGCCCCCCGCCTTTTCTGCCGAAGCCGAAACTCGCGTTCCCGCATGTGAATCGCGCAAGGGCGCGCGCGTTCTGGTTGTCGAAGACGAACCCACGGTTGCTAGGCTGATCGCGGACGTCCTTGAAGACGAAGGCATGCACGTCACTGTTTTGCTCGACGGGCGCGAAGCTCTCGAATGCGCGAAACGCGAATCCTACGATCTGGTCATCTGCGACATGAAAATGCCCGGCCTGGACGGCCAGCATTTCTACAAATCGCTCGAGCGCGACGGAAATCCGTTGCGCGAGCGCTTCTTATTTGTGACCGGAGACATTATCGGAATGCAGACGCGAGAGTTTTTGGAGCGCCACCAATTGCCGCACGTCGCCAAGCCGTTTCGCATCGAGGAGTTGACCGAAAAAGTGCGCGCGGTGCTCCAGCAGCCGAATCTTCACGAGCCCTCGGCAGCCGAGGCTTCCAAAAAGAACGCAGCAAGGAACGGATGAACCATGGGGAACCGGGAACCAACCATACTTTTGGTGAGCAACAACTCGGGAGTGTGCGCGGCGATGCGCCGCGAATTGGAATCTCTCGCGTGGGGAGTGCGCGTGGCCGCGGTTGGCAGCGTCGCCGCGGCGTACCGCATTCTGGAGGAAAGTGCGCCAGGAGCAATCCTCCTGGAATCCGATTCGCTGGCTGGAGAGTCCGACGGGCCGCGCGGTATGGCGCCGTCGCTCGAAGCGGTGGTGGCACCGCTCGCGATTCATGCGCCGGTAGTCGTGCTGGGAGCCGCGGAGAAACGCGTGGAACTGGCGGGACTTATCGAAGCCGGCGCGGCGGATTTTGTCGAACGCAAAGCGAATTTTTTTGCCGAAGCTCGCGCGGTGATCGAGCGGCGGCTGCGCATCGCGAGGCAGGGAGGAGGGCGGGAAGTGGAACTTTTCGAGTACTGGACAACGATTTTGGGGAAGTGCTGCGGCACGAATTGAACAATCCGCTCACGGGAATTCTCGGGAACGCGGAGCTGCTGCTGGCGGAAATTCACCGGAAAAACGACGGCAGAATTCCCAGTGGAGGGGAACAGCGCTTGGAGACCATCGCGTCGCTGGCGGTGCGGCTGCGCGAGACGGTGCGGCGGCTGAGCCAGGAATGGGAAGAGCGGCATCATCCGGTGCCTTAGCCGGAGCGAAACTCGAAAATCGAAATTAGAAAATAGAATTGGAAAATCCCCTTGTCTCGGTGTCGGTATCTCTGCGTTCCTTCTCTGTGCCCGCTTTGTGTAGACTTTTTCTTTCATTGTGGGATTGGATTTGACGGCGGCGCATTTGCGCGCGGCTGCGAGTAAGCGCCGAAGAATTCGAGGACGCGGCGCTTGAATTCTTCGGGCTGGAAACCGAGCGCAGCGGTGTGAAACGCACCGGGGACTTCCCAAAGCTGCTTGGGGCCGCAAGCGGCGGCATAAATCATTTGTGTGTGGCGGCAGGGCAGGGCTTCATCCTTTTCATCGCAAATCAGAAGAACGGGAAACGGGCGCGAGGCGACCGCCTTCTCCGGGGAGACTTCCGCGAGCGGGATGCCAGTTAATTTTTCTCCGCGATAGAGCAGGGTCCAGGTGCCCGGCGCGAAAATGGTTTTGCCGAACAGCGGCGATTTGCGAAGCCCGGCGTAGTCATAAGCAGCTTCGCGAAGATTAGCGAACGAAGACTCCGCGACGACCGCTTCGATGCGCGGATCGGCAGCGGCGGATTGCAGCGCGATGCCCGCGCCCATGGATTCGCCAAGCGCGAAGATGTGTTTCGGCGGCGGGCAGGGCGCGTCACTCAGGCACTGCCTCGCTATCGAAGCAAGAAGCGCGTCGATAACGGAGCGGGTATCGTTGCGTTCGAGCCAGCCGTAGGTGGCAATGGGGCCATCGCTCGCGCCGTGGGCGCGGGCGTCCATCATAATGACGCTATAGCCGGCGCGGAGGAGAAATTCGGATTGGCCGATGACGCCAACGCGATTGTCGGCGACGCCGTGAAAAAGCAGAACCCAGGAACCGTTGGGATTGGGCGGAGTGACTTTCCAACCGCGAAGGAGGACGCCGTCCGGAGCGGTGAGGTTGAAGTCCTGGCGGAGCGAGTGAGTGACGGCAAAGGAGGCGTCGGCTTCGCGGACGAGACCGGGGGTAAGCTCGCGGCGGATGGGAGTCAGGAAGCCAGGCGCGAAGAGCCAGCCGCCCACCGCGGCGAGCAGCGGCGGGAAGAGCAGAAGGATCAGCGCGATGCGAATCAGGCGTCTACGCATTGAGGAAGTTGTAAGTCATAAGTTTTAAGTTGCAAGTGACTGGTGACTCGTGATTGGTGACTGGTGCAGAGAAAGAACGCTGGCGTGGCGGACGCATGCGAGAGTCGTTTGTCCTAGCTGAAAAAGCATCATAAACCTCCCTAGGAGGATACGAATAGAACGGGAGAAGTGTTCTTGGTTGCGCGCCGAGGTGTTCCAATTTGGGAAGAAAGGGGGTACACCCCGGCATTTTTCGTAAGAGTGGCAAACAAAGGACTTAGAGCATACGTAAAATGGAAGAGTGCGCAAAAGACTGAAAAGAAAGGGGAGAGATCCGGGATTATAACCTTGACGCAAGGTATTAGCCGAGGTTATGCTCCACGCTTAGGGTCCTTTAGAACCTTAAGTGAGTGGAGGTCTGCACTATGCCCGACTGGATTCATATTCCCGAGTGGCTTTATTGGCCACCTGGAATTTACGCCCTGATTGTCGCACTTGTGGCGGGAATTGTGCCGACGCATGTCAAATTTTACGAGCACAAATGGGTGAAAATCACCTATGCGGTAGTGTTGTCTCTACTTGTTGGTTTGGAAATTGCAGCCATCAGTCACGACCGCGCCGAACAAGATAAGTTAGCGTCTCAGCGTTTTAGCAAAACGATGGAACAATTCACAAACCAGATGGCGTATCTCACAGACTTCCGAAAAACGATACAAGCGCAATGGGAAGATGTTGACCAGAAATTGCAAAAAGCAAAGTCCCAAATTGCTCCCAATTCTCTTAAGGTTGAAACCCTCGAACTAACTAAAGACATTCTGGCATTTGTGGCCGACCGAGAAGGAGTAAGGCCAATGCCCTCTACGTCCAAAGATTATCCAACTCTTTTTGACCAGTGGGGAAATCAAACCATGTCGCAGTACATAGTGAGATTTGATCAGAGGCTCATTGCACTCCAGGAAAAATATAAGGCCAAAGGATTGGATGCTGAAAGTGTAGGTCTGATGTGCATGAAACCAGTAAATCCATTGGCCATTCCCATTTGCGCTAGAGAGATACAAGCGCTGACCGCAAAGTTACCTTAGGCAGCGTCTTGCACTTTAGCAGTAAGGTCTTTGTATTCTAGGTTTGGGGAGTCAATGAGTTTGAGCATCGTATCACGGAAAAGGAAAGGGTTCTTGCGGTTGTTGAATCGGAAGCACATCTCATCCAGATAGGCCGGGAGATGCTTCGCAGAGACTTTATGCCACGTTCCCACAATGCCGCGCTTCAAGAGGCTAAAGGCCGACTCCACGGTGTTTGTGTGCACGTCGCCATGAACGTAGGTCTTGGAGTGATTGATAGTCTTGTGCAGTGGCTTGTGCATCTTGTCGAGCGCCCACGGATAGATTTGCGATTCATCCGTAACAATCACTTCAACGTGCATGCCAATGTTGGCCTTGATAATCTCGCGTACCGTAGCGGATGTTGCATCCTTGGCATGAATCATGCGGAGGTCGCCATTGCGTTGCCGTATACCAATAACGACTTGCTTGTCAGACCGTGGCCGCCAGTGGCGCTTCTTCGCGCCAACATAGGTTTCGTCAATCTCCACCGTGCCACCAAGTTTTTCCGGTGCTACTTCCAGCATCGCAGCGCGAATCCTGTGGCAGAGATACCACGCCGTCTTATAACTCACGGCAAGCTGACGAGCCATTTGGTTTGCCGACATGCCCTTGCGAGATTCGCAGAGCAGGTAAGTCGCAAGGAACCACTTCCACAAAGGCAAGTGGGTGTCGTGGAAGATGGTCTTGGCTGTCACGCTGAATTGGTGCGAGCACGCATCGCACACAAACTGGTTACGCTTGAGGATGCGATAGACTTTTGTCGAGCCACACTCAAGGCACTGTACGCCATCGGGCCAGCGGAGGCGTTCTAGATATGTGCGGCACTTGCTTTCATCCGCGAAGTCTTTTACTAATTCAACGAGGTTCATTTCTTCTTTCATAGAGCACCTATGCCAAAGAAACCAAAGAAGCACCCGAAGGACATGACAACCGAAGAGGCGATGAAACACCTATTCACCCACAAGGGCCACAAACTCATCAAGAAGCACGTCGAGAAACTGGACAAGAAAAAGGGATAGCCCATGACACCGAGCCGAGTGACTACCATTGACTTGAGAGAATTGAAAGAAATCGAATTGCGCTGCGAATGCGGCACGCTCATTAGATTGCCGCTCTCCATCGCTGCCAAACTTCCACAGGAACAGGGCTGCCCGTCCTGTGGCCGAATGATGTGGGCATACCATAGCCCTGTACTGGACAAAATCAGGCGCGTGTTGGGGGCCATCGCCGATTGGAAAGATGCGGGATATAAGGACTTGGCTCTGCGATTCGTGCTCACAGAAGAGAGCGTATCAGGGAACTAGACTTGTGTCAAGTACATAATCCCGGAGAGATCCTTCGTCCCGCAGAACCATCCGGGATGCAAAATGCGCAATTCGCGACCCTCGCTCCCTTCGGCTGCGCTCAGGGCAGGCAGGACTCGCATCCTCTTCGGATGCTCGGTTAAGTCGAGCCCAACATGCCAGGCTGGAGGTATGACCACTTGACCGGAAGGCTCAATTCGGGGGACGGTTTCTCTCGGCCATCTCCATGCGTACCAAACGATCAGCGAAGTACAAACCACTTCTATCGCTCCAAAGAACAAATAGTAAGAACTTGTCTGCGTGATATTAAAGATTGGAAAGATGAATTGGGCCAAGAGAACCGCGGCAGTTTCTATTATGCCCGCGACGATGTTCGCCCAGCGATTTGCTCTGGGCTTCAGGATTCGCGAAAGCAGAATCATCGCCATGGGGATCTCCATGAGTATCGCGATTCCTACCCACGCTCCCGGGGAAAAATGGATAACACCGATACTTCCTTTCTTCGACCCCAAGACGTCAACACAGAAAAACACATCTGCATAGATATAGTTGAGGGTAGCAAACAGCCATAGCACTGAGAGCCTGGCTCGAATGTCTTCCATGGGAGCCTCCTGTGCCGCCTAAGCGGGCCGTGATGTTCGGCCTACCGCAGTGAACCCAGGCGATTTTCGCAACATACGGAGCCCAAAGTTGCCTATCATATTGGTACTACGGATGAGTTCTGGAAAAAGACTCATCTAGCGACCCGCGAAAAGAATGAAGTCCCTGGCAGCGTGGCACCAACGAAAATACCAATCTGCTGCTTCACCAGTACTTCCCACGAGGAACCGACCTGTCCTCCATCTGAATCAACGCCCCAGAAATCCTATAACCGTCTCTTAAAATTACGGCAACACACAATCCGCCCACTGCCCGAAGTCATTCCCCTTGACTTTCCTTCGAGATTCGGTAACGTTTGAGCCGTAGCCATCGGGCGCTCATACAATCGCCCTTGCGGGCGTCATCGCTGTCACGTATGTTTACCCGGCTCCTCACCGCCATTACTGCGCTTCTGCTTCTCGCCGCTGCAACTCCTGGTGCTTCCGATCCCGACGCCAAGGAGATTCTTTGGCACGTCCGCGAAGCCTACGCCCACTTGAAATCGTTCGATTTCACGTCTTCGGCTGCGGGCACTTTCGAGACCGACGGAATTAAGTACCGCATGGTCATCCCGCAGGAATTAGCGCGAGGCGACAACCCCGACGAGCCCCTGACCATGCATTACGGGCTCTTCCGGGCGGAAAAGCTCGACGGCTCCGGCGAACTTAGCGCGGTGAAGCCGGGGTTCTTTGGCCCGCCGTCCATGAGCTACTACGAATTCGACAAGCTCGGCTCGGATGTAAGGTACGCAAAGTTCCTCCGCGAGGACAGCGCCAGCGCCAACGGCAAATCCTCGCCTTGCTTCGTCATCGAAGTTCTGCGCAATCCTGACCCGCTGGCCGCACGCCAAGCGACGCCGCCGAGTCCCCAGGTTCTCTGGATTGACAAGACCGCGTTCCTCGTCCTCCGCGAAACCTTACAGACGGAATCCAACGAGCACACTGCCATCGATTGGGACGTGACTTTTCCTTCGTACAAGCTCAACGAACCGCCCCCGAAGTGGCTCGCCGATCTCAAGAAAGGAAATGAAGAGCAAAAAGCGCAACGGAAAGCGAAGATGCTCGGCATCTCCGCACCCTCTTTTAAGCTGGCGGATCTCGACGGCCATGAGATCGCCTTGGCCGATCTGCACGATAAGGTCGTCCTGCTGGATTTCTGGGCCACATGGTGCGTCGAGTGCCGGCCGGAAGCGGCCATCGTTTCGTCGGTGGAAAAGACCTGGAGCGCCAAAGGGCTGGTGGTTCTCTGCATTACCAACGAGTCACCTGAGGACGTGCATTTCTTCTTCGACAAAACGCATGAACCGATGCCCACACTCGTGAATGGCTGGGACGTATGGACGCAGTACCTCGTCAACGTTGGCGGCGTGCCCTCGTTTGTGCTGGTCGACAAGGCCGGGAAGATCGTCGCCTATCACAACGGCTTCTTCAGCGAAGCCGAATTGACCGCCCAGTTCCCCAAAGCCGGTCTGAGCTAACCCCCATGAACCTTAGAAAAGTCCGTACTGCCCGCAAAGTAAGTCCCGATTAGCCCCAACTGCGTCTTCGACGCGTCGCTAGTGCCAGAAACTTGTGTAGAGTTCCCCACTTTGCCAGTGTGATTCGGGATTCGCTTCGGCAAGCTAAGGCCGATAAACGACATGGCGCCTCGTGCCCGAC
>DASPTW010000115.1:0-4829 GCA_035623215.1 Candidatus Acidiferrum sp.
ACGACTGGAAGCTATTCATTCACAGCGCAACTGTCAGACGCAAGCTCTCCCGCCCAAGTCAAAAGCGTGGCGTTGAGCATCCGCGTCGCAACACCATTGGTGATCAATACTCCCAGCGGTAGTTTGCCAGACGCCGTCCAAGGAATTGGCTACAGTTACAATCTTTTGTCCAGTGGCGGAATCGCGCCTACAGCGTGGGGCGTTTCGGCAGGGCAACTCCCCCCGGGCATAAGCTTGAGCGCCCCGGGCGCATTGACCGGAGCTCCCACCGCAACGGGAACGTATTCCTTTACGGCACAATTGCTGGATGCGAGCAAGCCAGCACAGCTTAAGTCGGTGGTGTTGAGCATTCGCGTCGCTTTGCCCCTGGTCATTACAACACCACCGGGAGCGCTGCCTAACGCAATGGCCAAAGTGGTGTACAGTTACACTCTTGCGTCTAGTGGAGGAAATGCTCCGATTACCTGGAGTCTGACAGCCGGTTCTCTGCCCGAGGGGCTCACCTTAAGCAGCAGCGGAAAAATCAGCGGCACTCCAAATTGTACGGGGACGTTCACCTTTACCGTGCAAGCCAGCGATGCGAGCTCACCGCAACAGGTGAAAACAGCGACCTTCTGCATCAAAGTCACTTGCTACGACCCGGATCACGATGGAGATTGCGAGGACAGAGATTAATCTGGAAGGCGCTTCGGTTAGCGAGTGCCCAAGCGCTTCTTTGCGTCGCTCACGAGCCCAGCCTCGTCGCCGTTCGCCTTGATGGCTAGAAAGCTCTTAAAGGATTCTGCCGCGGCGGGACTTTTCAGCCCTTCTTGGGCGCGGCCCAAGTAGTAATACACGGGCGGAAGCGCGCGAAACGTGGGCACGTCATCCAGAAAAATGGCGCTGGCTTCGCCGCGCCGTTTGAGACATTTTTCCAGTTCCGAATCCGCCTCTGTGAAAGCGCCGCGCTCAATGTAGGCGCGTCCCAGGTCCAATCGCCCGACCCACGTATCGGCGAATTTCTGCGCTTCCTCGAAGAGTTCGCCGGCACGTTTGGCATCAGCGCGCTTGAGGGCGATTTCTCCTTCGAGAAGCTTCCCGTACGCTTGGTCATCTGGATCCAGTTGGGAGGAAAGTTGCGAGGCTAGCGTTTGAGCCGCGGCGAACTGGCCCGCATCGATGTAAATCCTCCCCGCTGAAAACTGAACCGTTCCCCCGCTGTCATGAGCGAGCGCAGATTTTGCATCCGTCGCGGCCTCAGATGCCTTTCCCGACGACATTTTTGCTTCTGCACTGAGAATCAAATATTCAGCAAGAGTCGAATCATCCAGCTTTCCTGCGGTGGGGGCGGTTGCCTTCTGCAATAGAGCGATTGCTTCCTTGCATCGGCCTTGATAGAGGAGCAAATCCGTTCGCCCCATGACAGCGATTTCCGCGCCCCGTGCGCTGATCGTTTCCACTTTTTGAAAGGTCTGCTCTGCTTCGGCAAGCTGCCCCTGGCCAGCTTGTGCCATCGCTAGTGCATTGTATGCAAGCGCAAAAGAAGGGTTTTGCTGAATGACTTTCCGAGCATCTTCCGCAGCCGTGGAAAAATCCCCCGCGTAAACGGCATAGAGCGCCAGATTGTCCAATTGCAGCACAGCTCTCGGTAAAAGCTCGACCGCATGGCGGCCCTGCTCCATAGCTTTGGGCATGTCTCGAAGATAAAAGTACGCCAGCGCAAGATTGGAATAGCCAGCACCTTCCGAGGGGAATTGCTGAACCAGGGCCGAGTACTCTTCGATGGCTTTGCGCGGTTCGCGATGCGCCAGATAGTAGCCACCGCGCGTGCGGTATTTTTCACGATCGCTCATACGATCGATATGGGTCAGCGCCTGCTGATAGAGGTTTTCGGCTTCCTTGCGGCGGCCTAGATTCGCGTAGGTGGAAGCAAGCCCCGCGTACGCGCGGCCCAAGTTTGGATCGAACTGAATGGCCTGCTCGTAAAGCGGAATGGCTTCTTCAAATTTGCCCGCCCACTGCGAATCCTGCGCGAGAGCGTAAGCGTGCGCCGCTTCAAGAGAACTCGTCGTAAAAGTTCCCGCGGCCGTCAATTGCACCGATTCCGGAGTCGTGTCGCCCAGGGCGCGGCGAGTCTGGGCGGCGATTTTTTCAACCGCGCTAAGCACGCTCTTCTTGTCGCTGGCCTCCTGGTTCTCTTCGACCAAAATTTTGCCGGTTGCGGTTTGAATCGTGCGTGCGCGGAGGATGTACCCGTCCCCTTTTTTCTCAATCAAACCGGCTACGATGTAATTGATGCCTTCGCGATCCCCGACCAAACGCGCCGTCGTCTCCTCGAGAGTCCCGGCCCCTGGATGTAATTGAGCGGCAATCTTTTTGGCCTGATTGCGGCTGTAAGAGCTGATGAACGAAGCGTCCTCGAGCGCAACGCTCAGGGGTGGCTCAAGCGTTTCATCGAAAACGTTGTCTCCAGTGGCGTTAGCAAAGTCCGCCACAAGAACGGAAACCGGAGCGTGAGCCGGAGGTGGCTTGGCAGGCCCTTGCATTCGAAAGACCACTAACGCGACGACAAGCAGGAGGCCAAGCGCAGCGGAGGCCCACTTCCAATACGGAGCTGTCCGCGGCCCAGGCAAAAAAATGGTGGAACTGTCCGCCGACGGCCCGAGCCAGATTTCCAGCTGGTGTGCCATCTCGCGCGCGCTGCCGAAGCGTTTTTCCTGTTCGATCTGGAGTGCTCTAACGACCACGGCATTCAATTCCTCCGGCAGGCTCGGATCGAGCTGGGAAGGCGGCGTGACCGGCTCCTGCATGCGTTTCCACAATGTCGCAAGCGGAGTGTCCGAGGGATACGGCGACTTCCCCGTGAGAATTTCATAGAAAATTACGCCGAGAGAGAAAATATCGGAGCGCGCATCGAGTTTTTCGCCCCGCGCCTGCTCCGGGGACATGTATTCGGGTGTGCCAATCAGTGCTCCCGTGTCGGTCATCCCCGGCAGATGCGCCGAACGGGCAATGCCAAAGTCCATTACGTAGATGCGACCCCCGCGGTCCAACATGATGTTTTGCGGCTTCAAATCTCGATGGATTACGTGCTCCGCGTGCGCCGCTTCGAGCGCCCGGCAAATCTGCAGCATGATGCGCGCCGCTTCGCTTGGCGTGAACTTCCCTCTCTCTCGGAGCAGTGCGCGAAGGTCCTGACCCTCCACGAAATCCATGGTGATGAATTTGATTTCGCCCGCCTGTCCCAGGTCGAAAATGCGAATTACGTTTTTGTGAGTGACCTGGCGAGCAAGGATCAGTTCTTGCTTAAAACGTTGCAGCATTCCCGGATTGCGCGCGAGGTCCGGGCGTATGAGCTTGAGCGCTACCAGTCGATCTAGCTCTCTGTCTCTGGCTTTGTAAACCGCGCCCATACCGCCGCGGCCCAGAAGTTGCAGAATTTCGTAGCGGCCCGCGAGCACGGTTCCGGCGGCCAATTCTGCGGATTCAGATGTGGGAGGCGGCGTGGCGGATTTGGAAGGGGCGGCTACCGTCCATTCTTCTGGCGCCGCTGCGTCGCCTAGTGTTTCAAGAGAATCGATGTGGTGAAGTGGCGCGTGGCATTTTGCGCATTGCGACGCTTCATCAGGATTTTGCGCCGCACAGACTGGGCATTCCATGGAGTAGAGGGCTGGCCTCCGAATTGGCCTTCATTATGACGTTTGTGCCCTCTAAAGCAAACTAGTGAAAAGCGCCAGCGTCAGTCCTTTCCGTAAGTCCCGTACTCATGGTTAAACTCGTGCGCCTGCAGTCCCGCGATTTTCGATGAACCTGGCCCCCCGGCAGAAGAAAAATCTGCAATTCCGATTCGAATGATGGTGTCCCGCGTTGTTAAATTCGCTGGTTTTTCCGTCCAAATTCCATAGACTCGCCCGTTCATGACAGCCAGCCCATTGTAATCGCCAATAAAAACACCTTTGGCGTCAAACGGTTGATCTGTCCAAGAGTAATTTGCAAACGATTGGCCGCCATCTGTAGATCGCGCAAGCACAACGGTCTGAGCGCGATTCTTCGGGTCGCCTCGCCGGTCGTAGAAAACGACATACACTGCCCCGTCCATCGGATCTACAGTCATCCACTGAAAAAAGTGCTCCGCACCATCGTGCACCGGATCCGTATTCACGCGTACGGCCGGGGTCCACGTGGCACCATGATCGTTCGAGCTGGAGGAGAAAATATCAACTTCGCCGTTGCGATAGTCGCCCCAGGTTACAAACAAACGTCCGCCTTTCGGTCCGCCGCGTGGATCGATGGCAATCTGCGGGAATCCGTTGGCCCGCGCCACGGCGTCAATGCTGAACATCGTTGGTGCGGTATCGACAATGTTGCGCGTTTTTGCAAACGTGACTCCGCCATCCGATGAAGTTGTATATACGAGATGGTTGCCATCGCACCAGACAGCGTACAGAGTGCCGTCCGGCCCGACGGCTCCCGCGAAACCTTCCACTGCACCATTGTCGTCTCGTGGAAGACCCCGCACAGTGTCGATTTCGATTGGTTTCGACCATGTCTGGCCATGATCCGTTGAGCGGACAAACAAAATTTGCGAATCAGCGAGCGTCCACCGCGTCCAGCCAATATAAAGATTCCCCGCGTGCGGTCCACGGCTGTTGTCTGCCACGATGTACGGCTTGTCTTCCCAAGGAACATTCGTCTGGTCAGGTTGCTCAGTCGCAGCAACGTCTTTCGCCGCCCAGGTTTTTCCGCCGTCCGCCGAACGCCGCACGTAAATTCCATTTCGCGAAGAATTGTGCGCCCAATAGTTGAACGTGCCCAGCTTGTTGAAGGCGATGTAGCAAATGAAGGCGGAT
>DASPTW010000116.1:0-7233 GCA_035623215.1 Candidatus Acidiferrum sp.
CATGGAGTTCTTTGTCGCTTACGATGCCGCCGCGGGCGATCGCTTTGCGGGGCAATTCGAACTGCGGCTTGATAAGGATGAGAAAGGAAGCGCCGGGTTTGGCAGCCGCGAGAGCCGGCGCAATGACTTTGCACACGGAGATGAAGGAGACATCGATGACGACAAGATCGACGAGTCCGGGCACGTCCGATGTCCGGAGTTCGCGAGCGTTGCGCTTGATCCGAACGACGCGCGGGTCATGCTGTAGCTTCCAATCCATTTGTTCCACATTGACATCGACGGCGCAGACGCGCCCAGCTCCGTGCTGAAGGAGGCAGTCGGTGAAGCCGCCGTGGGAGGCGCCGATGTCGACGCAAACGAAACCTGTGGGATCGATCGAAAAATCGCGCAGCGCGCCTTCCAGCTTGAAGCCGCCGCGGCTGACATATTTTTGTTGCCGGGCAGCGATTTCAATTTTTACGTCGCAGTCCACTTGCATGCCAGACTTTTCGGCGCGCTTTCCCTCCAAGAATACTTCACCGGATAAGATCATGGCCGTTGCTTTCGAGATTGAGTCGGCGATGCCACGCTCGACAAGAAGTTGATCGAGCCGTGAGCGAACTGACTTTCGTTTCATAGGAAAGACGAAAGACTATGTGCGCCGAAGGACCAGGAATTCCGCGATTTCACGGAGACGCGAGGCGCGATCGGAGTAGGGCGATAATTCGGCAATCGCTTTGGTTGCCAGCTCATTGGCGATCTGGTGGGAACGCTCGAGACCATACACGGAAGGATAGGTGGCTTTCTGCTGGGCAAAATCCTTTCCCGCGGTTTTCCCAAGGGCAGCGGAAGATTCCTCGACGTCGAGGATGTCGTCAGTGACTTGAAAAGCCCAGCCGATGGTGTCGCCAAATCGGCGCAGGCGGGCGACGTCATCCGGCCCTGCGCCTGCGCAGAGAGCTCCGGAAGTGACGGCAGCACGAATGAGCGCAGCCGTTTTCGAGCGGTGAATGTATTCGAGCATTTGCGGATCGACGGCTTTGCGCGCGGCTTCGATGTCGGCGACCTGGCCGCCAACCATTCCGTTGACGGTGCCGGCCGCGGCCGCGATCTCCGTGAGCATGGCGACCCGCCGCTCCGCTGGCGCGGGAGTCGCACCGATGGTCTCGAAGGCCAATGTCAGCAACGCGTCGCCGGCAAGAATGGCGAGAGCTTCGCCGAATTTTTTGTGGGATGTGAGCTTGCCGCGGCGGAGATCGTCATTGTCGAGTGCTGGCAAATCGTCGTGGATCAGCGAGTAGGTGTGGATGAATTCGAGCGCGCAAGCCGGGTGCAGCGCGGGTGTGACATCCGTCGAGAAAATGCGCGCGGACTCCAGGCAGAGAATCGGGCGCATGCGCTTGCCGCCGGCAAAGACGCTGTAACGCATGGCCGTGTGGATGGAAGGCGGCTGGGTGGTCTCGGCGGGGAGCAATCGATCGAGAGCAGCATCGACAGCGAGGCGGTCCTCTTCGAAAAAGGGTGAAAGTTTCATCGGAGAAGGCCAGGGCGGCCGGAGATGCAGGGTTGCAAGTTCACGTTTCGCCTTCGCCCTCGGGCTCGAACGGTTCCGCAGCCAACTTGCCGTCGGCTTTTTTGAGAAGAATTTCGACGCGGCCTTCGGCCTCTTCCAGCTGCTTCTGGCACTCGCGGGAAAGAGCGACACCTTCTTCGAAGAGCTTCATAGCATCGCCGAGTGAAAGTTGTGGGCTTTCCAGCCTGCGAACCACCTCTTCGAGCCGCGCCAGGGAGCGCTCGAAATCAGGCTTCTTGGCAGGTTCGGGTTTTTTGGGAGCGGGTGAATTCACGCAGTCAGCCTTGTCCTTTAGCTTGAAATTTGCCCAAACTCATTTCTGGCAACGCCGGCAGCAGTACGTTGAGCGGCCGCTTTGTTCGATGCGCTGGATCGCTGCCCCACAGCGGCGGCAGGGTTTTCCTTCGCGATCATACGCGCGAAGAATTTTCTCGAGCCCCTGGAACCACCACTCCGCATCGCGAAAATCCGGCGGCGGATGCAAACAGCATTCTAAGGCACGCCCGAGAACCGAAACAATTGCTTTGTGGAGCCGCCGGGCTTCTTTTGCATTTAGGGTATTGGCTCTCCGTCGGGGATTGAGCCGCGCATGCCAGAGCGATTCGCAGGAATAGATGTTGCCAAGGCCAGCAACGCGGGTTTGGTCGAGCAAGAAATCTTTCAGTGGACGGGAGGATTCGGCCAGCAGTTGGCGAAGCCGGGCGTGCGTAAACTCCTTTGAAAGGGCGTCGATGCCAAGTGAATACAGGCCTGGGGAATCTTCCGCGGAGTTCCAAGCGTGAACTCGGCCAAAATGGCGGCGGTCTGCAAAGCCGAGCACCCCTTTGCCCAATTCGAAAGCGACATCAACATGGACTCCGGTTTCCGGCAGGTTGGCACGCTCCGCTAGTTCCGCCGCGTTCGAGAACCACAACAATTGTCCATCCAGGCGAAAATGCAACGTAAGCAGACCGCGATCCAAAACGAAAAGCACGTATTTCCCGCGACGCTCGACTCGACGAATGCGACGTCCCGCCACAAAGTTTGCCAGAAGAGTCGGAGGTTGCGGCTTCACAGCGATAGGGTGAAAGATGTGCGTGCAGCGGATGCGCTGCCCTTGAACCAGCGGTCGCAGAGTGCGCACAACGGCTTCGACTTCAGGAAGTTCCGGCATTGCAGCAAAGAATCAGGAACCTGGTTTGAGAGTGAGCTTATGTTTCGCCGCGCGAGTTTCGGCGGCGTCACTGAAGGGTGCGAAGATCGGCTTGCCCTCGTACCAATAGGAAAACTGATCGGAGTAATGACTACTGCCGGGCTGGCCGGACTGGCCCGCGGGAACAAGCAAGATAGATTGGTCCCAATCCGCAGGATTGGCGACAAACCGCATGGCCGGCCCATGCGTCTTTTGCGCTGCCCGGACGCTGTAAAGCGTGCCCGACTGGGGTTTGTCCGTGATGCTCAGCAATGTCTTCAGGAAGCCCTCCCGGCCGATGGGGTGAAGCATGTCCAATGAGTTAAATTTCTGCCAGCCCCAATCCTCCGGGCGTTCGCTGTTGCTCTGCTCTGCGAGCTTCTTTACCGCGCGGTCCGCTGCGGCAACCAGCAACTCATCGTAATTTTTATACGCGGAGGGAAGCCATTTGGAAGGGCGATCCGTAAGAATTCTCTGTAGAAACGTGGTGCCGCGCCATTGATAGAGTGCGGTATCTTCTCCGAGAACCGGTTCCAGCAGAATGTCAAGCGCTGCTCGCCGCGCAGCCTGGAGAAAAGAAACTTCCGGGGAATGCGCCTCTGCAATTCCGTTCCAATCTTTCAGACCATCAATCAGCACCTGACTCCGCGGGTCTTTGGGTTTAGTCGTTTTCGCGGCGGCCAAAAGTTGCTCCGCCAGGAACACATGAGGAGTGCTGTAGGTGTCCGTCTGCACTTTCAGCATATCCTCCGGGCGCAGGTCATGCCGGTCATGGAGCAAATCGTAGATTCGTGCCGTGCGATACGGTTCCTCCCAGCGATCCGTGAGGTACGGTTTGTAATTTGGCCCAACGACGCGCGCGTTGGCGGTAGCGATCAATCCGCTTGCGGGATTCAGCGCTTGGGGAAGCTGGTCAAACGGAATGTAACCGGTCCACTCATAGTCGTCCGTATCCCCAGGCACCGGGACTTCGCCTTGGCCTTTTTTGCGAATCGGCACGCGTGCGGCCATAACGTAGCCAATATTTCCTTCCACGTCCGCGTATACCGCGTTCTGCCCCGGTCCCCAAACGCGCCTCATGACTTCGCGGAACTCTCTCCAGTTATGCGCTTTGCCGAGCCAGTTGTAGCTGCTGGCCAGGCCACCGGGTTCCGTGGCAGTCCAGCGCATGGCGTACGCGACGCCGCCTTCGCGTCGAACGATGGGCCCATGCCGTGTAATTGTGATGGGGAAGTGCTCGTCGGGCTGGCCCTTAACATGAATGACTTCGTCGAGCACCTGGGCCTTCACCCATTTTCCATTGACGCGGTACTCGTCAGCGGCGGCGGGATTGAAAGTCTCCAAGTAGAGGTCTTGCACGTCCGCGCCATTGTTCGTGAAGCCCCAAGCAATGCGCTCGTTGTGCCCGATGATGACCATCGGCGCACCGGGCAACGTAAAACCCTTCACGTTCCATCCCGGAGCGGTGAGATGCACCTCGTACCAAATCGGTGGAATAGAAAGCTCGAGGTGGGTATCGTTGGCCAGCAGCGGCTTGCTAGTCGCTGTGTGTGCGCCGCTGACCACCCAGTTGTTGCTCCCCAATCCTTCCGCGATATCGTTGCGCGATTCGTCCAGAAAGCCCTCGATCGACTGGGCAAGAGTGGATGTTAGATCCGGGGCACTAAGCTCTGCCCCCACCGCAGGAGCACTGCTCAAGCTCGCTTTGATGACGGTATCTGGCACCATGTCGTCGTCATCATCATCTTCGTCGTCTTGTGTGGCGGAACGCTGCGAGCCGTCATCGGCCACGTCCGGGTCTCCCACCACAAAATGATCCAGCGTGGACTCTTGCGAAAAAAGATCCTTCGCGCGATCTGCTCCGACACGCGCTGTGGCTTTGGCCCGGTTCAATTCTTTCTCCCACGTGTACGCAAGCGACCGGTACATGTAACCCGAAATCGCCAAAGTGTCGGCCGGTTCCCAGGGCCGCGGTTTATAGTTGAGGAGAGAAAACTCCAAAGGCAGGTTGCTCTTGTGCTGCTCGATAAACTGGTTCACGCCCCGGGAAAACGAATCCGTGATTTTGCGCGCTTCAGGATCTAGTTGCGCCGCGTCTCGTTCGGCCGCACGATATAGCCCCAAGGTGCGAAACTCGCGGTCCTTCTCAAGAGTTAAAGGTCCTATGATTTCCGATAGCTGGCCCCGGGCGGCGCGGCGCAGCAGATCCATCTGCCACAGCCGGTCCTGCGCCATCACGTAGCCTTGCGCTTCGGCCAAGTCTTCCACGGACGACGCGCGGATATATGGCACGCCCCATTGGTCACGCTCGACGGTCACCTCTTGTTGCAGTCCCGGAAGCGTCAGCGTTCCGGAAAGCTGCGGCAGCGGCCGGTAGACGTAAAACCAAACCACGAGACTGACAGCGATGATGAGAATTGCAACAATCCAGGCAACGACTCGAAGGGCGATTCGCAAGGTCTCTCCCGGCCAATCAACACAAAAATTCAGTGTAGAGGAGCTAGCACGTCAGCGCAACCGAGCCGGCTAGCGGCTCACTTTTTGAGAGGCGCTGCGGGAGCCGGCTTGATGCCCCCGGCGGAATTCTGCAGGTCGGTGAAAGAAGAAGCGGGAATCTCATAGAGAGCGGGCTCGTTCTCCCGCTTCGCGACGTAGTGGTCGCCATCTTTGGAGATGAGCACTTTTTCGACGCGTTTTCCTGAATCGGACGTCACGGTGATGCTCATCGCCTCTCTTGCAAACCCGCTGTCGAGGAATTTGCTTGCCGCCAGGTCCCGAATCGCTCCCACGAGCGGCGTAACCGTGCTCTCGTCCATCTTTGCGCCGTTCGACCACCAGTCCGTCCCACTGTGCGTGAGGAAGTAGCTCTTGCTTCCATCGTGCATTTCGATTTTGTCTGGCTCGGTGAAGCCAAAGTCAAACAGCTTCTTATTGCGAAAATCGTCGAGGCTCTTATCCGTAGAAGTCCCTACGGACGCCAATACCTTGTAGATCCCGCCAACCGCGCTGGATTTTGCGTAATAGTCGTCCTTGGCTTTGCGGATCTCCAGAGTTTGCGTGCCCGAAACGTCCGTGACCTTTGCCGTGGCGATGACCGTTCCGGAATTGAAGGCCGCCTGGGTTTTCTTTTCGTCGTCCGTCGCGCTCAACTCCATCTTTGCGTCGTGCAGCGAGCGCACCAAGTCGTCGACCGCGAACTGCTCTGCGCGCAACGGTTTGGGCTTCAGAATCTGCCATTGGTCCTTGTCGCGTCCGAACTCAATGGTCTGCTTCTTTGCGGTGAGCTCCACGCGGGTCACCTTGTCGGAATCGAATGTGAGAAGGCGCTTGTCGCGCAAATCGTTCGCGCCCTTGTCCAGGCTGCTCTTGTTGTAATTCGCGATGATGAAGACGCGGGGATCGCCGGCAACCGCGGCATAAGCGCCGTTCCCCGCGGGCGTGTCATCTGCAATTTTCAAATCCGTAGTCTTTTTGTTTTTGTCGGTAACAGAAATGACCAATGACGGTTGCGCCAGCCCATAAGGGCTAAGATCGCTTCCTTTGGCCTCCACCAATCTGTCGGACCCAAGCGCCGCATACGTGGAAAGCAGGCTGGTGACTTCTCCCTGGTCCGCGCCGAAGGGCTTCGGCGCGATAATCTGCCATTTGCCTGCATTGTCCTTCGAAAGCGAAAGATCTTCCGCGCCCTTTTTTGAAATCTTCAGGCTAACGAAGTCGGAGGCATTCAGCGATAAAACTTTGGGCGCCGTTTCGGTAGATGGCGACGGTTCGGTTTCCTTAGCCTTGCGATGATTCGACCAATACAGCGTTCCGCTGAGTGCCGCCAGCACAATCGCGGCAATAAGCAACCCTCGGGATTTCATAAGCAGCTTCCTGGAAGTGGTTTGGCTTGCAGCGCGGCGTCTTCTACCTTCGGCGCCACCATACCGTAACTCCTGCGACGACGAACGCCAGCGGAATCAAAAACTGGCTGGTAATCCGCACCCAATTGAATTGCGACTGGGTCAACGACACGCGCCGGTCGTCCCGATCCTTGGGGCGAATCGAGATCAAATCCTCATCCGACGCGAGCCAGTTCATCGTGTTCATAGCAAGATCGCGATTGCCATTAAACGTAATGAACGAGTTCGCCGTCCACCGTGAGCTCCCTACCACGACGAATCGTCCTTGCGAGTTCTCCCTACCCGTCCTGTAAGTCCCCGCCGCCGCAATCGTAAACGGCCCTTTTTTATTCTTAGGATCGTCGATGTTCACCTCTCCGGTGCTCAAGTTGGTAGTGGCGATGCTTGATTCCGAAGAGCCAAAAAGCTTCTCGACCGTCGTCTTGTCGCCATTCTTGATGTCCAGTGAGCGCACCAAGGGGAAGGCAGTGGCTGTTCCTTTCAGGTCGTTGACAATCGCGTGCGGCGAATAGGTTGTCACCAGCGGCATCTCCGGCCCCAATCCGACAAGCTGCCCCATTGGGTTCAAGTCAAGTATCACGTCCTTATTGACGGTCACTCCCCAGCTT
>DASPTW010000117.1:0-11638 GCA_035623215.1 Candidatus Acidiferrum sp.
TTCATAGTGGCCTGCATGCCCTGAAGCATCGCTGTGTCGCCCGCCAGCTTGGCCATGGAAACGGGCTTGTTCTTCGTTTGTGCCAATTGCGTCTTTTCTAATGAGAGTTTCTGCTCCGCGCCGTCTTGCACGACGCTAATCACCGGGAGCCGCGACTTCTTTGTCGAAGGTGGCGCCGCAGGATTGGGAGGAGCAGCTGCGGCAGCCGGGGGGGCAGCTGCCGCAGCTGCGGGGGGAGTAGACGAGGGTCCTCTTCCGGATGCCGCCATCATCGCTTGCATCTCATTCTCAGTTACTTTGGCGGCATGCAACTTGATCAGTGCATCCGGAGAGAGATCGTATTTCGCGGGATTGGAGCGAATCGTGGCCACAATCGCCGATTCCGTCAAGCCAGCTTTGACCATGTTGATGACATCGATGTTGGTCAACGGTTTTGCCGCGTCTTGAGCATGAGTGACAAACGACGCCGCGGTCGCTGCACAAATGATGAGGATACCTAATCTTAGCCTGTTCATTTTTTCCTCCACTGGCACATGCCGTGAAAATCACTTCAAGCCCGCTTGCCACGGGCTGGCCTGCGGCCGCATCGCCGGGCCTATCACCCACACGTTCAAGGCATAGGTGGAATTGCTCGAATCCGAGCCGTCCTTGTTGAAGTGACAATGCGCTTCCGCGAACGTCACACGGATCTTGTTTTCGTTCAGGTAAAACTGCGCGTTCCACGAGCCGTCGTTGTAGATCGTTTCATCATCAATGCCGAGATCGAACGCGACTCCTGGAAAACAGATTTCTAAGTTTCGTTCATCAATCTGGAACCGGGAGACACCGAAGCCGGGCTTCAGCTTGCTGAAGTCGTATTCGTCGGTGCCGCTCCCAAAGCGGTACCGGGCATTGCGGTCGGCTCCGGCGGTCATTCCTTTATCTGAATTCGGCTCCATTTCGAGGTTGGCCGCTTCGACATAGTTGGGAGCCGTCCCTCGGCCGGATTGCAGCGCGGAGGAGTATCCGAGACCTTGGTACGGCGAAGAGTAGTAGCCCGCGACCCCCATTCCCCCCGTGTCCGTGATTTTTGCCAGCGTGACCTCGCTCTTGGGAATGTCCCTCAACAGGATTTCCTTGCGCATCGCAAAAAACTTGAAGCCGGACTTTTGTCCCTGCTGTCCACTGGCTGGAACGATGACTAGCGTCACGTCCTGATCGAAGACATCGATGAGGTTGGGATCCATCGTGACTTTCACCAGCGTATCGCTCCAGCTCGTAATCTGGAGGTCGGTCAGCTTTTGACCTGATGCTGTGTTCAGATAGGCGCGGCCCTGAGTATTTCCGAAGTGGCACCCGATCACCCAGAAAGGGTTGTACTTCGGATCCTGAGAGAAAACCGCCTGGCCGTAATATCCCTGCGAATTCAGCCCCTTGATGGCTGGCGGCAGATTCGGCAAGTTGCATGCGTCTATACTGGTGTTCTTCATCGTCGCCATACTCGCCAGCGATGTACCGGAGTTTTGCGGGGTTGGAATGGCGTTCGGAGCCAGCGTGGCAACTCTTGCGCTTGAGGTAGCCGGCTTCGAGGAACTACCCGCAGCCCGCGGCGAGCCGCCCGCAGGGTTTTGGCCGCCGGAGGGATTGTTCGGATTTGGATTGCTCGGATTGGGATTGGTACCGCCACCTGCGGGATTGTTTGGATTCGGATTCTGGCTTCCCCCTGGAGTTCCAGGTGGAGTGGACGATCCTCCCGCGGGGTCGCCAGTGGCGGACATGATTTTTCCCGACTGGACACCTTGTTTCTGCTGCTCGAGTACGGCGACAAGCGGGGCGTCCGCCTGAGCAGCCTGTGGATTGGAAATCATGGGGCTTAGGCGGCCGGGCCTTGCTTTCAGCTTTGCTACAGCAGCTTTCGTTTGCCCAGGCGAGGGCTTTACAGTCTTTGGTGGCCCCGGCTGAGTCCCCTGCGCAACGTTACCCGATGCGCGCATGGCTTCAATGATTTTCTCGCTCACTCCGGCCTTACGCAGTCCCGTGAGCGCAGTTGCCGACAGATCGAACTTGGTGGGACCCGACTGAATCGAGGAAACAATCGCCGACTCGGGAACACCGCCCTTCACCATCTTGATGACGTCGGCGTTGGTGAGTGGAGCCTGTGGATTCGAGCCGGGTTGCTGATGGCCGGCAGGCGGACGCTCGGCGTGTGGCTCGGGGTTCGCGGGTGAAGACGGAGCCTGAGTCGTTATCTGTTGCGCGAACACGCTGAGGCTATTGCCCAAAATCAGTGCAAGAATCCAAACGAAGCGTCTGTGCATTTGAAAACCTCCTCGAACTACCGCACGAATATCGTGGAGTTGTTTGCAGGTCAAAGGAACTGGGGCTGATATGGAACTGTCTCGCTAAGCCCTCTTAATTCAGAGATTTGGCAAAGGACATTAACTGTGGGATGGACCCTGGGCAAGGCGGCGCAATAGGGTACTCGGATGAGTCTCTAGGATTTACTGACAGAACTGCCGCAAATTATTGGGAAGATTTCCTGGTGGAAGCCACCGCGCCAGCCGCGCCGAGAATTCCCTCAGCCTGCCGGGAAATCAACATGAAACCCCGGTCCCGGCTCTCCGAAGCCAGCGCGGTGAGTTCGGCGCGGGCCATGGCCGAGTTCAGTTTCAATTCTATTTCCCCCAGCGCGAGGCGCGCTTCACATTCAACCGAATACAATCCAAGCTGGTGAGCCTGCTGGATGACTGCCCGGACCTTCTGAGCCGCAGCTGCGAGTTCACTCTTCCCTGTCGCGCCTGGTTTTGCCGCTGCGGCGCTCGCCCTCGCCTGAAGTGTCTGCAATGGAAGCAATAGCAACGGAAATTCATGTAGATCCGCCAGCTTTAACCCGCGGCTGATAGCGTCCTGAGCCTCCGTAATTTTCCCCTGTTCCAACAAAACGCGGCTCAGGGTCGTAAAAGCTCCGATCTCGTCACCCGTACTTTGCTCCTGCTCAAATTCCTCCAGAGCCTTGCGAACGAGTGGTTCGCCCGTCTCCGCGTGGCTCTCTGCAAGGGACAACTCAGCCAGCGAAACCTGCTCACCGGTAATCGGGGAATTTGCTTTCTTGAGGATCTCCAGGGCTTCTTCATAGCTTTTGCGCGCATCGTTCACATTCCCTTCAGCTTTCTCGATGTCTCCGATTCCCGACAGGGCGTTTGCCAGCCCAAAAGGATCTCCTCCATACAGACGCAACGAATCGATTTGCGCCTGAACTTCGACGCGTGCCGGCTTGGGCTGACCTTGAAGCAGCAGCAGCGCTCCATGCTGAACGTGAGGATATTCGTGGCGCCCACGGCCACTGGAGTCAATTAGTTCCCAGTTCTGGCGGTACAGGTCGGCCGCTTCGCGCAGATGCCCGCGCATAGTAAGAATGTCGGCGATGTTGCCCATCGCCGTCGCAATATTTGCTTTGTCATTGACCGCCTGGAAATTCTGCTTGGCATCACGAAATGCTTTTTCTGCTTGGCTCCACTGCCCCTCGTGCTCAAACACAAGAGAGAGATTGTTCAGTGTGACCCCCACCTTCTCCCGGTCGCCCGCTTCTTTGAGCAGGTTCAGCGCTTGCTCATAAAGCGGGATCGATTCCTGGTTATGGCCGGTCAGGCGATTGGCTTCGGCCATGAGTTGCAAGCAACTGCCTGCTTCATCGCGATTGCCCGCGGCTAGAAAAATCTCATACGCCTCCTTGCACTCGGGCGGAGTCTGCAAGTGTTGGGTATTCCTCCAGCAAAGCACTTGCTGCGCCTTTGCATAGACCAACTTCTTCCCCTGGGCCGATGCCTTTGTGGCTGCGGCGCGATACAAGCGGTCGGCCTCCTGCGCGTCCCTGGGCTGCAAGATGCCCGCCTCGCGCAGATCAACTCTGGGGTCGTCGCTGGCAGGAGGAGGAAGCCGGCGAAGCTGTCGGATGGTTTCCAGGGCCGCGTCAGGCTGATACGATTCCAGTTGGAACTTCGCCAATTGCAGGCCGTAGTCCAAGCTGTCAGGATATAGCTCGAACAAGACCTTATAGATTTCGGCCGCTTTGGCGCGGTCGGCAATCGCGTGGTAATAGCTGGCTTCGATCTCCATTCTTTGTACGCGAGACAGCTCGCCAGAGAGGTCCAGGCCCCGCTTGGCTTCCGCTTTGGCTTGATCGTCGTGGCCCAGGAAAATGTCCGCGCGCGAAAGCATCGAATGCGCTAACGGAAACTTTGGTTCTGCCTCAATCGCCTGCGCAAATAAACCTCGTGCGGCCAGATAATCGTACTCGCGCAATTTGACCAATCCGAGGGAATATAGCCGCGCGGCTTCCGGGCTCGACGGCATGGAAGCGAGAACATTTTCTTCACCCGGTTCTCCAAGCCGCGGCATTCCCAGCCGGTCTCTTAGCCGGCCGCCGACGCGCGAGACCACATGAAACAGATCCTGCGTTCCGCCAATTTCTGCTATCTCTGTGAGGATTTCCCCCGTTTTCGCGTCTTGCAAACGCACATCCAGCCGCAATTGCCCCTGATCGGGCCGCCCGATCGTCGTGTAAGAACCCAAAACCAGCAGATCGCTGTTTAAAGCTGTGCCGATTCGAGCAGTAGTTTCCTGGTCCAGCGTGTCGGCTTGCGGCCATGGTGATGAGGAGCGCAGGTTGGAGACGTCCTCACCTGAAACCAGCCTCAGCGTTCCACCTCCAGAAAGCTCCGTACTCAGCATTTCGGAAAAAGCTGTCGCCAGCCATCCGTCGTCCGCTTTGCCCGAGACATTGCGAAAACCGAGCACCGCGACGGACTTGCGGAGGGGAACCAGCGCTGGGTTTTCACGTAGCGTGCCTTCTGGATTCCTCACTCCCTCTCGCTTCCAATGCCAGGCAAGCCAGGTCGTACCAATTACGAATAGAACTGCCGTAGCCCGAGCTGCATACCTCAGGGCAGACGATCCTACGATCGTGAATTTGTCTGCCCGCGGAACAGTCGCTTCATCCTTGGCTTCTGAAGCTTCGGGCGAAGTCGGAACGGGAACAGCAACGGGAATCGCCGCGGCTTTCACGCCTTCGGAAGAAACCGGAGCAATGAACCTGTATCCGCGCCTCGGAATGGTCTCGATGAACCGGGGATTGTCGGGATCGTCATCGATGGCGGAACGCAGCTTCTTCAGAATGACGTTGAGGCTGCCGTCAAAATCCACATAAGTGCCGTCCGGCCAGAGCCTTTGCCGCAGTTTTTCGCGAGGAACGATTTCTCCGGGCCGTTCGAGCAACAAGAGCAGCACGCAAAAAGGTTGGTCTTGAATCTTAACGCGCAGGCCGTTGCGCGTCAGCGTATTGCGGGCCGGATCAGCCTCAAACAGTCCAAAACGAAATATACGTGCCGAAGTATCGGTACGATTCATAGGCAGAGACTACGACGTTGCTGAAATCATAGCATGGCCGTTTCGGCGCGTCAGCCATCGACGTAACACTCTCAAACACAATGCGTTAACAGGTTAGGACGGAATAACAACCAGTTCCTTTGACGACGTCAGTGTTGTGAGTTATTCCCTGAACAGCGGCCCGGAGCATTTGGACCGGCCGTGAGCGAACATGCGCAAGACCATCATTTGCGTGGCACTCGTTCTCCTGGCTGGATGCCTTGCCGCATCTCAAAAGCCCTCACAGTTGTCGCCGTCCGAATACGAAAAACTCCGGGCTCAGGCGTTGGCGAAGGCCGGCCTGCATGCGGGCCCCAAGATCAAGAATCCGAATATTTCCCACGATGATGGGTTGGACGCCGAAATGCTCGGCACATTGCTCCACCAGCGAATCTACTTTCAAAGCTCTCACACTCTTGTTGCTAGCGCGGCTCCGAAGCCTGCCACATCACGAATGGCGAATTCCGGCCAGACTTCGCCGGCTTCCTGCCGCGCTCCTCTGATCAAAGCCGTGAACGGAAAGGGCCAGGGAGCTATCTTCACGCCGCAATCTCCCGACAATCTCTACAAAATCGATGGATGCTTTTTCGGAAACGCTCGCGGCCAGGTTCAATTAGAACCCCACTCGACTGCGCTTGGGCAGTCCGCGGTGCCGATTGTCTTGCAAATCGACTCTTCTCTTTCCGCTTGGTCCGACAACGAGATTGACGTTCACCTCGATCCCCGTCTCACTGGCCTGCCGGACTCTCCAGTGACACTCGTGGTTTATCCCGGAAAGGGCCAGCGCATGGAGCTGCCGGGTTGCTTTTTTGTGGCAGTTCGCGGCACCCCGCAGTTGTTGAGCGCCATTCCCTCGTCCTGGGTAAACTTGGACGCGAGCGCCACTCGCACCCGCCCGGCAAAGCAACTTGAATACGTCTCTCCGCCTGCGCGCGGCAGTGACGTGCCTTACGGCGCGGCAGGAACTTCGGCCTTCGTGATCCGTTCCGACTCAGAATCATTTGCTGTCGGACGCGACGTCTACGATTTCAGCCGACTGAATCCCGGCTGGGTGGTCGATAGTGTCCAGCTTCAGACGTATTCTTTGTCGTGCCCCGGATCGGTCAGCTCTACAGAATCATCCGGGAACTGGGGCTTGCAATGGGGCCAGCACAATTTTGCGGTCACACTTGAAGACGATGTGTGTATATCTTCCGTCCCGCCGTCTTTCGTTTTCAGCATGAGTTTGTCCCAGTATGCCGCAACCGTGTGGGTGGTTGGGCCAGTGGGCACGCAGCCCGTGCCTTCTATATTCCTGGGAAAGAATGAATGATCGGGCCATTTGATTTGCCAATTTCTGGATGGTGCAGTTGAAGTTCTGCTGAGTCTTACAAAACTCAAGGAGGATGGAATGCGAACGAAAATTCTGTTGGTGGTGCTGTTCGGTGCGGGTATGGTGGCTGTGGCTGCTCAAAAAATCGAGCCGTTAAACGTCAAATTGGGTCTTTGGGAAATGACCTCCGTCACGAAAAACAGCGGAGACCTACCCATCCCCGCCGAGTTCGCTTCACAGCTCACCCCTGAGCAAAAGGCAAAGCTGGAAGCAGCGATGAAAGCCCAATCCGCTGGGCCGGCAAAAACACTCACGTATAAGAGCTGCTTCACAAGAGAGAAGATGGAGAACTCCTCGTTCTTCAATGACAAAAAGGAATGCACGCAGACCATCCTCACTTCCACGGGCACCAAAATCGCTCTCAAAGCCACTTGCACCATGCAGGACATCAAGATGAGCGGCAATGGCGAATTCGAGGCACTTAGCACGGAGAGCATCAAAGGGACCATCCACATGACATCCACTGGTGGCGAGCACACCATGACTACAGATGCCACCTTTACCGGCAAATGGATTGGAGCATCCTGTGGCGACGTGAAATAAGAAGTAAACAACGTCCCCGTTTCTGAGACAAAGGGAACTTTTTTCGCCGCGCTTGCAGACTGGCCTGGACCGGTCAGCTAGGGAGCCTATGAGCACATTCGCGCCTTCATCAACGCTGGAACGGCCAGCATCGCCACCCGACCGCGAGAGTTTCTTCGACGCTCAGCGGCGCAATCGCCGCGCCGCTTGGCGCCTCTCGGCCGTTTGTGTGCTCTCGGCGGCGGTGATGGGGATTCCCCTTGCGCTGACGATTACTCCTCTGCTCTACGCGGTCGGGTTGCTCGCGGCTGATCTCATCAACCTTGTTTCGCCGCTTCCGCCGGCTTTTTGGCAGCAGTCGGAGAAAGCTGCGCGCTTTGGTTTTGTTGCCCTTGGGTGGTTGTTGCAACACAAGCCGGCCGATCCGCGAGTGCTGGTGATCGGCTCGGCAGTCCTTCTCCTGCCGGGAACTATTCTTTCGCTTTTTCTGTGGCTCGGAATGAGTACGTTGTTCCGGCGCGGAGGCGTCGGCGGCGCGCTCTTGGCTCTGAAAGCTCGCGAGCCCAATCAAAACGATTTGAAAGAACTGCGCCTCGCCGACGTTGTCCAGGAAATGGCAATCGCCGCCGGCTTGCCCGCCCCGCGCGTGATGCTCGTCGATGCTCCTGGCGCAAATGTAGCCGCAATTGGCAGCTCTCCCGCGGATGCTCGCCTGGTCGTCTCCCGGCGTATGCTTGACGAGCTCAGCCGTGACGAACTCGAGGGCGCCCTCGCACACTCCATCGCGTCCATCGGCAACGGCGACCTGCGCATCGCATTTCAAGTAGTCGCCATATTCGAAACCTGCGGGGTTCTCCTTGCCCTGGTCAATTCCCCTTTTGGCTCGCAATCTCGCCGCACCCTCTGGCGAATCTTGCGATATGCGTTTGCGAATTCCGGAGCCGGGCAAGACGCCGCAAAGGAGGCAGACGCTGTCGCGGGAATCCTCACTCGGTGCGCCACACTCGACGCCGACGACATCGACCATTTCTTCGATACAACAGCCGAAAAAAAGTCGATGCTGCGCTCCATTCGTAATTTCCTTCTCTTCCCGATTGTCTTCACGAACTTTGCGATCAAACTGTCACTTTGGTTTTTCTCCTTCGCCGTGCTTGGTCCGTCCGTGGCTTTGCTCTGGCGGACACGTCAGTATCTTGCTGACGCTTCCGCCGTGCAGCTCACTCGCAATCCGGAGGGCCTGGCTGACGCCTTGCAAAAATTGACCGACCATGGCGGCGCGATTCCCGGCAGCGGTTGGGCGGCGCACCTCTTTCTCATCAGCCCCACTGGCAACGCTGGAACGGCCGCAAACACTTTCACCCCCCAGCAAACGGAAGTTTTGGCAAAGGCTTGGCTAGCGTCCGCGCCTCAAACTGCTACTGCCATGCCGAATACTGGCCCCGCCGATTTTCAGAGCATGCTCAAAGAAGCAGCAGCAACATATCGCGCTGCTTTCTCAGGAGACGCGCAAGCCACTGCTCGCATTCGTGCACTGAAACAGTCCATTTCCTCGCTTGATCCCTCGCTCGCGGCGGCCATTCCCGATCCCGCTGATTTTGCAGCGGCTCGCAAGGGCGATGCCGCGGCGATGGTGCGCCTGCAGGCCTTGCGCCGCCATCTGGCCCTTCCGGCTCAGACTTCTTCGCGCCCACAATCGCAAGGCGATGCGGATCAATCTTCCGGCATCTCGTCACTCAGCTTCGTGAGCTTTCATCCTTCGCTGAAGCGCCGGCTGAAGCGCTTGAACCGCATGGGCGCGCATAGGAATCTGGAACCCGCGGATTCCAAAATGTGGATCGTGGCTACGGTAATCTCGCTTATTTTTGCTCCGTTTCTCTTGCTAGCGGTTGGACTTCTCTTGCTTCTCATCGGGGTCATGATTCTGTCGAGCCTGGCGTTTCTCACGGTCTGGTTGGCCTTCATTCATCAGATTTTTGTGTTCGTGGCGCATCATTAAGCGAGGAGATTTACACTTTTAGGAGACTCCATGCAAATCTCGCCGGAGTTGATCGGAATCGCCGCCGTTGTCGCAGTCCTGCTCTGGCTCGTCGCCGCTTTCAATAAGCTGGTCGTGCAACGCACGCGCGTCAAGAACGCCTGGGCAGAAATCGACGTGCAGCTCAAGCGGCGCCATGACTTGATTCCCAATCTTGTCGAAGCCGCCCGCGGATATATGCAGCACGAGCGCTCGACTCTGGAAGCAGTGACCCAAGCTCGCACTCAGGCGCTGGCGGCTGGCAACAACCTTCAGGCCCGCATCGGCGCTGAATCCCTCCTTACCGCCGCGCTTGGAAAATTCTTCGCAGTCGCTGAAAACTATCCGCAATTGCGCGCTGTCGAAAGCGTACAGCTTCTTCAGGAACAATTGACTTCCACCGAAAACCGCATCGCCTATGCGCGGCAGTTCTACAACGACGAAGTTATGAACTACAACGCGGCGCAGTCCACTTTCCCGCGCAATCTGTTTGCCGGCCTTTTCGGATTTTCTCCCTCCACGATGTTTGCCGCCGCCGACGCCGATCGCGCCAACGTCCAGGTGAAAGTGTAGGAATCTGCCGACTTGGCGCGAATCTAAGCCGCAGCAAGATAGACGTAGCGAAGAATAAACAGCACCGTAAGAACCCAGATGAGTGCATTGATTTCGCGGAATTTCCCAGACGCCACTTTCACTACCGTATAAGAAATCAGGCCGAAGCTGAGGCCTGTCGCAATGCTGAACGCCAGCGGCGTTGCGATCATGGTGATGAATGCAGGCAGCGCTTCGCTGAAATCGCTCCATTTCACGAGCGCCAGCGACTGCGACATCAGCACTCCCACAAGGATCAACGCTGGAGCAGTGGCGTATGCGGGAATCGCCGTCGCCAATGGCGTACAAAACATCGCCGCGAAAAAAAGTGCTGCTACCGCCACGTTGCTAAGCCCTGTGCGGGCACCCGCCGCAACTCCGGCGGCGCTTTCGATGTAGCTCGTCACCGTCGACGTGCCTGTCAGCGCGCCAAAAATCGTCCCGATCGAATCCGCCATCAACACCCGGCCCACCCGCGGAATCTTGCCGTCTTTGATAAAGCCCCCGTGTTCGCACACTCCCACCAGCGTCCCCACGTTGTCGAACAAATCCACGAACAGAAACGCGAAGAGAATCTCGAGAAAGCCAAGATGAATGGCTGACCGAAAATCCAGCCGCAGAAATGTCGAGGAAGGATGCGGCATCGAGAAAAACGCCGCCGGCCAGCTGGAGATTCCGCGCAAAATCCCCACAACCGTTGTTCCAAGAATCCCCAGCAAAATCGCTCCGTGTAGTTTTCTCGCCATCAGCACCAACGTCAATGCAAGCCCGAAGCAAGCGGTCTGCACTTCTTTGTCTGAAAAGCTGCCCAGCCCCACGAATGTCGCCGAATTTGCCACCACCAGTTTGGCGTTGCGCAATCCAACGAAGGCGATGAACATCCCGATTCCCGCCGCCGTCGAGTGCTTCAAGCAATCGGGAATGCCGTTGACAATTTGCTCGCGCACTCGCGTCACGGTCAGAATCAGGAACAGCACGCCGGAAAAACAAACCACTGCAAGGGCCGTTTGCCACGGCACATGCATCGCAATGCAAACCGAATACGTGAAATACGCGTTCAGCGACATCCCCGGCGCGAGCGCGATCGGGTAATTCGCGTACAAGCCCATCACCAGCGTCGCTACCGCCGCCGACAGGCACGTCGCAAAGACAACGCCGTCTGCCGGCATTCCCGCCTGCGAAAGAATCTGCGGATTCACCACCACGATGTAAGCCATCGTCACGAACGTCGTGACTCCGCCGAGCAACTCTTGCTTCACCGTGGTTTGATTCTCCGCAAGCTGAAAATAGCGATTGATCAAGCGCTTCCCCCTGCTTCAATACCCTATCTTGTCCGACTTTGCCTGCCAGGCCCGAAATCCCTCGAGCGCCGCTTCCCGCATCATCTGCGTCATCGGAATTCGGCGGCTCGCTGGCGGCTGCTTCAGCTCGCCATAGATAAACGAATCGTCAAAACCGATTTTTGCCGCGTCCTCCGCCGTATTTGCGAAATACACTCTCCCGACTCGCGCCCAATAAATCGCCCCCAGGCACATCGGACACGGCTCGCAGGACGTATACAGCTCGCAATCCTTCAGTTCGAACGACCCAAGTTTCCCGCACGCCTGCCTTATCGCCAGAACTTCCGCATGAGCCGTGGGATCGTTCGTCGACGTAACCTGATTCATGCCTTCCGCCACGATCTTCCCGTCCTTTACGATCACCGCGCCGAACGGGCCTCCGCACCCGGATTGCAC
>DASPTW010000118.1:0-29329 GCA_035623215.1 Candidatus Acidiferrum sp.
CACGACCATCGGCAAAAAGGTTTTTGTCGGCAGCGACTCCACGCTGGTCGCCCCCGTTCGACTCGGCGATGGCGCTTACGTGGCCGCCGGGTCGACGATCACGGAAAACGTTCCCGCAGATGGATTGGGAATCGCGCGAGGGCGGCAGGCGAATAAGCCCGGCTGGGCCGCAAAACGGCGCCGCGAAATGGCAGCAGCCGAAAAGCCGAAGAAAAAACCAAAAAGAGCAAAGCCCCGCAAGAAATCGAGAAGGCGGAGATAGCTGCTTGGGGAGGGGACGCAAGGAAGGAGTCAGCCCGTGGGCAATTGGGTGAACTGGCTGTTGGTCATCGGCGGAATCATTTTCGTGATCGTCGAGCTGGCGTTGGGCGCGCTGACCGGCTTCGATCTTGCACTCGTGGGCGCGTCGCTAACGTTTGGCGGCGTCATTGGGCTTTTTACGGGCTCGGCCAATGTCGGGATGATCGCGGCCGCTGCGTTGGCGCTGGTGTACTTTGCGCTGCTGCGCAGTTGGTTGAAATCCAAGCTCACCGTGCGCGACCAGGCTACGAATGTGGATGTGGTCCTTGGCAAGCCGGGGGTCGTGACCAAACGCATCGCCCCGCGCGAACCTGGCTTGGTGAAAGTCGGCTCCGAAGAATGGCGGGCGGAACTCGCCCCGGGCGATGAAGCGGCGCGCGAGGTTGGCGCGACTATTACCGTCAGTTCCGTCGAAGGCGTAACTCTGAAGGTGAGGTGATTTCGCATGGACGCAGGAATTTTCTTCGGTTTTCTGCTGGTCGTATTTTTGATTTTTTGCCTTATGGCGCTAGCCAAAGGCGCGCGTACCGTCAAGCAGTACGAAAAAGGGATCATCATCCGCCTCGGGAAGTATCACGGGATGGCGCCCTCGGGCCTCACGTTCATCATGCCGTTCGTCGACGATATCGTCCGCGTGGACATGCGCGAGCAGGTGATTAGCGTGCCGCCGCAAAAACTGATTACCAAGGATAACGTAACCGTGGAAGTGGACGCGGTTGTCTACTACAAGGTCATCGATCCAGTGAAGTCGCAGTTTGAAGTACAGGATTTCGGCTATGCATGCACCACGCTGGCGCAGACGAATTTGCGTAACTTGATCGGAGACCGCACGCTGGACGAAACGCTGGTGGCGCGCGACATGATCAACAATAATCTTCGCCACGTGCTGGATGAAGCCACCAACAATTGGGGCGTGAAAGTGACGCGCGTGGAAGTGCAGAAAATCGATCCGCCGCGCGACATCACCGAAGCGATGTCGCGCCAGATGAAAGCGGAACGCGACAAGCGCGCCGCAATCCTCGAAGCTGAAGGCATCAAGCAGAGCCAGATTCTGCAAGCGGAGGGCAAGAAGCAGTCGGAGATTTTGAAGGCGGAAGGCGATGCGCAGGCTCGCATCACCCGCGCGAACGCCGAAGCGGAAGCGATCAAGCTCGTTTCGAATGCCGCCGAATCGTATTTCAAGGAGCGCGCGGAAATGATGCGCCGCCTGGAAGTCCTGAACAACACGCTGGCGCAAAACACAAAATATATCGTGCCCTCGAGCTCGAGTTTGATCAACGTGCTCGGTCTCGATGGTGCCGTCCATTCTTTGCCCAAAACCACTCCCGATGCGCCCGCGACGCCAACGCCACCGTCTGGGCGCTCGATGTAAGGGTTGGCAAGGTTTCTTGGATGAGGAAGTATCAACTGCCTGCGTTCTTAGACGGAGTTATCACGCAAGACCGGTACGACTGCTGGTTACAAAGGAAATCACAGGCGCACGTCAGGCGCGACAGAAAAAGAGGAAATAAGGCGGCGACAATAGAAGAGTACAAGATCGCAATCCATGATGCGGTTATCTGCTCGAGAGGATTAGATTCGTATACGGGAGAGAGATTAGATTGGAAGTTGCTGAGCAAGTGGAATAACAAAGAAGCGAAGGATAGAGGTCGGCTTCACAAGCGAGAATTCCATTTGTTGCCATCCGTGGATCATATCGGCGATGGCCGAGGAAAACCAGAATTCAAGATCTGCGCCATGCTCACAAACGACGTGAAAAGCGACCTGACGCATCAAGAACTTTTGCAATTGTGTGAGAAATTGTTGAGAGCAGCGGGCCGATGGCCAGGCGGAACGGATATGCTAAAATAAAAGTTGCTGCAACGCCACAGGGGAGCTGCCGCCGCATGAAATTTGGAGTTGTCGTTTTTCCCGGGTCCAATTGTGACCACGACGCGTACTACGCCCTCGGAAACGTCCTCAAAAAGCCCGTCGAATTCATCTGGCACCAATCGCAAGACCTCGCAAACTGCGACGCCATTATCCTGCCCGGCGGATTTTCCTACGGCGACTATCTGCGCACCGGCGCAATCGCACGCTTTTCGCCGGTGATGAAATCCGTTGAGAGATTCGCGAACGGCGGGGGCCTGGTTCTCGGAGTTTGCAACGGCTTTCAGATTCTTTGCGAAGCCGGGCTGCTTCCTGGCGCGATGATGCGCAACAGCGGTCTGCGCTTCATCTGCCGCCACGTTTACATTCGCGTCGAGCAAACCGACACACCCTTCACCAACGCGGCTGAAAAGGGTCAGATTCTGAAGATTCCCATCGCGCACAGCGACGGCAACTGGACCGTCGACGACGCCACGCTCGCGGAGCTCGAGAAAAATCGCCAGGTAATTTTCCGCTACACCACGCCCGATGGTTCTGACGATGCTGCAGGCAATCCGAATGGCGCGATGCACAACATTGCCGGCATCTGCAATCGCGAGCGCAACGTCGCTGGCCTAATGCCGCATCCGGAGCGCGCGGTTGAATCGGCACTCGGCTCAGCCGACGGGCTGGTGATTTTCCGTTCGATGGTCGAAGCGCTCGTCGGCGCTGCGAAGGCAACCGCGTAAACGAAATGGCCACCGCGCTTACCGAAATCAAAGTGACGCCGGAGATCGCCGCCGAGCACGGCCTCAGCGCGGAAGAATACGCGCGCGTGAAACAAATCCTTGGGCGCGAGCCGAACATCACCGAGTTGGGCATTTTCAGTGTGATGTGGAGCGAGCACTGCTCCTACAAATCGAGCAAAGTACATCTGAAGCGCCTGCCGACGCGCGGCAAGCTCGTCGTACAGGGCCCCGGCGAAAATGCCGGAGTCGTCGACATCGGCGACGGGCTCGTTGCCGCGTTCAAAATCGAGTCGCACAATCATCCGAGTTACGTCGAGCCGTTTCAGGGAGCGACCACCGGCGTCGGCGGAATTTTGCGCGACATTTTCACCATGGGCGCGCGGCCGATCGCGGTGATGGATTCGTTGCGGTTTGGGGAGATCAGAAGTGGCGAGTGGCGAGTGGCGAGTAGCGAGAAAAAACAGGAAACAACTTCAGAAGAAGCGGCGAAGAATCGGCGAATTCTTGATGGAGTGATCCGCGGCGTCGGCGGCTATGGAAATTGTTTTGGCGTGCCGACGGTCGGCGGGGAAGTGGCCTTCGAGCCGTGCTACTCGCAAAACCCATTGGTTAACGCGCTCGCGCTCGGCATCGCCCGCAAAGAAGATTTGTTCTTCGCGAAAGCCAAGGGCGCGGGCAATCCGGTGATTTACGTTGGCGCAAAAACGGGCCGCGACGGAATTCACGGCGCGTCGTTGCTGGCTTCGGCCGAATTCACCGAAGAATCGCAGCAGAAGCGCCCCAACGTGCAGGTCGGCGACCCCTTTATGGAGAAGTTGCTGCTCGAAGCGTGCCTCGAAGCGATGCAAACCGGCGCGGTGGTGGCGATTCAAGACATGGGCGCGGCGGGGCTGACGTGCTCGACAGTGGAAATGGCGTCGCGCGGCGGAACGGGAATCGAGATTGACCTGGCGAAAGTTCCTCAGCGCGAAACGGGTATGACGCCGTACGAAATCATGCTCAGCGAATCGCAAGAGCGCATGCTGCTGGTCGCGGAAAAAGGCCGCGAGCAGGAAGTTCTCGGAGTTTTCAAGAAGTGGGGGCTCGATGCCGTCGTGGTCGGCCAGGTCACCGAAGGCGGACTCGCGCGCATCAAGAATCACGGTAGCGTTGCCGCAGAAATTCCCGCGCACCCGCTGGCCGAAGAAGGGCCGGTTTATCGCCGCCCGATTGCAGCGCCCGCGCCGCGCGTCGAATCGCCAAAAGATTGGTTTGCGTTTGCGCCGGAAGGCAGGAACCTCACACAGAATCTTCTGAAGCTGCTGGCTTCGCCCGCGATTGCTTCGAAGCGCTGGATCACGGAGCAATACGACACGTCCGTGCGCACGAACACTCTCGCGGGTCCGGGCGCGAGCGATGCCGCGGTCGTGCGCATCAAGGATCCGAAGACGAATGAGGTGAAGCGCGCGCTTGCGCTTTCGACCGACGGCAACGGCCGCTGGTGCCAGTTGAATCCGCGCGTCGGCGCGATGCATGCCGTCGCGGAATCCGCGCGGAATGTGGCAGCAAGCGGCGCGCGCCCCATTGCGGCAACCAACTGTTTGAACTTTGGCAGCCCGGAAAAACCGGAAGTGATGTGGCAGTTCAGCGAAGCCATCGACGGCATCGCGGAAGCTTGCAACGCGCTCGGCACGCCCATCACCGGAGGAAATGTCAGCTTCTACAACGAAACGCTCGGCAAGTCCATTTATCCCACGCCGGTTATCGGCATGCTCGGCGTCCTCGATGACGTTTCCCGCGTGTTGAAAATTGCGTTTCGCAATGCTGGCGACGTGATTGTTCTCCTTGACGGTGCATCCCAGACAGAAACAGGCCGTCATTTCGAGCGAAGCGAGAAATCCCTCTTTGCCCGCGAATTGTCGTCGTCGGAATATTCGAAAACGGTGGGAGGCCTCGTCGCCGGCGAGCCGCCCGCAATCGACCTCGCTGCTGAGAAAAGGCTCATCGATTGCCTTGCCGCGCTTGCCGCGGAAGGTGCCGTTGAATCCGCCCACGACGTTTCGGATGGCGGACTCGCCGTCACTATTGCGGAATCCCTTTTCGGCTCTGTAGGGGCGGGGCTTGCCCCGCCCGCCGTCGGCGCAAATGTTTGTATCGACGACAGCTCCCCCGCCGAGCTTGCACTCTTTGGCGAACGCGGCGCACGCGCCAATGTGTCTGTCGCGCCCACAAAGCTTGCCGCTGTTCTTGCAACTGCGAGACAATACAATGTGACGGCGAGCGAAATCGGCAAGGTCACCCGCGACGGTTCGTTCCGCATCGAACATAAGGGGCGCGCGGTGATCGACTCACCGGTCGATTCGCTTCGCGACGCCTGGGCCAATTCGCTCGAATGGACATTGACCGGAAAATGAAACTCAGTTGGAGCATCGGCTATTGGTTTCTAATTGCCGCGCTTTTCATCGAAGCGATGTCGCTCGGTCATTTGACCTCTGCGGAGTATTCTCTTGGGATAGTATTTGGGTTTAAGAGAGCATACCCTGAAACCTTTTGGTTCCATGTCTTGAGCGGTCTGTTCGTATGTTTGCTGGGCTTTTTTACCACGGCAACGGTCTTGCTCCATCGCCCGTGGTCAAAGCGAATGGTCGCTGTGTTCTGCTGTGTGACTATTCTTTATATCTCAGTTAGAGCGCTCTCGACCCAAGGTCTGAATTGGTCGCAAGCGTTGGAGTTTTGTTTCCTGCCGATCGCCGCGCTGGGCTATTTGGCGTTGACTTGGTCGAAGATGGATTTGTCTGAGGTAAGTCACTCGTCGTGAATTCACTGGCACACATCGACGACCACTTTCACGACCACTGTGGAGTGTTTGGCGTTTTCGGCCATCCCGAAGCGGCGAATCTTGCGTATCTCGGTCTCTATGCATTGCAGCATCGCGGGCAAGAATCCGCTGGGATTGTTTCCACCGACGGCAACGAACTTCATCTCCATCGCGCGATGGGTGAGGTCGATGAAATTTTCCAGCAGCCCGGCGTCCTTGCGAAACTTCCCGGCTCGCTCGCTATCGGCCACACGCGCTACTCGACGGCTGGCGACAAAGCGCTGCTTAACGCCCAGCCCATCCTGATTGACTGCAACAAGGGCAAGGTCGCGTTGGGGCACAACGGCAATCTCACCAACGCAGCGGAATGGCGCCGCAAGCTCGAACATCGCGGGTCGATTTTCCAAACCAACAGCGACACCGAAGTGATCGTGCATTTGCTGGCGCGCTCGCAGGCACGCAATCTTTCTGGCGCGCTCGGCGACGCGCTCAATCAAGTCGAAGGCGCGTACTCGCTGCTCGTTCTCACGCAAGACGAACTTTATGCCGTGCGCGATCCCCGCGGCTTCCGCCCGCTGGTTCTTGGCAAACTCGCCACTCCGGGCGGCTTCGCGGCGTGGCTGGTCGCATCGGAAACGTGCGCGTTCGATCTGCTCAACGCGCAGTACGTCCGCGAAATCGAGCCCGGCGAAATGCTGCGCATCTCGAAATCCGGCATCGAGTCCATCCGCTTCGCACCCGAGAAGCAGCACCAGCAATGCATTTTCGAGCACGTCTATTTTTCGCGGCCGGACAGCATCATTTTTGGGCGCTCGGTCAACGAGAGCCGCGAGATGCTCGGGCGCTTGCTGGCGCGCGAGCACCCCGTCGAAGCCGACATCGTCGTTCCCGTTCCTGACTCCGGCGTTCCTGCGGCGGTGGGGTACGCGCTCGAATCGAAAATCCCGTTTCGCATGGGCTTGATTCGCAATCACTACATCGGGCGAACGTTCATCGAGCCTTCGCAAGCGATCCGCAATTTTGGCGTCAAGCTCAAGCTGAACCCTATTCGCGGCCTCATCGAAGGTCAGCGCGTCATTCTTGTCGACGATTCCATCGTGCGCGGCACCACCAGCCGCAAGATCGTGCGCATGGTGCGCGATGCGGGCGCCAAAGAAGTCCACGTGCGCATCAGTTGTCCGCCGACGATTTCGCCCTGCTACTACGGCGTGGACACCCCTACACGCGAAGAGTTGATCGCTTCGTTCAATACACCGGAAGAAATCTGCAAATTCCTCGGCGCCGATTCGCTGGGATATCTCTCTCTTCCCGCGCTGAAACAGGCTGTCGCTGATACCGAAGGCCGTTTTTGTACGTCTTGTTATACAGGCGTCTATCCGACGGACCTCGTGCAACTGGAAGTACGCGGGTCCGCTTCCAATGGGAAGGCGGGGGGAGCTTCGGTTACAATAGAAAATGAACCCGCGGCCGCGGAACGGCCGGTGGCGGTGGAACGTGAAAGCTGAAAAACAGAAAAAGCAGGAAGAAAACGTCCCGGTAAAAACAAAGATTCAGCGCGAGATCATCGCGTGGTTTTGGGTGGGCCTTGCCTTTCTGCTCATCAACGGCACGATCGGGCAGGCGCGCGTGATTCCTTCCGGCTCGATGGAAAAAACGTTGCTCATCGGCGACCATCTGATCATGAGCCGCATCGGCTACGACGCCGGCGTGCCTTTCACCAACTGGCACGTGCCCCTCTGGCGAAATCCCAAGCGCCAGCAAGTCATTATCTTCAAGCCGCCTTTCGCTCCGGACACGCCCGATTACGTGAAGCGCGTCATCGGACTCCCCGGCGACACCATCGACATTCACGACGGCTCGGTGTGGGTGAATGGCCAGCGCCAAATCGAGAAATACACCACTGGCCCGAGCGAGCCTGCGCCGCCCGGCACCGCTCCTTTTGGCCATGCCGACCTGAAATATCCCTACCACGTGCCGTCGGATTGCTACTTTGCGATGGGCGACAATCGCGAGAATTCTTATGACAGCCGATTCTGGGGCTGCGTTCCACGCAACGACATTATCGGCACGCCGGTGATGATTTACATGTCGCTCGACGTCAATCCGGACGCTTGGGAACCGGGCCACATTCAAGAGCGCTTCTTTGCTTACGCGAACGCCATCTTGCATCCCGGCATCGTGCGCTGGCGGCGGATTTTCCGCACGTTTTAAGTCTTTTAGGTTGTCACCGCAGTTTGCAGCAAGCGCCGCGACCCGCCGCGGCGCGGTAAAATTCCTCGGTAAGAACACTGGACGCGAAAGTGCGTCCTCATGAACGGAAGCAACCAGACTCGATGAAATACGCCGATGCCGGGGTGAATATCGCCGTCGCTGATGACGCCAAGCAGCGCATCCGCCATCATGCCAGCCACACGTTTACTCCGGGCGTTCTCGGCGGGATCGGCGGTTTCGGCGCGCTCTTTGCCCTCGACCAAAAAAAATGGAAAGAGCCGGTGCTGGTTTCCAGCGCCGACGGGGTGGGCACAAAGCTTAAAGTCGCGATGGCCATGGGCGTCCATTCGACCGTCGGCGGCGACCTGGTCAATCATTGCATCAACGATATTCTCGTGCAGGGCGCCGAACCACTTTTTTTCCTCGATTACCTGGCGATGGGCAAGCTCGATCCGAATGTGGTCGAGCAGCTCGTCGAGGGCATGAGCCGCTCCTGCCGGAAAGCGGGCTGCGCGCTCATTGGCGGTGAGACTGCCGAGATGCCGGGATTTTATGCACCTGGCGAATACGATCTCGCCGGATTCATTGTTGGTGTAGTTGAACGCAAGAGACTGCTCAACGGGAAAAACGCCCAGGCTGGCGACACTCTGATCGCGCTGCCCTCCGCGGGCTTGCACACCAACGGCTATTCGCTGGCGCGCAAACTGATTTTCGAAGTTGCGAAATTAAAGCCGGAAACGTACGTAGCGGAAGTCGGCAACAAAATCGGCGCCGAACTTCTCAAGCCGCATCTGTGCTACGCGCCCGCCTTGAAAGATATTGTCGCGCGCGGCTGGGTTTCCGCTCTGGCGCACATCACGGGTGGGGGCATTCCAGGGAATTTGCCTCGCGTCATGCCCAATGGCCTCAAAGCCGAAATCGACTTGGCATCGTGGCCCGTGCCTTCCATTTTCAAATATCTTGCCAAGCTCGGAAAAATCGACACCGACGAACTGCTGCAATCCTTCAATATGGGTGTCGGCATGATTTTAGTGGTGCCACCGAAAAACGTGAAGCCGGTGGAAGCCGCGCTGAAGAAGCGCCGCGAAAAGTTTTTTCTCATCGGCCGCATCGAACGCTCCGAATCCGGCAAAGCCCGCGTCTCCTTCTCCGGCTCCCTTAACCTCTAGGTGGGACGCTCACGCGTCCTCTCCCTTTGCGTCCAATCGATCAAGGATTCCCATCCGTTTCAACCTCGGGAGGTTCGCTATGAATTTGAATTGTTCCGAAAACGATCTTCAGGCTTTGGCGGCGCGCGTCGAGAGGGTCGAAGCTTCCACACGCCGCTGGAAAGTGGCGTGCAGTGTGCTTCTTCTCTCCGGTATTTCGCTCCTTTTCATGGGCGCTAAGGCCGCCGATCGTGTCGATCCAGACGTCCTTCATGCCCGCTCGGTCGAAGCTCGGGATTTCGTTCTCAAAGATGCCGACGGGCATGTTTATGCCCGCCTCAGCCTTTCCCCTCGAGTCAGCGTCAAAAAGAACGGCGGCATGTACCTGCTCCCGGATGACGGGACTTTGCCGGGCCAGGCGGCTCTGCAATTCTACGATGACAAGGGCGACGTTCTTTGGACAGCTCCGTCCGCGGCGCAGCTACTGCCAGCGAGATAGGGTAAGAGACCGGACGATCTTAAGCTTTGCTCGAACGCCTGTCGCATTCTGAGCGTTCACGATGTTACGCGTAGCTCCGGCGCTGCGCCGGGAAATGCCCGCCGGAAATTCACTTGGGGAGGCCCTGGGCGAACACCGATTGCGGAAAAAGGGCATTGGCTCTTCGCGCTAACGAGCGCTCCAGTTGCCGCGTCCATCGGATCTCTGTTTTCAGCTGAGCTATCATCAAGGCGACCATCCAAACCGCCTCGTGAAACTTGTGACCAACCTCTGCATAGATCGCTCGCGACGTTTCCCTCTCTCGCTTTAGCTCTTTCAGCAGGAATCTCCGTCTGCGCTTCAATTGCTTCCGGAAAACTCCCGGTCGGGCCTGCCAGGAAAGTGCCAGCCAGGTCAAAAACGCGGGCCGGTCGCGTTGCGTGGTCCACTCGACACGCTCCAGCGCGTCGGCAAGAGAGGCTTTGCCTTTTTCCGTTGTTTCGTAAGTGCTACGCTCCGGCCCGGCCGCCGGCTCTTTCGTTTCCGAACTTCGCAGCAATCCCGCGCGCGCCAGCTTATCGAGCGAGTAGTACACCAGCGGCCGGGAAACTGCCGCCCAGTCCCGGATACAGCGCCGCTCCAGTTCCAGATTCGCTTGGTAGCCGCACATGGGCTGTTCCGCCACCAAGCTGAGCAGCACCAAATCCGGTGTCGTCAGCACAGGCTCTCTCTTTACGCGAACTCTTTTCTTCAGGTTGGTTCTGACTGCTGTGTGAGCCACGTGCGCTACTTTCACGCGACCCTCTCTTTCCCTTTTCCCCGCCGATCATTAGTCTGGGCCGCCAGCTTCCTCTTTTTGCTCCAATACCACCATTGGCATTTCTCGGCAGCCAGCCGCGGATTCTTCGCCTGCGCCACGGCCGCACAGAAGGTATCGAGCACGCAGGGATCTTGCCGCTGCCCCATCGCGCGGCCGAGCCGCTCGTACATTTTCTTCGGATTCTGCCGCGCCAGCTGGACTACGCTGCGGATTCCGAGCAACTCGAAGTCGCGCAGCATGGCCGGCCCAATGGAAATCAAGTCGGCCAGTTTGCGATCGGTTGTCGGCATAAGAGTCTCCTTGATTTGAAAAATGGCTTGTCCTGCTCACTAGTCTAATTTAAACTAGTCTAAATTAGACTAGTGGTTTGGTCAAGGAGAAAATGGACCATGCGCCCTCTCGCTGTCGCCATTCTTGCCCTGCTTCTCGAGTTTTCATTTCGCACGCCAATTCCAATCAGGAGAAATCGCCTATGAACGTCAAAAAAATCACTCCGGTCTTGCTGGTGAAGGAAATCGAGCCGCTCATTCCCTTCTGGGTCGGCAAGCTCGGCTTCACGAAAACCGTCGAAGTTCCCGACGGCAACAAGCTGGGTTTTGTGATTTTTCAAAAAGGATCAGTCGAGGTGATGTACCAAACCTATACGAGCGTGGAAAAGGATGCGCCCAAGGAAGTTGCCGCTACTGCGGGCAAGGGACCAACGTATCTGTACCTGGAAGTCGACGATATCGATGCGATTCTCGCAGCGATGAAGGATGCGAAGCTCGTAATGCCGATGCGCATAGCGTTTTACGGAATGAAGGAATTCTCCGTTCAGGATCCCGGCGGTCATTTCATTACCTTCGCGCAGCCGGCAGCGGCAGCACAGCACTGACAGTCAGTTGCAGGGGTGGATGGAGGGCACAGTAGTGCTCGGAGGCATTCCGCCTGAAAGCAAAGCTATGCGATTGCCGTGAACGAGATCTAACTCCCTTCGCTTAGTTGAGATTAGTTTTGCTCACGGCCTGCTCAACCAATCCTGAATAAACGAAGTTTAGATATGCTCTCAACTTCGCTGTTCGTTGGGGATCCGTCTCTCTGGCAATCATGGTTTGCAAAATCGGTTCGAGGAACCGTCCGTACTTTTCCAGCGTGGCCCTGTCTTTCGTCGCAAACGCGGCTTCCACTGCTTTCTTCGTAGCTGGTGTGACCAGTTCCATCCTGCCCACGAAGACTCGCGCTGTCTCCGCTGGAGCAGGGTGGATCGCAAGCGGCAAAATCCCGTCCACGAAGGTTCGCGGCACGATGTAAATCAGCCGGCTGCCTTCTTCGAACCACGAATCGCGCCAGGTTGCGACCATGGCCTGGGCCTCGTCCAAATAAAGCCCCTGAGACACGAGAATTCCCTCCAGCTCTCTTGCTAAATCCTCGACCGAACTGTTCAGTTCCGGGCTTGCCAGTGCAGTTTCTTTCTCCAGAGGTCCGCCGTTCCGGTAACCAAGCTGTTCGCCGCGCCGCTCGAATAAAATCACTTCTGGAATCTCCGCGCTCGAGCGATTTTCGATTTGCACGCCGCCATCCGCCCTCACCGTCGCCGAAATGGGCGCTTGAAACGACGACACGCCGCGGTAGAAAAGGAATTTTTCTTGTTGCTCCCCAGACGAAGTTTTCACCGATAGCGGCGTCGCGGAAGTCATGCGGGCGGCGTAGTAGTGGCTGGGTTTCGCATCCTGAGGAAATTCGAATCGGAGGCCCGGCGCCACCGTTACTGCGTCCCAGCCGATGCCGCCATCCTTTGACCCGTGAAAAATGCTCCACTCCTCCGGATTTGCAGATGGCTCGACGCGACTCGCGCGCGGGTACCACTCCGTGATCAGGCCCTTCGCAAAACTGACGTGAACCGAAACCTGCTCTTGCTGCGGACTGTAAAAATACAGCACTGGCGTTTCCATCCGCACGGTTCCACGCAACCCCAGCTTAAATGTGGGCGTGCGGAAGTGTTCCACGAAGCTGGGTAAATCTGTCGGGCTCGACAGCGGCGACCACTTGGCCGCCTCGCCGTCTTTTCCTGCAATTGAAGTAAACGTGCCCCATTCATGGACGGTTAATCCGGCAAATCCAGGGCCCTTCTCTCGCCCCGGCAAAGAAGTGGAAACGACAAAGCAGCAGCCAAGCAGCGCAAAGAGAAACAATCTTGGCAGTTTTGGCAGCATGGCGGGTCCTCCTGTGAGCCTGAGCATGTGGTTTTCACCCAATGCTCATCCAGACGCCCGGAACGGACCCGGTGTTAACAGCCTGCGCTCAATTTTTGGGGGGAGTGGGACCCGGCGGAGGGCGGCGCTCCATTTCGGTGGGCACGGCAATGGAGCGGGCGCCGTTCTTGCCCACGGAGCGTACCGCAAAGAAGTAATTGTCAGTGGAAACATCTTTTAGCACGGTTTCGCCGGACCCTGTTGCGAAATCGAAGACTTTCCAGCGCGGGTCGGTCGTCTCGCGCCACAAAATTTCAAATCCCGCGCGCTCGGCATCGTCGTCTGCCGCCCAGGAGACTTTGGCATTCGGCGTGACCGCGCCGGTGAGCTTCACATTGTTTGGCGGGGCCGGTGCCATGGCCAATTGCCGCAGAGCTTCCGCGTTGTCGCGCGCCACGTCACCCATGAACGTGAAGTTCAGATATTTCTCGAAGTCGCCGTACTCAATTCCATTTTCCGTGCGCGGCGTTTGATGCTGGTGGTTGTAATCCTCCAGCGGTTCGGTGAAGCGCACCCCCGGCAGGCCTGCTTTGTAGAACGGGTAGTGGTCGCCACCGCGGCCGTAGCGGTCCTGACGGAAAACCATGCGAATCGCGCTGCGCCCGTCGATTTCTTCGATAGCGCGCGCCAGCTCGCGTGACGGAGAATCCGCATCGTCAATCTCGCCGTTGCCGGAAAACAGCCGCACGCGATGTGGCGCGCCCGGCGCCGGGTCGGCACCGACGATATCGTCGTCCAGCATTCCACCAACGGTATAGCCTTGTTGCTTCACCCAATCTACGAGGTGGGTGCTGCCGAGCAGGCCCTGTTCTTCGCCGGAGACGACGACAAACAGCAATGTCGCGCGATATTTTCCGAATTTTCCGTGGCCGTTCGCCTCCGGTCTGCTCAGCAACCTCGCGCACTCCACGCTCACTGCCACTCCCGAAGCGTCATCGTCCGCTCCCGGCGCGTCGAGCGCAGGATTCACGGGGTCGGACGCGCGCGAATCCATGTGGCCGGAAACGATGAACACTGTCTTCGTCAGTTTTTCGTCGGTTCCAGGGAGAATCGCGTACGCATTCTCCATGTGCGCCGGCTTGTCTCCGGTTCGCGCCGACGTCATCTCAAACTTGTCTACGACCACTTGCAGCTTTCCGCCGCTTTCTTTCGCGATTTCGTTAAGGCGGACCACCACCACGTCCCGCCCGCAGCCAATTCCGCGCTTTGGATCGTCCCACGATGAGACCGTCAGCCGCGTCCCGCAGTTCACGAGGTCGTGAATGAGCGCGCGCATCGACTTTTCATCGATGCTCTGCCGCGCCACCGCGCCCAAAGGCCTGGGCAAGATCTTGGGCTGTGGTTTGCTTTGCGACGGCTCCGCGGGATCGCGCGGCTTTGCCTGTTGCGCGACCGCAGGCAGCGCTGCAAATGCCAGTGCTGCCAGCCCCGCCGCGGTGAGCGCCCGGGCAAACGAGCAAGTCGTGCTCATCGGATTCTTCATTTGTTGTTCTCCCGCTACCGGTTTGGCGTCAGAAGGAAACACGCATTCTAGCGCGAACCCAGCCGATGTTATAACCTCTTCAAGTCTTATTGTTGGTATCTGATGAGCTATTGATGCCAGAAAAATGCAAGCACACTTGGGCAGAACGAAACGCCCTCTTACGTACCCTGATGGCGAAGTCTATTTAGATTTGTCCTTCATTGCCTTGAGACTTCCTTTCACCAGTTTCTTCACCAATGCCATTGGTATCGGCTTACCCACTGGAAAGCTGACGATGGCTTTCGTTGCGGGATAACCTGCGAGTTCCTTCCTATGTTCGTGTATTACTGGAGGGCGTACATGTAGACGTATGTGTGATTTCTTGAAGCTGAACCAGGCAAACATTCCGTCATAATCAAATCCCGGATAGGAATATCCTGGCATTTGGAAATAATCGGTGCGTTCAGTGGCACCAGGCGCTGCCGCCCGTATCGCGGCTCTCATCTTCGCCAAATCGCCTTGCGCCTCTCTTGGACATTTTGCTATGTATTCGTCTACTTCACTGGCTTTGCGTTTTGTCACGGTTGCATTCTCCCGTTGTTGTGTTTTTTCATCGCGATCGACATTGTAACTTCAACGACAACTCTCGGCAGAACCTATTTAGCCCGCTTGGTTAACATGAGATGACTTCTGACACGTCCGCACCCAAATGCTTGTGAATCTCCGCAAATCCTTTACAATCACGGCCTGCAGAGGAGGGGGATATGAAACGCAACATCTACGTGGGAGCTGCTTTTCTCGGGCTGATCGGTGCACTCGCTGCCGGCTCCGTTGTGCTGGACAGAAAAGCTTCGGTCGCCGCAGCTGGAATCGAAGCGCCGCGCTTTGAGGTGGATCCCCTCTGGCCCAAGCCCCTGCCTAATCATTGGATCCTTGGCATGAGCGTTGGAGTCTCTGTCGATTCCCAAGACCACATCTGGATTGTTCACCGCACCAATACCTACGAGCCGATGGAAATCTACGCCACCGCGAACCCGCCGGCCGCCGACTGTTGCGTTCCCGCTCCACCCGTTCTCGAGTTTGACGAAGCGGGCAACCTCATCGGCCACTGGGGAGGCCCCGGCGAAGGCTACGACTGGCCCGATTCGAATCACGGCATCACCGTGGATTACAAAGGCAACGTCTGGATTGGCGGCAACAGCCGCGGAAAAGACAAGGGCTTTTTTCACGACAATCAAATTTTGAAATTCACGCAAGATGGCAAGTTTTTGATGCAAATCGGCCATCCCAACAAGAGTCAGGGCAGCAACGATATCGACAATCTCAAAGGGCCGGCAAAAATGTTCGTCGACAAAGCTACTAACGAGCTATACGTCGCCGACGGCTACGGCAACCACCGCGTCATCGTGTACGACGCCGAAACCGGAAAGTACAAGCGCCACTGGGGCGCCTATGGCAACAAACCTGACGACACAGACCTCGGCCCGTACAATCCCGACGCGCCGCCCGCGCAGCAGTTTCGCAATCCGGTGCATTGCGCGGAACTCGCCAACGATGGCCTGCTTTACGTTTGCGACCGCCCCAACGACCGCATCCAGGTGTTCAAGAAAGACGGCACCTTCGTGAAGGAGGCTTTTATCGCGAAACGAACGCTCGGTGACGGGTCAGCCTGGGACATCGCGTTTTCCAAGGATCCTCAGCAGAAATATATTTTTCTGGCCGACGGTTCAAACGAAAAAATCTACGTGATGTTGCGCGACAGCCTAGAAGTCCTGACCAGCTTCGGCGATGGCGGCCGCCAGCCCGGCCAATTCTACGCCGTGCATAGCATCGCAGCCGATTCGAAAGGCAACCTGTTCACTACGGAGACCTACCGCGGCCAGCGCGTCCAGAAATTCGTCTACAAGGGCTTGGCGGCGGTCACGAAAAAGGAGCAAGGCGTGGTCTGGCCTACGTCCAGTAAGTAATTCCGCGTGAGCAAATCGTTTCCGGAGGAGTTGTTATGCAGAAAATTCTTCTAAGCCTTGTCGCCGCACTTCTTGCGCTATCGCTTCCGGGGAAATTTCCGGAGCAAACGCAAAACGCGCAGCCCGTCTCGCCCCATTTGCCGCGAGGAACCGCCACGGATATCAGCAACGCCGAGATTCAAGCCCTCGTGCAAAAAACCGCTTCCGACCGGATCAGCGATCAAGCCATTCGCGTGGTGAGCATCAACGGCGAATACAACGTTGGCGTGGGAGTGGTCCATCGCGCGAAAACGTCCGGCGCACAGGCGGGCGGCGGCATCGAGCACAGCCAAATCACCGAGATTTATCACGTCATCAAAGGGAACGCGACGCTAGTCACGGGCGGCTCCATGGACAATCTCTCGGAGTTTCCCGCCGACCATCCGGTTGTCACGATTCTCAATGGCCCCAGCACGCGCGGCGGCCCCATCCAGAATGGAGTGAGCCGAAAGATCGGCCCCGGCGACGTTGTCATCATTCCCCCGAACACGCCTCACTGGTTTAGCGAAATTTCCTCCGACCAAATCGTGTATCTGGTCGTGCGTGTTGATCCGCACAAGATTTTGCCGGCGGGCTACGTCCCCAAGTAAAGGAACGATCATGTTTCGAATCTATCGCTTGTTTCTTGCAGCCGTTATTTTTCTCGTGCCAGTTTGTGCTTTCGCTCACGACATTCCCAGCGATGTGACCGTGCAGATGTTCGTCAAGCCGGAAGGCCAGCAGCTTCATTTGCTAATTCGCGTGCCGCTCCGAGCAATGCGCGACATCAGCTTTCCCGAACGCGCAAACGGCTACCTCGATCTTGCCCGCGCCTCGGCTCTGCTGCCCGGCGCGGCCAAGCTGTGGATCGCCGGCTTCATCGAACTTTACGAGGGCGATACGCGCCTGCCCAATCCGGAGGTCATCTCCACGCGCATTTCCCTGCCTTCGGATTTCTCCTTCACCTCGTACGAAGCTGCCTATGACCATCTCACCGGCCCGCCGCTGCCGAATTCCACGGACATCGTTTGGGATCAGACGCTAATGGACGTGCTGTTCGACACTCCGATTCAGTCCGAGCAATCCCGTTTTTCGATTCAGCCGCGGCTGGCGCGCCTCGGTCTGCGGGTCGTAACCGTTCTTCGCTTCCTTCCTCCCGGCGGAGCGGTCCGCGCTTTCGAATTGGACGGCAACCCCGGCCTCGTTCGGCTTGATCCCCGCTGGTATCAGGCGGCGCTGAGTTTTGTCCGTTTGGGCTTTCTTCATATTCTCGACGGCACCGACCATCTGCTCTTTCTTTTCTGCCTGGTCATTCCGTTGCGGAGTCTTCGCGCGCTCATCCCTGTCGTCACTGCTTTTACAGTGGCGCACTCGATTACCTTGATCGCGTCCGCGTACAATCTCGCGCCGGATTTCTTGTGGTTTCCTCCGCTCATCGAGACGCTCATCGCCGCTTCCATCGTCTACATGGCGCTTGAAAACATTGTGGGAGCCAACTCGTTGCAGCGCCGCTGGATGATTGCCTTCGGCTTCGGCTTGGTGCACGGCTTCGGGTTCTCGTTCGCGCTGCGGCAATCTCTGCAATTCGCCGGGTCTCACATGCTTACGTCGCTGCTTTCGTTTAACGTGGGCGTCGAGCTTGGGCAGCTTCTTGTTCTCGTTTTACTCATTCCTGTGCTCCAGCTCTTTTTCAAATACGCGGTTGCCGAGCGCATGGGCACCATCATCCTTTCCGCGCTGGTGGCGCACACGGGTTGGCACTGGATGCTCGATCGCGGCGCGCGCCTCCAGCAGTTCCAATTCGAATGGCCGGCCTTCGACGCCGCGCTGCTAGCGATGGTCTTGCGCTGGCTGATTGTGTTCCTGATCCTGGGGGGATTGCTCTGGCTATTTCAGAGGGCAACCCGTTGGTGGGCTGCGCGCACCGTACCCGCCGCCCACGAATCCGCTGAAGCCGCAGCGCGCCTGATTCCCGCTCCGATCGAGTCAGCAACCTCGACAGAACCGGGCTACTCCTCAGATGGCCCCAACTGATCATGACGAGGGACGACATCCAACTGCTCTACGAATATGATCGCTGGGCGAACAACCGGGTTTTGCAAGCGGCCTCCATGCTCAGCGCCGAGCAATTCACGCGGGATTTGGGGGGCAGCTTTCGTTCCGTTCGCGACACACTGGTACACATCCTTGGCGGTGAGTGGGGTTGGCTGACCTATTGGAGAGAGGCCTCTCCGAATTCTGCCTTCTTGGCGGATTTGTGGGACCGGCATAATGCCCTGTTTAATCCGCAGGCATTTCCCGACTTCGCTGCGGTAAAGACAAAGTGGGCCGCAGTCGAGAAAGAACAGATCGAATTCATGAATGGCCTGACAGACGAGGCCTTGAGGAAAATGCTCCCGATTCGCGGAACGGAAGTGACCTTGATGCACCTGATGCTGCACCTCGCGAACCATTCCACGTACCATCGGGGTCAAGTCGCCTCGATGCTGCGGCAGCTGGGGGCTAAGCCTCTGCCGACCGATTTTCATCTGTTTCTTGTGGAAGGACGTCTGTGCTAAGTTTCTTGGTTCATGACCAAGACGCATAGCGCGCCTTGAGCGCTGCGCCTCCGGAAGTTCTACAGCAAAGCGGTCAATTAGTGGCTGATGACTCGGGACTGGTGAGTCGTAGAAACCCAGTCACGGCGTTTTGAGCCCTGCACCGCATGTGTTAACGTTTTTCGTTTATGAAGAAGCGGATTGGCGTGCTCTTGAGCGGGCGCGGCTCGAATTTTGAGGCGTTGGTGGAATCCGTCGCGGCGGGCCGCATCCCCAACGCGGAAATCGCCATCGTCATCAGCAATCGCGAAGGCGCGCCGGGAATCGATCGTGCCAAAGCGCGCAGAATTGCTACCCGCGTGATTCCTTCGAAAGGCCTCGAACGCGAAGTTTACGATCGACAAGTCGCCACAGTTCTTGATGAATACAAAGTCGATCTCATCTGTCTCGCGGGCTATATGCGTTTGCTGTCTCCGTATTTCGTCGCCAAGTTTCCGAATCGCATCCTGAATATCCACCCGTCATTGTTGCCATCGTTTCCCGGGCTAGAAGCACAGCGCCAGGCACTGGAATACGGCGTGAAGTTTGCGGGTTGCACGGTGCATTTTGTGGATGAGACTCTCGATGCCGGCCCGATTATTGTTCAGGCCGTCGTTCCGGTGAAGGACGACGACACGGAAGCGGCGCTTGCCGAGAGAATCTTGAAGGAAGAACATCGCATTTATTCCGAAGCCGTTCGACTTGTTCTGGAAGGAAAGTACAAAATCGAGCGCCGCCGCGTGAAGCTGACCTCGCACGCGGAGGAGGCTCTGTAGTGGCCGGTCTTCAGACCGTCGGTTCTCGATTTTGGTGACTATGGCACAAACGAATTTCAAACCGGTGGAAGAGCAACTCGCCTACATCAAAAAAGGCGTCGCGGAAATCATTCCCGTGGAAGAGCTGGCGGCGAAGCTCGAGCAGTCGCGCAAAACGAGCAAGCCGCTGCGCGTTTATCTCGGCGTGGACCCGACGGCTCCCGATCTTCATCTCGGTCACACGGTGGTTTTGCGCAAACTGAAACACTTTCAGGATCTGGGCCACACCGCCGTTTTTCTAATTGGCGATTTTTCCGCAATGATCGGTGACCCCACGGGCGTTTCGGAAACGCGTCCGCCGCTGACGCGGGAGCAAGTCGACGCCAACGCCAAAACCTACCTCGAGCAGGTTTTCAAAATCCTTGACCGCGAAAGAACCGAAGTTCGATACAACAGCGAATGGCTGAGCAAAATGAACGCCGAAGACGTCGTTCGCTTGTGTTCGCACTACCGGCTGGCGCGCATGCTTGAGCGCGAAGATTTTCGTTCGCGGCTGGACAACCAGCAGCCCATTTCCGTTCATGAACTGCTCTATCCCCTTCTGACCGCTCGCGATGCCGTGGAACTCAAATCTGACATCGAGCTCGGGGCCACGGAGCAAAAATTTAATTTGCTGGTCCACCGCGAAATTCAGCGCGAGTACGGTCTGCCCGGCCAGGCGATTCTCACAATGCCGATTCTCGTTGGGCTTGATGGCCAGCGCAAAATGTCTAAGAGCCTCGGAAATTACGTCGGCATCACCGAAGCGCCCGGCGAAATGTTCGGCAAGTTGATGTCGATTCCTGACGAGCTGATGTGGTCCTACTACGAACTAGTGACGGATCGCACGCCGCAACAAATTGCGGAATTGAGGAAAGAGGTGGTGAGCGGCAAGCTGCATCCCATGGACGCGAAAATGAGGCTTGCCGAGGAAGTGATTTCTGACTTCCATGGCAAGGAGGCTGCGCGCAAAGCTGCCGAGAATTTCCAGCGCGTCTTCCGCAACCGCCAAGCCCCGAAAGAGATGCAAGAGATACGACTGAGACGACGTCCAGATGGTTTTTTGGAAACTCAAACGGACGAGGCAGCTCTTCAAGTGATATCTGCGTCTCCAAAGTGGCCACAGCTATTGAAATACCTTTCCCAGGCGGAGTCCATTTCCGAGGCGGCACGCGTAATCGAGCAAGGCGGTCTTGAAATCAACGGCAAGATTCTTAGGGACCCGATAGCCAAGCTTGATACAAGCGTGGATGCTGCTTACGAAGTGCGCCTCGGGAAACGGAAATTCGTTCGCATCATCGTTGAATAGCGGCGCACGGGACACGGACCACGGGACACTACGCAAACACTTCATTCACCATTTGCGCGACATGATTGGCAATCGCCGGAGCGGCGGTGAGGCCGGGGGACTCGATACCGACCAGATGAATGGCTTGCGGCACATTCGGGTCGCGGGTGATCACAAAATCGACGATGCCGCCTTTGTGGCTGGGGGGAGCGAGTTTCGGCCGTAGGCCTGTATAGCCGAGCTGCAAATCGCGTTCTTCGATTTCGGGTAGAAGCGTCTTCGCGCTTTCCGCAAAAGCAGAAATGGGTAAACGGTTCTTTTCGTAGTTGTCTTTGCCCTCGACGTAGGTTGCCGTTGGCCCGAGGAGAAATGTTCCCCAGAGAGTTTTCGTGAAGTGCACGCCGAGGCTGATGCCGTCGGCGTGGGGCAATGGATACACAAGATTATTGATGAGCGAAGCGCGCGGGCCGCGTACTTCGCAGTATTCGCCACGCACGGGATAAATCTTCCAGGAGTGATTGCCCAGCAGCGCGGCAACTTCATCGGCATAAAGACCCGCGGCATTAATGACGCAGCGGGCTTCAATCGTTTCTTCCTGCGAGTCTTCTTCGTCACCAATGCGTAGGCCCACGCGAATCGTGTTGCCGGTGGGTTCGAGCGAAACCATTCGTGCGTGCGTAACGATGTTTGCGCCTTGATTGGCGGCGAGACGGGCGAACGCGTGAACCAGTTCTTCGGCGGAAACAATACCTGTCGACGGCACATCAAGCGCAGCGACGCCTTTGATGTGCGGCTCGCGCTTGCATATATCGTCCGCGCCGATCAAACGCAAGCCCTCGACACCGTTATCTTCCCCGCGTTTTTTCAGCGCATGTAATTCTGTTTCTTCATGAGCTTCCGCGGCGACAACAAGCTTGCCGCAGTGCCGGAATGGAACATTGTGCCTGGCACAGAATTCATAGAGGAGCCGGTTGCCCTTGACGCAAAGACGCGCCTTCAGCGAATTCTTCGGATAATAAATCCCGGAGTGGTTCACCCCGCTGTTGCGCGTGCTGGTGGCCATGCCGACCTTAGGATTTTGCTCGACGAGAAAAACGTCCTGCCATTGTGAAGAAACGGCGTGAGCGATAGCGCAGCCGACGACGCCACCGCCGATGATTAGGATATTGGCTTGGTCCATAGAGAATTAAGAATGACGCATTCCAGTCGACAGTCAACAGTTGACAGCCGACAGTGAAGAAAAAGAACTAACGCAGAGGCCGCAGAGAACACAGAGTCTACAGAGACGAAAGACAGCCCCAAACGGAGACAGTTATTGGTCGCCGCCGGCTTCGTCGAAATAGGGTTTGCAGGGAACGAGGCGCACTTCGGCGCCGTCATGCACGGCATAGGAAGCCTGCTTGTTCGCCTCGTAGCCGTTGCGCCAAAGCGAAGCGGAGCCGTGCACGCCGTCTTTGTTAATGGCATAAAAGTAGAGATGGAACGTATTGAGCTTTTTCTTGTCGTTTTTGTAGTTGTGGGCGACACGCGCCATGGCCTCGAGGCACGCGGCTTCCGGCGATTTGCCCTGGCGCATCATTTCAATGATGGTATGGCCGCCGGAAATTTTGATATTTTCTTCGCCTTTGCCGGTGGAACCGGCGGCGCCAACTTCATTGTCCACGCAGCAGCCCGCCCCGATGATGGGAGAATCACCGACGCGTCCGGGAATTTTCCAAGATAGGCCGGAAGTCGTAGTGGTGGCGGAAATATCGCCGTTAGCATCGACGGCCATGCAGGGAATCGTGCCCGTCGGTGGATGAGCGATGACGCGTTCGGCATAGGCGATTTTTTCCTGGTCACCATCGAAGAGCGCAGCCATATGCTCTTTCCACTCTGGCGAGTCGATGCCCGGCCGCCAATTGAGGGAAGAACTGGCTTTCCAAGCAAGCCAGAGTTTTCGCGAATGCTCGGTCAGCAGATTCATCTCCTCGAAGCCTTCCGCAACGGCGAACCGCCGCGCGCCATCGCCGACGATCATGACATGATTGGTTTTTTCCATGACGGTTTTGGCGAGCCGCGAAACGTTTTTGATTTTGCGCACCGCCGCCACCGAACCGGCGCGATGCGTCGGCCCGTGCATGACGCTGGCGTCGAGTTCGACTTCGCCCTCTTCGTTGGGAAGCCCGCCGTAACCAACGGAATCGTCGTTCGGATCGTCTTCAACAACCGTAACCGCAGCAACGACGGCGTCGAGCGTGTCGCCGCCTTTTTTGAGGATGTCCATTCCTTTGTCTAAGGCGTGGAGGCCATTCGCGCTGGAGATGATGAGCGAGCGCTTGCCCTGCGCGGGTGAAGCCAGATTCCCCAGCGAAAACGTCTCGTCTCCATTCGCAGGAGTGCGGCCGAAGAGTTTGTTTGTGCCGGCAAGTGCGCTCCCGGCCAGCGAAGTCAGAAAAAACTTGCGGCGTGACCAAAGTTCCATGTTAGTGCCTCCTCGATGCGTGGACGGCAATATACAACAGTGAGAGCGGATGCGCCGCAACACAGCCGCCATGGGCGGCCAGTTCCGTCATCACGGAACAATTCGAGGAGGAGAAGCGTTTACTGATCAGAAGCCATTGACGGGGTGGAGAGACGGGGGGAGAATCGCCACCATTGCCATGATTCATCTGGAAAACGTGACGAAGGAATATGACCTTCCCACGGGGAAGGCCGGTCAGCTTGTTGCGGCAGACCGTCTGACGCTGGAAGTGCCTGCGGGAGAGGTGTTTGGGCTGGTAGGGCCGAACGGAGCGGGAAAGACGACGACGCTAAAAATGATTTGTGGGCTGCTTTTACCAACGGCTGGTCGGATCACCGTAAATGAGATTGATGTTGAACGGCAACCCGAAGAGGCGCAGCAATACATCGGGTACCTGGCCGATTTCTTTTCGGTGTACGACGACCTGAAAGCCTGGGAATACGTTGAGCACTTTGCGCTGGCGTACAAGCTGGAGCCGGCAAAGGTGCAGGAGCGGGTCAAAGAAGTCATCGCGCTGATGGGGTTGGAGTCCAAATACGACGCGATGGTCGGCGGGCTGTCGCGTGGGATGAAACAGCGATTGGGAATCGCAAGAGCGATTGTGCACGATCCGCCGGTGCTGGTGCTGGACGAGCCGGCGTCGGGGCTGGATCCCAAGGCGCGGCTGGAGCTGAAGGAGCTTATCCGGAAGCTGAATCGCGAAGGGAAAACGGTGTTCATCACGTCGCATGTACTTTCGGACCTGGAAGAGATTTGCACGTCGCTGGCGATCATGGAAAAAGGAAAGCTGTTGCGTGTGGGGAAAATTGCCGACGTGATGCGCGGGGCAGGAATGACCAAGCGCGTGCGAATCAAGCTGGCGGCGGAGGGATTCGCGTTGGGAGCGTGGCTGGCGGCTCGCCCCGGTGTGAGCGAAGTCAAAGAAGCGGGTCTGGAAGCAGAGATGGTGTTTCCGGGAACGGACGGGGAATTAGCGGCGTTGGTGCGCGACGCTGTGAACGCTGGCGCGCCGATTTGCGGAGTGGAAGAGAAAGTGGAAACGTTGGAAGCGTTGTTCTCGAGGCTGTCGAGCGGGGAAGTGATGTGACGGCGATTTGGGACAACCCGGAATTCATCCGCAATGTACGGGCGCAGCTGCGGCCGGGGAAAGTTGCGGCAACCACGTGCATTTGCGTGGCGATTTCCCTGGTGATCGGCTTCGCAATCTCGAACCAGAATAGGTATCAAGCGCCGACTGGGCCCTATGGGTGGGGCATTCAAATTCTCCAGACGGCGTTCTGGCTGCAGGCGCTGATGCTGGCGGCGGGCGGCGGGATTGCATGCATCAACAGCATTCACCGCGAAAAGGAACAAAACACATTTGACTACCAGCGGGTGACGCGAATGACGCCGCTGGAGCTGGCCGTGGGGAAATTGTTTGGCGCGCCGGTGTTCACGTATTTTGTGTTTCTGTGCCTGATGCCGCTGGCGTTGTACGGGATGATCATGGGACGAAGGCCGCTTTTGACGGTCGCGGCGGCTTATGCGGTGTTGCTGGTGGCTTCGATTGCCGTGCACGCTCTGGCGCTTCTCATATCTCTTTTGAGTGTACGGGGCTCGCACACCGCTGGCATTCTGGTGCTTCTGGTCCTGTTGGGCGCCAGCGTCACTGGCGGCGAGGGGACGCCTTATTTTCAGGTGCATCCGTTTGGGCCGTTTTATGCGCCGCAAATTGCACAGTGGGGCGGGTGGCAACAGGTGGGGGCGGCGTTTCGATCCGGTCAGTTGGAGACGCCCTGGGCGATCGACGTGTTCTTCGGGCAACGGGTGCACCACGTGCCGCTTCTGCTGGCAATCGATCTGCTGTTCGCGGGATGGTTCTTGCTGGCCGTGGTGAGAAACATCAAACGCGACCCAAATTATTACGAAATTTATTCCCCGCTACAGGCTCTGGGATTCGCGATGTTCATCAACTTGTTGTTTGTAGCGTTCTTTCGGTGGAGCGCGGCGACGCCGATGGATGGTCAATCCTTCTTGCTGACGCTGAACATTGTGGTTTTCTTCGCTTTGGGAATTGGGGCGATCCGAAACCGGGAGCGGATGCGGCGGATTTTGCGGAGCCGCGAACCGTCTCCAGCAAGTTGGCTGGACCTGACTTGGCCGGCGCCCCTGATGATTGCCGGAACAGCAGCGGCGGGACTGCTCGTGGTTCTGGGAGTGACGGAAGGGCGCAATCCGCTGGTCGAATGGAATGTGAAATTTTCCGTGGTGCGCGTGCTGTTCTTCGTCTTGTGGATCACGCGGGACCTGCAATTCCTGCAATGGATGAGCTTGCGGCGCGGCAAACACCCGCTGGTGATGGGCGTATTGTTCCTGGTGATTTTTTACGTGTGCGCGCTGATTCTGATGGCTCCGCTAGGGATCTACACAAATCCAGAACGGGCGGGGTTCTCGGCATTCTTTTATCCCTCGGCTGTATATCTGCTGGATCACTCGGCATGGTTCTTGCGGCCAGCGATTTGGGGAGCGGCACTAGTGGCGCAGGGTGTTTTGATCGTCCTGTTCCTTGGGTTGCAAAGGCAGGCGATCAATGAGTTGAATTCCTCTCCCACAACGCCAGCAGAAATTCCAGTGGCTGTGCACACCTAGGCTGTTTCAGTTTTTCCAACAAAGAGCGAATTTGCGAATAGTGCCGGATATGGGACTTTGCCAGAGGGCGGAGCTTTTCATGAGGACACACGCCTTGCCGACCACGTCTTCTGGCTGGAAGGCGAGGTAACCCCGGGTGCGCGGGGGGCCGGCAATCCAAGGAAAGATTGGCGCAGTCTATGGCTTACTTGAGGAGATAAAAACTGGTCGGAGGGCGCAAAAGTGGACAGTTCGCGGAATGGCGAACGGGCCTGCCCAGTGGTGTAGTGGAAAGCCTCTAACGGTGCTAGAATTTAGCCAATTGGTCGCTTCCCGGAAGCAATCCTTCCGAGCCAATGAAGTGGAGAGTCCCGGAGGAGTGTATGACCATTCGCCAGATAACCACCCTTTGCGCAGTGCTTCTCGCCGCGTGCCTCTCGAGCGCACAGGAGAAGCCGGTCATCAAGACAGTTCCCATGAAGCAGACCTCTCCCGCGTCAGGGAAGGAGATGTACACGCAATATTGCGCATCCTGCCATGGCGCAGACGCGAAAGGCACCGGCCCAGCTGCTGCGGCCCTGAAAACACCGCCAGCGGACTTGACAACGCTGGCTAAGCGAAGTGAGGGAGGCAAGTACCCGCGCGATCATGTGGCGACGATTCTGAAAGAGGGCACAGGAGTAGCAGCGCACGGTTCCGCAGACATGCCAACGTGGGGGCCGCTTTTCAAGTCGCTAGATCCAAATCACGAAATCGCGGTGCAACAGCGGATCAAGAACCTAAACGACTATCTAGCGTCGCTGCAGACCAAGTAACGGGCTGAGCGTTCCAAGTTTCCTAAGCTTCTGCGCTAGCCGACGACTTCCGCGGAGACGTTTGCGGAAGCGGGGAACTCGTGTTCCCAACGGGCGATAACAACGCAAGCGAGGCAGTTGCCGAGGACGTTGACGGCCGTGCGGCCCATGTCCATAAGCTGGTCAATCCCGAAAAGAAGGAAGAGCGGTTCGGTCGGGAGATGGAAGGAAGTGGCGGCTGCCAGAACGATCACTAGGGAGGCGCGAGCCACGCCTGCTGTGCCTTTGCTGCTGATCAAAAGCGTCAGGAGCATGACGATCTGCTGCGTAACGGTCAGATGGATGCCGGCGGCCTGGGCGATGAAGAGCAGCGCGAGCGATTGGTACAGACTCGAACCGTCAAGATTGAAGCTATAGCCGGTGGGAAGAACGAAAGCGACGGTTTGGCGCGGCACGCCGAAGGATTCCATTTGCTCCATGGCGCGTGGCAGGGCGGCTTCGGAGCTGGCGGTAGCAAAGGCGATGGTGACGGGTTCAGTGACGGCGTGAAAAAACTGTTTCAAAGGCACACGAACTAACAAAGCGATCGGCAACAGGACGCACGTAATGAAAAAGAACAGAGCTACGTACATCGTGGCCAGCAATTTCAAGAGCGGGAGAAGCACGCCAAGGCCGAGGTGCCCAACGGTATAGGCGACTGCGCCGAAGACGCCAACCGGAGCAGCGTACATGACCAAGTTGGTGAACTTGAACATGGTTTCCGAGAGGCTTTCGGCGAACGAGAGCATGGGGCGGCGCTTGAGCTCCGGCACGAGAATCAGCGCCATAGAGAAAAGAATGCTGAAGACGACGACTTGCAAAACCTGGCCTTCAGCGACGGATTTCGCGATGTTCTCCGGAAAGATGTCGATGATGATCTGCGAGGCCGTGTGGGGCGCGGCGTTGAGTGATTCCGTTGCGGCTGCTGGCGGGAGGTGGATCCCTTCACCGGCACGGCTCAGATTGATGGCTACGCAGCCGATGAGCAGAGCAATAGTGGAAACAATCTCGAAGTAGATGATGGATTTGATGCCCAGCCGGCCGACTTTTTTCAAATCGGCATGGCCGGCGATTCCCACAACGAGAGTGGCAAAAAGTAGCGGGGCGATGATGACCTTGATGAGCCGAAGGAAAATCGTGCCTAGGAACTGAAGTTTGACAGCCAAAGTAGGCACGTCGTGGCCGAATTCCGCCCCAGCCAATAGCCCCACGAGAATCCAAGCGGTGAGAGAGCGGCGGGAAGTGGCATAAATCCCGATCACAGTGATGGCGAGCCAGCGCAGTAGCGGGGGTAGCAGCGGTGGGAGGGGCGAAGAATGCGCGCTCGCAAGGAGTGAAGCGGCAATCGCGATGGTAGCGGTGAGAATCGCCGCGAACAGAAGTTTGTTTTTCATCAGCGGGCGGTCAGAACGAAGACCGGATGCGAAAGTTATGCGGATTGAGGCGCGGTGTCAATGCCGCGTTTATTCCGAGGCGCTGAGCGGCAGGAAGTATTGCGTGCCTTTGACGGGATCCTGGAGGCGGCGGAGAAGCTGCTGGAGGTCTTCGCTGCGCTCCACGAAGTCGATTTCCGAAGTGTTTATGACGAGCAAGTCAGAGGCTGCGTAGTGAAAGAAAAAGTGTTCGTAGGCGCGCGCTACTTCCTCGATGTATTCCAGCGAAATTTGCGTTTCCTCGCGGGAGGCTTTTTTAGCAATGCGCGCGCGAAGCACTTCCGGCTTGGCTTGCAGGTAAATGACTAGGTCTGGAGCCGGGATGTCCGCCGAGAGGGCTTCGTAATATCGCTCGTAAAGCTTCAACTCTTGATCGTTCAGATTCAGATTGGCGAAAATTCGATCTTTTTCCAAGAGAAAGTCGGAGAGGAGGGGGCCGGGGGCTTCGACCGCCAAAGCTTCGCGCAACCGTTTCTGGCGTTCGATGAGGAAGTACATCTGGGCGCGGAAGGCGGCGCCAGGCTTGGCTTTGTAGAAGTCGGCAAGGAAGGGATTGTCTTCGCAATCGTAGATGCGGCGGGCGTGGAGGCGCTCGGCAAGGATGCGGGCAAGCGTGCTTTTTCCAACGCGCAAAGGGCCTTCAATAACGATAAAGCGGGGAGGCTGAGGACCGCGCTGCGGGACGCGAGCGCGTTTAGCGCCGGAAGAATCTTGGCTGGTCATCGTGGGCGTGACCGCGGTTGGGCGCGATCAACGCGCGAATTATAGCAGAGTTGGAAACACTGCCGACGCTCTAATCGAACCGTAAAGCGGGCGATACCGTGCTGCCACAATTGTCCAAATTTTTTCACAATTCTGGCTTAGTACCGGTGTTCCAGAGGAGGAAAACTGAGGGTCTACAGGTCCGTACCACCGCAAATGTGACCAATAGGCCAGTGTCACCTGCCCTTTTGGGCAGCAGAATGGCCATATTGCAAGTGGGGACGGACTTGCAAGCCCACTAGCAATACTGAGGTGAAAAATGGTCCTCGCAACGGTTCTTTTGGTTTGTGCCATCCCGCAGATGGACGATGTCGCGAAGGTCGTGGTGGCTTCCAACGCGAACGCCGAACAGCCTGCCGTTTCCACAACCTCCGCCGGCAAGGACAACGCGGTGAAAGATTCAAACGCTTCCTCGACGCTGCCTTCGGCCCCCGAACCCAAAGTAAAAGCGGATGCCGATCCGGCAGCGGTGCGGCCAGCGGCGGCACAGCCATTTCAGCCGGT
>DASPTW010000119.1:0-2703 GCA_035623215.1 Candidatus Acidiferrum sp.
CCGGCGCGATGGTAGCCGTACGTCTTTTCGCTGTCGGCGGGCCTCTCCGCCCAACGCATGGCGAGGTACGAGATGCCGAGTGCGGGAACGTCAGAGAGATTGTGGACGGCGTCGTTTAGCAAGGCGACGCTGCGGCCGAAAATTCCGCCGATGGCTTCGGCGACAACCAAGCCGAGTGTTGCTGCCATCGCCCAGCCAAGAACGGAAGGGCGCAGGGTCGGGTGGGAATGGCCAGCGTGAGAATGGCCGAAGTGAGCGTGACCCTCATGGCCGTGATCATGAACATGGCTGTGGTCGTGGCCATCATGGTGGTGGTCATGATCATGATCGTGGGAGTGGCCGCCCATGAGGCTCATTCTACCCGTCCGGCGGACACAAATCATGCCGCGCGGTGAAGTAGTGGGCAGTTTGACACGCCCCTCACGGGAATGCATTGACGCTCCTGCCGACCGCTGCGACCATGAAACGAGCTTCCCATTCCACGCGTGTTTGTGTGGGTGGAGCGCTCTTAGGGGGGAATTGCGTTCAGGGTCATGGCAGTCCCAATCGCAAAACTGAGTTTTTGGGGCGTGCGCGGGTCGACGCCGACCGTCGATCCGACGACGTGGCGCTACGGCGGAAACACGCCTTGCCTGGAGCTGGCCGCGCCGGACGGCACGCAATTCATTTTGGATTGCGGCACCGGTTTGCGCATGCTAGGCAACCGGTGGAGCATGCCCAGCGGGGGAAACGAGCCGCGGACGCACATCCTGATCACGCACTATCACTGGGACCACATCCAAGGCATCCCGTTTTTCGCGCCGCTCTATGTGGAAAACAACGAATTTCAGTTTTACAGTTTTCGCTCGAGATTTCTGGGACCGGACAGCCTGAAACAGGTGTTCGAGGCGCAGATGGCGGTTCCGTATTTTCCGGTGGATATGACGGCGATGAGCGCGAAACGGAAATTTCAGGAAGTGGACGGGGGCGAGTCCTTCAAGATCGGCGGAAACAAAATCACGACCCGCTGGCTGAATCATCCGCAAGGGTGTCTGGGTTTTCGCATCGAGACACCCGCGGGAGTCGTCGTGTACGCGACGGACAACGAGCCTGGAAACGCAAAACTGGATGCCAGTTTGCGCGAGCTAGCCGCGGACGCAGACATTTTTATCAACGACGCGCAGTTCACGCCGGAACAACTGGCAAAGACGAAGAAAGGTTGGGGGCACTCTTCGTGGCTCGAGGGAGTAAAAGCCGCGCGGGAGTCGGGGGCAAAGACACTGGTGCTGTTCCACCACGATCCGGATTCCACGGACAAGATGCTGGATTCGATTTTGCGCCAGGCGCGGGAGGAGTTTGATTCGGTTTTTGCCGCGAGCGAGGGAATGGTGATCACCCTGGGTGCTCCAGGAGATGCGGTGCAGGCACACATGCCTGGCACTCGCACGGCGTTGCGGCGAGAGGCGCAATTCCGCGCGAGGGTCTGTGGGCTGACGGAAGGGGGAAAAGAGTTCGAGGAAGAAACAATCGTCCGAGATCTCTCCCTGCAAGGCGCGCTCATTTCACTGAAGCATTTGCCGCAATTGCAATCGGAATTGCAAGTGACGATGGAGGCGCCGGGAGCGAATGGCACGGCGTCCATGAAATTGCGTGGTTATGTAGTGCGAATTGACAGCGCCGCAGAAAAAGGGCGCGTGGCCGTAGGAGTGGTATTCACGGACTAAGTGAAAATCCCGGCGCTATCAGTCAGCTGAGCGAGCACTCTCCTGGCGCACAGGTGGAGCGGACTTTTCCTTCTCCACGGTCTCGGCTCCGCCAATGCTGACCGGTTGTTTCGCTCGCACGTCGACCTGAAGCTGGAAGATATCCGGCCGCGCATAATGGCCGACAACATCCAAGTCATACTTCCCGCGGATGATCTGGGCTCGGTCGATGTCCGCGACCAGGATGACTTCGCCTTCGGTGTTGGGTCCAGCGAGGAAATTGCCGAAGGGATCTACAATGCAGCTCCCGCCACGGCATACGATGGTCTCAGGGTCTTCCCCATAAACCGAACGATAGTCCAAAGGAAAGTCGCCGCGGCGATTGAATTGATTGCACGATAGTACGAAGCAGCGGCCCTCGACTGCGATATGACGCATTGACGCAATCCAAGAATCGCGTGCGTCGGCGGTCGGAGCGCAATAAATTTCAATGCCCTTCGCGTACATCGCGGCGCGCATCAGCGGCAAGTAGTTCTCCCAGCAGATGACTGCGCCGAGCTTGCCGAGCGGAGTGTCAAACACCGGCATCGTGGAACCATCACCGAAACCCCACACCAGTCGTTCTGATCCGGTTGGCATGATCTTGCGATGCTTTCCCAAAAAGAAGCCATCGGGGCCGAAAAACAATACGGAACAATAGAGCGTGCCTCCGTCCCGCTCAACGACGCCAATCACGAGATAGATCCCATTTTCAGAGGCGGCCCGGGCGAGTTCGTCAACAGCGGGGCCCGGAACGTCTACGCTACTGTCCCAGTACCGGCGGAAGTCCTCGCGGCCCTGTTCGGAGCGCGAACCCACCACGGCACCAAAATCGAGCCCTCGCGGGTAGCCCGAGACAAATGCCTCCGGAAAAACTACAAGCTGCGCGCCTTTGCGGGCTGCCTCGCGCGCCAGAAGCCGGACTTTTTGCAGAGTTCGCTCTCGATCGAAAACGACCGATGAGGCTTGAACAACAGCTGCC
>DASPTW010000120.1:0-25177 GCA_035623215.1 Candidatus Acidiferrum sp.
CGCACGCTCATCGCAAATTTGCTCGGCAACTCGGAAGGAGTGGTCTGTCCAAATAACCGGCGGCCTTCGCCGGCCATGTAATACGTCATGTCGATGGCTTCCTGCACGTCGCCGCGCGCCTCGGCCAGCACTTTGCCCATCTCGCGGGTCATGTCTTTCGAAAAATCTTCCTTGCGCAGCACCAGCAATTCCGCGGCGCGGAACAGAATCTCCGCTCGCTTTGGCGCAGGCACCAGCCGCCACGATTTGTATGCTTCCTTCGCAGCATCGACGGCGGCATCCACGTCCTCTTGCGTGGAAGCCACGAACATTCCGATCAACTCATCCGTGTTCGCAGGGTTGCGGTTCTCGTACGCCTTGCCGCTTCGCGATTCCACCCATTCGCCGTTGATGAAATTTTTGTAGACCCGGGGCGCTACTGCTGTAGCCATACTTCCTCCTGATTTCATCAAACGCGGCGGTCGTAGTCAGCGTGAGAGCCGATCCAAAACCAGGCGATGACGGAACCCTCGAGAACACCTAGAGCGCGGTAGCCAAGCCCAATCCGAACGGAATAGACGTTTTCGGTTTGTTCTACTTTCTTAAAGCGAAGGCTCGGGTGACCTGGATCAGCGCGGAAAAGCCGGTAGGCTTGCCGTGCCTGAGCCTGAACTTCATCTGGCAAGGCAGCAAATGCGGTTCGGAAGGAGCGCGTGGTGCGCGACTCAATCACAAGAGCTCATCGAGAGGCCGCGTTTCGCCGCGCCGATCTTCTTGCAGAGCCTCTTCGGCGAGACGACGGAGTTTCTCCGGGTTGCGCGCAAGTTGTTCTTTCCAGGCGGCTTCGTCCCGCAAGGTTTCAATGATCTGCGAGGCGATAGCATCCTGTTCGTCCTGGGAAAGCGCGGCAACTTTGCGCAGTGCGTCTTCTAGCAACGTGGTCATGAAAGAAAGTGTAACACGTGACTGCGGCGGATGCGCTGGATGGATTGTTTCGCGCTGTGGTTAGTGCGCTCGATCTTTGGTCTTATCAGCCACTACGACGCCGGCTTTCATGACCCATTTCACGTGGTTGATGGCGACATCAATGTCGGCGAGGGGGTCGCCTTCCACCGCGACGAGATCGGCGAAATAGCCCGGCGCGACGGCGCCTAGCTCTTTCTCTTTGCCTAGCAATTCGGCGGCGTTGGTGGTCGAGGTGCGCAGCGCCTGCTCCGGCGTCATGCCGGCTTTCACGAACCAGCCTAGCTCGCGGGTGTTTTGCCCGAACATGGTGTAAATCGCGTCGGAGCCCATGGCGAATTTCACACCTGCCTTGTGCGCTTTGCGCGCCGTCTCCAGGTTGCGCTCAATGAAGGCCTTGGTCTTTTCCTGAAAGCCGTTCGCATAGCCAATCTTCTGCCAGTTGTCCAGGTAATAGCGGTTGTGATCGATGGTGGGAACGTAGAACGTGCCGCGCTTCGCCATTTCGGCAATCGTGGCGTCGTCCATGTCGGTGGCGTGTTCGAGCGAATCGGTTCCCGCACGCACGGCGTCGCGCGCGCCATCCGGTCCGTAAGAATGGATGGCGATTTTCTTGCCGAACTGGTGTGCGGTATCCACGGCCGCCTTGATTTCCTCGTAGTTGTAGGTTTGAAACCCGGTGGTGTCGTCATCCGTGCCCGTCGACGCGTACATTTTGATCAGATCGACGCCCGCAGCAATTTGCTGGCGCACCACCCGCAGAACTTCCGGCACACCGTCGGCGATTCCGCCAGCGGGCGGGTTAAGTCCGGGTTTGTACGGCGTGTTGGTTACGTACAGCCCGTAGCCGACCACAAACATGCGCGGGCCAATCATTTCGCCACGATTGATCAAGTCGCGCATGGCGATGTCCATGTATTGATCCGCGCCCAAGTCGCGCACAGTGGTCACGCCGGCTTCCAGGGTGCGCAGCGCGCCTTTGCGCGCAAGAAAAACTTCGACGGCCGGGGGATTGCTCGTCAATTGCTTCAGCATCGGCTCGCCGGGCGTTTCGTCGGTGTAAATGGTCATGTGCGTGTGCACATCAATCAGGCCCGGCAGGCCAGTGTATTTGGAGAGATCCACGATTTCCCCGCCGGAAGGAATCGCCGACGCATCGGAGGTCACGGTTTTGATTCGGTCGCCTTCAACGATGACAACGGCGTTGGTCCACACTTTGCCTTTGCCGTCCCAGAGCTTTCCGAAGCGCACGGCTTTGACGTTCTTAGTGGCAGGTTTCTCCTGCGCAAAAGCGCCGCACGTAAATACGCCGGCGATCGCAATCAACACCAACAAACGAAAAACTTTCATGACACCACCTCTCTCACCTCGCACCCTGCTTTTGCGCAGCAATGCTACACGCCGCTCACCGCGACGACCGACTTCTAATTCAGTTGTGCTTGGAATGCAATCGCAAAGAAAGGCGGAATCTATTGCTTACGGGCGCTCTGCGTTCTGGCGGGATTCGTCAGTTTCGAGTTGTTGGCAGGAAGTTGCGGAGCGGCAACTCCGGCGATAGAGGAGCCGAGCCCTAACTGTTGCAACGTCTTCGCATCGAGTTTGCCGGTGGCATTGAGCCCGTGCGTTTCCTGAAAGCGCTTCATGGCGTCGATGGTCGACTCATCCCATTTGCCGTTGGGCTTTCCGGTGAACGAACCATCTTTAGCTAGCGCCTGCTGGATTTCCGAGATGCGCTCCGGCGTGGGCGCTTTCTGGCCGCGCTCGCGGCGCCGCGATTTCTTCGTGGATTTCTTGCTGTGCGTTGCGCCACCGGGCTTGCTGGTTGGCGCCTTTTTTGGAGCAGAATTGGATGTTTGCCCTCGTACCGCCCCCGCAAAAACACCCAGGCCCGCCGCCAACAGCAGCGTCAGGCCCAGGTGCATAAGATTGCGAGATTTCATGCGCGTCGGTTTTAACGGCGTGCTCAGATTATTGTTGGTTGTCCGAAGAAACGGTGCCGGACAAATACAGCGTCAAGACGCGGTCGCTGTCCTGGCGGCGAAGCACCTTGAATACGACCTCGTCTCCGGTCTTCAGCTTGGACACCGCTTTGCGGTATTCGGCAACCGAGCTGATCGATTCGCGGTTGATTTCGGTAATCACGTCGCCCCGGCCGAAACCGAGATCTTCCGCAAACGAAGCGGGTTCGACTTCGGTCGCTAGCACGCCCTTCTGCCCTTCCACGCCAACGCGGCGGCCGCGATCCGGTGTCAACTCCTCGACGTGCAGACCAAACTCCGTGGGAGCAGCTTCTTCTTGCTGTTCACCCATGCGGCCCGCAGTGGTTGGGAAAACGCGCGTGCGGTCTTCCACCGTAACTGTGGCGTCTTTCTGCACGCGGTCCCGCATGTAAGTGAGCTTCACGGGACTCCCAATGGGAGATTCTGCAATCGGATTGACCAAGTCGTTCCCATTCTTCACAGGATGGCCATTGACGGAGGTAATGACGTCTCCGCCCTTCAATCCGGCCTTTTCCGCTGGGCTGCCCGGCTGCACGCTCTCGATGATTACGCCATACGGCGAACCAAGGTGCTTCAACGTAATGGGATTCGTGCTGTACTCTTCCTGGAAGCTGACGCCAATGGAGCCGCGCGTTACGCGCCCTTGCTTGATGATCTGGTCGTAAACTCTAATCGCCGTCGTGGAAGGCAGCGCAAAACCCACACCTTCATAGCCGCGGCTGCCGGTGATGATGGCAGTGTTGATGCCAATCACCTGGCCGGAAAGATCAACCAGCGGTCCGCCCGAATTGCCCGGATTGATCGCCGCATCGGTCTGGAGGAAGCGCTGGAACTGTTGGCCGATTCCGCCGCGGTCCTTAGCGCTGATGATTCCCGCGGTCACCGTGGCTTGCAAACCAAAGGGGCTGCCGATGGCCAGAACCCAGTCGCCGACTTGCACACCATCAGAATTTCCGAGCTTCGCCGTCGGCAACTCTTTGTTAGCGTCAATCTTGATTACGGCAAGGTCGGTGTCGTCATCCACGCCGACAACCTTGGCGGTGTAGCGCGTGGTATCCGCCCCGTTCAACTGCACTTGAATCTTCGTGGCTTGCTCGATCACGTGGTTGTTCGTGAGGATATAGCCGCGCTTGTCCACGATGACGCCGGAGCCAAGGCTGCGCTCCGCTTGCGGGAGCTGCTGCCCGCCGTCCGGACGACCGTCAAAGAAACGGTCGAAGAAATCCTGCATGGGATCATCCTGATCGTAGGGCTGCGTGCGGCGCTTCTTGGACGACTGCTTGCGCTCGAGCACCTGCGTGGTCGCGATATTCACCACCGCCGGCTCGACTTGGTTCACGATGCCCGCAAACGTGTGCGATGATGGAATCGGGTCCGGCACCGACAGCGAAGTCGCCGTAGTTCCGGAAAATCCGAAACCCTTTGTGGCGGAAACGCGTCCCGAAACCACCGAACCGATCAAAATCCCGATCGCCAAAGTCAGCGCGACGGACACCGCCGTAAGGATTTTCCCGCGGCGCGTCCAGCTACTGCTATCTCTTACTTGCTCTCCCATGTCCTGCTCCTCTTAACCTGGCCCCTCAAACAGTGTGGCGACAACTCGCCTCTGATCCGTCAATCCGCCCGCGCCAGATGGTTGTGCGCCTGGATTGCCGCATCTTTTTATTATAACACTCCCAGTTCCCTAAGGTTGTTGTTCATCAAAGAAACGCCGAAGCGATAACTGCCTCACCCTGTTGGGCCGAATCCTGAATCTTGCTCACAGTTCCTTTGACGCGCGAAACCCTAAAATTGTTGTCAATCGTCCATTATTGCTTCTTGGCAATTGCCATAACTCCTTGCATTCGTGGGGCTAAGGCAGATACTCAAAAAATAGTAGTGCCCACTTCTGTTAACACTTCCGATGCTCCGCCCGTCTTGCGAAATGATAGGCTGCAAGGCTATCAAATGGTTTGCTTGTGGGATACAGCATTGACTTTCGGGTGGCCACTGTGGAACGTCAGGCTGTGAGCGCCTGGCCTGCTACGGAGCCGCGCGACGACCGCGAGTTGGTCACCGCCGCGCGTGACGGTGATCGCTCAGCCTTCGGGCTGCTTTACCATCGCTACGCGCGCATGGTGCACGGCATCTTGCTCTGCCGTGTGCCACCCCGCGAGGTCGATGATTTGGTGCAGGACGTGTTCGTCTCGGCGCTTCGCCAGCTCCACGCCTTGCGCGATGCCTCGCGCTTTGGCGCTTGGCTCTGCACCATCACCCGCAATCGCGCGAACGACTACCATCGCCGGGCGATTCCCATCGAGCAGGCCACGGAATCTGGCGAGGTCGAAACGATGGAGCAAAGCCGCGCTACAGACCATGTGGCTGAGCAGGAAGCGGCGGCGGTTCTGGCAGTGCTGAGCACTTTGCCGGATACCTATTGCGAGCCGCTCACGTTGCGTTTGGTGGAAGGAATGACCGGCCCGGAAATTGCCGTGCGCATGGGCATGACTCATGGATCCGTCCGCGTGAACCTCTTCCGCGGCATGCAGATGCTGCGCGAAAAGCTGGAAGAGAAAGCACAAAGTGCGAACGGTAGCGCATTGGGTTCAAAGCGAGTGAGTCAACCGGAATGAAGAAATGAAAAAGGACTCTCCTATGAAGGACGATTATTTGTGGGACGGCTCCGGCGAGCCGGACCCGGAAGTGCAAAAACTCGAAAATCTCCTGGGACGCTATCGCCACAATCAGCCTGCGCCGGCATTTGAATCGATACCAGAGACGATTCCTGCAAAGCGGCGCTGGAGCTTTTGGAATTTTGGGCTTTCCCTGCAGCTCGCGGCTGTGGCCGCGGTTTTGCTGGTTGCAGTGGCGATTTTCTTCTATCTTCGGCCGAGCGGCATGGGCGGGAACGGCTCCGCTTGGGACGTTGCTCGTTTGGCGGGCGCGCCGCGCGTTGGCTGGCAGTCCATCGCAAGCAATTCGCAAACGGGGAAGCTCACCGTTGGACAGACTCTTGTCACCGATAATTCTTCGCGCGCCAGCCTGACTCTCGACGAAACCGGCCGCATCGAAGTAGATCCCGATTCGCGCCTCCGCCTGGTTGCCAGCGGTCACGACCGCAAGCGGCTTGCGCTCGAGCGCGGAACGATTCACGCCACGATTTGGGGTCCGGCCGGTTCCTTTGGCGTGGATACTCCTTCTGCGACCGCCGTCGATTTGGGATGCGTGTTCACGTTGCACGTCGACGATTCTGGCGCTGGCCTTGTGCGTACCACCATGGGCTGGGTTGGGTTCAAGCTGAACGGCCATGAATCGTTCATTCCCGCGGGCGCGGTTTGCGCCACGCGGCCAAAGATTGGCCCCGGCACGCCGTACCGGGAAGATGCTTCTGCTTCGTTCGTGGACGCGCTGAGCAAATTGGATTTCACGGCCGCTACGCCGCAAGAGCGGGCCACTTTGCTTGGCAGCATTCTCGCGGAAGCGCGCAAGCAGGATGCGCTCACGCTGTGGCATTTGCTCTCGCGCGTCAGCGACGCGGATCGACCCAGCGTTTACGATCGCCTCGCTGCGCTTGCTCCGCCGCCCGCCGGCGTAACGCGCGAAGGCATCCTGCGCTTGGACCGCGCGATGCTCGATTCCTGGTGGAATTCACTAGGCTATGGCGACGTTTTTCTCTGGCGCACCTACGAACGCAACTGGACCGAGCGTTAACACCCGAGATTTTGAAGCGTCTTGTCTCCTGAAGTGCGGAAGAATTGATAAGGAGACAAAAACAAATGAAGATTCAGAAGCTGCGTTGGTTGCTGGTCACCCTAACCCTTATGGCCTTGCTGTGTTTGGCGGGTACTGCACAAGCGGGGCCACCACTGATTTGCCATACGTTTGAAATTGGAAACGCGAAATCCCTGCCGTTGGACAGCCACAGTTGGAATCTAACGGGCAGCGAGAATTACGACACCAAAAATCTCGTCAAGGACACGCTGGAAATCCTCAACCCTGATACGCCCGTGCTTGTTCGCATGGAAACGCTGCGCCGCGCGACGCTGTATGCGCGTCAGGATCCCATCGCGGCAAAAGGACTTCTTGCGCGGCTTCATGCGCGCGCCACTTCCGCGGAGACCGCGGGGAAGCCCGACGCGCTCGCTTGGTTCGACGCGGGCTATCTCGTAGAGACTTACAATCAGTGGATCGGCAAAAACATGCCGCACATGACCGACGGCATGCGCATGGATCCCAATCCGGCCGCGGGTGTGGACGGTTATGCCCTCGTAAGAAAGGCCATCGCTTTGCGGGGCAACGATCCCGAGATGGAATTTGCGGCCGCGCTCATCACTCTGGCCGGTCCGCAAGACGCGCATCGCCAGCACGCCGAAAAGGCCATCGCTGGCGCAAAGACCGACGCCCTTCTGGCCCAAAATCTCGCTACCCACTTTATCGGCCCGAAGACGGAGACCATGTCCGACCTGCTGGCCAAGAACAGCAATCCGTAACATGTGTGGAATCAGTTGGTTACGGCCAGGGCGCGGTTGACCGCATCCTGGCTGCAAAGCAGAGCCGTGGTCTAGATGCTGGCCGCCATGTAGATGGTGGCCACCATCTAGATGACAGGACAAAGTACTTTATGAACTAAAGCTTAGAGGCTTGCCGGAAACCCGCGTTCCGCTCTTGACATCGCGCCATGACTCGGGCATAAAGAATAAAGCTGCGGTTGCGGCGACACGTGGCGATTTAGGGCGACTTGCTCCACGTAAAAAACTGCTAAAGAGCTTTTCGAGTTTCTTAGAAGATTTTCTGAGACCCTCCGAGCACTTTGGCACGGAGGGTTTTTCGTTTCTCCTCCGCGCTCCCCTAAATCGAATTTCACGTTGACGAATTGCTGCTGTGGCTCCGGGTTTTCGCCCGGCAGGTCAGCCGTTTCGTTGAGCGCTCACCGCGCGCTGCAACGACAGGAGGCTGACACGAAGACTCAGTACTTGAAGGAATTCGCTCATGACCAACAACTCGCTCTATCACCTGCGATGTCGCGAATGCGGCAAAACCTGGGGCAACGTCCCGCGCTCGTTTTGCGAAGACTGCTTCTCCCCCCTCGAAGTCTCCTACGACTATGACTCCCTGAAGAAAACCGCGCGCCGCGAGAGTCTCGCTGACCGCGCGTTCAACATGTGGCGCTACTCGGAGTTGCTCCCGCTCGACAATGATTTCGCCGCGCCCAACGCCGCCGGCGGCACGCCCCTGGTCCGTTCGCGCAAACTTGCTGCGCAATGGGGCCTGAAGAATCTCTACATCAAGAACGACGCGGTTTGCTTCCCTTCTCTGTCGTTTAAGGACCGCGTGGTTGGCACGGCGCTTGCAGCCGCGCGACGCTTCGGATTCCAAACGGTCGGATGTTCGTCTACCGGCAACCTCGCCAACGCCGTGGCCGCGCAAGCAGCGCAGCAAGGCTTCGACGCTTGCGTCTTTATTCCCGCCGACCTCGAGCCCGCTAAGGTTCTAAACACTGCGGTCTATGGCGCGCGCATTGTGCGCATCAACGGCAACTACGATCACGTCAACCGGCTTTGCGCGCAAATCGCCGACCGCTTCCAGTGGGGGCTCGTGAACGTCAACTTGCGTCCATATTATTCCGAAGGCTCGAAGACGCACGGCTACGAAATCGCCGAGCAGTTAGGCTGGACGCTTCCGGATAACGTGGTCGTGCCAATGGCCGGTGGCTCGCTCATCACCAAAATCGCCAAAGCTTTCAAAGAACTCGTCACTCTCGGTTGGGTCGAAGCCAAACCTGTGAAATTCTTTGGGGCGCAAGCCACGGGCTGCTCGCCCATTTCCGATGGGGTGAAGCGGAATCTCCCGCGCTTTGAGCCGCAAAAACCCAACACGATTGCGCGCTCGCTGGCCATCGGCAATCCCGCCGACGGTCCTTTCGCATTGAAGCTGATTCGCGAATCGGGCGGCTGGGCGGAAGACATTTCCGATCCGGAGATTATCGACGCCATAAAACTGCTTGCCGAGACAGAAGGAATCTTCACGGAAACAGCTGGAGGGGTCACTGCAGGCGTCACGCAAAAGCTCATCGCGCAAGGCCGCATACAACCCGATGAAACTACAGTGGTCTGTATCACTGGCAACGGCTTGAAAACCACGGATGCCATCGCCGCGGAATTCCCAGCCACTGAGACTATTGCGCCGCGGCTTGATGCCTTCGAGGCGTATCTCGATGCGGAGCTTGGAACTGCGGCTGCGGCCGCAAGGGTATGAGAACTAGGGGGTTTTCAGTCCTAATTTCTAAGCTTTAAGTAAGAAGAATCAGAGGGTTGGGGATGAAGCGAGTTTTATTTTCGTTGTAATCAAAGGAGATCTGAACCATGGCCGTAACGATAGAAATTCCCACCGCGTTCCGCCGGTTCACCGACGGCGCGCCCCGGGTGGACTGTAGCGCCACTACTATTGCTGAAGCCTTGAATCAGCTCACCTCGCGCTTCCCCGACCTCTCGCGCCATGTGCGCGACGAGTCCGGCCAGATTCGCCAATTCCTCAATGTCTACCTCAATGAAGAGGACATCCGCTTCCTTGGCGGCGAATCTTGCGCTCTCAAAGAGGGTGATCGGGTCTTACTTGTTCCTTCCATCGCTGGCGGCTCAGGGCTTTAGAATTCCGGAACATTTTGGCTGGCCGTTCCGTTTCACATAGCAACGGAAGGAGTTTGTCTATGCGCAAGCCTATCATTGCCCTGTGCCTGGCAGTTCTGTTCTCTCCATTGGTGAAGGCCCAATCCAAAAAGGTTGAAGCGACGAACCTCCCCGATCACCCGTTTCAGGTTGACTATCCATCGGGTAGCAAAGTGAATCTGCACCTGCGTTCCGGCGACATCCGCGTGGTTGGCTCAAACGTGAACAAAATCTCGGTTCGCGTGGATGCGGAAGATCTGGATAGAGCCCGAGAGGTCAAAGTCCAGTTCGAACGCCTGGAAAGCGCCGCCGACCTGACTATTTCGGGCGGCCCAAGGAACAATATCCAAATCACCGTAGAAGTGCCAAAGACTACCGCGCTGTTTGTGCGCATGCCCGCCGGACAATTGGAAATTGACGATATCACCGGAGACAAGGATGCCCAGCTTCACTTCGGCGAGCTAATCGTGCACGTAGGAAACCCCGCGGATTACTCCTATGTCGAGGCCTCCGTAAACAGCGGCGACATCGAAGCTGCGCCATTCGGAGAGGACCGCGGAGGACTCTTCCGGTCTTTTCACAAAAGCGGCAATGGGAAATACAGGCTCCATGCACACGTCGGCGCGGGCGATCTGAACCTCCGCTAAGCTTGCCCCGGCGAGTGCTCATCCATTTGCGCGAATTCGACCGCAACTTTTGCAGGCGCGCCGTGTTGAATGAGTATGAGACTGCGGCTTGTACTCTACGTGGTTGCTTCGCTGGTGCTGCTGGCGTTTCACGCGCCGGTGAAAGCACTCACGTCGGCCTTCTCAGGCTTCCGCGAAGTCTAGATTTCCTCGTCGCTTCGTTTACATCCCCGATGCATGCAGCGCAGTGCCACCTACGCGCTCCGGGGTTTCCCAATTCCCCGATTCCGCCGACCGGAACACGGCCTCAATTACAGCCATATTCGCAATCGCATCTTCCAACGGGACAGGTACTTCTCCGCCCTCGCGGATGGCCCGTGAAAACGCGTCCCCCTGAACGGTGTATTGGTCACAGGTGGGAATCACTTCCTTCGTAGTCCCGCTTCCAAATACATCTCGGCCATCATCCACAAAAATCTCGCACGGCCGATCGTTCGGCGCGTTGAAGGGAATCTTGAGTTTGATGCGTCCTTTCGTTCCGAGAAACTGCATCCGTTGGTGGTGCACAAGCTGCGTGCTGCAGACAAACACCGCGTGCCCCGCGGGGAAATCAAGAATCGCCGACGCCAGCCGGTCAATCCTCATCTCCGGATCACGTTCGACCAGCCCCATCACGCGCACCGGCTCCGCGCCGAAGATCCACCGCGAAGTGGTGATGGGATAGCAACCGATATCCAGGATTCCCCCGCCACCCCATTCCAAAACATTGCGAACATTTTTCGGGTCCCGATTGAAATAGCTGAATGTCCCCACGATGGCGCGCAACTCGCCAATGTTTCCGCTTCGAATCAATTCCCGGGTTCGGAACCATTGCGGATGCGTTTTTACCATGAAAGCTTCGCCAATCTTCACACCGCAACGGTCCCGCGCCGCCAGCAAGGTCCTCGCCTCCGCCACCGTCAAGCTGAGCGGCTTCTCGCAGAGCACGTGCTTCCCTGCCTCGGCCGCCTTGATCGACCACGGCACATGCAAATGATTCGGCAGCGGGTTGTAGATCGCTTCGATCTCTGGATCGGCAAGCAGCGCCTCATAGGAGCCGTACGCCTTCGCGATCCCCAGTTTCGCCGCTGCGTCTGTCGCTTTGGCTAAATCCCGCGAAGCAATGGCTGTAATTTCGCTCCATTCGCCCTGCTGCATGGCGGGAATCACTTTCTTCACCGCGATGTCCGCCACGCCTAGCACGCCCCATTTCACTTTTTGCGGCTCCATTAGCGCACCCTCGCTTCAAGTTTACAGTCAACAGTTAACAGTTCACCGATAGCAGTTTGGAGATCTTTGCGTTGTAGCGGCGCAGCATTCTCTCGCGCATGCTCACGATAAGCGCGCGCGCCATCAGGAACAGGAAGACGATAACGCACAGGCCCACCTGGGCCATCAGCTACGAGCTGTGGACGGTTAACTTCTTCCTTGTGCCGCGGCGTACGGGCTCGCCGCCCGATATCGCTTCTCGAACTCTTCCTTGGTGCAAACGGTCTTGAGGTCTGTCACGCGGTCGATGCATAGGATGCCATCCAGATGATCGATTTCGTGCTGCAACAACTCCGAGAGGTTTTTCTCTTCGCCGACATGCACTTCGTGCCAGCGGCCATCCAAATCCTGATACTTCACGGTGATATCGCGGTGACGCTCCACCTGCATGAAAATGCAAAGGAAACTCAAGCAGGCGTCCCAAACCACGATTCGCTCTGCGCTTCGTTGCGTAATCACCGGATTCACCAACGGCCAGGGACCTTCTCCCGCCAAGCGCAAGAAGATTACGCGCAAATTCACGCCAATCTGCGGAGCGGCAATTCCGCGGCCGTACCCGGTGCTCTGCCGTGAATGGGCAAGCGTGTCGGAGAGATCTTCCACCAGCGCGCGAATCTCTGGAGTGCTCGCGTCCTTCACTTCCCCGCACTTTTCGCGCAGTCCTGGATCGCCCAGTTGCAATATCCTTCGGACGGCCATAACCCGCCTCCTCTCGCTCAGACAATACTCGGATTCTTGACAACAGAAAAGGCCGCTGCTCTGGTATCATCCCCCCTGCGGCAGCTTCATGGGACGGCTGACGCGGCAAATTATCTGAGGAGGAATAACGAATGCGCAGAGGAATTCTTATTCTGCTCTTCGCCGTGCTCGCTCTTGCTGTACCGCCCTCCGCTAATCGGCTCTGGGGCCAGGCAGATAAGAAAGAGGCGATGCCTGAACCGGCCGTCAAAGTGGGGGACGAGGCGCCCGACTTCACCCTTTTGGACACCAAACGGAATCAGGTCTCGCTGCACGATTTCCGCGGCAAGAAAAACGTCGCCCTGGCCTTTTATATTTTCGCGTTCACCGGTGGTTGAACCAAGCAGATGCAGAACTTCCAGCAAAATCTGCAAAAGCTGGAAGCTGCAGACACCCAAGTCTTGGGTGTGAGTATGGACAGCACCTTCAGCAACGCCGCGTGGGCAGAAAAAATCGGAGTTACTTTTCCACTGCTAAGCGACTGGGGCGGCGACGTCACAAAAAAGTACGGCCTATACAATCCTCAATACAAAGCGGCGCGGCGCATCAACTACCTGATCGACAAAAGCGGGAAAGTGGTCGAGATGCAAATCGATAGCGAAGCGGTCGACCCGACAAAGATCGTGACCCTTTGCGAGCGCCGCAAGTCCGGGAATTAGTTGCGCGCAAGTACCGCGAAAACTAGAAGGCCCACGACTATTCCCATTTTGGGAATTCGCTGCAACGTTTTTCCTATCGATTCGACTTAAATCGAGGAAGCGCGACAGCTTTTTCCCAACCGCTAAGTACTGGGAGTCGCCCCTCAAAATAGTCTGTTTTCCACAGCCCAATTCTTTTGAGTTTGTACTAAACTACCTTCGCTGCCTGCACTGGAGATGGGGGGGTGCGGCGCAGGTTTTCCCTCCACAGGAAATTTCTGCCTGTATTTTGTGGCTTAAGGAGAAGGTGTGCGAAATGAGAAGGGTTTCTCCCTAATTGAGCTGCTGCTCGTCGTTGCCATTTTTCTCATCATCGCGGCAATTGCCATCCCCAGTTTCATGCGCTCGCGGATGCGCGCCAACGAAGCCAACGCCGTAGCTGCCCTGCGAGTTATTCATACGGCCACTATCAGTTATACGACGACATATCCCGAAGTCGGCTATCCCCCCAATTTGGGGAGCCTCGGTGGGGCCAATCCTTGTACGGCGAGTTCCACGCAAGCCTGCTTGCTGGATGATGCGCTCTCCCAAGGAATCAAGGACGGCTATAGCTTCGTGTGGACAAGCGATGGCCGCACACCATCCGTCGCTTTCACCCTTACTGCAACCCCTCAATCGGTCGGCAACTCCGGCCAGAGTATGTACTGCACAGACCAAAGCGGCGTCATTTTCTATGAAACCTCCGGCTCCGGCTGCACCAACGCATCGCAGACGCTGAACTGAACGCCCCGTGATATAAAGCAAAAGGACCTCTGCGAGGGACGAAGTGTTTAGCTGCGTTCCTCTTTTGCAGCAGGCTCTTTGTCGTGTGCACGGAGCTGTCCATGAACGTGCCTGCATTCTTTGCCCTCTGTGACAACAATGTTAAAATCACGAACGGCCCCTTATGACACCAAAGACGCTCTACCAAAAAATCTGGGACTCCCACGTCGTTCACGAACAACCCGGCCAGCCCGCGCTCATCTACATTGACCGGCACCTCATCCACGAAGGCACTTCGCCGCAAGCTTTTGCCGGCCTGAAAGCTGAAGGGCGCAAAGTTCGACGGCCCGATCTGACGTTTGCGGTGATGGATCATTCGGTACCGACGACCGACCGCACGCTCCCCATCATCGACAACGATGCGAAGTTGCAATTTGACGCGCTGGAGAAAAACTGCCGTGAAACCAGCGTGCGCCTGTTCGACATGAACAGCCGCAACCAGGGGATCGTGCACATTATCGGCCCGGAACTCGGCATCACCCAGCCGGGACAGACGATTGTTTGCGGCGACAGCCATACGTCCACGCACGGGGCGTTTGGGACACTGGCGTTTGGCATCGGTACCAGCGAGGTAGAGCACGTCCTCGCCACGCAATGTCTGGTGCAGTCGCGATCAAAGACCCTGCACATTCTGGTAGATGGCAAGCGGCCCAAGGGCGTCACCGCGAAGGACATCATTCTCGCCATTATCGGAAAGATCGGGATCGGCGGCGGCACCGGCCACGTTGCAGAATACGGTGGCGAAGCGATTCGTTCGCTTTCGATGGATGGCCGCATGACCGTTTGCAATATGACGATTGAGGGCGGCGCGCGCGCGGGAATGGTTGCGCCGGATGAAACGACGTTTGCATATCTTGAGGGTCGGCCGTTTGTGCCGCGCGGCAAAGCGTTTGAGGAAGCAGTCGAGCGCTGGAAACAGTTGCGGAGCGACGACGGCGCGAAATTTGATATGACTATAGAGCTGAAGGCCGAGCAGATTGCGCCGCAGGTCACTTGGGGCACCAATCCCGGCATGGTGACGAGCGTAACGGCCCGCGTGCCCGATCCCCACGACTTTAGGGACCCCAACGATCAGAAGGCCACCGAAAGCGCGCTGAAGTATATGGGACTGAAGGCCGGAACGCCGATTGTGGATATTCCCGTGGACCGGGTGTTCATCGGCTCGTGCACGAATTCGCGGCTCGATGATTTGCGGGCGGCGGCGCATCTGGTTGCCGGGAAGCATGTGGCGAAGAACATTAAGCAGGCGCTGATTGTGCCGGGTTCTCGCGGAATTAAGTCGCAAGCGGAAAAGGAAGGGCTCGACAAAATTTTCACGGCTGCGGGATTCGAGTGGCGCGACGCGGGGTGCAGCATGTGCATCGGGATGAATGCGGACGTGCTGCCGCCGCATGAGCGCAGTGCCAGCACGTCGAACAGAAACTTCGAGGGCCGCCAGGGCAAGGACAGCCGCACTCATTTGGTCAGCCCGGTGATGGCCGCGGCCGCCGCGATCGCGGGGCATTTTGTGGATGTGCGTTCACTCGACGTTGCGTCTGTCGAGTGAATTGCCTGGCGAGGCCAATGCAATTACCCAGTAAGCCAAAACGCCGCGTCGCACTGATTTCGTTTGTGCTCGCTGTAGTGATCTGGAGCGCTGCCGACATATTTCTTCAACAACCGATTCGGACCTTGCTCATTCTCGCTGGGTTCGTGCTGCTGTTTGTCTCGGCAATCTTATACTTCTTATCATCCAAGGAGCAGAAACAGGCACAGTTATCTAAGTAGTTTCGTCTGTGCCTGGCGATTCAGGAATTTAGGAGATACCTATCAATGCAACCGTTTACAACACACACGGGGATGGTGGCGCCGCTGGATCGCGTGAATGTGGACACGGACCAGATGGTGCCGAAGCAATTCCTGAAGGCACTGACGCGCGAAGGCTTTGGGCGGATTCTTTTTTACGATTGGCGCTACTTGCCAGGCGAAAAACCGAATCCGGAGTTTGTGCTGAATTTTCCACGCTACAAAGGGGCATCGGTTTTGCTGGCGCGCGCGAATTTCGGCTGCGGCTCAAGCCGCGAACACGCGCCCTGGGGCGTGAAGGACTACGGCTTCCGCGTCATCATTGCCCCGAGCTACGCGGACATTTTCTATAACAACTGCTTCAAGAACGGCATCCTCCCCGCTACTTTGCCCGAAGACCAAGTCGAGGAGCTTTTTCAGCGCACGGAAAAAGAGGAAGGCTATTCCCTCACCGTGAATCTGCCGAACCAAACGATCGCCGACAAACATGGCTTAATGTTGCGATTTGAGATCGCTCCCTCGCGCAAAGAGGTTTTGCTCAAGGGCCTAGACGACATTGGCACCTCGATGCAGCATGCCGCCGCCATCGACGCTTACGAGAAGTCGCACGCCGCAACCGCCACGATGTACGAGCCAGTCGACGTGAAATATTACTCGAACGGCCGGTGAAGCCGTTCGCAGCCAAGCTCGGGCGCAGCATGCTGCGCCCCTACAAAAGAAACTGGCGGCGTCAGAGGCGCCACCAGGGTTCGAAATAAATGCGGCCGGAAAAAGTCGGCTCGGGAGATTCTGGTGCGGCAGGGGGACCGAGCAGTTCCGCAACAAGAATTCCCATGAGGACGAACACCGCGCCGAGAATCGCACGCTGTCCCAGCCGCTCGCCAATTAAAAGATACGAAGTAATCACCGCGAAGACCGGCTCAAGCGTAAAGAGAATCGCGGCGTGGCTTGAACTGGTGTACTGCTGCGCCCACAGTTGAATACTGAACGCGACGGCGGTAGCGAATACCGCGCAAATCAAGATGCCCGCGTACAATTCCCAGCGCCAATCAAACCGCACAGGCTGCCAGCGTATCGCTGCTGCCGCGCCTGCCGTGAGCCAAGCCATCCCTGCGCACCCCGCAACCTGAATGAGGCTCAGCGCTTTGGCGGAATGATGCTGCGTGTACTCGCCAACCAAAATGATATGGACCGCGTAAAGGCCAGCGGCCACAAACGTGAGCACGTCGCCGCGATTGAGAAACGCGATGCCTTGCGCAGGAATCGTCAGATAGTAGAGGCCAAGCACCGCCACGAAGGCGCCAGCGTAGGCACCCCAAGTCAGGCGTTTTCCCCAGAATAGGGCGAGCAGCAACGGCACTACGACGACGCTGGAGCCGGTGACAAAGCCGGACTTTGAGGGCGTCGTGTACTGCAGGCCCGCGGTTTGGAACGCGTAGCCCATGAACATGAAGAAGCCCAGGCGAATGCCCGCGAAAAGATCTTCGCGTTCGAATTGCCGGAGCGTGCGGAAGCTCCAGAGCAACATAAGCGCTGCGGCAACGCTGAAGCGGACGGCGAGGAAGAGGAAGACCGAGGCGTGGCTGAGGGCGTTCTTGACCACGACGAACGTCACTCCCCAGAGGAGCGAACAAAAGGCTAGAGATAGATCGGCGCGCGTGCGAGTCGACAATGCGTATGCCTCAGGGTCCGCACCGCATTGTAGCGGAAATTTGTTTGCGGATTTTACTGAGCAACTTCATTGCGGATCAGTGGAGGCGGGCCAGTCGGAGACAATTAGAGGATCGAACAACCGCTCGCAAAACAAAAAGGGGAAAGCCGGTTGGCTTTCCCCTTTTCTTAAGCGGCGAGTCGCGCTCGCCGGAAGAAGTTAGAAGTCGATGCTAAAGCCGACTTGCAACCGGCGAGGCAGGTTGGCCTGAACGGCCCCGCCGCAACCGTTCACGCCCCAATCGCCGGGGTCGTACGCGTTGAAGCAAGGCTCGGCAGGCTGCATGTGGTTCAGGACGTTCGTGAAATCGAAGTACAGAGAACCACTGACGCGCTCGGCAAACCGGATTTTCTTGGAAACACCGAGATCCAGGTTCCAGAAGGGCATGCCGCGGAAGATGCCGCCACTTCCGATTTGTCCATCCAAACCAAGAATCGGGTTGCGGATCGGGTCGCCGAAGTAACCCCCGAGCTGCGGGCAAGTTGCATCAGGGTTGCTGAACACATTTACGCCGGCTCCAGAGGTGCCGCATACAGTGCCATAGGTATTAAAATGCGCGCTGCCGCTGGTCGGTATGTGCTGGACGAAGACCATGTTTTCGTACGTGCCGATGTAGCTCGTGTTGGCCTCGCCGAAGCTCCCGTCGCAGGTCTGCGAACAGGACTCGACCGGGAAGCCGCTGCCGTAAACGAAGAGGGGCGAGATGCTCCACCCGCCGAGAACACGACCGATGATGCCTTTCTGAGCCGAGTAGAACGGCACGGCGTAGTTCAAGATGACGTTGAAGTTGTATTTTTCGTCGTAATACTGGGGCCCATAATTATTATGCAGGTCCCAGGGGTCGACAGTCGCATAGGAGCTGGTGGCCTGGACCACGTTTCCCGTCCCTAGCGCCTTGGACCATGTGAAGTTGGACTTCATGGTCAGGCCATGCCAGTTCGTGAAGGTCAACTGGAGGAAGGCTGCGTTGTAGTTTCCGTAGCCATTGCTGATGGTCGTGGCAAGGGAGGGCGCTTGGCCGCTGCATCCGATGGTGGTAGTTGCCGCCGGATTTATGGTGCTGCAGTTAGCGGAGATGGGATCGCTGCTCAAAGTCCGGCCAAAATTAAACATTCCGGCACCGGAGACGCCCGCCCAGGCGTCGTAGGCGTCCGAAAGGTTCATGTTGCCGGCGTTGTTCACGACAAAGGCCGTGGTGCAATTGGCAAAGCCCTTGCAGTAGGCCGGGTTGAGCGCACCCTCAAAGAACGGCTGCGGAGCAACCGTGGTGGGGACGCTCGTGCCATAGTTGGTGGAAACCATCACGTTTTTCCAGGCGTTGGCGAAGCTCTGCCCGTTGATGGTCATCATATACGGGACGACGCCCAGGCCGTAGTATTGGATTTCGTTGTTGATTCTGCGGCCGATATAGCCCGCTTCGGCGAGGATGTGTGGGCCGAACTGGTGCTGAATGTTGAGAGTGAACTCGTCCGACTGGTCCGGTTTGAAATTCGGGTCGAAGGTTTCCCCCGCGCCGGTGGCGGTGCCGTTGATGCCGGGATACCACGGCTGCGGGAGGTTCTGAATCGGAGGCGGCAGTGGAGCAACGCAAGGGCCAGTGGCCGGGCAATCCACGCCCACGCGGAACGCCGTCAGCGGAGTGGTCATAACAGCAGGAGTGCCGCAGCTCCCACTCCTATTAGGACCGCTGCAGGTATCCGGCTGCAGCAACCCGGGAGTGAGCAAGGGAACCAACAAGGGATTGACTCCGTTGATGCGGCCAAAGATGCGCGCATAGCCGGCGCGGAGAACGGAGTTCGGCATGAAGTTCCACGCAATGCCGACTCGCGGGCTGAGCCCCCCGTAGAAGGGGTCATAGGGATATTTGGAATGGTCAGGGATGTTGCGAACGGTCGCAAAGCCAAATACGGGAGCGTCAGCAATACCCTGAAGCGCGAGTTGTTTCTCCTGGTTAAGGTATTTCATCGCGTTAAACATGTGGCCGGTGGCGTCCACCATAGCGGTCTGCCAGCCACCAGTCGTTTCGTAAGGCGGCATTTCGATGGTGTAGCCAATGCCGTAGTTTATGGTGAACTTCGGCTTCATGCGCCAGCTATCGGTCCAGTAGACGTTGTACGTGGGGATGATGCTGGTCGCGGATACCGGTGGCGAAGACATGCAATCGGCCGTGGCCGCAACGCCAGAGATGGCACAGGAAGCCGCCGGATTGAGAGGCAACCCCGTGATCTGATTTCCCAAGCCGCGGCTGTACAGGCCCTGGGTAGAATCCACCATGCCCAGAACCATCGAATAAAGGTTCCCATATTTGCTTGAGTTCATGCCACCAGGAAAATATCCACTCATATCAATGTTCTGGCCAGCCAGAGGTGTGCTGTTGCCCATGCCGACCAGATACTGCTCGTAGGTATTGATGGACTCTCCGTTATCGTTGCGCTTATGGGTGTCAACATTGCGGAGATACATGCCCCCCAATTGGAACAGATGGTTGCCCTTAATCCAGGTGAGGTCATCCCTGTACATATAGTCGTGGCCATCCCAGAAGCGGGTACGAACGTTCTGGTTGTTGGTGTTATACGGTTGATACGTGCCGGCAATCTCCCCTCCGACTTCTAGGGCTGCCGGGTATCCGGCAACGTTCGGGACGCCGCTGGGATCCTGGTAGGCCCAGTAATTCCGGGTGTAGCTGAAGTGGAAGTCGTTGGTGAGGCCGGGCCGGATGTCCTTGGTCAGGCCGGCAGTGTAGAGCCAGGTGTTTTGGGGCTTTTGCCGGATCGCGGCATATTGGCCCTTGGTGTCGCCGGGGAAGAATCCACCAATATCAGTCTGGTCCGAAACGGTCTTGCTCAACTTGTAGTAGTGATAGGTACCGTTGAAGTGCCAGCTCCTGGGGAAGTCGTGATCAATGCGCGTTACGCCGAAGTTACTCTTCTGCGGCGTGGCGATGGTCCCCTTATAACCGCAATAGTTCAGCCCGTCTCCCGAGTGGCAGTCGTTCGGCAGCGGCAAATAGGTATTCCAGAGAGTGATAACGGGGTTTGCCGTTCCGCTTGCCAGCCCGTTCTCAGTGGTACCAAGGCCGCGCGGATCGCAGGGACCGGCTGGGATCGGAGGAGTGTGAGTGGGGTCCCCAGGGCAAATCGTCGGCTGAATGGTCTGCCCCGCCGTTGTGATTTTGCATGTTCCCGACACCGTTCCACAGCCAGGGTCGACCACAGGGAAAGGGTTCAAATTGATAGCCGCACCAGCGTTGTTATGGATGAGCCCATCACGCAACGAGGGAAGGGGATAGTTTCTCTCAAAGGTTGCACTCTGCGGCCAACGAAAACCCTCATAATTGCCAAAGATATACCAGTCGCCGCCCAGGAAGTTGGAGTGGGGGATTTTGCCGCCCGCAAACGCGCCAAACCTGCTGAAATGAGAGCTAGGCATGGGAGTGCTGGTCAAATTGTTGTCCCATGTATTGGCGCCAGCGAATGTCGTAGACTGGTAATAATCATAGACCCCGCCGTGGAGGGTGTTGGTGCCCCTCTTGGTTACGATCTGGACCTGGCTGCCAGCGCCGCCGTTGAAGTCCGCGGTCTGGTTGGCGGTTGAAACTTTAAGCTCCTCAACGCTAGTGACGGGAATGGGGAGAACGGCCGAAGGAGCCTGGCTGTAGCCAGAACTGTGATAGGCTCCCGCACCGCCGCTGGTGTCACCGCTGAAGCTCGCAATGTAGGTGTTGTTGTCGCCGCTCATGTCGTCCGTGGCGTAGCCGCCGTCCAATTGGAAAGAGTTCTGGTCGCTGGCCGCGCCACCGACGTTGCCATTGATGTTCTGTCCGGGCTGAAGCACGGCCAGGGTCGAGGCGTCGCGGGTGGTGTTCGGCAGATTAATCAGGGTTTCGCCGCTCAACGTCGTGCCCACCGTAGCGTCCATAGTCTGCAACTCGGAGCCGATCGCTACGGTAACCTCAACCGTTTGAGAAACCGAGCCGACCTCTAGCACGGCATTCACGGTCAACTGAAGGCCTACCTCCACCACCTGATTATCGACCATGGTGGTCTTGAAGCCTTGTTTGGACACCTTCACGTTGTACGTGCCGGGATTGACATACGCGAAGATGAAGAACCCTTTGTCGTTCGTTGTAGTGGGACGGGCACTGCCAGTGGCCGCGTCTATCAAAGACACCGCGGCGTCAGGAACAGCCGCGCCGCTGCTATCCGTGATCGTCCCGGACACTGTGCCTGTCGAGGACGATTGGGACATAGCCGCGGGCGTACCGAACCAGAGCATTGCAACAAGACAAGCCAAAACAAACACCACTCGCTTACTTGACATGCAATTACCTCCTAGATGGGCCGAACCGGCCCCTCTGAACTTGGAACAGAAGAAATCGGTGAGTTCCTTTACCGACGCTTTCAAAATCAAGATATTGGTCCCCACACACAGCCGAGAAGATAAGAACGGACTCTCAAAACTTTGGCGCAGGTTAAAGCAAATGTCCTGCCAACCGAGTCGAACGAACTAACTTCTAAAGATTCTGTGAATTACATCACCTCGACATAACCTCTGCATTGCTCCCTTCTATGCAAGCCCATACTTTTCTATGGACTTTCATATACGGACCGCACCGTGTCAGCGTTGACTGCGACATCTACATCGCAACACGAATACGTAGGAGCAAACCGGGCAACCGCTCGCACTGCAATACTTTATGGGCGTTGTATATTGCGGCAGTGGGGGATTGTCAATACAAATTTGAGGGTAAGGCAAGGCGTGCCTTAGATAAATCGCTCATAGTACTGGAACTATTAAAACTGTTCTCGCCGACAGTAACAACAAGCCCACACAAGTTTCGGACAATTCATCTCATCGGTCTGCTGGAAATGGCGTGGAGTAAATCGCTGTGCGCGTCTAAAAAACGGGCTTGCCGCCGACGATGGTTTGCACAACCTTTGTTTTCGTATATTCCGAGGCCGGGATTCTTGTGAGGTCACTTGAAAGAACGATGAAGTCCGCATACTCACCCTGTTTCAATTCGCCCTTCTTCCCTTCCTCGAACTCGGCGTAGGCAGAACCACTGGTGTAACTGCGAATGCAATCTTCGAGCGAGATTTTTTCCTGAGGCTCCCAGCCATTTCTCGGGCCACCTTCCGGGCGCTGGCGCGTGACGCAAGCGTACAATCCGCGGAAAGGGCTAACCACCTCGACGGGATAGTCGGTTCCAAAGGCGAGATGCACGCCGTTGTGCAACATGGTCGCCCAAGAGTAAGCGCCTTTGATGCGTTCCGCGCCGATGCGATCTTCAGCCCAGCGCATGTCGGTGGTTTGATGCGAGGGCTGCATGGAAGCGATGACGTTGAGCTGCTTGAAGCGCTGAAAATCCATGGGTGCCACGACTTGCGCGTGTTCGATGCGATCGCGACGGTCGCGCGGCTTGTTGGCCTTAGCCACGGCTTCGAAAACGTCGAGGGCGATGCGATTGGCGCGATCGCCGATGGCATGAAATGCCAACTGAAAGCCCGCCCTGTCGCGCTCGATGGCCATGGCTTGAAGTTTTTCCGGATCGTAAGTGTAAATTCCAGTGGTTGATGGATCGTCGCTATACGGTTCAAGCATAGCCGCGGTGCGCGAACCGAGAGCCCCATCGGTCACGGCTTTCAGCGCGCCGGTTTTCAGCCAAGGATCCCGCGTGCCGCCCTGCGCGCGCATGTTTTGCAAATCGTCGAGCGAAGCGTTGAAGGGCAGCCACTCGGTAATGCGAACAGTCAGCTTGCCCTCGGTTTTCAACTGCTGGTAAACCTGGAAATCTTCCCAGGCGGAATTGTCCTGAACGGAAGTAACGCCGTTTTTGGCGACATTCTCCAGAACGAGTTCAATAGCGTGACGACGCTGTTCCGGGGAAGGATCAGGGATCCGCACATTCACGAGATTCATCGCGGAATCTTCTTTCAGCATGCCGGTGGGCTCGCCAAGGGAATCGTGTTCGATTTCACCGCCGGGAGGGTTCGGAGTGGTCTTGTCAATTTCCGCTCTCTTGAGCGCGAGCGAATTGGCAACAGCTACGTGACCGGAGATGTGTGTGAGGATGACGGGATTTTTGGGAGCGACAGCATCGAGCTGCTGGCGATTCGGAAATCGCTTTTCGGCCCATAAAGTGTGATCCCATCCGGCGCCGGTGATCCATTCTCCCTCTTTGTGATTCGCGACGGCGTCGGCGAGGCGCTTTTGCAGTTCCTCGACCGAAGCGACGCCATTCAATTGAACGGCCATAGCGTCGGCAGCCGCGGCTCCCAGATGTATATGCGCGTCATTGAAGCCCGGCATGACGAACTGGCCGTGAAGGTCGACGGTTACCGCCCCTTCCTGACTACCGCCGCAATCCAGCAAGACGTGAGCCAGTTTCCCGACGCAACTGATTTTTCCGTCGGCGACTGCCAGAGCTTCGGCCCACGGTTCCGCGGGATCGTTGGTGTAGATCCTTCCGTGGGTGTAATAGGTGGTGTTCTTGGGCTTGTCCTGCGCGCCAAGCTGCGCTTGGAAGGCCGCGATTCCCAGTGCGACGCAAAGGATGAGGAAGGACAAGCCAACTTGCAATTGTTTCACACGAATCGTCACTGCAGCTTCTCCTCGGCAACTCCGGAAATTCCAAAAACGGTGAGCAGGGCACGCTTCAAGCCCAATTCCCGTCCGGCGGGGTCGTACCACTCCTGAAGCGAATGCGCGCCGCCACCACCACCCCCGGCGCCGATGGAAATCGCGTCGATTCCCTGGGAAAGAGGAATGTTCGCATCGGTGGAAGAGCGTTCGATGCGGGATTGATTTTCCACGTATTCGTCGGCGGCCCTCAGAGCGGCGAGTAGCGGTGAATCGGGCCGCAGTTCCCCGCCGGGGCGGCGCCCCAATAACTCGACCTTCCACTCGAGAGGTCCCCGGGATCGGTCGCGCGAAGCATCCATCTCGTCACGCACACCAGCGGCAATGCATTCGCGGAGCGCGGACTCCAATCGAGTTAATTCGTCTTCGCTTTCCGAGCGAATGTCGACCTTAATACTCACCGCGTGGGGAATGGAGTTCACCGACGTGCCACCCTCAATTTGGCCAATATTAAATGTTGTGCGCGGGTTCACCGGCGTTTTGGTATTGATGAAACGGACTGAGCCGCGAACTATAGCGTTAATGGGATTGGGCATGCCGAAGTCCGACCAGCTGTGCCCGCCAGGACCGGTGATTGAGGCTTCAAGCCGGCGGGATGCGAGAGCTTTGGTCGTGACGTGGTCCGTACCGGAGCCGTCGAGAACAACCACGGCCTTCAGCCTGGAGCGATAGGCTTCGACAAGTTCGCGCATGCCTCGGAGGTTGCCCTCGCCTTCTTCGCCAACGTTCCAGGCAAAAACAATAGTGCGTTGCGGTTTGAGGTGAGCAAATTGGATAGCCCGCAGCAGCGCGAGAAGCGCGGCGATGCCCGTGCCGTTGTCTGAGACACCGGGAGCCAGCCAGCGGCTTCCTTCGTGACGAACCTTCACTTCTGTCCCTGCCGGAAAGACGGTATCCAAATGCGCGGATACGAGGATGACTTCCTTGTCATTCACGCCGTGTAATTCGGCAAGCAGGTTTCCGACATTATCCATCTGCGCGGTAAGGCCTAAATCCGCGATCGCCTTCTGCACGGAAGCGGCGCGAGCTGCTTCTTGAAAAGGTGGGGCAGGGATTTCCGTGAAGCGCACCTGCTGGTTGTTGATCCAAGAAAGATTCGAGGCGAACCAATCGAGCGCCGCGCGGACCCGAGGGTTGTCACTCAAACGTGCGGTCAGGTTTTGACGGGGCACAGGGGAGGGGGCAGCGGAGCGAACCGGCATACTCAAGAGAATAGCGCAAACGAGAACGTGTTTCACTGCTGGTTTGCGGAGAGGTTGAGCCTTCAATTGCGTGCGGCCTCGGAACAAAGGGCGTGGATTTCTTCGTCGGTGAGAACGCGAGC
>DASPTW010000121.1:0-53007 GCA_035623215.1 Candidatus Acidiferrum sp.
GGCTGCTCATTTTCGCGCGTGGTTGAGAGCGGCCCATTCACCGTGTGGTAGTGCGCGCCCGCAACCATCAGTTGGTCTGCCGGGAAGCGTGTGATCACTTCGTGCCCTGTCGCCGTTACGACGATTTCTTCTTCGATTCGCGCTGCGCTCCAGCCATCGCTCGAGGGCCAGAACGTTTCGAGCGCAAACACCATCCCCGGCTTGATCTCGTGCGAATGCTCGAGCGAAACCAACCGGCTGATCACCGGCTTTTCCCAAATCGCCAGCCCGATTCCGTGCCCGAACTGCAGCGCGAAAGCGGCTTCTTCGTCAGGAAATCCAAATTCTTCCGCCTTCGGCCAAACCGAAGCAATTTCCGCCGTCGTTCTTCCCGGCCGCACCAGCTCAATTGCGGCATCCAGATAGTCGCGGCAACGTTTGTACGCGTCCACCATAGCGTGCGACGCATAGCCGATCGAGAAGCACCGGTAATAGCACGTGCGATAGCCCATGTAGGAATGCAAAATGTCGTAGTACACAGGATCGCCGGGCCGCAGAACGCGATCGGAAAACACATGCGGATGAGGATTGCAGCGCTCTCCAGAAATTGCGTTCACCGCTTCCACGTATTCCGAGCCCAGGTCGTACAGCACTTTGCTCGCGAGTCCCACGGCCTGGTTTTCGCTCATTCCCGGCTTCATGGCGCGGTACAGTTCGTCATACGCGGCGTCCACCATCATCGCCGAGTGATTCAGCAACGAGATTTCATCCTGCGTTTTGATGACGCGCGCGTCGCTCATTAGTTGCTGCCCGTCGACTATCTTTATTCCTTCGTTCTGCAGCGCAAAAAGAATCGGCGGCTCGACCACGTCAATTCCGAGCGGTTCCTTGTGCAGCCCGCGTTTTTCCAGCTCGACTTTGATTTTGCGCGCCACATTTTCCGCGCGGCCCATTTCTGGAGACATCGCCCCGCGCAGCAGCGGAATTCCCGCCCGCGATCTTTCTCCCAGCCACGGACAATTCTGCTGATGGTGCCGGGCCGCGCTGCCGAAATCCCACAAGATCGGCTCATCACCCTGCGGCAGCAAACTGAAACGGCTGATTTTGTCCTGCGCCCACGTCCCGATGTGCGTCGCCGTCAGATAGCGCACATTGTTCATGTCGAAGCAAAGCAGCGCGCCCATTTCGGATTTCGCCAGCAGCGCTTTTGCGCGCGCCAGCCGCTCGCGCCGCAAGCGGTCAAAATCGATGCGGTTTTCCCAATCCACCGCCATCGGCCCGTATGTTTTCAGCGCCATCTCACACCTCCTGCCCCGCAGCTCTCACGCTTTCCCACAAAGCACGCGGGCTGCTTCAAACACTGTTTGTTCTGTCGGCACCGTTACGTCCTCGAGCGGCGGCGAAAACGGGATCGGCACGTGCATCGCGCCCATGCGCTTCACCGGCGCTTCCAGACTGTAAAACGCGCCTTCCGCAATCACCGAAGCAATTTCCCCGGTCACGCCGTATCGCCCGTAGCCTTCGTCGATTACCATCGCTCGCGAGGTTTTCTTCGCCGATTCCACGAGCGTCTTTTCATCCAGCGGCCACGTGGTTCGCGGGTCGATCACTTCCGCGCTTACCCCGATTTGTTCCAGCTTTTCCGCCGCGCCCAGCGCCACTTGCACCATGCTGCTCGTTGCCACCATGGTGATGTCCGCGCCTTCGCGCTTCACGTCCGCTACACCGAACGGAATCGTGTAGTCCTCTTCCGGCACAGGTCCTTTCAGCTTGTACATCATCTTGTCTTCGAAGAAGACCACCGGGTTTTCGTCGCGAATCGCCGTTTTCAGCAGTCCTTTCGCGTCGTACGGCGTGGAAGGCATGGCGACTTTCAATCCGGGGATGTGGCTCGGCCACGCGTGCAGCGACTGCGAATGCTGCGCCGCTGACCTCCGCGTCGCTCCCAGCGTAGTCCGCAGTACCATTGGCACTTTCCACGTTCCGCCGGACATGTAATGCACTTTCGCAGCTTGATTCACCAACTGGTCCATCGTCAGCGTCAAGAAATCGCCGAACATGATGTCCACGACTGGACGCAGCCCCGTCATGGCCGCGCCGACACCCATTCCTGTGAATCCGGCTTCCGAAATCGGTGTGTCCAGCACGCGTTCGCGGCCAAATTCCTCCACGAGTCCCGACAAAACTTTAAACGGCGTTCCCGCTTCCGCGACGTCTTCGCCAAAAATGCACACGCGCTTGTCGCGCCGCATCTCCTCCGCAAGTGCCTCGCGGATCGCTTGCGCAAACGTCAGCTCTCTTGTCGCCGCTTCAGGCATAAACGTCCTGCTCCGCCTCTTCAGGACTCGGGTAAGGCGCAGCGATGGCGAATTCCACTGCCGCTTTCATTTCCGCGTGCACTTCTTTCTGAATCTCTTCGAGCTTCGTCGTGTCCGCGACTTTGTTCTCGATCATCCATGCCGCGTAGTTCTTGATCGGGTCGCGTTTCGTTTTCCATTCCTGCTCTTCCTGCTTTGACCGGTAATACTCGCGGTTAATGTCCCCAACATGATGTCCGTGGTAGCGATAAGTATTGCAAATCAAAAACGCCGGGCCTTCTCCCCTGCGCGCGCGCTCGACCAATCGCTGCGCTGCCGCGTACACCACGCGCACGTCCTGCCCGTTCACGCTCTCCGCGGGCACCCCGAAAGCCATCCCGCGCGACGACATTTCTCCCGCCGTCGTCTCCGAAAAATGCGTGTATTCGTTGTAAAGGTTGTTTTCGCAAACATAAATGACCGGCAGCTTCCACAACGCCGCAAGATTCATCACCTCATACAAAACACCTTGCCCTAGCGCGCCTTCGCCGAAAAAGCATACGGTGACCTGTCCCGTCCCCAGCCGCTTCGCAGAAAGCGCTGCCCCAGTGGCGATTCCCGCGCTGCCGCCCACAATCGCATTCGCGCCCAAATTTCCGGTGGCCGGGTCGGCGATGTGCATCGACCCGCCTTTCCCCTTGCAGTACCCCGCCTTCTTTCCCAGCAACTCAGCGAACATGCGGTCCGGTGCTGCGCCTTTCGCGAGGCAGTGCCCGTGTCCACGGTGCGTACTCGTGATGTAATCCGTCTCCCGCAGCGCTTCGCAAATTCCCACTGCCACCGCTTCTTCACCGATGTAAAGGTGCGCCAAGCCCGGCATGAGCGCCCGCGTGTACAGTTCGTTCACGTTCTCCTCGAACTCCCTGACCATCACCATGCGCCGGTACATCCGCACCCACTGCTCCACCTTCACGCCGTCAATCACTTTGCTCTGCTCAGTAGCGATCGTCATGAGCGAACTCCGGACATCTGGGCCAAAACGTCGAAGATCACAGCGAAGTCTTTCTCGACGAGTCCCATTCCCCGCGCCGCCGTCAAAAACTCATTCGTTACCGCCGTTGTCGGCATCGGTACATCCAGCTGCCGCCCCAACTCGAGCGCCAGCAGCATGTCTTTCTGCATCATGTTCACGTTGAACCAAGCTTCTTCCGGCATTTTCAAAATGAACGGCCCGCGGTACTGCACCATCGGCGAGGCAATCACGCTGTGGGTCAGCACATCGACCGCGGTCTCACGCGAAATTCCACTCTTTTCCGCCAGCAACACCCCCTCGCAAAACGCCAGCATCTGCACCGCCAGGCTCAGATTCACGCCGATCTTCATCACCAGCGCCAGCCCGTTCTCACCGACGTGCGTCACTTTCGGTCCGATGTCCTGCAGCACCGGCTTTACTTTTTCAAACGTTTCTTTCCGCCCTCCTACCATTACTGAGAGTTTTCCTTCTTGCAGCGTGATAACGCTTCCGGAAACCGGCGAGTCCACCATATCCCCGCCCTTTTCCCTCACTTTTTCCGCCGTCGCGCGGCTGAACGCCGGGCTCACCGTGCTCATGTCCACCAGAATCTTTCCCGGTTTGACGGCTTCAAGCATGCCGTCGGGCCCATTCATCACCGCGTCGAGCGCAGCCGTGTTCGTGACCATTGAGAATGTAAAATCCGCGGCCGCTGCTACCGCTTTCGGCGATTGCCCCCACTTCATTCCCTTTTTTTCCAGCCAGTCGGCTTTCGAGCGCGTGCGATTGAAGCCGGTAACGCTGTGCCCTTTGCTGAGCAGCCGATTCACCATCTCGCCGCCCATCACCCCCAGTCCGACGAATCCCAAATTTGCCATGGATTTTTTCTCGCTCCGCCCGCCGTTCAAGCTCCTCTCGCGCCTTCGTTCATTCTTCGCGCGGCGTGCTCCGGGAATCCTCCCGCACTTGCCGCATGTGCGCTTTCATCGCCTCGCGAGCTCCCGCCGAATCGCGATGCTCCACGGCCTCCAGGATCTTTTTATGGTGGTACTGGCCGCGTTCAGGTCCGCCTTCCACTTGGAAAATTCTCATCCGCTGTTCCCGCAGGAGCGCGACAATCGAATCAATCAACGACAAAATAATGGGATTGCCGGCCGCCTCCGCCAGGGCCAGGTGAAAATCCAGGTCCGCCTCAATGTACGCTTCTGGATCTCTCTTCGCCTCATCCATGACTCCGACGGACTCCCGCATCGTCGCCAGGTCATCTCCATCCGCGTGGGACGCCGCCATCGCAGCAATCTCCGGCTCGATGATCTCCCGCACTTCCGCCAAATACGTGGAACCTTCTCCCTGGCTGGTTTTCAGCATGCGGTCGAGCGACAGCCGCATGGTGTTTGAGGTGTTTTCCATGATGAACGTTCCGCGGCCCGGGAACGCTTCCACAAATCCCTTCTCGCGCAACGCTTTCACGGCTTCGCGAACCGCGGTACGGCTCACTCCGAATTGTTCGGCCATATCCCGCTCGGCTGGCAGCTTGTCGCCGGCTTTCAGGTCGCCCTTTTGGATGGATTCTTCCACCTGCTGCACAATCTGCTCATACAAACGAGATGTGCGCACCAATTTGTACATGGCGCCCTCCCCGAACAGGAAGAAACTCGTGACTGCTGGTATTACCGCCGTACCAGAAAACTTCGCAATCTCCCAATTTTAGGCGCGGGACAGCCCTCGACTGGTCAAGTTGTTGGACCAAGATACCACTTGCTTCCCCTCCCCGCAATCGCTGACCCTTACGCTTCTTCGATCCAGACCGTCTTGATGTTGGTGAACTCGCGGATCCCGTGTTCCGCCAGTTCTCTCCCGTGCCCCGACCACTTCACCCCACCGAACGGCAGCCGCGGATCGGAAGCCACCATTCGGTTGATAAACACCATTCCCGATTCCAGTTCATTGATGAACCGTTCCCGCTCACTCTTGTCATTTGTCCACGCACTCGCCCCCAAGCCAAACCGGCTGTCGTTGGCAATCCGAATCGCATCGTCGATACCTTTTGCACGAAACACGCTCGCCACCGGTCCGAACATTTCCTCTTTGTGAGCTGGCGAGCCTTTCGGAATGTTGGTGAGCACCGTGGGCGCATAAAAATTCCCGGGCCGGTCGAGCGGCTTCCCTCCGGTGAGCACCTTCGCTCCCATCTCAATGGTAAGTTTCACGTCGCGGTCCAGATCCGCCAATCCATCCGCCGTCGAGAGCGGCCCCAGTTCCGTTTTCTCGTCGAACGGGTCGCCCACCCGCAACGCGGCCATCTTTTCGGAAAACATACGCTCGAATTTGTCTGCAATGGGCTCGGCGACGATGAACCGCTTGGCGGCGATACACGATTGCCCGTTGTTGAAGATTCGCGCCTTTACGGCCGTCGCAGTGGCGTTCTCCAGGTTGGCGCTGGGCATCACGATGAACGGATCGCTGCCTCCCAGCTCCAGCACCACTTTCTTGATTCGCTTCGCCGCTCCAACTCCCACTTCAATTCCCGCCCCTTCGCTTCCCGTTAACGTTGCCGCCATCACGCGCGGATCTCCAAGCACTCGGTCCACTTTCGCCGATCCAATCAGCAGCGTTTGGAACGCGCCATCGGGGAAACCTGCTCTGCGGAAGAGCTCTTCAATCAGCAGCGCAGATTGCGGCACAATCGACGCGTGCTTCAGCAACCCCACGTTTCCCGCCATCAACGCCGGCGCGGCAAATCGCAACACTTGCCAGAACGGAAAATTCCACGGCATCACCGCCAGCACCGGCCCTAGCGGCTGATAGCTGATGTAGCTGCGGCTCGCTGTCGTCTGCACGACTTCATCGGCCAAAAATCGCTCCGCATTTTCCGCGTAATACCGGCACACCCATGCGCACTTGGCCGCTTCTTCTACGGCCGACTTCAGCGTCTTGCCCATCTCCGTGGTCATCACCCGGCCGTAATTCTCTTTTTCTTGTTCCAGGATCTCGGCAGCCTTCATCATCATTCGGGCGCGCTCGGCGAAGGGCGTCTTTCGGTAGCTGAGGAAGGTGTCCGCTGCCTTCTGTAATTTCAGTTCGAGTTGCGCATCGGAGAGTGGCTCAAACGTCTTCAGTGTTTCCCCGGTCGAGGGGTTAATCGTTGCGATTGCCATTATCTGTCTCCCTCGGAAATTCTCCGTCGCTGCTGCCGTAAGCCGATTTGCCAGGGGCCGCTTGTTTCTTGAGAACAGGTCTTCGAATTGGGGAATTTCCTCGACAATAGCAGATTCTTTCTGTACTTGGTCCTACCACTATACCCAATCTCCCTCCTCCTGAAAAGGCTAACTATTTAAATTTCCTATCTGTAGAAAGAATATTCTTGACACGTTTTGTCGCCAAGTGGTACAGCGGTCCTACCTTCTTCCGAAGGTCGGACCTGCTTTCTATTTTTGGAACCCTTTCCAGGAGTCTGGACCGATGCCCAAAAGCCGTATTCCCAAGTCCCGCAACAACAGGAGCTTCAAGGCACAAATATCGCTTGGCGACGGGGATCCACTTCTCCCCAACCGCCGTCAGTTCCTCCGCACCGCCGCTGGCGCCGGCTTGGCTTTGGCCGGCTCTCCGCTCGCCGCTTTGGCTGACCATCACGGCCACCCCACTCCCAACAGCATCACCTACCTCGACCGCCGCACGTACATCCACAACATGGAGTTGCTGTCCCAGGTCCTCGGGCACGGCCGCAACGGCAAGATGCAAATGATGTCGGCGGGCACTCGCCGCTACATCTTCCAAGGCGGCGATGTCATCGATGTCAGCGACGTCCGCAAACCTTTCATCTACAACAAGGGCGGTTTCGAGGGCAATCAAGTCCAGGTCGCCTACAATAAAATCCTTAAGAAATGGATTCTCATGACCGGCGCGCAAACGCCCATCACCGACTCCACGCCCGAAGCTCCCATGGGCAAGTACGACGACCCGCATCTCGACGACAAACGCAAAAACTACAAAGGCCTTCGCGGCGTCCGCTTCTACGATTGCACTGATCCGTCGAAAATCGTCAAGCTTTCCGAATTCTCCACCGGAGCCACTGGCCAAGGCACACATCGCAATTACTACGACGGCGGAAAATACGCCTATCTCGACACTGCCCCCGACGAAACGTTCCTTCATCAGCCCAGTTATTTCCGCCAACTCGTGAACGGCAACATGATTGTCGATGCGTCCGATCCCAGCAATGCCAAGGAAGTTTCCATGTGGTGGGTTCCCGGGTCGCGCAAGGGCGAAGAGGCCGAATACAACAAATGGATTTGGTCGAGGCTGGTTCCGCCAAAAGTCGTCGCCGATCAGACTCCCTTCGCCGGACTTCACGGCCCCGTGTACGTTCCGAAAAAGCTCGAAGACGGCGGCAATCGCGGCTACGGCGCTTTCGGCTGCAACGGCTTCATCATTCTCGATCTCTCCGATCCCACGCATCAAAAAGAAATCGGCCGCTTTGAGCCGCCTCCGCAATACTCCGGCATGGGCATTGCTTTCCACACGATTTATTGCGGGATTCTGGAGCGCGGCTTCGTCCTCACCAACGGAGAAACCACAAACTCCGACTGCAATCAAATCTATCTGCCGAATTGGGTCATCGACATCCGCGACGAAGAACATCCTGTTCCCGTCGCCCAGCTTCCCCGCCCCGTTCCTCCGCCGGAAGCTCCCTATCGTGATTTTTGCTTCAAACGCGGCCGCTTCGGCGCGCACAATCCTCCGCATCTCAAAGCCCCCGGAAAACCCCGCCAAGAATTCATTGCCTACTCCTACTTCATCGCCGGGCTCCGTTGCTACGACATCGGCGACCTCACCAAGCCCGAAGAAGTCGCCTACTTCATTCCGCCGCAGGGCGGCGACCTGAAAAAATTCGGCAGCTACGACCGCACCGTCGACAATGTCTTCATCGAATGGGACCGCAACATCATCTGGTGCGCCGCCGACACTGGCCTCTACGCGCTGAGCTGCCCCAATCTCGGCAAGCCCATTCTTGAGCCTCTGCTCGTCGCCGAATGGTCGCTCGACAAACTCAACGAAGGCGCTCCTTGAGCCTATGCCCAAAATGTTATGAGGATGTCATCCTGAGCGCAGCGAAGGATCTCAGCCGATCCACAAAGCGCTGCTTGCGTCCGCTGACTCAGCAAGATTCCTTTTTTCTCACCGGAGAAAGCCGATGAAGCTCTCTTGCCGACCCTTCTTCCTCCTGATCTTGACTTGTGCTTCCCTCGGGCTCAACTGCGATTCGTGGGCGAGACGCTTTAACGATGTCATCCTGAGCGCAGCGAAGGATCTCAACCCATTCTCATCTCGAAACCCCCAGGAACCACAACCCAACAAGATCAAGCTCCTGACGCTCCTCGGCCGCCCGCTCCAAGTGTCCGTCGCGGAATCGCACGGCCTCTTCGCCAAATATGGCGTTGCCGTGGAAACCGAAAACCTACCAAATTCCGATGAATTGCGTTCCGCACTGGCTGCAGGAAAGGGCGACCTCGCCTATCTCGCCGTCGACAACGCCGTTGCCATGGTGGAACTCGCCCATCAGGACGTTGTCATCGTCATGGGCGGCGAAGGCTCACAAAATGAATTGATCGCTCAGCCCGAAATCAAATCCATCCAGGATTTACGCGGCAAAACGTTGATTGTTGATGCGCCAAATACCGCTTACGCGCTGCAAATGAAGAAAATCCTTCTCCTCAGCGGCTTGCAAGCCAGCAAGGATTACGAAATGAAAGCCTACGGCGCGACGCCGCAGCGTCTCGTGGCCATGCGCGCGAACAAATCCTTCGCCGGCTCTATGCTCGGCCCCCCTTCTTCCATCGTCGCCAAGCACGGCGGCTTCGTCAGCCTGGGCACGGTGCAGAATTTGATTGGCCCGTATCAAGCTGCGGGATTTTTCGGCGAGCGCTCTTGGGTTGCCAAAAATCGCGAAACACTGATCTCGTTTCTTGCGGCCATCATCGATGCGCAGCGCTGGCTGATGGCGCCGGAAAACAAATCGCAAGTTCTCGAGTTGATGACCAATCAAATGCATCTCGCTCCCGACGTCGCAGCCGAGTCCTACGAATCACTCATGACCAAACCGGGCGGGTTCGCGAAAGACGCAGCCTTTGATCTATCAGGTTTCAAAAATGTGCTGAAGCTGCGCGCAGAAGTGGAAGGCTCCTGGGGTGGCCATCCGCCGTCTCCGGAAAAATACTACGACGCTTCGTATTACAACGACGCACTCGAGAAAACCAAAAGCAAGCCCTTGTAGGGGCGCAGCATGCTGCGCCCCACGAATGCTCACGCAACTTCTCGACGGCAGTCTATGGAGTGCGGCAGCCTTGCTGCCACTTTTGGCGGGCTCGCACGTCCGTCATTCCGAGCGAAGCGAGAAATCTCTCTTCGCGTCCTTCGACAACCAAAGGAGATGTAAATGCGATCCATTTTTGTTTTTGCGTTAGTCGTTGGCGTCCTCTTTGCGAACCGCGCCTCCGCGCAAGAGCGCTCCCTCGACGAAATCAAAGCGGAAGCCATCAAGCGCGCGGAAAACGGCATGTATCCGCTGATCGGCCTCGATCCCGCTGACGTGAAAGAAGCATTCGCCTCGATCAAAACCTCCGACTACGATGAATGGGCCGCGGCGTTCATGAAAGTGGCTGACCGCTACATGGCGGAAGCGAAATCACTCGAAAAAACCGATCCCGCAAAAGCCAACGCCGATTACATCCGCGCGTGGCGCACCTATTCCTTTGGCCGCTGGCCCGTGCCTATCTCACCGGGTAAAAAACAAGCCTATGCGAAGGCACTCGAAGCGTTTCTTGCGCACGCAAAATTCATGGATCCGCCGCTCGAAGTCGTGCGCATTCCCTTTGAAGGCTCCGAAATTGTCGGCTACTTGCGCTTGCCCAAAAACGTCAAAGGTCCTGCGCCAGTGGTGATTGCCATCAGCGGTCTCGACAGCCGCAAAGAAGATCTCTCCGAAAATTTTGGCGCCGTCGTTCCTCACGGCATCGGTTTCATCGGTATCGATTCACCGGGTACCGGCCAGGCGCCCATCAAGGCCAGCGAAAACGCCGAGCGCATGTTCAGTAGAGTTATCGATTACCTCGAAACGCGACCGGAAGTGGACAAAACGCGAATCGGCGTCGACGGCCAGAGTTTTGGCGCATACTGGGCCACCAAACTCGCGATCGTCGAACACACGCGTTTGAAAGCCATCGTTGCGCAGTCCCCGCCCGCCGACGCCACGTTCCAGCACGACTTCGTCATCAACAAAACGCTCGGCAACCGCGAGTATCTTTTTGGACTCGCTCCCGCGCTAATGTCCATTTTCGAGGGTGCCAAAACGCCTGAAGATTTGGCGACGGTCTTGGGAAAGCTCTCTCTAGTGAAACAGGGTCTTCTTGGCAAACCAATGGCGCCAATGCTTATCATTGCCGGCGCGCTGGACACGCAAGTCCCTATCTCGGATGCATACTTGCTTCTCAGCAACGGCGATCAGCCCAAGGAAGCATGGATCAATCCGCAAGGCGGTCACTTAGGCCGCCAAGTGAAAATCTGGCCCGACCCGGTGATTTTCCGCGAAGTCATCATCCCCTGGCTCGAACGAAAGCTTTTGTAGGTCTGGCTGTGGACCGTGAATCGCTTCGAGCAGCGCGTCAGAACCAGTCGCTGCGGTAGGCGACCCACCAGCTCAGCGCGCCGATAGGGATTGTCGCGAGCAATCCCCAAACGATCGGCAACGTAAAATCTGCGATGAGGCTCAAGACAATGAAAATCGTCCAGAACACTTTTCGTTGCATGGCGCTAGTTTAGCGCAAGAAGCACTGGCAATCGCCAAGCGCCTTCGGAGATGAGGAGAAAGCGAAATTTTCACCGTGACCCCGAAAAACACTGAGTCGCAGAGAAATTAATGAGCTGCGGCGGAAGCGTGTTCCGCGTGTGTCGTATGCTCGGCGCCCTCAACGGCCGCGGCATGCTCGTAACCGCGCGCTGCGTAGTACATGGCGCGATTGAAGAAATGGTCGATCATGCGGAACATGTCGTGTTCCGCAAGCACCTCGATTTCGAAACCGGGCCAGGATTCGCGGTAGAGAAAATCCCACAAATTGTCTTTGGTTAACACGAGCGCCCACATGACGTCACTCAGGTGAATTCCCTGGTGAAACCGCCGGGCGCCAATTTCAGAATAGCGATGCTCGATGTCGGCCTCCGTGCGCGTCATCAGCCACTGACCGAGTTCGCTGTAAATCTCGTGGGTGCGTTGCCGGAGCTCGTGATCCGGGACTTTGTCGAAAGTAAGGAGATGAGGAGAGTGGCGAGCGCGAGTCAATAGCTCGGCGGCCAGCTCCTTGGAATGCGTTTCGATGAGACGTACTAGCCGATGGACTGGCATGGCCAAACCCTCCGTCACTTCTAACTGCAATATGCGTGCGCGCAAACCGGAATGCTGCGGTGAGCGGCACATGGGCGGGTGACCGTTGTCACGCGGGACGAAATAGCCAAATTTTTATACGACAGGCTGAAACCTGTCCTACTCACGCCCAGGAGTAGCCGTGCTTGGAAAGCGGCAAAGAGCGGATGCGCTTGCCGGTGGCGGCGAAAATGGCGTTGCAAACCGCGGGCAAAACCGGTGGAAGAGCGGGTTCGCCAAGGCCAGTGGGCGGATTATCGGATTTCAGGAAATACACATCGATTTCCGGCGGCACTTGATTGATGCGCACGGGCGGATATTCGTGGAAGTTGCTTTGGACGGCGTGGCCGCCATCGATAGTGATTTCGTAGGACATCACCTGGCTGAGGCCGTCGATGACGGCGCCACGAACCTGATTCTCCGCGCCGCTGGGATTGACGATCGTGCTACCGACGTCACCGGCGACCCATACTTTGTTGACCTTTAGACTGTTGTCTGCAGAAACGTGTACTTCCGCGACTTCCGCGAAATAGCCGCGATGCGAGAACTGGAAGGCGACGCCCATGCCAGTGTTCTTGGGCAGCGTGCGCTTGCCCCAGCCGGATTTTTCGGCGACGAGTTTGAGAACACCAATCATGCGTGCGCCGTCGACATCGACTTCCGCCGGATTCGTGGAAGGAGTCGCAGTGGGAATGCGCGGGGAACTCAAAATATCCAGGCGGAACTGGACGGGATCCTTTCCGGCAGCGTGGGCGAGCTCGTCGGTGAAAGATTGAAAGACCCAGGAAAACGCGTTGCTGCGCGGCGCGCGCATGGCGTAAGTCGGAACGCCGAGCGGCATAAGGGAAGCGCCAAAGAAAAAGTTTTGGAGGAACGTGCCGGGGTATTCGTTGCCGCCGATGTTCGCAGCGGGGGCGAATTGCTGGCCTTCACCAAACGAAATGAAATGATTGCGCCAGGCAACGAGTTTGCCGGAAGAGTCGAGGCCGCCCTTGAGATAATGAAAACCGGCGGGGCGATAGTGGTCGTGATGAAAATCGTCTTCGCGGGTCCAGAGAAGCTTGACGGGAACGCCGACCTTTTTGGCGATAGCGCCCGCTTCGAGCATGTAGTCGTTGGTGAGACGGCGACCGAAGCCACCGCCAGCGCGTTTCAGGTGCACGATGATGTCGTCGTGCGGGATGCCGAGAACCTTTGCGACCTGCATACGGCCGGATTCAGGAGTCTGGCTCGGCGACCAGAATTCGAGCTTGCCATCGTGATAGTGCGCAAGGCAATTCTGCGGCTCCATAGGAGCGTGCGCGAGGAACGGATAGGAGTAAGCAGCTTCGACGGTTTTTGCGGCGGATTGCAATGTCGCGTCCGCGTCACCGTCTTTGCGCAGAGTGATTGTAGGAGTTTGCGTGGAGAGTTCGTCGGCGCGTTTCTGAAACCCTTCGCTGCTTTGCTGCGCGGTGGCACCTTCGCTCCACTGTGCGCGTAATTTGTTACGCGCTTCGTTGGCTTGCCACCAAGTGTCGGCGACAACCGCGACGCCCCAATGCAAGCCCAGCAGATCTTGCGTGCCTTCCACTTCAAAGACGTGACGCACGCCGGGCATGGATTTGATTTCATCGAGATTCGCGCCAACACACTTGCCCGCGTAGACGGGGCATTTGTCGTAGACGGCGTAGAGCATGCCGGGAACTTTAAAGTCGATGCTGTAGAGGGATTTTCCGGTGACGATGGAGGGATTGTCGACACCGGGAGTGAAGCGGCCAATGATTTTGTAGTCTTTAGGATCCTTGAGCTTGACGGATTTGAGTTCGGGAGGGGGAAGCGTGGCGGCTTTTTCGGCGAGCGCGCCGTAGGTGAGCGAGCGCTTCGTGGGTTGATGCGTGACGCGGCCCGAGCCGGCGGTGCATTCGGATTCGGGGACGGACCAGGTTTGCGCAGCGGCGGTAACAAACATTTGGCGGCAGGCGGCGCCGACGCGGCGGAGCGGATCCCAATTGATTGGCGTAGCAGTGCTGCCGCCGGCGCGCTGTGGACCGTACTTGGTTTCTTCGAGGTCGGCTTGCTCGATGCGGACGTCTTTCCAATCGACGTCGAACTCTTCGGCGATGAGCATGGGCATGCTGGTTTTTACGCCTTGGCCGATTTCGGGATTCTTGCCCATGATGGTGACAAGGTTGTTGGCAGCGACGCGCACGAAGGCGAGCGGCTGAAACGCCGGAGCCGGTGCTTGTGGTGCAGCAGCTTGCGCGGCGGCGGTCATCGCCTTGGCGACGGACTCGAGATGAAAGGAAAGGAGAAAGCCGCCACCGGCGACAGAAGAAACTTTCAGAAAAGCGCGGCGGTCCAGTTTTGCTGCATTGGGGAGAGTGGCGTTGGGGCGATCTAGGAGTGTGGAGCTCATGGGACCTCCTCAGGCAAACAAGGTATGCAGGGAGCATTGTAAACCCAGGTGGGAGAAGTGGCGAGTGGCCCCTCCCTCCCGCTCGGAGTAAACGAGTGACGAGTGAAGGAGAGATCCTTCTAGTCGCTGCGCTCGCTCAGGGCTCGCATCCTCAGAAAGTAAACTGTGTCAAGATATCTTTAGAGTACCAGGACTCCAAAATTGCACGAAAGAAAGATCATGACAATGGTCGAGGATTTACATGTTGAAATTGGGGCTGGTAGGCACGGGGGGTCGCGTCGGTTCCTTAAGTCTCCAAGGAGCGTCCTCAGATGGGCCAATTTTTCCTAACACTGTCCGCGTTCTCAAATGTGGTCGCGAATGTCGGTTCCAGGATTGCGCGCCGCAGGATGGCCCTCAGCAAGTCCTCGCCAAGCACGTACAGCGTTTGGTCCTCGGGGAGCAACGTTCCCTGTCCTTGCCCGTGAGCTAGGGAGGAACGTCGATCATAGAATCGAGCCGCTTCGTCTCTCGTGTATCCAGATAGACCTGCGGCGCGCGCTAGTTCTTCCGTCCTCCCAACGAACTGGGCGGTTGAACTTATTCGGTCGGTGTGTACAAGCGCTTCAAGAGCAGTCGCTATCAGAGTCCAGCGTACGTCACCAAAATAAGTGCGCGCGGCATACTCGTTGTACCAAAAAGCACGGCTGAGCCTATTGGGAAGCATAAGGGGAAGTTGGGCGATCAATTTTTGCAGCTCGACGCAATCGTTCTCGGTCAGCCAGTCCCGTTCACGCTCCGCGATCCAAGCCCCTCTGTATGCACCTGATAAAGGAATTAGTTCGTGGAGTTTGCCTTCATCGTCCAAGGAGATTTTCACGTGATACTCGAGGGGAAATGAGGTTGGATGCACCAAACGTGAAAGGGCAACACAAGTTTCCAATCGCTGATCTAATTCCCAATCCCACAGGTTGGTGTAGTTAGTCGCGTTTCTGACAAAACTGTACAGCTGAGGAGACTGTTTGACAGGCTTCGGCATTCCAAAGGGCTGAGAGTCGCAACAATCCATCACTTGTTCCGCCAGCTGACTGTCAAGCTCAGTAATTTGGATATCTGGAGCGAGCTGAAAGTGCGTAACTGGAGGGTGTCTATCAACCAAGTCCCAGTTTGAGTTCACCGCCGCCTGCAGTGACTGCCTCGTCTGTAAGATGATTTCTTTTAGCTGCATGGGGTCAAATCCAATTCTTAAATCGGACAGCAGCCTCTCAAAGTAGAAGGAACAATGGGTTAGCGGGTTCCAGTTGGCTTGGTCTGGCCTTGAAAGGCTGTGCTAATTTCGCCTTCGGGCGAACTCTCCAAGCGCTCAAAGATGAGTTGGCAAATTCTAGTTTTGTTTGGAACGATCTGCAGATAAAAGGGCCCGTGGTTAATCATCTCGAGGGTGATGTTACCGGCGAAGCCTGCGTGTATTGTGGGCGCGGTTAAATGCACCAACAAACCCAAACGGGCCAGTGAACTGCGACCTTCGACGCGAGCTGCAATCCTCGACCCAAGTTTCAGATTTACCCGCTCTCGCGAAATGCCGAGTACGTGCATGCTTTCCGTGGTGTAGGGGGGAAAGATGAACGTTCCGTCTTTCTCGAGCGCAAGCTCCTTCAGATAGGCGGTAGCTGTAATTTGAAAGCTTTGCTCAGCGAGATTCAGTATCTGCTTTAATCCTTTTATTTTTAGTCGCGCGTGGTCCCAGCATCGAAAATCGGAACCTATGAAGAGGTCTACAGCAGAGGTGGTGTATTGGTCTTCCTCAGGGGGAGGCTCAATTGGGATCTCCCCTACTTTCAGCGCCTGTTTGATGCCTTGGTTGCTTAGTATCATTTGCCGCTAATTTCGTTTTGAAACTCTTTCATGCGGAGGCGAATAAATTTTTCGGAACCCAAGTCCGCAGCCCACCAACAACAGCCTGCCCAGGCAGTTCAACCAAAGCCCTTCCAGCCTCCTCGGCGACAACATAGGCTAATACTCTGCCGTCAATTTGCTTGCCTTGTTCCAGCGTAGCGTCCATCTTAACGTTGGACTGATCGACGAATGCCGAGGAACTTCCGACAACCACATAGACCTCATTGCCAAAAAATCCGGGTGAAACGCGGCAGCGCACATAGGTTTTCATAGGAAAATCTCTCTTCTCTATAGTAAGTCCAACATATAGTAGTCAATAGAGAACATACCTCTATATGTTGTATCGCCGTTACTAGCAGAGTTTAACACTAATTTGAGCACATCGGAAGTGGGTGCAAGCAAATTTTTAAACCCAACATGGGATGACAGTTAGGCGGAGAGGGGAGCGGGGGAGTTGGAGTCGGCGTTCGAGCTTGAGTTGGGGTTGGAGTTGGTGGAGGGGCGGGAGAGGACGGAGCGGAGGGCGGCGGGGTCGAGTTCGCGTTGCCAGCGGCTGACGACGAGAGTGGCGCCAACGACGTTGGCGAGGGCGTGTGAGGGCGCGGCATTCGCTCATGAATTTTTCGATGCCGACGAGAAGCACCTTTTTCCAAAGTACGGAGAGGAGTGGGTCACCGAAACATTCCCTGCGCGATTCGAGGTTCGGTCACCCGCCTGGGATTTTCAGTACACTGCGCTAATACGAAGTTACCGGTAATGCGTCTTGCCAGGAGTCGGCCGCAAACTGTGATAGATTTCGCCTGGGAAGGCACCGGGGTGGCAGCGAAATGGGTAGGACCCAACTTGGTGGCCGGCTTAGAGTCGTAGCTCAGCGGCGACCTCTGGTTGTCTTTTTCTTTCTCGCCTACTTCTTCGGGTGGATTGGTTTCTTACCACTGGTGTTAACCAACGCCGGGCTGGGGATAATAAGACGCGATGTTCCTGTCGAGTTCATCGTCGTTGGTGTGTCGGGTCCCACTCTTGCGGCACTATGCACTCAGTGGCTGATGGATGGCAGCTTCCGAATTTGTCGGATAGGCAGTTCGTGGCGGAGATTGCTGCTCGGAGCAGTGGTCGGTCTCTCACTGGTCGTGTTTGCGTACGTGGTCCTGCCGGCCATCTTGTTGGTGAAAGTTTCACCGCGAGAGCTGCACTGGTCTGTGCTGTGGACGCCCGCCGTATATGGAGTGAACTGGTCCACGTTTCTCGGCGGCCCCCTCAATGAGGAACCGGGATGGCGAGGATTCGCGCTGCCACGTCTGCAAGCCAGATTCGGTCCTGTAGCTGGGTCGATTCTACTAGGCACATTGTGGGCGTGTTGGCATCTTCCAGCCTTTCTCATTCACTTTGTCAACGTGCCGGTGTGGGCATTCACAATCATCTTGGTCACAGTCTCTGTCTTCCTGACATGGGGAACCAATCTTTCCGGTTCCAGTGTCATCGTGCCGATAATGATGCACGCGACTTTCAACACTAGTTCGCGCCTGCTGGCTGGGTTGTGCCAAGGGGTGCCGACAAGACAACCTGAACTTCCGCTCTACCTGGTTGCCGGGGCAGCCGCAGCCGGTACGGCCATTTTGCTAACGCGAGGAAAACTCGGAAGTCCGAGAGTAGCAATCGAGAAACCAAATCTTCCCTAGTGAACTGCGGAACTGGAACAATGAAAAGCGTTGTCGCGGCCCCAAGATGCCTGGCTGAAGCCCGGCGCTACGACAGCACAGCAACGAAAAAGACGGGCATGACATGTCGTACCCCTACAACAGCGAGGCGGGCGGGGCCTACGAAGATGGCGACGTAAAGTCGCCGCTACAACAGAGCGGGAGGGCCAAGGCCCGCCCCTACGAGGCAAGCCTAATGCTTGGGGGCGGTGGCGTCGGGCATGGACCAGAAGGGATAGGCTCCCTTTCCCACAAAGCGGAAGGCCTCGTCCACATAAACGAAATTCCCCAGAATAGAAAACCGCTTGCCATTGTCGGCTACGAACTCGACCTCGAATTGTTCGACGGGAACGGGTTGCAAGGGGACAAAAGCGTCCGACCTCGGAGCCAGCTTGGTTTGCCGATCGCCCGATGCGGGCTTGCAATGCGCATGAAATCGGGTGCCGCGGCCGACAAGATTGGTGATCGTGATCAGGGACTTCTTTTCATTTTCGTTTTCGGCTTCCTGATCCCAACCAAGTTGCTCGACGTCTTCTTTGCGGAAGTAGGAGGCAAACCACTTGTCTTGCTCAGGAATGAAAAAGACTTTGTAGGCATCATTCATCGAAGCCGCGTCTCTCTTTGCCAATGCCTTCAGAAAAGGTTCGTACTGCTTTTCGAGACCTTTTGCGTCGTGGCTGTACCCCTGCTTTGGGCTGGGAAGTCCGGGCGACGCAACGACGTGGGCCAACCAAATGGTGAAAAAAAGAAAGAAGGCAAGCAAGATGCGCGTGGGTTGCAAGACTCGAATCATTTCTCTCTCCCATCCAGGTAAGGCCATCGGAGAAGTATAATTCCTCACTCCGCCGGCTTGATCGCAAACTAGCCAAGGCCGACACGGTGGAGCAGGTCCTTGAAGCGCGGATCATCGCGCAAGGGATCAAAATAGGGATGCACCTTGAGAAACTGCAAGATGTTGGACTGCTCCTGGTAAGCCCGCTCCAGCCAGGCAAATGCCTGTTCCTTGTCGCCCAGTCCCAAATAGGCGTTCACAAAGGCACCAGCCGGGACATAGCCTTTCTGCCGGCGCCGCTTCAGTTCGTCGAGGAGAGCGAGTGCATTTTCGCGACGCCCGGCACGAGCGTAGGCCCTGATAAGCACACCGATGACACCTGGACTACGGTTGGTGATGGAAACCGCCTTCTCGAGTACAGGAATTGCATCCTCCGGTTGACCTTCGGCGATGAGCGAGAATCCGAGATACCAGTGGGCACTCGCAGAGTCTCCCTGCACTGCCAGCGCACTGCGCAATTCGCGGATGGCCTCGTCATACCGGCGGGCAAAAAACAGAGTCTCGCCGAGGTCAGTGCCGCTAACCGCAAATGGGTCGAGTTCGCGTCCGCGTTCGGCCCACGTCAGGGCCTCCTGCGTTCGCCCCTGGCATAGCAGCCAATGCGAAACTCCCACGTGCGCCGCCGCGTCATTCGGGTTCAAGTCGAGAGCCCGGTTGTACTCCGCTTCGGCATCGCTCCAGTGCCATTGTTCCTGGTAGACATCCGCCAGCAGCATATGCGCTTCGGCTAGCCCTGGATCCAGCTCCAGCGCCTTGCGCGCGGCATTGACGACTTTTGGCCGCGTTTCACTTGGGGGAGTACCGATAAAAATTGTGCCGAGCTTATCGTAGGCATCGGCAAGGCCGACATAGGCCGGCGCGAACGTCGGTTCCCTCTTGGTCGCCTCCTCAAAATAACCAATACTCTCCTCGAGGCCCGATGTGCTGTAGCTTTTGTCGAGGATGGAGCGGCCCTTGAGGTAATTCTCGTAAACTTCAGGGGACACAGGGCGTACGGCCGCGAGCCTGGCGCGCTCTTCTCCGCTGACGGTGACCTTGACCTTTCGCGCGATGGCTTGGGCTACATCGCTCTGCAGATCGAGAACGTCCCGCATGTCTCGATCGTAGGATTCCGACCAGAAGTGCTCGTCGGTTGCCGCGCGTATCAACTGCGCATGGATGCGAATGCGGTTGCCTTGGCGGATTACGGACCCTTCGACAATGGCGTCCACATGGAGCGTTTTGGCGATCTCCGGCACAGAGAGTTGCGTATCTTTAAAGCGCATCACCGATGTGCGGGAAATAACGCGCAGATTGTGGATCGTAGAAAGGCTGCCGATGAGCGCCTCCGTCATTCCATCAGCAAGGTATTCCTGTGTCGGGTCTCCCGAGAGGTCTTTCAGTGGCAAAACGGCCAGCGACCTGATTTGGGTCTGGGATACATCCCCGGCGCGGATCCGCGTAATAGCGTAAGCACCAGCAAGAAGGGCAAGCAGCACCACTCCACTCACTGCAATCCAGCGGCGGACCCGCGGAGAGAAAGTTGGCTTCCATTGGCCTGCATCCATTACCGGTAGCGCGTCGACTGGCGCTTGCGCCACAGGTTCTTTCTCTTCTTCCTCCAGACGCGGCTTGCGCGTTTGCAACCAGGCATCCAGTTCAGCAGGAAACGCATACACCGAGCCCGCCCGGTCATGGACGTGGCGATGGACGGGCATCGCCTCGCGCTTTTCCCAGCGCTGAACGGTGGTTACGTCGCGGTTGAGGTACGCTGCGATTTCCTTCCAGGAATCCAGCCGCCCAACGGAGCCTTTCTCTGGCACCGGCTGGCCAGAGAGTGGTTGGTCCATCGTGTCTCTCCCGATGACTCGACCCGGTGAGCTAAGTACCGTGATTGTAACCCTTTGCCCCGTGGCGGCAAAGAACTGCATTTGACGGCAAAACCGACATTCTGCTCATTGCTGTTTGACCGGACCGCCCGGCGTGTCCAATCTTCGCGAAGCGCCTTTGCGCGGCGACAACTGTGATTCTCAAACCTGGAGGTTTCCATATGAAAAGAAAGACTATTTTGTGGGTTGTAAATATTGTGCTAGTTCTGGGAACGGCCGCGGCCACCGGCATTCTGGCCCAAGAGCCGGGGCCTGAACATTTAAGTGGTGTAATCAATGACTTTGCACCCATCGCGGGGGGCACAACCGCGTGGGAACTTCACGGGCCATGGAGCCTGACATTGAACAAAGAAACCGGGAAAGCCCATTTCTCAGCGTCCCTGACGATGGGGTTGTCAGTCCTTGGGCAAAGTTCTACAAACGTCGAAGCGGTGAACCTAGCACAGCACACTCACAACATCACGATGGATGGCACGGTCACCTACAACCCAACGGACTGCCCCTCCGCCGCGAAGGCCACGCCTCCCTACGTCGCCCGTATTGAGATTAACGGCAACGCTAGCGTTTTTGCGAATGGCAACGTTGCTCCGTTCGGGCAGTTTTCACAATTGCAGGTTTGTATTGCGGGAGGAATAAACGAGCCAAACGTGCCATTTTCGAATGTCACGCTGGTATTCGCGGACCCAGCCGCAACGCACTTCGGGGCGCAGGCGATCCACGGTCTCGTTCGGAAGGCGCACGGACGGAACGACTAGCAGCGCGAAACTGGTCGCAGACGGGGGGCAGGCGCTATCTGTCCCCTGACAACCCGCTTTCTTCTCCCGCTCCGACTTCAGTTTGATGGCTGGCGCCTGATTAACGGTGCCGGGTTCAAGCCCAGCGCTACAACAGCAAAACCAAGAAAAAGAAAGACGGGCACGACATGTCGTGCCCCTACGGGAAGGCGGCGATGATTCTCAGCCGCATCGCAGTGTCGGGAATCCTGCCTGAATCTTCTTCTTCGACGATTTAGATTCCTACCTGTGTAGGTGGTGACAAGATTTCCGGCACTCGGGTAGAGTCCCGCCAAATTCATGACGTTCGTGCGCGGCCCGCGACGTTGGGGCACCAACACGAGCGCGTGAGGTTGCCTGTTTCTCTTTTCTTAGAGAGGCGGCACAAAGATCGCAGGAGGATCGGTCATGAAGCTCAATCGAATCGCTGGACTCGTCGCACTGGTTTTCATTTTCAGTTGGGCCACATCTTCCGCGCGCGCGCAGGCCCCGCAAGAATCCTGGCCCCAGAAATTCCAGATTCTTCAGGGAGATCATGCCACCTTTGGCTTCGCCCTCACGCAGCCCGGCCCGATCTCTGTCGCCGTGCAATCGCAAGGGGCGCCCATCACGATAGCGCTTCGCGGGCCGCTCACGCAGAACGTGAGCCAGACGGGCACTGGTATCCTTCATCTTTCGTACATGGCCACGCAGGCCGACGTACAAAGAAGCGCGCTATGGCTGGTCTACATCGCCGGAGGGAGTAACGCTCCGTTGCCATTGCCCGCGCGGCCACAAGTGCTCGCTTCCGGGATCATCTCCGTTCAGCATCCTCCCGCAGACCTCAAGATCGTTCAGGCACAACTGAATCAGTTGATGGCGCTGGACAAACAGAAAGTGCTGGGAAGTTTGAACGCGCAACAGTCCGCGGAGACGAGGGCTCTGCAGGAAAGGAAAGCACGGATGCAAAACGCGTCCTTTGCAACCGCCGCTCACCTTTCCGTTGCTTCAACTGCCTCCTTACCGGCCTCTTCGCTTACGGCGATTCGCACCCCGATCACTGTGGCGTCCAGCTCTGTCGCAACTGCGGCCTCTTCGGGTGCCAAAACCTGTACGAGCCTCCCGGGCTTCGCCGGCAAGCCGGGCGGAATCCCCAATACCCAGGTCTACGCCAATGAGGGCTGCATTTCTGCCGGAACAGGATCCAGTTCCGGCAGCGGGTCTGGCGGCAGCGGTTCGTCTGGCACCTCCACGACTCCACCGGTCAACGCCTACGACGCGGTAAACAGCACCCCAGCCTCTTCCGCTCTAACCATTACTTATAACGGGATAGGGAACCCGAATTACAGCGACACAGCTCCTTATGAACCCCAATGGTGCTCTGGCGGAACCTGCTCGTTTCTGGCTCAGGCAGGCGATTGGGTCGAATTGAGTGGCCCCATCCAGCCCGGGGACGAAGTGCATGTGATCGTCGGTCCCACCACCGACATTGCTTTGGGAACAATGCTGCTCAGTCCGTCCTACATGCAAGGTATCAACTACTACAGTGGTGGATACATCCCTTCCAACATTACGTCGCCTTTTCAGGGATGGGTTTACCTCAAGCGTGGCACCCAGCACGGAAGCCTGCTTCCGCTCCTCATCGAGCCTCTTCTGGATTCCGCTTACATTGCCGTTTCTAGCGGGCAGTATCAGATCGCCAGCACCAATTCGGATTGGGGCTTTGGTGTCAGCACGTATGCAGGCGCTGGCGGAGGTCCTGGGGCCGAATACGTCGAACGCGATGGCGGCTCGGTTGCCGGGACTAAAGGCGATGACTACTTCTTTATGAATCAGCCCCTTATCAATGGCTGGTTCGTCGCCTCCACAGACATTTCCTGTCAGGCGGATGAAGGGAGTGGTGGCGGAGCTTACGTCAACGGCGGAGGCCCCGGCACGGGCAATGAACAAGTTACAGTTCACTGGTGGGTCGACGCGCAGGGGTATTCAACCTACGCGATTCGCGGCATCACCATTATGGGACCAAAGGGGACCTCGTATCACTGAAATCGTGCTCACAAGATTGAGGCGGACAAAACCCCTCCAAAGAGGAGTGGCGGTCCGCCTCAGAAGGCGGTCCCTACATCAGGGTTGAGCGTAGAGGCGGGTGGGGTCGCGGAAGAGGCGCGCGGTGAGGGCGCCGAAGATGGCGCCGGCGACGTGAGCGACATAAGCGACGCCGCCGGTCTGGGACGTTGCGACCGATCCCACGTTGAAAAGCTGGGTGAGAAACCAAAAGCCAATCAGAAGCGCGGCAGGGATCATGGTGACGCGCACGAAAATAAAGATGAAGAGGAGAGAACGGATGCGGTCGTGAGGGTAAGTCACGAGAAATGCGCCCATGACGGCGGCAATGGCGCCGCTTGCACCCAGATTGGGAACCGTGGAACTAGGAGTGACAGCGACTTGCGCGGCCATGGCTGCCATGCCGCCGAGAAGGTAAAAGACCAAGTAGCGGAAGGGATTCATGGCGTCTTCGATTTCGGGGCCAAAAGCCCACAAGAAGACCATGTTTCCGAGGATGTGCGACCAACTGCCGTGGAGGAACATGGCAGTGAAAATGGTTATCAGTTGATGGCCAGAAGTGATTTGCGCGGGGATGGCCGACCACCTGAGAACGAAGGGGTCGCCGCGCATCAGCTCGAGTACAAAGACGACGAAGTTCGCGAGAATGATGCCGGCGGTGACGATGGGAAAATGCGACGGGCGCCGGGAAGCGTCGGTTAATGGAATTAGGCCACCCACACCAAGTCCCTCCAATCCGAGTATGCGAAGAACGCGAAAATGCCGTGACGCTAAGCCAGTTTGTTCACGAGGCGACGCGCGGCCAGAGACAGGGCCAGGCGCGACGTGCCGCTGAACAGCATGCTGACGCCAACCAGCGTGCCGATGACCCACTCCGTGCTGGACGGCCACGTCCTCCAGATCATCACGGCGAGAATCAAAGTGACGACGCCATCCAGCAGAAGCCAGCCTGAGCCGGGAAGCGGACGGATTGTAAAGCCCAGGAGGAGTTCAAAGATGGCCTTGGCAGTCAGGTAGATGGCCAGGACGATGGTCAACGACGCCAGGCCGGCCAGCGGATGCATCAAAATATACACGCCGGTGAAGATGTAGGCGATGCCAATCAGCAATTCCCAAATGAGCCCTCCCGCGGTGCGGGTGTGCCAGGCGAAGACGAGATGGAAGCAGCCGCTAAAAAGGAGCAGCCAAGCAACCAATACGTTGACGGCGATCCCAGCGGCCATGGGAGAGGCGATGGCCAGGATGCCCGCGACAATCATGAGGATGCTAAGTGCGATGGACCAACCTACGGAACTTTTGACAAATGTGATTGCTTGCGTAGCGCCCATGTGAATGCCCTCCTTCTTTTCTTTTGCTCGCGGATATTGGATACAGCCAGCCAGAGGAATGGACCAACGTCCCCGCGACTGGATTGAGTGAACGACAGAATGGGTTCGGACCAGGGAATGCTACGCGTTTGGCAGGTGAGAATGCAATAGCCGCGGTGCGCAAGACAAAAGATGCCGGGCTAAAGCCCTGCGCTACAGGAAGAAACCTCAGGCAGCGGGCGGAGTGGAGGAGTTGGAGGGGCGGGAGAGGGCGGAGCGGAGGGCGGCAGGGTCGAGTTCGTGCTGCCAGCGGCTGACGACGAGAGTGGCGACGCCGTTGCCGACAACGTTGGTGAGGGCGCGGCATTCACTCATGAATTTCTCGATGCCGACGAGAAGCGCAAGGCTCTGAATGGGGATTGAAGGGACGGCGGCGAGGATGGCGGCCAAGGTGACGAAGCCGGTGCCGGTGACGCCGGAGCCACCCTTGGAAGCAATCAGCGCGAAAAGCAAGATGCCAGTGATCTGACCGAAGGAGAGTTGCGTGTTGGTGGCTTGCGCGAGAAAGATGACGCAGAGCGTGAGATAGATGTTCGTGCCATCGGTATTGAAGACATAGCCGGTGGGAAAAACGAGACCGACGACGGAGCGCGAAGCGCCGAGGGCTTCGAGCTTGCGCATCATGTCGGGAAGAACGGTTTCGGAGGAGCTGGTGCCGAGGACGATGAGGAGCTCGTCCTTGATATAGGCGATGAAGCGGAAGATGGAAAAGCCGGCGGCCCAGCCGATGGACCCGAGGACGAGAACGACGAAGATGAGGCTGGTGAGATAAAAGGTGCCGATGAGCTTGGCGAGATTGGAAAGCGAGGTCATGCCGTAGGCACCGATGGTGAAGGCCATGCCGCCGAGCGCGCCAAGCGGAGCCGTGCGCACGATGATGCGAATGATGGCGAAGACGACTCGGTTGGCGACTTCGACGGCGCGCAAGGCGAGAGCGCCGAATTCGCCTAGGCGTGCGATGGCGAAGCCGGTGAGGATGGAAATGAGAAGAACCGGGGGAACGTCGCCGCTAACGAAAGCATCGACGAAAGTGCGCGGGATGAAGCTGAGAAGAAACGGGATGAGGCCGGTTTCTTTGGCGCGGCCGATGTAGGTGGCGGCGGCCTTGGGATCGAGCGTGGCGGGATTGATGTTGAGGCCTGTGCCGGGATGGAAGGCGAGAGCGACGACGATGCCGATGGCAAGCGCGAGAGTGGAGACAATTTCGAAGTAAATCAGCGTTTTTATGCCCACTTTGCCGATCTTCTTGAGGTCGGCCATGCCCGCGATGCCCTGGACGATGACGCAGAAGATGACCGGGGCAATCATCATGCGAATGAGCGAAACGAAAGCGTCGCCGAGAGGCTTGAGGGCGATGCCGGTGTGCGGGGAAAAGTGACCGATGAGGATGCCGATGACGATGGCGATGAGGACCTGGATGTAAAGGACGGAGTACCAGGGTTTGCGAGGCGAGGCGGGTTTCGTCGGAGAAATGCTCACGCGAGATTCTCCGGCTCGTTTGAGATGAGGACGCGCTCGACGTTGCGCCAGGCGGAGCGCAAGAGAAATGCAGTGGACTGGCGGGTGACGCCAGCAATGTGCGGAGTGAAGAGGACGCGGCGGGCTGCGTCGCCGGTGAGGGCGAGGAGCGGATTGCCGGCGGAGGGCGGCTCGGAGGAGTAGACGTCGATGGCGGCGCCGCCAAGATGGCCGGAGTTCAGCGCGGCGGCGAGGGCGGATTCATCGACGATGCCGCCCCGGGAAGCTTGGATGAGAATGGCGCCGGGCTTCATAAGAGAAAGTTCGCGAGCGCCGAGAAGGTTTTGCGTGGCGGGAAGCAGAGGAACGTGGAGCGTAACGACGTCGGAAGTTTGAAGCAATTCGTCGAGAGAAACGGATTTTGCGGAGAGACCGGCGGCAGCTTGCGGATCGCGAGGGGCAGCATCGAAGTAAAAAATGCGACAGCCGTTTTTGTGAAGCGCTTGGGCGACGGCGAGGCCGATAACACCGAGACCGATGACGCCAGCGGTGAGGCCGTCAAGGCCCGAAAGATTGTCGTCAAGCATGCGCGCGCGAAATTCGGAGTAACGGCCAGCGCGAACTTCGGCGTCGGCCCAGGTGAAACGGCGGAGAAGAATTGAAACAGCGGTGACGACGTATTCGGCGACGGCTGTGTTGCTGCCGCCAGGAACATTGGCGACGGCGATGCCGAGTTTTTTGAGGTGCGGCAAGTCGAGACGATCGAGACCGGCGCCGGTGACTTGGACGAATTTCACCGAGGTTTTTTCGAAGAGAGAGTTGGGGAGCTTGGGGCCGACGGCGGGAATGACGAGAGCGCGAGCTTGTTTCATGAGCGCGGGAACGTCGGGATCGTCGGGAGCACGATAAGCGATTTGCAGCGCGAGGGGAGGAGCGGCGCCCACGCGCAAGAAATCGGCTTGCGGGCGGAGGCAGAGCACGTCGACGGTCATGATTTGCGAGAATCGCCGGAGACGCCAGGTTCGGCAGTGCTTTTGGTGATGTCGGCGACGGGAAAGATGCAGAGCAGGACGAGAGGTTCCCTGCCGATGTTGCGGGTGACGTGCTTTTCACCGGCGGGCACGAGCAGAGTGTCACCGACCTTCAGGAGAAACTCACCACTGTCGGCGTAGGTGGCGCCTTTCCCCGATAGGACGTAAATGCATTCCTCGAAATCGTAGTGCTGATGTGGAGAGCGGGGAGTTTCGCCGGGCTGAGGAACGGGGATCTCGACGAGGCGAAGAGTGACTCGGCGCGAGCCAGTTGCGCCGGAGACGAGTTCGAGAGCTTTGCGGCCGGGAAGGCCGAGCTGTTTGGCTTCGGCTGGCGTGAAGAGGCGGGCCATCAGCGCGCCTTGCTCGAAGATTTAAGTTCGGCAACGCCGCCTTGAATGCGGTCGAGCTGCTTGAAGATTCCCGTGGACTGCGCGCTGATGGAGTCGGCGATGGCGTTCAGCATGCGATGCGCTTTTTCGACAGTAGCGTGCTGCGGGCTGCCATACCAACCGGTGGGCGCAATAGAGCGGACGTCGGTGAGGACGGGCTGATAACTGCGGGTGCGGCGGAGCGCGTCGATTTTGTGGCCGTGAGCGTGGTCGGAAGAATAGTCGATACGATCGAGATGGACGAGCTCGGGGCGATAGGCCAGGACGGCGAGAGCTTCGATTTCGCCGCCGTGGGTGAGGCCGCTGCACTCCTTGCCGAAAAGATCTTCCGCGACGAAGCAGGCTTGGACGGTGAGGACGGTCATGCCGTGGTCGCGGTGCAAAGTTTCGGCGGCCACGCCGAGCGGAGGAATGTTGAGCTCGTGCCAGTTGAGAATGAGGAGATACTTTGCGCCGTGTTGCGCGGCGGAAGCGCAAGTTTCGACGACGAGGCGCATGTAGGTTTCAGGCGTGAGCGTGATGGTGCCTTCAAAGGGCATGTGAAGCGGAGTGACGCCAAGCGGGCCGCCAGGGAGGACGAGGCCGTCCATGCGTTCGGCGACGGCGTGAGCGATGACGTTGGCGGCGAAGATGTCGGTGCCTGCGGGAAGATGCGGGCCGTGCTGCTCGACGCTGCCCTGCGGGAGAATCACGAGAGGATTCTTTTTCAGTTGCGCCGCGATTTCGGGCTGTGTGAGGTCAATGAAGTAGCGGCTAGGCAACATCGTGAATCCTTTCGGCGGCGCGGGCCCGGGCTTCTTGCATGATGTCGGCGATGCGCGTGGATTGGCCGTGATTTTCGATGGAGCGAAGCGCAGCGTAGACGATGGCAACGGCGAAATTACCGTTGGCGGCGCTGAGTTCGCTGGGTTTTCCCGTGCGACAGCTTTCGGCAAACATTTCGAGTTCGGCGCGGAGCATGTCGCTCTCGGGAATTTTCAGCTCTTCACGTTTGGCGTAGCCATCTTTGCCGCGCTGAATGTAGAGCGTGGATTTTTTGTGGAGCTGATCGGGAGTGTCCCAGGTCTCGAAGTCGATTTCGTAGTGCATCAGGCCCTTCGAACCGAAGACGCGGACCGCGAAAATGCCCGGAGAAGTCCAGCACGAGCCAACGTAACCGACTTTGCCGTCGGCGAATTTGAGCAGGGTCATGGATTGATCGTCGACTTCGGCGCCGACAGGAGAAAGTTTTGAGGCCATGGAACTGGCCTCGACGATTTCGCCACCGAGATAGTGGAGGACGTCGAACTGGTGAATGGCGAGTTGGGAGAGGGGACCGCCGGGCGCACGGTGCTTGTACCAGCGCCAAGTTTTGGGAGTGAGTTCGAGAGCGCGTTCGTTGGAGAAATTGGCTTCGATGAAAGCGACGCGGCCAAGCTCGCCAGAGTTGATGGCTTCGCGGATTTTGCGAATGCCGCCCATCAGACGCGCGCTGTGACCAACGGTGACAGTGATGCCATATTTTTTTTCGAGCGCGGCGATTTCCAAACCTTCTTCGAGAGTGCTGGCGATGGGCTTTTCGGTGTAAACGTGCTTGCGGGCTTTGGCGACTTCGGCGGCGACGGGAAGATGCTGCTCGTTCGGGACGGTGAGGATGGCGCCCTCGATTTCGCGGTCCGAAAGAAGCGTGTTCAGGTCTGGAACGGCGGGGATATTCATGTCCTGTTCGAAGGCGACACGCTTTTCTTCCGAACGGCTGAAGGCCACGACAATTTTGATTTTTTCGGACTTGACTGTGGCGCGAGCGAGAACTTTGGCCCAGCGGCCAAGACCGATGATGGCGACTTTGACGGGAGTTGAGCTCATTCCAGTTCCATTCTACTGAATTCGAGTGTTGAAGCTGAAAAGCATCTGCCAGCGGCCATCGCGATGCACCCACATGCGTGTGTTGTAGTAGCCCTTCGCGCTGGGACGTTTTTCGCTTGCGATCATCATAACCGTGTCGCCGAAGTCAAACATTTCGGCGGAGATTAGCTCGGGAGGAAGCGAGCGCTTGCCGGAGTCTTTCTGCACTTGGATTTGCATGAGGCGGTCGCGTTTGTAGTAGGGGCGGTCGTGGTAGGTGTCGGTGGCGATGAACTCGTCGGCGATGAGAGGAGCGTAAGCGGCAGCGTCGTTGGCGGCCATGGCGCGCATCACGCCCTGCCAGGAGGCGACGGCTTCCTTTTCGGATTGGGTTTGCGGCTGGAAGGGGATGGACTTGCAGGGATTGATGCACTCGGAATTCGGAAGAGGAGCGGGAGTGGGCTCGGAGAATTCCACTTGCTCGACTTCCTGATAGAGAATGACGCGCCAACCGGAGGCACTCTTAAGCCAAATGCGCATGACGTGCATGCGAGCGTGATCGGCTTTGACGACAGCGACGTTGCCATAGAAGCGAGTCTCAGGCGGGACGTCAGAATTTTGCGCGTGAGGAGAAGTTGCGAGGACTTGCGCGCGAGTGAGGCGCTCGCCACGCGAGTTGATAAAGGTGAACTTGGGGTCGAGAAGCGGACCGAGCAGCGTTTTGTCAGGCTTGGCGAGCGCACCGGTGAAGGACTTCTCGGCTTCGATGAGCTTCAGATCAGCGGTGACTTGGGCGGTGGCGAGTGCGGTCCAAGCGGAGGATGTGAGAGCCAGCAATGAACCAGCAGCCGCGAAGCGGAGAAGAAAACGGTTCATGCTTCCCTTCTTTGCAATCCGGAGTTGAGGCAGGGAGCGCAAGGTGTTTTAGGACGATTTGGCTGGCGCGGCCTGGATGGTCGTCTGAAAACTGATGGACATGATCCACTTGCCGTCGCGCTTGATCCAAAGACGGCTGACGTGCACGGGCTTGCCGACGAAGGGCTGATGGAGGCAAGTCATCACGACGGAGTCGCCGAAATCGAACATCTGCGCGGAGACTAAAGGAGAAGGAGCGGTACCGCGGCCGGTCTGCTTTTGGAGATTGAGAGTGGCGATGCGGTCGGCCTTGGTAAGCGGATGATCGTTTGCGGAACTGAGCATGGCGAACTCATCGGCAATGTGGGGAGCCCAAGCGACGGCGTCGTGATTGGTGACGCCGGTCTCAAGAGCTTGCCAGGATTCGATAATGGCGCGTTCGGCCTCGTTTTTGGGCTTGTATGGGACGGTTTTGCAGGGGTTTTCGCAGTCGGTCACGCCCGGGCTGGATGGGGGTGAGCTTTGTTGACCGAGAGCAACTTCGTGATAGACAAGCAAGCGCCAGGTAGAGCCACGCTTGACCCACATGCGGAGAACGTGGATTTTGTCGCGATCAACCATGATGGCTTCGACTTGACTGCGCGACTGGCGCTGCTGATGGGCCCCGGTTTCGTTACCGAGGGCGGGCGTGGGGAGTGAGCTCAGAGCTTCGGCGCGAGACAGAGTTTTGCCGTCGGCGCCGGTCCAGGTGAAATTGTCGTCGAGGAATTTGGCGACAGCGGCGGTGTCGCGGTTGGCGGCGGCTTGGACAAAGTCGTGGTCGGATTGAAGTGCAGTTGGTTCGTCGGCGGAGACGATGCCGCGATTGGTGAGGGTTGCAACCAAGATGAAGCCTAGGAGAAAGCAAGCGGTGAGCACACCCGTGACTAAGCGTCCCATGTTTTCAGTCCTCCCTGGACCTTGCAGAATCGTTTATACCTGAAAAAAGGGCCGGAGGTGAATCCGGCCCTTAATCTGTTATCCAAACGCAACAAGTTTGGTTAGAAGATGAACTTCAAACCCAACTGAATGGCGCGGTTGCTGCCCGAGCCAAGAACGGGGTTGAAGGCGGCCTCGTCCGGAGTGGCACAACCACAACCGAAGGTGCCGACGACGGATGGATCGGCAAAAGCCGCCTGGCCGTAGCCGCTGGTGGCTCCGTTGGGGTTGGCAAAATTGGGATGATTGAAAATGTTGAACGTCTCGATGCGGAACTGCGCTTTCATTTTCTCTCCGAGTCTAAAGTTCTTGCTCACGGAGAGATCGACATTGTGGAAGCCGAGGTCACGGAAGACGTTGCGCCCCATGGTGCCGAATGCGCCGAGCGCATTGGGCAGCAGGACGGACTTGCCATTCTTACTGACATAGCAGCCGCCTGTGCCGCCCGCAATTGCTGCGGTGAGCGAAGCGTTCATGGCGCTGCCCGTCGGTGCGTGCGACTGGCAGAGAGCCCAATCGGCGGCGGTCTGCGCGTCCGACAGGTTGACTGTATTCCCCGAGGGATAGGTGACGTAATTGCAGCCACCGGAGGCCCCGTTCGTGCAAAGAATCAGAGAGTTTTGTCCCTCGGCCTTGAAGTCAGCGGGATTGCCGAATAGATCCCAACGGTCCGCGAGCTCGTTGGTGCCGCTGAAATTGTTGGTTTGATCGTTTATATTCCAGGGCTGGCCGCTCTGCATGGTGATGATGGTGTTGATCTGCCAGCCTTCGAGGAGCTGACTTCTGGTCTTGTACTCAGGCAGGGTGTAGGTAATGGAAAAAGTGAAACGATGACGAATGTCTTCGTCACCGCTGCCCTTATCCAAGTAAGGACGCGTGCTGTCCATGGGTAGGAAGGCCACCCAGTTTGAAGACAAGTCGTCAATCGCGTGGGAATAAGTGTAGCCCAGGACAAAATCGAGGCCGTGATAATTTCGAGCCGTCAGTGTGTTTTGCAATCCGTGGTACGTAGAGCCGTAAAAGTTTGAAAGGTAATTGATGAGATTGAGATAAGGGTATTGAGCGGCAAAAGGCTGGACTCCATTTGCTCCAGGGGTCGGAGGAGCTTGATTCAGGTCCACGACTCCAGGCAGTTTTACTGCGTGATTGCCCACGTACGTCGATTCAAGAGAGAGCTTGCTGGAAAATGCGTGCTGGATGCCCAAGGTCCAGTTTTCAACATACGGAGTGCGGAAATCGCGATTCATCGAGAAGGTGTTACAAGGATTCGCTGGGCTACACACGAGCAGGCCCGTGACGTTGGAGGGATAGATCGCGGTGCTTTGATCCTTCCAAGTAAGGCTGGACCCGGGGATGACGACTCCCGCGGCGGTAATGTTCCCGATTCCTGCGCAGCCAGCCGCGCACTTCGAATTGTCGAAAATCTCCGCGCCTGTGGGAACGACGCCGGCTCCAAAAAGAGCGACGGCGCTTTGCAGGTTCTGTTGAGACATGTAGGTGCTCATGGAGAGCAGGTCGTAGACAATGCTGCCTCCCGCTCGTACGACGGTGGTACCTTTGCCGGTCACGTCCCAGGCAATGCCAAAGCGCGGCGAGAAATTGCGGCCGTCTGAGTTATAAAGGGAGCTGATGTTTTTGCCTACTTGCTCGAAGCCGACTGAAGGCTCCCAGTTTCCGAGCAAGTTTTTGGCTTCGGTGGGAACGCCTTGGAACTCGTAGCGAAAACCGAGGTTGAGGGTGATTTTCTTGGTGATGCGCCAATCATCCTGAGCATAACCGGCATAGAGCCACTGGGAAACGTTTCGTGTGGGATCCCCGGCCAGGAAACCAGCGTTAGCCGGATTACCAGCGAGAAAATCCTCCAAGCTGTTAAATTTTATTCGGCCTCGCCCGCCTCGATAAGTTGCCTGGTGGACCAGGTCTCTCCGGACTTCGCCGCCAAACTTGAAAGAATGCTTGCCCCGAAGGTAGGAAACCTGATCAATGAAGTCATAAACCTTGTCAGGCCCGACGATCTTGGGGAAATTGTGGAAGGCGCCCAACTCGGTGAAACCGGAGATTCTGATATTGGGTATGCCGCTGAGAAGGGGATTGCTGATCCCTGTCGTGATCTTATATGCAAAACTCGTGTCGTCAGGAATGATCTGCAACAGATAGTGAGTGAAACCACCGCGCAGTTCGTTGGCCCAACTGGAGCTCGGCGTCCAGGCCCAATGACCTGAAAGAGCTTGCGCGCGGGAGTGAACCTTGGTCCGGAATTGTGCAAGGAGTTCGTTGGAATCCATACCCACAATCGTGTCATTGCCAAAGAAGTAGGAGCCGCTCAAGGCATTGTGGTCATTGATGTGGTAGTCGACTTTGCCCAAGGCATTCTTGGAACTGTTTGTATTGGGAAAGGTAAGGGCAACGCCTTTTCCCTGCGAGCTGTTGGGAGTGTAGAACTGCAACAAATAGGCACTGAGGGGATTTACGGAAATGTCTTGAAGAGCCAGGTCAGCTTCTGCATCGGCAATGCTAATATTGCAATTGCCAGCCGTCAATAATTGGCACCCATTTTGCAATCCGTTCGCGGTGGGTATGGAGGCGCTCGTGGGCACATTCCCCGAGAGGGCATTCCCAACCGTATACATCTGGCCTTCAAAGGCCCCAAAATAGAAGAGTTTGTCCCTGACGATGTGTCCGCCGAAGCTGCCGCCATACTGCTCCAGTTCGACGGGTGTCTTCGTCGTTCCAACCGGATCAAAGTAGTTGCGAGCGTCAAAGGAATCCGAGCGGCCGAAAGCATACGCGCTGCCGTGAATGTCGTTTGTTCCTGATTTGAGGCCGACACTGGTTATGGCACCGGGTTTCCAACCGAATTCGGCTTTGGGATTGACCTGGGTGTTGAATTCCTGAATGGCATCGATGGGCAGTAGCGTAGCAGCATCGCCGAGGACGGCGGCCGCGTTGGTTACGCTGAGGCCCATGAACGATTCATCATTGGTGACGCCGTCGACGATATAGCTGGTATCTTCGGGGCGAATGCCATTGGTGGTTTGCGTCCAAGGACCGCCGCCGGGATAGATGGAAGTGCCTGGACGAAGCGAAATCAGGTTTTGGTAATTGCGACCGTTCAAGGGGAGATCGTTGATGATTTCGTTGCTGATGGTGCCGCCCAGGGTAGTGGAGGTGGTGTCGACCATGGGCACGTCTTCCGTAATCGTAATCGTTTCCGTCGCCGAGCCAGTCTGGAGAACGGCATCGACGCGGACGTCCTTGCCCACTTCCAGCAAAATATTCTTGCGCTCAAACGTCTTGAAACCTTTGTATTCCGCGCGAACGGAATAGGTGCCGGGCAACAAATTGATGGCGACGTAGGCGCCATCGGAATCCGTAGTTAGGTTCTGAGAGACACCTCTGGCGACATCAGTGATCGTGACCTTAGCACCAGCGACATATCCGCCTGACTGGTCGGTGACGACGCCCAGAATTCGGCCGGCATTGCCTTGCGGATACGCAACACCCGAAACGAACAAGACAACGACTAGTGCGACGAGAAACGAAGCGAGCTTGGAGAATGAGCGGCTTCCAAACAGGTCTTTCCCCTGACGCAAAGACAGCATGAGGACCTCCCCCCACAAATAGGTATAGACGCTGTACCACCATACGGCGAGGCTTGTCAAGAGAATCATTGGTTTATTGAATCAGGAATGGTGATAGAAGCCAGCCGACTGGTATATTGGTCAGACCACTTGAACAGGGATTTTTCATCGCTTTTGGGTCCAAACGGCACCACAGGAAAGCATCCGACGTCATTGCGAGCTGGTCCTGTACGGTATAGCCCCTCCTGTTTCTGCTTAGGGCAACACTGCGGAGAGCGCGCTCACCTCACGGAATCTCAAAACTGCACGCGGGTCGAGACTCCGATACCGCGAATGACAAACCAGCAAAAAGCTTGACGATGCCGACAACGCGGTGTTAGAAGCGCCGTGTCTGCGGTTCCCATCAATAAGGGTTTCAATCACTCGGGCTGAAAGGGCGCGCCGAAACGCGTGCGATTGGAGGAAGAGATGAGTCACCGTTTAGAAGCACTAGCCTGCAGCGCAGTGATAGCGGTTGGTCTGATTGCAGCGAGTGCCCTTGCGAGCGATTCGGCCGCGACCCCAAATGAGACCCTCGTCATTCTGCATGCTAACGTGATCGACGGGATTTCCAATGCTCCGATGATGGACGCGACCGTTGTGGTCGCGAATGGACATATCCAAAGCGTCGGGCGGGGAGCGGACACGCCAGCGAATGCAAGCCAGGTGCTAGACCTCAAAGGGAAATGGCTGCTGCCAGGATTCGTAGATGCGCATGCGCACATTGGCGATCTGGCCTCGGCAAGGCGAGCGCTGCGGTCGGGCACGACAACCGCCAGGGACATGGGAGTGAATCACTTTGCGGATATCGGGATCCGCGAGCTGAACCATAGTGGCGTAATCGATGTGCCGGACATTGTTGCGGCGGGCTATCACGTTCGGCCACATCCGGCGGACGAGTTTTTTCTCGACTTCCCGCAGCTCTCTGACTTGATGGGAGGAGTGCGCGGAGCGGAAAACGTGAGGCGAATGGTGCGCGCCATGGCCAGCCGCGGGGTCAATGTAATCAAGGTGATGGCGACGCAGCGCGCGGGTTTGCCAGAGACTGATCCGAGGCTGCAAGAATTGAGCGACGAAGAACTGGCAGCAGCGACGGACGAAGCAAAGAAGGCTGGTTTGTGGGTAGCGGCGCACGCACACGGAGACGAAGGCGCAGCCGCGGCAGTGCGGGCCGGAGTGCACTCGATCGAGCATGGAACATTTCTGAGCGACGAAACGCTCCGGTTAATGAAAGAAAAAGGCGTTTATCTGGTGCCGACGATCGCAACAGTGCAGGACTTGATCGATCCTGGCGGCGACTATGATGATCCGATGCTGCAGATCCGCGGGAGGGCGATGATGCCGCGGATCCGGGAAGTCACGGCCAAAGCCTGGAAGATGGGAATCAAAATCGTGGCAGGAACGGATACGGGATATCTTCCGCGAAGTAACCGGCGCGTGCCCGACGAAATCATTGAATTGGCGAATGTGGGAATGCCACCGATGGATGCAATCAAAGCGGCGACATCAGTTTCGGCAGAATGCCTGGGAATCGAAAAGCGAACGGGCTCGATCCGCGGCGGATTGGAAGCGGACTTTGTCGTGGTAGACCGCAGCCCCCTGGACGATATTCGGAACGTGGAAGACGTGGTGATTGTGATTAACAACGGAAAGGTCGCGGTAAACCGGCTTAATCCGTGAGGAGAAGTTGAAAAGAGTAGCGCCGTCGAAAAGCTGCCAGATTCACAGAGAAACAATGCAGATAGGCGGCAGTGGAAGCAGGCAAGCACCTACGCTAGAATAAATCATCTGCACAGTCGGGGCGTAGCGCAGCCTGGTAGCGCGCCTGCCTTGGGCGCAGGAGGTCCCGAGTTCAAATCTCGGCGCCCCGACCAACTCCTTGTATTTAAGCAACTTACAGACGGGCAATTTTTGGTGCTGCTGCATTTTGGTGTAACTTGGGAATAATAGGGAGAATTCACGCCGAAACCGCGTTGATAGAGAAAGCCCGTTTAGCAGGCGCCTGGCAGTTTGTTGTTGGCCGTCTTGCGCTTACTTCCGGGCTACCGACCATTCGCGAACTTGGTTGTTCCTGGTCACGTAAGGTCTTATCCGTACAAAACAGCCCATCCCTAGGATTACGCGACGAACTGCAACGTTGGTGAATCACGCTCTGGCTTCTCTTCAGTGAAAATGATGATGTCACGACCTTATAGTGCTACCATCTCTGCCCGTTGTCGGGTTAGATGGGCTGGGTTGCCATTCGCCAAACATTTTGGGAACCGTTTGAGTCGCGGATTTATTTCAGGACAAAACTGCGGAGACCACTACACAGATGTTCTCCCTTGTTCAGCTTAGACAAATCCTGAGAAGGCTTGCCAAAGCGCCGGTGTTCACCGGAGTGACCTTGATTACGTTGAGCCTCGGCGTGGGCGCCACCACTGCCATATTCAGTGTCGTCGAGGGTGTAGTGCTGAAACCGCTCGCCTATCCAGGCTCCGACGAGTTGGTTGGCGTATGGCTGAATGCACCTGGATTCGGGATTCAGAAACTGGGCCTGGGACCGTCCATCTACTTCACCGATCGGGAACAGAGTACGACGCTTCAGGACATAGGCGCGTATTGGAGTAACTCCTTTAACGTGACCGGCACGGGTGAACCGGCAAACGTGAGGGGCCTCACTGTAACCGATGGCACGCTTCCTATTCTGGGGGTGAATCCAGTGCTGGGACGGCTGTTCAGCCGCCAGGACGACGCGCCAGGCTCACCGGAAACAATCATGCTCTCGTATTCCTATTGGCAGCAGAAGTTTGGCGGAAGCGCGTCCGTCATCGGCCGTTCAATCATGGTCAGTGCCAAGCCGCGAGAGATCATTGGCGTTCTTCCAAGAGATTTTTATTTTCTGGACGAGGCTGATCCCGCGCTGTTCCTCCCGATGCAGTGGGATCGGAACAAGACGAGGGTCGGCGACTTCAGCTACAAGGCAATCGCCCGCTTGAAACCGGGTACGACACTGGCGCAGGCGAATGCCGATCAGGCGCGCCTGCTTCCGGTTGCCATTCACAGCTTTCCCCCCTGGGAAGGATTCAGTACCGCCGATTTTGAAAAGGCCCGGCTCGGGCCCGATCTCCATCCTCTCAAGCAAGATACAATCGGCAACGTCAGCACCGTGCTGTGGGTGCTCATGGGATCAATCGCCATCGTTCTAGTGGTAGCGTGCGCGAACGTTGCTAACCTGCTGCTCGTGCGAGTGGAAGGGAGGCGCCAGGAACTGGCCATTCGGTCTGCGCTCGGTGCCGGGCAGGGACACATTAGCGCAGCTATCTTGATCGAGAGTCTCCTTCTGGGGCTCGCGGGGAGCATCCTGGGATTGGCCCTCGCGTTTGGGGCATTGCGGATTCTGGTGGCGATGGCGCCCACAGGATTGCCGCGTCTGCATGAGATCACCATCGATGTTCCGGTCCTCCTCTTCACGGTGGGGATCGCGCTATTTGTCAGCTTTGGAATCGGCATGATTCCGGCCATAAAGTACACCCGCACCGACCTGCGAAGTGCACTGAGTGAGTCTGGACGTGGGCAGAGCCAGAGCCGAGAACGCCAACGTGCTCGCAATGTGCTCGTTGCCGTTCAGGTGGCTCTTTCACTTGTACTGCTGATCTGTTCCGGCCTGATGATCCGGACGTTCGGGGCTTTGGTAAAGGTGAATCCCGGGTTTGCACAGCCCAGCACAGTCGAGACATTTCACGTGTACGTCCCCAGAGCGCAGATCCCTGACACGCAGCTTGACCGCGTGGTTCGTCTCGAACAGGAAATCTTACAGAACATAACAGCGGTCCCAAGTGTCTCGTCGGTTGCTCTAACCAGCGAGGTGCCGATGGACGGAAACAGCTATATTGACCCGATCTTTGTTCGCGACCGGACTTACAAGCAAGGCGAGATTCCGCCGCCTCGATATTTTAAATTCGTCTCACCGGGATTCTTTACCGCGATGGGGATGCCGCTGATCGCCGGGCGAGATCTGACCTGGAGCGACACATACCAGAAGAGACCAATTGCCATTGTTTCAGAGAATCTGGCAAGGGAGTACTGGAACGACCCGGCCAGCGCCTTGGGCAAGCAAATCCGCGCGACATCGGCTGATGACTGGCGAGAGATCATCGGAGTCGTGGGAAATATTCGCGACCAAGGGCTCGATAAGCCGGAGCGGAGCGCGATCTATTGGCCGCTCATTCAGGATCGCTTTGACGGGGAGAAGGAATTCCTCTTGCGCGATGTTGCGTTTGTTGTGCGTTCTCCGCGAGCTGGTACCGCCTCACTGGTGAAAGAAATGCAACACGTGGTGTGGTCGATCGATTCCGAAATGCCGTTGGCCGATCCCACCACCGTCGGTAATCTATACACCAAATCGATGGCACGGATATCGTTCACACTGGTCATGCTCTGCGTGGCCGGAAGCATGGCCCTGATTCTGGGGATTGTCGGCATCTACGGCGTCATCTCCTACGCGGTGTCGCAGCGCACGCGGGAGATTGGGATTCGCATGGCTCTGGGCGCGCAGCCGGGGGAGCTTACGACGCTGTTCGTAAAGCAGGGGTTGTGGCTGACCGGCATAGGGATCGCGTGCGGCGTAGTCGCGGCCTTCGCGGCGACGCGTCTGATGTCATCGCTTTTGTTCGGCGTGAGTTCCGGAGACCCGTGGACCTACACCGCGACGATTGGGTCCATTGTTGCAATATCCTGGCTGGCCTGCTATCTGCCGTCACGCCGGGCGGCCAGTATCGACCCCGCTAACACGCTGCGAGCTGAGTAGCAAGCGAGGGAGTGGCATGGCGATGAGCGCGGCTAGAGTGCTCGTTGGGCGGGTTGTGTCGGATGAAGCCTTTCTATAATACGTTAATCAGAAGTTGAGCCAGGTAGATCAGCCGCCATTTCATTCTTTACGATTGCGCCGCCCTTCATGACAAACTTGGCGCGCTCCAGCGCCTTCGCGTCCTTCAATGGATCACCGGGCACAGCGATAATGTCTGCCAATTTCCCGGGCTCTAGGGTGCCAACTCGATTCAGCATGCCGAGCAATTCTGCGCCATTTCGTGTGGCGGTCTGAATGATCTCCATGGGCGTCATACCCGCTTCTGCATAGGCCTCAAACACGAGAAGGCTGGCCTGCCCGCGATTTTTGTTTGGCATGGTCAGGTACATATCAGAGCCTGATGCGATGGGCACGCCCATTTTGCGCGCACGCCGCAGGCGGTCGCGAGATTGTTCGACAAAGGGTTGGAATTCCTTCTCCGCCCGGCTCTTTTCTTCCGCGCTCGGCTGCCGCGTTCCAAAACTCATCTCTTCAAAGGTCTGAAGCGTTCCGTCAGTAGGAACCAAGAAAATGTGTTTCTCTGCCATCATTTTCAAGGCGTCGTCAGGCACTATGTATGCGTGCTCGACGGAATCCACCCCAGCTTCCGCGGCAATTCGAGTGGCCTTGTCTCCGATGGCGTGCGCGGCGACCTTCACGCCGACGATATGCGCTTCTTCGACTATCGCCTTCATTTCGTCGAGGGTCACAGTGGCAGGCGAACCATTTACAATGACCTTAATGCAGTTCGCGCCGTCGTAAAGCGCCTGGCGCACAGCTTGACGCGCGCTTTCCGGTCCGCGAATGGTCACGTATTCCTGTTCAATAATGGGCTGCGCTTCCGGAGTGAGCCGGCCAAACTGGCCGCCCTGCGGCGCAAGCGCTCGAGTGGCTGCCACGATGCGTGGTCCTGGTAGCCATCCGTTATTGATGGCGGTACGCAGCGCCACGTCTCCATTGACGCCGGAATTGCCCAAGTCGCGAACGGTGGTGATTCCAGCTTCCAAATCTTCCCTGCCCAATTTGGCGCCCAGCAATGCTCGCAGGGCCGTGCTCTGCGTGGCGACAATCCGCAACATCTCTACATCCTGTAGCGTTACGTTCGTGCCATCCATTTCTGACAGGAGGTGTGTATGCGCGTCGATAAATCCGGGGAGCAACGTGGCGTCGCCAAGATCAATAACCTTGGCGTTAGCAGGAACCGGCAGCCCGGAGCCGACGGCTTTGATTCTGTCGTTCTCGACCAGTATCACTGCATTGTTCACAACTGTGTCATTTTTCCCGTCGATCAGGTGCGCGGCGCGAAGAGCGACCTGTCCTCCTGGAACTGCCGCAGTTTGGCCGATGATTGTCGTTACGGAAATGAAAAACAGCAATACGAGCAAACTACTTTTCCTGAATGTTTGCATGAAATTTCCCCTGAAAGAGATTCCCATACTGAACAGGCCACGAAATAGTGTCAAGCTTCAGAAGCTTTTTTACGCGCCAAGAGGATTCCACATTGGAACCACACAGTCTGGTTCTTATATCGATAAGGAACCACGGCCGTGAGGCCAACAAACGCGCTGAAACCCAAAGAGTTTTACACCCGCGCTCCTCCCGAGCGCGTCGGGAGAGCCTTTGCCCCCTTGACAAAGACCTATCATGGAAGTCAGCTTATTGGTGAAGTTGCTTCTAGTACTCGGGATTTGAAGCATGCGCTGACCCCTCACAATTAGCTTGGCCCTTCGGGACACTCGCAACACTGTATTTCGCGTCCGCCCGAGCGTAACGCGGCGCATGGGGTGTCAAGTTCCGGATGAGAAATTCTTGTAAAAGGTTGGCGGCGGCGGTTGCGCCAATGCCGATCAGCGTGTTTTCGAACATCAATTGCGCTGGGCGCCGGTCCGTTTTTGGATAGTACAAAGTTGAGATTTCCCCTGCGGCTAGGCCGCCGCCGATGCCTGAGTAGTCCGGTTGCCACTGCCCATTGTCGCTCTTGCGGATTACCGAACTGGCCAGTGCGTAGAAAATCCGCGACCGGATGCTGCCACTTCCCTTGTAGAAGTACCGTGGATCTTGTCTCAAAAATGTCGGTAGGATGGCGCTCCCGATAAGAGTGCCCGTGACCATGTCAGCATAGTTGGCTGCGTAACGTTTTGCATATCCCTGCGCCCCTTGACCGTATCCACTGAAGGCATTCGTGGCCTGCTGAAACCCGGCTAAGGTCCCCGTGAGGCCAAGATTGACTGGGTCCACAATAGCTTTCCCCGCGAGCTCGAACTTTTGCTTTGGCCGGAGAGGAACTGCAGCAGGGTTATACGTAACATAGAAATTGGGAACGACTCCGAAGATACGCTGCTTCTCCTGGTCTTTGATCTCCGCCTCCGCCAAGTCGGCCCGTGAGAGTGTGACCTGTACCTGCGAAGAGGCGGAAGCAACAACGAGCGTGATCACGGGCACATCGTAGTGTTCGCCTGACTGCAGGATTCCGGAGTACGTCTGTGCCGCGAAACCCTCCGACGAAATCGTTAGCAGGAACGATCCAGGAGCAATTTTGGAAAATGAGAATTGCCCCAGAGCGTCAGAGATGGCTATTTGGCTTGCCGATTGAGCTTCACCTGAAAGCTGCACGGCAGCTTTGCCGACCACGGCTCCCGTTTGATCCACGATTCTCCCTGCGATCGTTCCTTCCAATTGCTCGTTTGCCGTTTGAGTGCTGGCCATCGCCCCCGTTCCTGCCGCCTGAGCAAGAACTGGCTCCACTCCGGTCGCGGGCAGAGGGTGGGCTAGAGCAGAAGAGCCGCAGAGCCAGAGAACACCGGTGCTTAACCAACGCAAGGTCCCAACGCAATGGACCCATATCCAAGCGCGCTGGTCAGAGGTCCCGTTATCGACTTTCTTTCTCCAGAAATTCACGATGGTGGATTTAGCCCTTGGATTGTTCCCCAGGGGTTCGATATGTAGAGTTGCGTGAGCCTCCTTGGCGAACAGAAGTAAAGGTATGAAAACGGACTTAAAGCGTCGATTGGAGAAAACACGCTCGTAATTATTGTGTGTCCGCGAGGGTTTGCACTGCTGGCAGAATTGACAGCCCAAACTACCTCTGAGGTAGAGACATCAGCGGGAGCAGTTTCGAGTCTCGGGCCCTGCCAAAACATCTGCTTTGAGACGCATTGCTTTACTGAACCAAGGAGGTTGTTGTGGTAGTGGCGGAAACGCACCCCACAGTTTTTGTGAGCATCCTGACAACCTAGTTCGGGAAATTGTGGCTCATGGTTGTTGTCTGCGCAGACACAAGGGCCCTAAGACGGGTCGTAGCCGTCTAGGTCCTCAGCAGGGTACTAGGAGCTATTTGTCTGGTTAGCGCTGTGCATTCGATAGGTCGATGCAACACTATTTGATGTAAGTCTGCTCTCGAAAGGTGGTGTTGCATGAGCCCAGGGAAACGGTTTGGGCTTTCTGCGATCGAGAAGCGTGAGATCTGGAGCCGCTGGAAGGCGAGCAGACTCCTGCTCCTGACCCGTTAATTCAAGCTGTGTCAGCACGACAATCAACTCTCGCCGGCAAAAAAGGCTGATATTTTTGCCAGTGTGAACCCCGCATTTTTTCGCTCACGCTGAGGTGCAACACAGGGAGCCATATACGTCACGTTCCATACGGACGCTGGTCATTTTTGGCTTTCTTTTGGGAGCATCCTGCGTCCCCAATTCTGCTGGCTACTCCGTCCTTACGCATGAAGCGATCATTGACGCTGCATGGAAAGATGGCATTGAGCCGCTTCTGTTGCAGCGGTTCCCCGACACGACGCCCGAAGACCTGAGAAATGCTCACGCCTACGCCTACGGGGGCGCAATTATCCAGGACCTTGGTTACTATCCGTTTGGCAACCGTTTCTTCAGCGATCTAACGCACTATGTGCGGAGCGGCGACTTTGTCCTCTCCCTGATTGAGGAATCTCGTAATCTAAACGAATACGCATTCGCCTTGGGCGCATTGTCGCACTATGCGGCTGATAACTTAGGACACCAGCTTGCCACTAACTGGGCGGTAGCGCTCATGTACCCCGGATTGGCAAAAAGATACGGACCTGTTGTGACCTATGAGGACAAGCCCTCGGCGCATATGAAGGTCGAGTATGGCTTCGACGTTGACCAAGTGGCCAAAGGCCACTATGCGCCCAAAGCCTATCACGATTTCATTGGATTTGAAGTTTCAAAGCCAGTCCTGGAAAGAGCGTTTGCAAAGACCTATTCCCTGGATCTCGGGGCCGTTTTTTTCTCTTCTGACTTGGCCATTGGCAGCTATCGGCATGCTGTTTCGACTGTCATTCCACGCATGACTAAAGTGGCTTGGCATCTCAAAAGAAAGGAAATCCAGCGCACCGACCCGAGTGAGACGAAAAACAAGTTCATGTATCACATCTCGAATTCCGAATACCGCAAAGAGTGGGGACATATCTATGAAGAGCCAGGGTTCGGCGCACGGCTAAAGGCGTTCTTCTTACGCTTGATGCCAAAAGTCGGTCCACTTAGTGGGCTTGCGTTTCATCCACCGACACCGACCGTCGAGCACCTTTACATGGATAGCTTCAATGAAACCCTGGATCGCTTCCGAGCACTACTTCTTGCGCAACAGCAAAATCGACTGCAACTGCCCAACGATAATCTAGACACAGGCAAAACCACCATAGCGGCCGACTATCGCCTCACAGATGAGGCTTACGCTAAGTTGCTACAGAAATTAAGAGGAAAACCCGTTTCGAACAGCGTGCGAGAAAACGTACTCTCATATTACTCAGATCCCGAAAAGCAATACGCAACCAAGAAGAAATCTAAAGAATGGAAAGAGCTCATACAAGAATTGGATATCCTGAAATCAAACTCCATGTCTGATCCCGGCTATACGGGGAAGTAGGAAGATGAGCGTGGTTGGTTTCATATATTCGCTCAAAAGTCGCGCTATGAAGACCCAAATTGCGCATGCCGCGATATGGTGAGCTGAAATGAAGAATTCAGTCCAATACATGATTGCAAGCGGTTTCCTGCTGAGTTTGTTTTGGGCAGGCGTTAGCGTTCTGCAGGCGCAACAATCTGGGAGCGCGACCGTGGAGCAGAACCTTAAATTTCAGCCGCAACTTGTCACAAAGACTGTGAGCGTCATCAATCCACCGGCTCGTGGGTCTGTCACAACGACACTCAAGGGGACGGAACTAGCGCCGAACGCAAGCGGGCAGGCTAAACTGAAAATGGGAGATGTGGACGTGACGGTCGAAGTACAAGCCAACGGATTGGGCGAACCGGGCAGCTTCGGAGCCCAGTTTGAAATCTACTTAGTGTGGGCCATTACGCCAGCGGGAAAGACGTTCAAATTGGGAGCGATGGAAGCCAAAGGAAACCGGTTCGAGTTGAATACGAAATCTGCTGTGCGGAGCTTCGCGATCGTCGTAACTGCTGAGCCATACCAACAGGTGACGCGTCCGGCAAATACCATCGTGCTGGAGGTTCCTGCAGGGAACCAGACGCTCGCCGCAAGCTGCGAGTTTCTTAAAGGTGGCTACGCACCCGTGGGATATCTATTCCCGCCGGTCGATACAGGTGTCGGCTATCCTCCGGAAATTGTGCAAATGTACAATGCCCGCCGTATCGCAACGCTTGCAGGTGCCGCGGGGAACAACAATTTCAAAATGGGAGACGAGTTGTTCAACTCCGTCGTCTTTTCCGCAGAACGACAAAAGAAGTTTACGGATGTGATGCTATCGCAAGCGAACAGCGCGACCCAGTATTTCGAAACGGCCCGCGTAGAGGTACTACAACATCTAATGCAATAGAGCAGTTGCAAAACTCCCGAGGCGAAGTATCGCCCATTCTTCGTTCTTCTAATGCCAGGGGCTAATTTCGTCGCGTGAACTCTCCCGCACCACCGCTGCATCCCTGGAACCTTTGAGCCATTGAGCGACTCCGGCGACCTGACGGCAAGCCGTACTAGGAGCAACTTTTGCGGTTTCCGCGTTTCCCGGGACTTACAGCATTACTTCCGGGTTGCCGACAAAGGGGGAGCACTCTCGCACGGCATGTCGAATGAACGCGCCACTTGTACGTGCCCGTTTTTCGTCCGGGTGGATCGATGGCGCGACCTCAACCCAGAGGCTGCGACGCTGGCGGCTTTATTTGGGGGGTTACTCGGCCCTGATTTTTTTGCGACCCAGTTTGCCGCAATATTCAGACGTACCGTCGTCTTGCCAAGATATGTGCACATTTTCCGATAGCTGCTTACATATGATAGTGACTTATACGGGTTCGCTCTATATAATGCCCTCCCCTTATGGTGTACGAACAGATCCTTTACACGGTGACGGACCGCATAGCCACGATTACTCTGAATCGGCCGGACAAACTCAATGCCTGGACTGCAACGATGGAGCGCGAGGTGCGCTACGCAGTGGAACAAGGGGAAACGGACGATACCGTACGGGTTATCGTTCTGACAGGTGCCGGCCGTGGATTTTGCGCGGGCGCGGATATGTCCCTTCTCGGGACTGTCGCCAAGCAAGGCGTAACGGACCAGGTGAGAGAGCGCGCCCTACATAGCACCGCCGCGAAACCGCAAGGACATGTCCGCGAGGACTTCCAGAAAAAACACTCCTATTTTCTCGCCGCAAAGAAGCCGGTAATCGCAGCAATCAACGGTCCGGTCGTAGGCCTAGGGCTCGTCGTCGCTCTCTACTGTGACCTGCGCTTTGCATCCGATAAGGCACACTTCAGCACTGTTTTTGCGCGCCGCGGGTTGATCGCGGAATATGGCATCGCGTGGATGCTTCCCCGCATTGTCGGTCACTCCAATGCACTAGATCTGCTATTGTCAGGTCGAACTGTCGATTCTGCTGACGCCTTGCGGATGGGATTGGCGAATTGCGTCTTTCCACACGAAACATTTCTCGATCGGGTCTACGAATACGCGCGAGACCTGGCCTCGAAGGTGAGCCCGCGCTCACTCGCGATCATCAAACGGCAGGTCTACGAAGCCATGTTCCAATCGCTTCGTGAAGCATTTGATGCTTCGGAGCGTGAGATGCTCGCCAGCCTGGATTCCTTGGACTTCAAGGAAGGCGTGGCACACTATATCGAGAAGCGCTCGCCCGCCTTCGTCGGCAGATAAACAAGATGGACTTCAAATTCAGCGCGCGAACCCAGGACCTGCACATTGCAGATTCTGCTTCCAGCGGCGTGTCTGCATAGGAATCGTACGTTTAGGAATGTATAGGTCGAGGGAGGAGCGCTTGGTGTAGAAAAGCTGAACTCAGCCGCGAGCTGATTCAGAAACACCAAGCTGATGGAAGCCTGCGTGAGCTACAACAAACATCATTACAGACCCATGCAGCGTAAAAGTCAGCCTCAACGCCTGGCAAACAGGGTTACCAGAGAAGTAGCTGCCAGGTTGCGAAGGGCGTCTGGGAGGGTTCATTGCTGTGGTCTCTTCAAGCCGCGCCCTACCCCAGGAATTTGAAACAGCTCCTCCGCCAGATCAGTTGACTACCACATAGTTTTCGCCGTTCATTTCCTCTTCAAAAAGTATTCTCTTTTCGTTTTTCCAGTACGTGGGAATTCCTGGGCAAGCGTGCGGAGTATCACTTGGCCGCGTGATGCCAGTCACTGAGATCGAGTTCATTCCCTGATATCGAACCCAAATAATCCAGGGCCCATGCGGAATTGATTGCGACAGGGGAGGACCCCGCCGACATTCCTATTCTCCCAAGCTGAGGTGACCCATGCTTCCCGAAGGACAATCTCTTTACAATGCATTGAAGGCACGGGGAATACCGCGCAGGCGATTCATCGAATTTTGCAGTGCAATGGTAGCGACCTTGGCACTCCCGGATCGCTATTTGGCAAAAGTCGTGGAAGCGGTGGGCAAGGCCAAGAAACCTGTGTTGGTTTGGGTGCAGTTTCAGGACTGCGCTGGGAATTCGGAGTCGATCCTTCGGGCTAGTCATCCCACCGTTTTAGAAGTCGTTGTAGATCTCCTGTCCTGGGAATACCACGAAATCATCATGGCCGGAGCGGGGAAGCAAGCCGAAGCGGCATTGCAGCGAGTCGTCAAGGAAGAGAAAGGAAAGTACTTGGCGGTGGTGGAGGGTGCGATACCGCTAGCCGACGGGGGAGTTTACTGCACCGTGGCGGGGCGTACGGCCATTGACCTAGCGAGAGAGGTTTGTGGAAATGCGGCTGCCTCGATTGCCGTCGGTGCTTGTGCCTGGGACGGTGGGCTAGTGGCTGCTCACCCGAATCCGACGGGTGCTGTAGGGCTCGAAGAAGCGGTGCCGGGAATCAACATCATCAACATGCCGGGCTGTCCGCAGAATCCGGCAAACACGGTAGCTGTTCTCGTGCACTACCTTACTTTCGGGGAGCTTCCCGCCACAGATCAATATAACCGGCCGCTCTTCGCCTACGGACGCCTCATTCATGATCAATGCGAGCGGCGCGCCCATTATGACGCGGGTCGATATGTCGAGGAGTGGGGGGACGAAGGACACCGCAGAGGCTGGTGCCTTTACAAGATGGGTTGTAAAGGCCCCACAGGAAGTTTCAACTGCCCCAACGCACGGTGGAACGACCAGACAAGCTGGCCTGTGAAGGCGGGGCATGGCTGTTTGGCATGCGCTTCTCCTCGTTTCTGGGATACGAAATCGCCATTTTATGAACGGCTGCCACAGGTGCCAGGCTTTGGCGTGGATGTTTCTGCCGGAGAAATTGGCCTGGTAGTGACCGGCGCGGTTGCAGGTGCAACGATCGTTCACGGAATAGCCACCGCGGTGCGAGACCGCACACGCAAAGAAACACCATCTTCAGAACCCCCCAAAACAAGCCCGAGTGATGCTGCAAGGTCGTAGGAGGATCTCATGTCACGCATCGTCGTAGACCCTGTAACACGAATCGAAGGACACCTGCGCATCGAAGCGGAAGTCGAGGGTGGAGCGATCACGGATGCGTGGAGCTCCGGAACAATGTTCCGCGGTATTGAGCTGATTCTTCGTGGCCGCGACCCGCGGGAAGCGTGGATTTGGACACAACGCATCTGCGGCGTCTGCACCACGGTCCACGCGCTCGCCTCCGTGCGGGCGGTCGAAGACGCGCTTGGCATTGAGGTGCCGGACAACGCGCGCATCATCCGCAACATCATCGCGGGGACTCAATACATACAAGACCATGTCATCCACTTCTATCATTTGCATGCGTTGGATTGGGTAGACGTGACGCTGGCCCTGAAGGCTGATCCGGCCAAGACCTCGCAGTTGGCGGAGTCCATTTCGAATTGGCCAAAGTCCAGCCGCACTTACTTCAAGGCTATCCAGGACCGTGTGAAGGCCCTTGTTGAGAGCAAGCAATTGAGCTTATTCGCGAGCGGATATTGGGGCCACCCGGCCTACCATCTGCCTCCGGAAGCAAACTTGTTGGCTGTGGCCCACTACATTGAGGCACTGGAATTCCAGCGGGAGTTCATCCGCATCCATGCGACGCTTGGGGGCAAGAATCCCCACCTGCAAACTTATTTGGTCGGGGGAATGGCTTCGGCGATGGATCCGAATGAGCCGCACGCGCCGATCAATTCCGAGCGCATTACTTTCCTCGCGGAGGTCGCCAAGTCGGCGCAGCAATTTGTCGAGCAGGTCTATATCCCGGATGTGTTGGCCGTTGCGGGTTTCTACCGCGATTGGTTCGGGCGGGGCGAAGGACTAGGAAACTTTCTCTCCTACGGAGAATATCCCATGGGCGGAATCCACGACGCGAGTCGCTTCTTCTTGCCGCGAGGGGCGATTCTTGGCCGCGATCTGTCGAAAGTTCATCCCGTCGATCCCGCGAGCGTGTCCGAGTATGTGACCCATTCTTGGTACGAGTATTCGGGAGGCGATTCCACGGGCAAGAACCCTTACGATGGGGAGACACAACCCAAGTACACGGGCCCGACTCCACCCTTTGAGCACCTGAATGTGGAGCAAAAATATTCCTGGCTCAAAGCGCCGCGCTTCATGGATACGCCCATGGAGGTGGGCCCACTGTCTCGAATGCTCATTGCTTATGCTTCGGGCCACGCCGAAGTAAAGGAACTGGTCAATACAGTCCTGACCAAACTGAACGCGCCAGCCACTGCGCTGTTCTCGACGCTGGGCCGGATTGCCGCACGCGCGATTGAAACCCAATTGATGGCCCGGGTAGTTCCTAAGTGGATCGACGAGCTGGGCAGCAACCTGGCTCATGGCAACCTCCGCGTCCATGAAGGCGAGAAGTGGGACCCTGCAACGTGGCCCAGCTCGGCGAAGGGATGGGGGTTCCATGAAGCGCCTCGCGGGTCCTTGGGACATTGGGTGCAGATCGAGGATCGCAAGATCAAGAATTACCAGTGCGTCGTTCCGACGACGTGGAATGCCGGTCCACGTGACGCCAAGGGGCAACGAGGTGCGTATGAGGCTTCGCTCCTAAAGACACCGGTTGCGGATCCGGAACGTCCGGTGGAAATACTGCGCACCATCCACTCGTTTGATCCTTGCCTGGCTTGTGCCGTGCACGTCACGGATGCTCGCGGGCGGCGTTTCGCTAAAGTCCAGGTTCGGTAGAGGGAGGGGCCATGAGCGTGACTGCTGGTTCGTGGTCAGAGTCCAGAGCGCCGTATACGCTTGGACCTTCCGAACGTGTCTATGTGTGGGAACTGCCGGTACGCGTTTCGCATTGGTTCATCGTGCTCTCGGCGGCCGTGCTCGCCTTCACCGGATATTACATGCACAATCCCTTCATTGTGGTCCGGGCGCGCACCGCTTATGTGATGGGGACGATGCGGTTTATTCATCTGCTCGCGGCTTCGGTTTTCATTTCCGCGTTCCTTTTACGTTTTTATTGGTTTTTCGTGGGCAATGAATGGTCCAATTGGCGCGCCTTTGTTCCGATTCGCCGCTCCCAATGGCAAGGGATGGGCAGGATGGTGGCTTATTACTCCTTCCTGCGGAAGAATTTGGCGCACCACGTCGGCCACAACGCGCTGGCGGCGGTCACCTATATGGTGATGTTCACCCTGATGCTCATTGAGATTCTTACAGGGCTGGCGCTTTACAGCTATACGGTCAGCAACCGGGTTCTCACTTTCTTCATCGGCTGGCTCCCGCGGCTAATTAACATCTCCTACCTGCGGCTCACACATTTCCTCATCATGTTTGCGTTTGCCGTCTTTGTTATCCATCACGTCTACAGCGCCGTTCTGGTGTCGTGGGAAGAACGCAATGGCCTGATCGAGAGCATTTTCACAGGCTATAAATTTGTTCCGGAAGAGGAGCTCAAAGAAGCAAAGGCAACGAGGCAAAAGAAATAGCTCCCTTGGAAAAAGATTGGATCATGCAAACGGATTTGCAGAATTGAGAACAAACGATGGAGCAATTGCGGACCCATAAGATTGTAGTATTGGCTTTAGGAAACCTGATCCGTTCGGACGACGCCGTCGGCCTGTTTGCCCTGCGGGAATTGGAAAAGGACCCCACGCTGCCTGAATCTGTAACTCTTGTGGAAGGCGGGACCAAGGGATTAGAACTTCTGCCCTACATTTGTGAAGCAGCACGGCTATTGATTCTGGACTCGGTTGATGTAGGCGCACAGCCGGGAATGATTTTCCGGGTAGAGGGGCAGGATCTTCGCACGCTCCCGGGCACTGGCAGTGTTCATGAACTCGCCCTGGCGGATCTCTTGAATGCTCTTCGCATGATGGGGCGAGAACCAGAGGAAGCCGTCCTTCTGGGAGTGCAACCCTCTACCACGGCACTTGGAACCACGCTATCACCTCCCGTGCAACAAGCCTTACCAGCTCTCGTCGACGAAGCCTCGATGGTGGTCTCGCGATGGGCCTCAATGGACGAATTCTCAGTCCCCGCGACGGGCTACGCATTGACGGCGAATTAGGCAGATTCATCTTTCGAAGGCTAATTAGGTTTAGAATCGTAGGGAAGTTTCGGGAGCACCGCATGTGCCTGGCGATTCCTGGCAAGGTCCTGGAGATCTCGGAAAGCGGCGGTTTGCGGACAGGCCGCGTGAATTTTGGCGGAATTGTCAGCCAAGCATGTCTCGATTATGTCCCGGGAGTGCAAGTAGGCGACTATGTGATCGTTCACGTCGGCTTCGCCATCAGCAAAGTGGACCGCGAGGAAGCGGAGCGAACGTATGAGGTGCTGGAGTCCATGGGCTTGTTGGAAGGCGAGTTGCCGCCGGCAGCCGCGAGCGACCCGGAGACACCGTCGTGAAGTACATCGACGAATATCGCGACGAACGCATCGCTCATGGGCTGGCTGCGGAAATTCGGCAGGTCGTTACCCAGCCATGCGTGCTTATGGAAATCTGCGGCGGGCAGACGCATACGATCATGCGCTACGGCCTCGACGAATTGCTGCCCAAGGAAGTGGAACTCGTTCATGGCCCGGGCTGTCCGGTCTGCGTTACGCCACTTGAAACGATCGACAAAGCCATTGAGCTCGCTGCCCGGCCAGATGTCACGCTGGTTTCCTATGGGGACATGCTGCGTGTGCCGGGGTCGAGTTCCGATCTGTTTCGCGCCAAAGCCAATGGAAGCGATGTTCGCGTGGTGTATTCCCCGCTCGAAGCCCTGAAGATTGCCCGGTCCAACCCGAATCGCAAAATTGTTTTTCTCGCCATCGGATTCGAGACCACTGCTCCCGCGAACGCCATGACAGTATGGCAAGCTCACCGGGAGGGCTTGAGCAATTTCTACATGCTTGCGTCGCACGTTTTGGTCCCCCCGGCAATCCGCTTACTATTGCGTTCGCCCGACAACCGCGTGCAGGGGTTCATTGCTCCCGGGCATGTGTGCACGGTCATGGGTTGCCAGCAATATGAAGAATTGGCTTCCGAGTTTCATGTGCCGATTGTGGTCGGCGGATTCGAGCCGGTCGATCTTCTCGAAGCGATTCTGATGTTGGTTCGCCAACTCGAGCGGGGAGAAGCAAAACTCGAAAACCAGTACGTCCGCTCGGTCACAAGGCTGGGAAACGTCCCTGCGCAGGAAATGCTCGAGAAGGTCTTCGAGGTGGCCGATCAGAAGTGGCGCGGCATCGGTCGGATTCCTCTTAGCGGACTACGAATGCGGCCCGAATTTTCCCAATTCGATGCCGAGAAGATCTTTGGAATGGCAGAGATCCATGTGGAAGAACCTGCCGAATGCATCAGTGCGCAGGTCTTGAAGGGATTAAAAAAGCCGACGGATTGTCCCGCGTTTGCAACGCGATGCACGCCGGAGAGTCCGCTGGGCGCGCCGATGGTTTCCGCCGAGGGCGCTTGCGCGGCTTATTACCAGTACCGCCGGCATAGAGCTTTGGTGTGAGAGGACTGCAGTGTCCGAGCAAGTTAAGACTTTGGGTGGCTTCACCTGTCCGCTGCCATTGCGCCCAGGCGAGCGAGTGCTTCTTGGGCACGGCAGCGGAGGAAAACTCAG
>DASPTW010000122.1:0-68199 GCA_035623215.1 Candidatus Acidiferrum sp.
CGAGGATGCCGAAGATCTCGAAGAGAACGAGTGCAAAGCGCCGCTCGGCGGCAGTCGCTGCGATCAAGTCCTCCATCGAAGCGACTCGGACGATGGGCTGGTCTTTGTCCACCGACCAGATGGCTCGTTTGATGGAAGGAATAAGCGTTGCCGCATCGGCGCGCGTGCGAACAACCAATGACCTCGTGCCGTCCGCCCAGAGCCATTGCGAATCCACTACGTAGATTGCGTCCGATTGAGCCGCCGCCAGGGAAGTTTGTTTGACGTCTCCCACAACACCGACAATCACATCCCAAGGCCGGATTGGAAGGCCGCCGGTCCGAATCCGCTGGCCGATTGGATCTTGGCCGGGGAATTTGCGGCTCGCGAAAGACTCGTTAATCAGCACCGGGCGGGGCTGCGCGGGCGTGACATCGTGCGCATCGAACAAGCGGCCACGGCGAAGCGGAATGCCCATGGCCTCAAAGTAGCCTGGTGCCACGCCATATCGAAACACGTCATGGCTGTCGTTGGGATTGTTGTCATTTTCCAGGTGTGCGCCATAAATGTCAGAGTCGCCGCTCAGCGGCAATTGGCTGGTGAAAGCCGCAGCTGAGACCCCCGGAACGTTGCGAACCGCTTCCAGCGCCTGCGCGAAAAAAAGATTGCAAACGTTGTCGTCATCATAGCGCTGGCCATAGGTCTGCACCTGCATGGTGAGCAAGTGGGAAGCATCAAATCCCGGCGCCACAGCAAACAGAAGATGCAGGCTGCGCAACAATAGTCCCGTCGTGATGAGCAGCGTCAGCGCCACCGCAACTTGCGAGACCACCAGCGCGCTGCGCGTTACATGGCGCCCCCCGGTGGTGCGCTTTGAAATTTCCCGCAGCCCGGTGTGCAAATCGTTGCGCGAAGCGTGCACTCCCGGAATCAATCCAACGGTAATTCCTGTGAACGTGATCACCCCGATGGCAAAGACAAGTGCGCCCCCGTTCAGCCGGATGGCATCCACGCGGGGAAGCTCCAGGGGGCAGAGCGCCACCAAGGCACGCACACCGAACTCCGCCAACCCGATCCCGAGAACACCTCCGAGGATGGCTAGCAGCAAACTCTCCGTAAGGATTTGCCGGACCATGCGCGAGGGTCCGGCACCGAGCGTAGCCCGCAAAGCGAACTCCCCGCGCCGTTGCGCCCCGCGGGCCAGCAGCAGGTTCGTCACATTCACGCACGCGATCAGAAGAACCAGCACGACCGCTCCCAGAACGGCAAGCAACGCCGGCCTAACGCCACGGGTGACGTCCTCCTGCAACGAATCCACAAGGAAACCGCGGTTGAGTGATGCAAAACTTGGCCGGGGAAACTGCGGTACCGGTGTCCGCGCGATGGCCCAAAGGTCGTTGCGGGCTTGCTCGATTCCGGCCCCAGCACGAATCCGGCCCACCATTTGCAAGTGGTGACCCCATTCCCTGGTGTTTTCATCGGCGATGTTTCCTTCGTCGTACTGCAACGGCGTCCAAAGTTCCGCCGAAGGAGCTAAGACGTTCTCGAACTTCGGGGGCATAACTCCAATGACGGTGTAGTGGCTGTCGTCGAGCTTGATCTCGCGCCCAACAATCGACCCGTCGCTGGCAAAGCGCCTGCGCCACAACCGGTCGCTGAGAATCACCACTTTTGGGGAGTTGCGAATGTCATCGGCAGCTTGGAAGTCCCGCCCGATCACGGGCGATACGCGAAGAGCCCGGAAATAGCCCGCGCTGACAAACTGGCCTTCAAATCGCTCTGGCTCGGCCGCGGTCACTAACGTGGGCTGCCACGGCTTCATGACCGCAATCCCATCCAAAGCGCGAGAACGCTGCGCGAGTTCGCGAAAAGTGTGAAACGCTACCCGGCTGCGCCCACCGTCGGACGCGAGCCAAATCATTATGATCTGGCTGGGTTGCGGATACGGCAGAGGCTCGAAGAGAATCGGATTCACTGCGCTGAAAATAGCGGTGGTCGCGCCGATGCCCAGCGCCAGGGTCAGTGCCGCCGCCGCCGTGGTAGTGGGGTATTTGCCCAGCATGCGAAAGCCAAACCGAAGATCGCTCCACAAAGTTTCCAGGAACGGCAGTCCACGCTGGTCGCGGTAAAGTTCCTTGGTTTGTTCGACGCCACCCAATTTAATCAGCGCGTCTCGCCGCGCGGCTTCGAGCGTCATCCCGGCACGAAGGTTGTCCTCGATGTGAAGTTGCAGATGACTCCCCAACTCTTCGGCAAGATCGAGTTCGGACTTCCTCTTCTGGAAAAACCCAAGGAGGCGCTGGAACCCCGCACGCAGCGATTTCCTGTCGATGCTCATGTGGAAGGCTCTGTCGCGGAGAGGAATTTTGCAAGGATGGCTTGGGCTTGCTGCCAGTCCCGAGTTTCTCGTTCAAGCTGCTTCCGGCCGGCGCGAGTCAGTTTGTAGTATTTGGCTTTGCGGTTGTTATCGGAGACGCCCCATTCCGACTCGATGGAACCTTCCTGCTCGAGTTTGAGCAAAGCAGGATAGATCGTTCCGTAATTGACGGAGAGCAGGTCGCCACTGATCTGCTCGATGCGTCGGGCCACGCCGTAGCCATGGAGCGGACCCATCGTTTCGAGGGTCTTCAAAATCATCAGCGCTAGAGTGCCCTGCCAAACGTCCGCCTTGTCGCCCATAGAACTCCTATTGGAAAACAATAGAAGACTTTCACTTCTCCTATGGGTTGTCAATAGGAGTTTTCAATTTTCGGTCTCAGTTCTCAGTTCTTAGTTCTTAGTTCTTAGTTCTTAGTTCTTAGTTCTCAGTTCTCAGTTTCCGGTTTTCCGTTTCAAGTCTCAGGTGTGTTGAGTTTTGCGTTTTCAGTCGTCAGCCATCAGTTATCACTTGGGATTCGAAGCGGAAGCACGCCGACGTAAAGCTAAGGCGGCTAAAAGCCAAATCCTAAGAACCAAAAACGGGAACTGAGAACTGATGACTGAAAATTGACGGCTGAAAAGCAGAAGCCCAATCCGCAGGGAAAAACGGGATTGGGCTTCTGTCTTCTTCCGCCAGAAAGAAACTCGTCCAGGCGGGCTGGGGGCGAAACTTTAGAGCGGGTTGTCTGACAAGCCCGCTGCCGCACCGTAGGCGTAGGTGATGACGCCCGACTGATCGGTGTAGAAGAAACGAATGCCGCTCGAGCCAGGAACAAGCGGATTGGCATTCAAGGTATAAGAATTGATGTAGCCGGAGGCATCGGGCGCGCCAGCGGTGTAAACGAAACTGTAGCCGCTCTTGGTTCCGCTAGCCAAAACAACGTCGATCAAGTCCGCGGTCGTGGGAGTGGCCGGGCTGCCGGGACCGAGGTTCGAGAGGTTCGCCGGGAACCCAGAGTAATACGTCGTGGTATAGGTGATGCAGGCAGTATTCAACGTTCTGACGGACCCGACTGCGGAGGCTTCGTTGCCAGCCATTCTTGCGCTGAGGAGGTTGGGGATAGCAATGGCTGCGATGATGAGAATGATGGCGACGACGATCATCAACTCGATGAGTGAGAACCCTTTCTGGCGTGTACGCATTGCGTTACTTCTCCTGTTAGCTTGTGATTTCGTCTTGCTCTTGCGCCTTACGTCTTCTGGGACATCGCCTGGACTTGTAGAGATTATGGGCGGAAGGCGAAATTTGGCCTATGGAGCATCTGTTTCAATTTAGGTCCTACTACTGTCCTAGCCGGAGTAACGGTGTTTTTGGAACCCACGGCCTAGTACCATTTCTAGTTCGTTACTGACCCAAGCCGTCGTCCTAAACGTAAGTCAATTAAAATCAGTATCTTGTAATATGGCCAACTGTACCAAAAAAGTCAGGCTCAGCTCCTCACGAAGGGACCTTTATCCTTCGGTACCTGTCCTTCGCCAGAGCGGACGACAGGTGCGGAGCATTCATGCAGTCGCAAGCGCGAGCCTTGGAATGCCTCTCGGTTGCCTCAAATCACAAGCGGGTTTGAAGGTTTCCCCCACGTGAGATAGACGCTGGCTGGACGTTAGTTCATCGAGTTGCGGGAAAGCCTAGCTTCGGGTGCGAAGCGCACTTGAGAAATGAGGAAAGCGGCGGCCTAGCGTTCTTCGAGGTATTCTTCCGGAACGTCATCCTCGAGAACTTCGTGGGATTCTACTTCAATCTCATCCGCATTTTCGGCGTCCTCGACGCCCTTCACGATATTCGCCTCGAACGCATTTCCTTCTTCGAGCAATTCTTCCACGCTTTCCGAGGCCGCGCCTTCCAAGCCGGAGACGCCCTGCAAATCGCCGGCTTGACCGCCAGTGCGAGAGCCCAGGCCACGCGGTTCGAACGCCACCATTTCAACGAGAGCCGGCGTGCCGCTAACTTTTTTCTTCTTCCTGGCTGACCTTCGGATGGAGGGCTTGCGAATTGCAGCCGCACGCCTCGTTTGTTCCCGCGTCACCTTAGAGCTGCGAGATTTTCTGCGTTTGATTTGCGACCTGGTTTTCCTTTTGGCGGCCATCGTAGGAGCCCCCTCACTGTTGATTCTGTCACTTCGCGGCGCAAAAGGAAACTTCCAAACGCCCTTGGGAAAGATCAGACGAGGGCGCTAAACCTCCAATGTCACGAACTCGACTTGGAATGGAATCGGTCTCAGATCGAGGCGAGCAACCGACACCGGCAATTGAAACCGGCGCGGACCTGCGCTTCCAGGATTTATGTAGAGGACGCCGCCGCGTTCGCGCTTTCCCGGCTGGTGCGAGTGGCCGCTGACAACAATTTGGAAACCCGCGGCTTTGGGATCCAAGTCGAGAGCATTGACATCGTGAAGAACATAAATCGATACCGCGCCAGCCTCCGCGACTGCGGTTTCCGGAAGAGTTCGCGCCCAATCCTCCTTGTCAACATTTCCGCGGACGGCTACGACGGGCGCGAGTGCCCTCAGGGAATCCAGAATCTCCGGTTTGCCCACATCCCCAGCGTGGATGATCAGGTCAGAACCTCGCAGAACATCTAGCGCCTGGGGACGAAGCAAACCATGAGTGTCGGAGATTAAACCGATCCGAGTGGGAGTCTTGGCCACAGAGAAATTCTAGGGCTCGAGTATGCCACCGATACACAAAAAGCGTGGAGGAAACGGAATCAGGGATTTTAGATTATGCCGTGACCTTGGTGGGAACGATGCGCCGCAGTGGCTTGGATCCAGGTATTGGAAATTGCATGTGCCAAAAATTCGTTTCCGGAGAAAGGAATTCGACGCCAATGTATTGCTTACCGTCGCGAGCGCGGTGGATCGAGACTACACGGCATTCCATGGACTGAGCGGTATGGTCATTGACTAGGATCAGCGTCTGCCCGACCAACACGATCTCTTCCAACTGAAACAACACGCCATGGCGGTTCACGGACTGCGAAACGGTTTGGGCTGAGAATCTCTCCCCGGTATCTGTTTTCCCGTGGATAGTAAGCGGCACCGTCAATGCTACCCGAAGCGTCCGGCGCCGTTCTTTGCAGCGAAAGTGAAGTAGGGACATCTCTACGTGACCTCAGAAGCTAGTTTTTCTATCCCACTCAGGCTCGCGGCTTACATCACTCGACGGGTTTATGCCTGTAGTGGCGTGTCAGCAGGGTGCCAAAACGAAAGCACATCAGGAGAGAGGTAATTAGCACGAACCTTGCCCACACAACCCGATACTGACTACCGGACCCTACAAAGACAATGGCGGAACGGTACCACAAATCGCGCTTCCGCGACAGTACTCTCGTACCAAACCATTTCTTTTTGTAGACAAGGGGACAACAGCCCTTCAAACGGGCCACCACCCCCGAGCGTATTTCGCATTCAGTGGTTGTAACTCATTGAATGCAAAACACTTGAATTTCGTCCGCTCAAGGCCAACTCGACCGCCGTTCACCAGGAGTCTTCCAAGTGCGGTACTTAGCGCCATTCGCGGGTGCGGTTGCATAATGAATCTTTCCTCTTTCTGCCCACTCGCCACTCGTCACCCGCCACTTCTTATATAACTTGTGCTCCCAAATCGGGAATCGTTTCAAGGTCATGTCAGGAGTTTCGAGTGTCGTATGATCCCGTGCGCGGATCCAGGCAAATTAGCTCGCACGGCGACCGCTGAGGAGAGTCTGGTGTCGCAAGGTCGCGCGCGCGGAGCCAAAGTCAGCTCAGCGGCTTCAATGATGGAACATCTGCTTAATCGCTAAGATAAATAACGCTAAGAGGAAACCTGCCCAGCCTAAGAACGCAAGGTAGAAGTCGTTTCTATTGTCCTTATTACGTAAGAGCCACTTTAGGCCTCCCTGATTTGCCTTCGTTTCTGATCCTCGATAATAAATCCGAATAGAAAACACTATTGCAATTAGAAAGCTGCTCAAGGAAGCCCAAACGAGCGAGAGCCCGACACTAGGTATAACCAGCTTTGAACCGTGCGGGCCTTTCGCGTCAAAGAAAAAGAAGCACAGAACTACGGCGCAGACGGCCGGAATTGAAAGAACCCAAAAGGCATAGACGGGCCACAGCGACCAACCGCGTTCTTCCGCCATGACGCAATATTGCTGCAAGATCCTAAGAACGTCTTGAGGGTATGCCATGAACTTGACACTAGACCCAGCCCTGGCTATCCGGATGGCGGTTACAAAGTAACTAGCGCTCCCAAGGGCGCCTAGGACGACCGCGAGGGCAAAGAGTCCATTAAAAGATCGCATTCTACCTACCTTTGACTACCTTGCACGCCGCTCTTACATTGTTGACGAGGTATCCGACGTAAGGAACTGTAACGAGCGGCTTACTCATCATCTGGGTTGCAGCGACTGTTACGGGAAGGAGAGAAGGACCCACGGTCCCGGTCTGAGTGCCATTAAAGTCAGTAGAATATGCAAACCGTGAGATCCCACCAGTGTAAGTTGTCGATGTCTGCCCCTGGGTGTCAAGGAAGCTATTGTCGGGGGCAGTCGGAGTGGCAGTAACGGACACGTATGCATCGGGCCCGATCAACCCATACGAGAATCCCCCGGCCATTGAAAGGGTTAGATCGCCGTTGACTCCATTCCCCGTAACGTTGAGTTGCCCTGAACCTGTAATACCCAACCCAACGTCGACTCCAACTCCCACGGTGGCCGTGTCAGCCGCATTATTACAAATGTAGTTAACTACTTTTGATTTGCGGAGCGCGTTCAGTATGCTATTGATGGCGCCGCTGAGGGGAGACGGCGGCTTTGGGGCCTGCGGGCAACCAGGTCCGTTGGGGCCCGTGCTCACAAAGCCAATACAAGGCCAAGTAAACCCTCCGCCGCCACCGCCACCGACACCCCCGGGGCAGGGATCGCTCGTGGACACGGTTCCAGTGCCTGGTGGTTGTGTTCCGCCGATGGAGACCGTCACACTCCCTGGCCCGCCCCCACATAATCCGAACGAATCTGTTAGTTCCAGCGGTGCATTGAGGACATACGCATAGCGGTTCCAGGATTGGGGGCTGGTGGGGTCCACAGCGGCGAGGCTGGCGGGGTCGGGAGTCATCCAGCGGCCGAGCGTCGAGGAATACTTGCGGAACCAGGTATGGTCGAGGTTGGTCTCGGAGTCGCGCTCGTCCCCGGTGAATTTGTGGCTGGTAATGCCGGAGTCGCTGGAGTTGAGTTCGCCGAAGGGTAGATAGTCGAGATTCTGGACGATTTGCAGGCTGGTGCGGTTGTCATAGAGGAATCCGTCGTCGACGAGCAGGACGGTAGCCCAACTGGGATCCCAGACCGTGGCATATACTGTCACTCGAGAGGATATGTCAAGTTAAAAGTTGACGAGGCGTGGAAGTGCCTGTGAATTTCGATTCGAATGCAGCGTTGTCTTGCATCTCGATTCGAATCGAGCTGCCTTCGCGGCTAATCGTTCTGTAAGAGAGAAATGAGCTGGAGGGGATTGACGCGGGCGCGCTCGACGGTCAATCCCCAGTGAAGATGCGGGCCCGTGACGCGCCCCGTAGCCCCCACTTTTCCGAGGACTTGGCCGGACTGGACCTCGTCACCAGCCTTCACGTCGATCGCGGACAGGTGGCCGTAAAAGGTGTAAATCCCGAGACCATGATCGACGACCACGGTATTGCCGGAAAAAAAGAGTTCCTGCGCCAGCACTACTCGACCAGCTTGCGCGGCGTGGACCGGGGTCCCGGTTGCGGCAGGAAAATCAACGCCACTGTGGGGAGAGCCAGGCTGGCCGTTCAGAATGCGGCGCTTGCCGAAATTGCCGCCCGTGGAGACGTCATCGAGCGGCACGCGAAAGCCTCCCGCCCATAATTTCTGCGGTGTCACCTGGTCGAAGATTTCGCGCAAGCGGTCGCGTTCCTCGTTCGCGCGCTTGATTTGCTCGGGGCTGGGCTCCACAAATTCTTTGTCGACGTGCAGGCTCTCCGTGGCGAACTTCCCGAGTCGAACGGCAACCTCGAGGGAACACGTGGTTGGTTTTGCGCCTGCGCTTTGCACGTGAACGGAAACTGGATACGACCCCGCTGGTTTCTCCAAATCCACACCCAATAGCGCCCGCCGTAAGTCGACAGCGGAAGCCTTGGAGTCACTGCTCGGATTGGTGGCTTGCCAAAAGGCAACGTTCTTGCCGTTCCATTCGGCGGACAAATCGGCAATCGGTTGGTCGCTTCGCACTTCCAGAAGAAGCAGACTCCCCTGAGAAGACTCGGGGGCGCTCAATTTAACGACTACGCCCGGACCGCAGGGTTGTGGAACGTTGGCGACGAGCAGAGCCGGCAAGGAAAACATCGCGAGCGCAAAATAGCAAGCAATTCTCAGCTGGCATCGCAGGTGAATCACTTCGCGCAAGCTTACGCTGCTCTTTGCTTGCGCATCATGGCAACGCGGGGTTCTACTTTTTCAAACTGCGCGCGGCCGATTTTCGACCCATAGATGGCTTTTTCTGAAAGAAGAAAAAGATCTGGGTTTTTGGCCTTTTCGCGAAGCTCTTTCAAAAAGGGGCGGACCTTCGCGAAAATAAAATACAATTCCCCACAAAAAGCCGGTTCGAAAAAAAGCTTTTCACTGATGACGCCATTCAGGACGAAAGAAGTAGCGATGCCCCAGTAGCTGCCCACTTGACGGAGCCAGTTGTTTTCCTGCGACCCGAAGTCCATAGCGACTTTCAGGAAGTCATCAGCACTGTTCGGCCAAAACGTGGTGAGCCACCATTGGCGGGCTTTCCGCAATTCAGGCTCGCGCCGGAGATCGTACAGTTCCAAGATTAAACGCGCCTCGTCGACCGTGGGCTTCTTTGCCATCAGCTCCTCCCAGAAAGTTGCGAAAGGCCATTTTACATTCTTGAGGCCGTTCTAGGCTCGCGGTTTCTCAGCAAGTGACTCGTGCCATGCAGGACGACGCAAGAGTGTGAGACGTCACAAGCGGTGAATAGTTGTGATTTTCGCCGCAAGATTGTCGTAGAAATTTTTTATCGCTGATAAGCTAGACCAAACATGTCCGGCGGAGACCAAAAAGAAATAGCCCGGCCCGCTGATAGCCGGCGTTCACAACGCATTCTTTTGCAAATTCCCATACTCGTGCGCGCGCAGTTTGAAGATGGCTTGCCCATCAAGGAAGACACAACCACCATTGAAGTGAATGCGCACGGCGGCTTGATCGCCCTGGCCATGAAAGTACGCGCCGGCCAGAAACTCGTGCTCAGAAATTGGGCCACTGCGGAGGAACAAGAATGCCGCGTGGTGCATGTTCGTGAGATTCTCGGTGGAAAGACCCATGTCGGAATCGCGTTCCCGTATGCGATACCGCGATTCTGGCACGTGCAGTTTCCGCCGCCCGACTGGATGCCGTTCATGGAGTAGGCTTCTCGCAAATCGCGCTCAGCAATTCCGCATACGCGTAGATGGCTTCGCGGGCCTTCCTGGTGATGCTGCACCAGGTCTGCGGACGCTTTCCTTTGTAGGTCTTCTCGATGACCACGTAGCCGGCCTTCTCCAGTTTGAGCAAATGGCCCGCAAGATTCCCCTGAGTAAACTTCCATTCCCTGTGGAGGCGCTGATACTCCATCTTGGGGACAGGATACAAAGCGGTCAGGATCAGGAGACGGGAGGGATCGTGGATGGTCCGGTCGAGGGCCAAGAGCTTGTCTATTTTCTTGGTCATTTGGGCTGTATCCTCATGTGGCAAAATGACTTACCGAATTTGGCGCCGTGAGCAGCAAGAAACTCGACCGAAAAAGCCGAAGCTGTAATGTAAATTACCGCATAATGTAGATTATGCGGTAATCTTATTTATCATACAAAGTACATTGTGATACAGAAAGCCCTAGAGGCACAACATCAAAGTCTAAGTTGCCGATAAGCTAATTAATCAAGCAAGAAGAATCACTTAGACTTGCCCGTCTGCCACTTGGCACATTACCGAGCTCATCGGAAATCGGGGTGAGAAACAGGCTCGGGCCAAACGGGACTGCGAACTACTCGTAACGCAGCGCTGCGATGGGATCGACCTTCATTGCTCGCCGAGCGGGGATAGCAGCGGCCAGCACAGCTGCCGCCAACATCACAGTGACCGCCAGCAATGGTGAACCAAGATCGAACGAGTCTACTCCAAATAAGAGGCTGCCGAGGAATAGACTCCACAAGAATGATGCTGCCAGCCCGATGAGGGAACCTGCAACGACAGGCACGATGGATACGCGGAAAATGATAGCGGCCACGTCGCGCCGCCGCGCGCCCAGGGCTATGCGAATGCCGATTTCGCGGGTTCGTTGCGTCACCACGTAAGCGATGACGCCGTAAAGGCCAACGGAGGTCAAAACGAGAGCAAGGATTCCAAAGAAACTGGAAAGGTAGGCCACTAGGCGCTCGTGGGCCAAGTGGGTGTTGATGTAATCCTCCATCATGCGAACGCGCAGCAAGGGCACGTTGGGATCCTGTTCCTGTACGGCTCGACGTATTCCCGCAATGACCGGGGCGGAGCTCCCCACAAATCGCACTTCCAGCCATCTAGATCCGGCTCCGTTCGCCCAACTGGGCTCATAGAGCATGCTATCGTGATCCCGACTGGTGATCCCTTCGTAGTGTGCAGCCTTCACCACCCCTACAACTTCAATGCCATGTGCGCCGGAGCAGTCCGTACCAGGGTAGCAGAAGCGCCGCCCTACGGAATTGGTAGTTCCGAATTGCTGGCGTGCCAGCGTTTCGTCCCATGATGCAAACTCTTGAGGTATCGACCCATCTCCCTCCATTGCGCCTGATCTGGAAGACTGGACGCCGTCGCCCGGGATCATGCCCGGTTCATCCTCAGGCCGGAAATCACGCCCAAAGCGCACCGGAATGCCCAAGGTGGTGAAATACCCGGAACTGACCTGGTTGACGTAAATATCTAGACTGGGTTTGGATCCAGGCGCAGTAACCACTTCGACCGCAATGATGGAATTGCCCAGCGGGGTCACGGCGGACAACGCCGCTGAGTGGACGCCAGGAACCGTGCGCGCCCGCTCCAACAACTGATCGTAGAACGTGCGCAGCCCCTGCCCACGGTAGCCGAGGCTCCTGGGGTCAATATCAAAAATGGCAATATTCTCTCGCGCGAACCCCAAATCGACATGCTGGAGATTCCGCAGCGTGCGACCAAACAGGCCGGCGAGGACGAGCAGCGTCAGAGACAAAGCAATCTGGCTCATCACCAGTAATTTAGAAAGCCGCGACCGGGAGACGGTCTGGGTGGCCGCGCCACCCTCCTTCACGCTTTCCGCAAGGTTCATGTGCGTTCCCCGGAGCGCAGGAACCAAGCCAAACAGAATGGTGGTCAGCAGGGCGAGGCCGATGCAAGACATCAAAATGAACAGGCTGAGGCGAAAGCGAAAATCCGGATTCAGAGTTCCAAGCTTGGCGAGGGCTCTTACGCCCAGATAGGCCAGACCCATTCCAGCCGCGCTCCCAGCCGCCGCCAAGAGCAGACTCTCCGTAAGGAATTGGCGAATCAGGCGCCCGCGCGTTCCGCCGAGCGCCAGACGAACTGCTGTCTCCTTCCACCGTTCGGAGGTACGGGCAAGCAGCAGGTTAGCCACGTTAGCGCAGGCAAGCAGGAGCAAAAGCGCTGTCGCGATTGCCAGCACCTTGATCGGGTCTAGGAACCTCTGGTTGCGGATAAATTCCGGCGTACGCGCCGCAGGCTCGAGCCGGAACTCGTCCTTCAACAGCAAATGCTCCTTGGTGACAGCTATAATGCCCGAGTGGCCAACTCTCTCGACCGCTTCTGACCAGAGCGCGGGCATGTCAGCCTGTGCCTGCTTAAGGGAGACGCCCGACTTTAATCGCGCCACGACGGAGAGCCAGGGGCTCATGGGTGAATTCCAACTAGCCGCGGCGGACGGTGTGGTCACCGGATACATCGTGAGGGGAACATAAGCATCAGGCTCGTCGCCGTTGAATAGACCGCCGAACCCCTTTTCCGCAATGCCCACAATGACGAGGGGATAAGTGTCTACGGCGAGCTTCTGACCGATCACCCGCAAATCTCCCGAGAAGCGCCGCTGCCAGTACCGATACGAGAGGACCGCAACAGGGGAACTGCCCGGCGCGCCATCGTCGGAAGGTATTATGAGGCGGCCAGCGGCCGACCCGATTCCCAGGATTTGGAAATAGCCGCCGCTCACATATTCCACGTGGCCGACTTCCACCCCGGGCGCTCCCGCGGGCCGGATAGCAACAGAAAGATTATCGCTGCTGGCGAGCACGCCAGAGAACATGTGGTTCAGGTCGCGGTACGCGCAGAAAAAGGGATAGCTGCGGCTGTAAACACCTTCTATTCTTACCAATCGGTTCGGTTCGTGCGCGGGAACGGTCCACAGCAGGAGCTGGTCGACCAGGCTGAAAATTGCTGTGTTCATGCCAATGCCGAGCGCCAGCGTCAGCACCACGACGGTGGTAAAACCGGGATTTTTTGCCAGCATGCGCAGACCGTAGCGCACGTCTTGCCAGAACGTCACCACAAGCGACTCCCACCCGGCAGAGGTGACTCCGCAGGAACCTTCTAAACATGAGCACCGAGGGGCAAAAACTACGGTGATTCGCAACACCTAATCGCGTGGCCTTCGATACAAGTTTGGGACAAGTGCCGATAAACGGTGCCAGCTCAGGGGGTCGAAGCAACACTGGCTTGAAGTCGACTGTCTGAGCCGACATGACTTACCTGGCGTGTGGTCCCGAATCGGCGGCCAAGGCTTGCTTCATCTAACCCGCTAATCTGCTCGTGGTCTTTCTTGAACGCAGTGCCTATAAGTCTACGGACCTTATGCTTGGAGGCAAAGCATGAGCGCCGGCCGGCCCCGTGCGGCTCGTTACTCCTTCGTGGCCAGCGTCACGCTGACGGATTTAGAATCAGGCCGCCTAACGCAAGAGACGACCTGGGACTTGAGCTTATTTGGATGCCACGTGGTTCCAGGAAATTCCGTGACTGTAGGGTCACGCGTCAGAGTTCAGATCATCCATGATGGTGAAGTGTTTGAAGCTCAGGGGCGGGTGATGAATGCTCGGCCCGTTAGCGGTGTCGGAATTGCATTCATTCGGGTTGAGGAACACTACCAAGTGATTTTGGATAACTGGCTTGCAGTCCTGAGAAGCAAGTCTCAAGACCGATGACAGTCCACACGCAACAGACGCGCGTGCCTGAAAGGGGTCTAACTAACGCGCTTGTTTTGGACGAATGCCCTTAAGGGCGCGCGAAGCGATGGTAAAAGGCTCTTATGGCGACAAAACCGAATGGTCGATGGGTTGTTTACGAACGACGAGAGGACAAATTTGTCTTTCTGTCCAAACTCTTTAAGACAAAGGGAAAAGCAGAGAAGGAAAGACTGAGACTGAAAGGGCTGCCAGAACACAAGCGCTCGCCAATCGGTGTGGGCTTTGTGCGGACTCCTAAGTAAGCCGTCGCGTCCACACTTCTCAAGTTGACCACCCTGGGACTCGACCCAAACAAGGTCGAGTTTGCCAAGGGTCCAGACCTGAAGCCCACGCATGACGTGAAGTACTGGGCGGCGAAAACCCGCGGCTTCGACTTTTCGGGAGAAGACCGCGTTCCAGCCGAGCTCTACAACAAGATCCTGTGGGAAGGCATTAAAGGAACGGCTGCGCCAGTTGCCAAAACCAGCGTCTTAAAGGTCGATGACGACAAAGATAAAGACGGGAAATAGACCACACTCGAAAATCGATGCTAGCTGGTGGGACCGAGCGTTCGGTCCCACCGGCGGCATCCAGCTTGCAGAGTAAAGGAATATCTGTTGCCGGGAACGGTCCCTCTGGCATCAAAATCAACTAGGTCACAGCCGTTGTTCGTCACTACAACGAAGCAGCGGATAGGACATGGGTTGGTTTTAGCTGCCTGTCGCCGGGGCAGACCTGGCGCGCTGTGGGTTCATGCGGCAGAATTGTTGTCAGCATCTACCCCCAGTATTGCTCAGCATCCTTCGCAGGAAGCGCCGGATAGGCAATCCAATAAAAGTGTATGCAAGCGCCGATAAAAGAATATCAAGCCCCATGTTCATGATCCTCCTATGCAAAATCCCATCTCAGGGTCCCTGCTCTGAATGGAAGCGCGATAGCGGTGAATCCACCATTGCGCAATCTTGTTGGTGATGTAATGGAGCAGCCAGCCGAGCAGCACAGCCCCAGGCACCAGCCACCAACCGATCAGTTCGCGGCCTCCGTCGGGCGGAATCGTGTTGTTCACCAAAGTCAATGAGAAGATTCTGCCGGGCACGTACCACAATCCCACCTTGGACGGAGCGAAAAGCTTTTCGAGGGCAGCTGACCACAGAGTGAAGACATTGATGTAGCCGAAAATGTAGAGCGCGGTGGCCGTAAAGCGCCCCGAGCGGCTGCGGGTTGCCTGGCGCAGACCTTGAAAGACCACCAGTGGCGAACCGCTGCATTCGGCGCGCATGGTTAGGTTGTCAGCCCGATATTTTTTTGCCAGCTCCACCGGATCACCGAGCGACCGCAGGGCTGACCCAATATCGTAGCCTTCTTGCTCGGACATGTCGGCGATGTGGCTGCGCAACTCGCGTACAGCGTCCTCGACATCGCCCTCAGGCATTCCGCGCATGGCCGCGCGCGCTTGCGCCAGATAGTTTTCAACTTGGGGATTCTCAGTTGCAGCGTTCATCGCGCGACCTCCTTTAGCAGCGGAGACATCAGATCTTCGATGGTGGCAGAGAAGCGCGACCACATTCGGGCCATTTGTAGGGCGCGCCGGCGCCCAGCCGGGGTGAGACGGTAATACTTTCGGGGATGCCCTGCCTCCTCCTCCACCCATTCCGATTCCAGCAGACCGTCCGCTTTCAACCTGGCCAACAGGGGATAAAGAGTGCTTGCAGAAACAGCCAGATCAGAGTCGCTCTGCAGCCGCCGCATGATCTCCAATCCGTACAGCTTGTCAGACCATAGACAGCCGAACATAGCGAGCTCCAGGCAGCCCTTGCGAAGCTGGACTTCCCACTTGTCCATGAGGCTGGGAGCGGGAGTACCGGCGGGAGAGATGGTCGCCATGCGATATAGTATGTAATACGATATATATCGTTGTCAAGCCCAAAATTTACCTCTCGGCGCGATTCTGTTCTTTGGGGGGGCTCCGATTACACCACCGAACAACCCGCATCGCGACCGTGGCGCAGCCGGTTGGTCTCGGCTCAGCCAGGGGTGGAGCCGGCGCGCAGCAGGAAGCGTTGAATTTTTCCAGTTACAGTTTTGGGGAGTTCTCCGCAAAAGCGGATTTCGCGGGGAACTTTGTGGGAGACGAGCCTAGCTTTGACGTGGTTCCGAATCTCCGCGGCGAGATGGTCGGACGCCAAAAAGCCGGAGTGCAAAGTTACATAGGCAACGGCAAAGGTCAATCCGCTGGCGTCGGTAGCGCCGACGACGGCGGCTTCGGCGACGTGAGGGTGGCCGAGAACGGCATTTTCGACCTCTACGGGCGAAACCCACATGCCGGCAACCTTCAGCATGTCGTCAGCGCGCCCGCAATACTGGTAATGGCCGTCGGAGTCGCGGAGAAATTTGTCACCGGTGACGACCCAATCCCCGTGCTTGGTACGTGCGGTTAAATCCGGAATGCGCCAATATTCGGAAAACGCGCTTGCACCACGGACCCACAGGTTTCCAATCTCCCCGTCGGGCACACTTTCCCCCGAATCATCGACAATTTTGGCCTCATAGCCGGGCACAGCAAAACCGCAGCTTCCCGGCTTGCATTTGCCGACGCGGCTGGAGATGAAAATGTGCAACATTTCCGTGGAGCCGATGCCGTCGAGGATCTCAAGACCAAACTTCCGTTTCCAGCGGTCAAAAATCTCTGCGGGAAGAGTTTCGCCAGCGGAAATACACTGTCGGACGGACGAAAAATCCGAAAGACTGGGCGAGCGCTCCGCCTCGCGCAAAATCGCGGCATACAGCGTTGGAACCGCAAAAAACATGGTCGGCTTGCGGCGCGAGACGATTTCGATCACGCGTTCCGGGCTGGTGCGCTGCGGATTCAGGATCGTGCTGGCGCCGGCCGAAAACGGAAAATACACGCCATTGCCGAGGCCGTAGGCGAAAAATAATTTGGAGGTGGAGAAGGTCACATCGTCTTCGCGCAAGCCCAGAACTCCGTGCGCGTAGCATTGACTTGCAACAAGCATGTCTCCGTGACGATGGACCGCGGCTTTGGGCAATCCGCCACTGCCAGAGGTGTAGAGCAAAAATGCCGGGTCCTGGGAGGAAAGCTTCGCCGGCACGAAGGAGCCGTCCGCTGATGAGATCCATTCCTCCCAGCGAGCGCAAGAGACGTGGTGCGTCTCGAATCGCCCTTCTCCCACTTCCACAATGGGCATTTGGGGACGCTCACTGGAAGCAGGCAGAAAGGCTTCCAGCGCCTCGGAATGGACAATCGCAAGCGATGGTTCGCAATTCTCAAGGTAATGGATGTAGTCGGAAGTTCGCGCGAAGGGATTGACCGGGACAGCTAGACTCCCGATCATCGTGGCCCCAAAAAAAGAGGCGACAAACTCGATAGAATCCGGGAGCACGATCAGCACGCGACCGCCACGGGAAATGCCCTGTTCCAAAAGCGCATTTCCAACGCGCTTCGCAAGCGCGGCAAGTTCACCATACGTTGCGCGGTGAGGCTCGCCGCCGATCGCCACGCGCTCAGGATGCCGCGCGGCAGGCGCGAGGAGGAAATGCTCCGCGAGATTGAAACGCTCGGGAATCTTCACCAACGGAGAATGATCCGCGGAAGCAGCTGTCATTTTTGACTCACTGCCGAATGTTGGCTACTGCACGGAAGAACTTGCCCCGGTGACCCGGAATCTGTACCTTGCAGTGCCCGCCGGATAGAGAACGTCGTTGATTTGAGAGTTCTTTTGTTCTCCGGGCGCCAGGGAAGTAGAAGCAATAGTGCCTTTGTTGATGAGGAGAGCGTGGTCATCCGCGCCGACGTACGTGGTCTCATATTGGATGTCGCTGTAGGTATAGGTCTGAGATTTGTTTTCAATGGTGACCAGCCAAACGGTTGCGGTGCCGTTCTGGCTTTTGTCCATGGTGGAGCGTTGGACTTTCAAATCACGAACGGCGTCGGCATCCTCCTTTGGCTGCGCGGCGGTGCTTGCGGCCGCAGGAGCTTGCTTGGATCCGCGGGAAGCAACGAAAAAGTACGCGCCCATTCCGACGACAATCACTGCCACTGCGATGCCAACCCACAAACCTTTGGAAGCGGATGGCTTGATTTCTTGAGGTGTTTCGAACATGGACTCCCCCGTCTCTGCACGGCGCAGACCTTGCAATGTTGCTCAATCCAAGGCCGAGGAGAAAGGAATCGCAACACTGCAAGGAAGCTGACTGCGAAGCCGGAGAAGCCCCCTGACTCCTCCGGTGCGTGCGGCCCTAGTGATACCAAAGAAGATTGAGGAAGTCCATCGTGGCGAGATGCGCCTTCCGCCAACTGTTCGCGTGCTCACTCCTCGCCAATGTCCTCTTTCCAGACTTCCGGATGAGCCCTTATATATTGTGAGAGCAGTTGCACGCATTCGCTGGATTGCAAATCCACAACTTCAATGCCGCTTTCGCGAAGCCAATCGATTCCCCCGCAGAAGTTCACGGACTCGCCGACCACCACTTTTCCAATTCCAAACTGACGGATTAGGCCGCTGCAGTACCAACAAGGCGCCAAGGTGGTGACCATGATTTTGTCGCGATAGCTGCGCTGCCGGCCGGCTTTTCGGAAGGCGTCCGTTTCACCGTGCGCTGAGGGATCGCCTTCCTGGACTCTGCGATTGTGTCCCTTTCCTAGTACCGTTCCCTTGGAGTCAAACAAAGCGGCGCCGATGGGGATGCCGCCTTCGGCGAGGCCTGCACGGGCCTCATCGAGTGCGACCCTGAGCATCGCGAGGTATTTTTCTCCTAGTTCGCCCACATCTCTGCCCACTTTTTTCAAAGCTCCTTGTTTGATCGTGTCCGCATTTCATCCAGGCCGACTGGTCGGCGGGTAGAACCGAGAGAGAATCAAGTGCGTGGGCCAAAGAAAAATGATCACGCAGCCAGCTAAGATGACCGCAAGATGCACAGGAGGCGGCCCCCAAGCACGGTGGAACAGAGGATCTTGGAACGCATAGTTCATGTTGAGCTCCGGCGAAAGGAACCTGGAGAAAATTAGCAGCGCACCAGCAATGGCCGACTGCAGCGCGAGGGCGCGGCGGTCATAGCCGAGTATTCTCAAGGTCCAGAGTAGAATGGCCGGTAAGACCAAGTGGAAAGTGGACTGCAGTCGTATCCAAAGCGGGTAGTGCACATCCCACATATATTCGGTTCCACCAATCAGGTGATGGCCTAAGACGAGGCGCCACAGGACGTCGAGCCCCCACAGGGCTCCAACCAAAAGCGCGGTCAATGCTTGGCTGGAAACGAGGAGCGGCTGGCGCCACCACAAGCCAAGGCAGGCCAGGACCAGACCGATGTCGCAAAGATGCATCATGTTCTGCCAGCCCCATACCCAAACGTTGCAGGGCAACCAGATCAACAGCCACAACAGCGAGGCCCATCGAACAAACGTGAATTCTTTTGTTGCAGCATTCATCGACGGCTTTTTGGGACTCGGAGCCGCCCAAGATTACCACACGCTCCAATATGGAGCTTGGAAGGCGTTCGGCCTGTGTCTAGCATGACGAGCTGTGTCTGAAATCACGCGTGAACGTACAGACGCCCAGAGTTTGCTCGCATGGCTTCGGCCACGCGAGAACGAAATGGCCTCGTTGCTGGCGGAACTCGTGGCTATACCCACGGAGAATCCGCCCGGCCGAAATTACCCGGAATTCGTGGCACTTTTTGAAAATCGCCTGCGTCAACTCGGCCTGGCCTGCGATCGGATCAAAGGCGGGAGTGCGGGAAATGAAGACAGCGCGCCTTCCCTTTCTGTGAGCTTTGGGCAGGGAAATCGCGTGTTCTATTTCCACGGGCACTATGACGTGGTCCCTGCGCAGGCCGAAACGCAATTCCAGCCACAGCGAAGAGAACACTTTTTGATGGGACGAGGCTCCGCCGATATGAAGGGCGGAATCGTAGCCATGCTGTATGCCATGCTCGCGCTTCGCGAAGCTGGCGCGCCTCTCAATGGCCAAATTAAGTTAATTGTGGTCCCCGATGAAGAAACGGGAGGAGCCCGCGGCTCTGCTTTTCTAGCCAAGCAAGGACTTCTGGGCACCAACGGCGCGGGCATGCTCACGGCCGAGCCTACGAGTGGCATGGTTTGGAACGGCAATCGTGGCGCAATCTCTTTGCGGGTGGAAGTTTTTGGAAAGTACGCGCACGTGGCGCTGCAACACAAAGGCGAAAACGCCTTTGAGCGCATGCTTCGGGTAGTCACGCAGTTTCAGGAACTGAAGCGCGAAGTGGAACAACGGGCGACCTCCTTGCCTGTCGGAGCCGGCGAATCGCCGAGCTCCATCTTGCTGATTGGTGGGCAGAGCGGGGGCGGCGCGAACTTCAACGTAGTTCCTGAGAAATGCTGGTTCACGCTCGACCGACGCATCAACCCGGAAGAAAACTTGTCGACGGAGAAGGCCAGGATCATTGGCGTCCTTGAGAAATGCCGGGAAGAAGGCATCCGCCTCCAATGGCAAATCTTCCAGGAGGCAGATTCGTCGGGGTCTCCTGCGGACGAGCCCGCCGGTAACGCTCTAGCCGAAGCGATTGAGGAAGTCACGGGCAAACCGGCGCAGTTTTGTATTTGCCCGGGTTTGCTCGAGACTCGCTTTTACTGTGCTCAGGGTGTTCCGGCCTACGCCTACGGCCCCGGCCTGCTCTCGGTCGCGCATGGCCCTGACGAATATGTGGATTTGGGAAAGATGTGCGAGTGCGCAGCGGTTTACGCGCGGACAGCGCTGAAGCTGCTGAATTCCCGGAATTAGTACGGAATTGAGATTGTTGCGGACAGCACCCTTAAGACATTGAATACAAATAAGATAATTAGCCAATTAGGCCGAAACTTTGAGTTTTGGGCACACTTTCGGGCCAGTTGTCCTCAAGTACTATTTATATTTTTCGAAGATTTGCCGATGATTTCGACCTATGCCGAACCTCTACTTCTGCCAACCGCATACGAAGAACCAAGGGATGCTCCGGGCCGTTCTGTCTGTGAATGAATGCGAAAGTGTGGTCCGCCAGCACCCGGCCACCTACGTTGGGGAGAGTTTTCCTCCGGTCGGCGCCGGACAAGATGCAGCCAGCGACTTTGCGGTCATAAGCTTTAGCCCCGATGAAACCAAGGCTCCGTGGCGCACAGGCTACTACCGCGTAGATTCCGACCTCACGAAACTGAACGAATCGCTCCTCGCTCTCTCGCGGTAGTTTTCAAGTACTCTTTCCTCAATTCACAGCCCCGCCGCGTCTTTCTAGCCCAACCAAGCCTGCAAAACAGTCTGAGAGTTTGGTGGGAGCTCACGGAACCTCCCGAAAACTGGCCCTTTCCAGGTTGAGATTCGCGAAGCTGTGCTGCCGCGCACACGCTATTGCTGGTTAGCATACAGGGTAGTACTTGGGGCCTATCGACTCCCCCATCGCCGGGTCGCAAAAATGGACCCTACATCAGAAAACCCTAATCTAGCCTTGTAGGCAGGATTAGCAGCCCTGGGTTCCTGGTTGAGCTGATGTAGGGAGGCCCCGGTGAAGTACTTTAGTTCGTTCAGGATGCCACTCCTGTTGATTGTCGCGGGCGCGGCGTTGTTTTTCGCGCCGGCCTGCAAGGCCCAGTCCGAGGTCAGTCCGGATCACTTTGACGGCACGGATTCCTGGGCTGCGGCGGCGCAAACTCCGCGCCAAGCTAAGCACAAACAGACTGTTGCGAAATCAGGGTTACAGGCGCAGACGCAAAGAAACGCTCAAGCTTCCGGGTTCCAGCTAGCTTCCTCGCGCGAGGCTTCAAAGCCCGCGCCCAAGCAAGCAGCGGCCGCCAACCGCAAGCGCAAGCCGGCGACTAGCGACCCAGAAAAGAAATAGCGCCCCACAGGAAAGTTTTGAGCTCTAACCAGTACGCAAGTGCTGTTGCCGCTCCCCGTTTCTTCTATTGGAGCAGACGCTGCAAATCGTTCACTCGTTCTCTGGCATTGCGTTCACGCCTGAATCGAATAGCAAGCAAGTGCAAGATTCTGCGCATTTTGCGTCAATCGCTGCGAAATGACAGAAGGGGATGAACCTTGCCGCTTGCGTATCATGTCCCAACAAAAACCAGTGACGGAACTTATTTTCTCTCAGTACCATGATTTTAGACTTCCTCTCGCAGCGGGTGGAGCAATGCCGCCAGAAGGTGTGCGCCGAAGCAGCCGAATCCCCAGAGCGATCAGCATTTTGCTGGTCGGCAGCGATATTGAGGGAAAGGTCTTTTCGGAGGAAACCAACACCGTACTATTGAGCAGGCACGGCGCCGGCATCCTTTCCCACTACAAGCTATCCGCCGAACAAGAGCTGATTTTGCGCCGGCTTGATACCAACAAAGAAGCCGAAGTGCGTGTTGTAGGTCAAATTGGTGCGGAGGACGAAGTCTACACGTACGGCGTCGCTTTTTTGGATTCCACAGAAAATTTCTGGGGCATCAAGTTTCCCCCAGCCTCAGAGGTCGAGCAACAAGCGCGGTTTGCACATTTGGAGTGCAGCAGTTGCCGGGCACGGGAAACCGTGGAACACAGCGACCTCGAATCGGACGTCTATTTGGTCAATGAGGGAATCGTCCGCTATTGCAAGCAGTGCGGGTCTTCCACGTTTTGGAAGCGCGCTTCGGATGATGGTGATGAAGCCCCTGTGCTGGTGGAAGTGGGACAAAGGCAATCTAGCGCGGCCGTGGCTGTTGAAGAAGCTCCCGAACCCGCGCCAGTTCCGGAGCCAAAACCCGCCGCCAAAGTGGAAAACCGCCGCAAGCATGTCCGAACAAAAGTGAACTTTAAGGCTTGTATCCGAAGCTTTTCCTTTGGCGACGACGTCGTGAACTGCGAGGACGTTTCCCGGGGCGGTCTATGCTTCAAGAGCCGCAAACATTACACCGAAAAGCTCAAGATTGAGGTCGCTGCCCCCTATACGCCAGGAGTGCAAAACTTTTTTGTTCCAGGGGAAATTGTCTACGTGCTCGAGCAAAAGGATGACAAGGTTGTCCGCTGTGGCGTTGCCTATCTGAAGACTTCCAAGCATTCTTAAACAAGCGGCTCAGAGATTGGAAGAATCAAACGGTTTGGGGAACAACTCTTTCATTTGAATCACTTCGGTTTTGCCTTTCAGGTTCGCGAGAATCACGGGAACGTCTCCGCAAAACTCCCAAATCAACTGGCGGCAAGCTCCGCAGGGCGGCGTAAGCGTATCGGTGTCCGTTACCACGGCAATCGCGTTGAATCCTCGCTCGCCTTCGCTAAGGGCTTTGAAAATGGCGACGCGTTCGGCGCAAATCGTGAGGCCGTAGGTGGCGTTCTCCACGTTGCAACCGCCGAAGATTCTCCCTGAAGTGGCGCGTAGCGCCGCGCCGACGCGAAAATTAGAATAGGGTGCGTGAGCGTTCTCTCTCGCCTGCTTGGCCGCGAAAATCAGGAGTTCGCTATCTGCCACAGTTCTCCTTCACGCATTCTCTCTCTCAAAAACAACCTCTAGCGAATGGCTTCGGCCATCCGGGGAATCACCGCTTTCAGCAAGCCGATGAATTGTTCTTTCACACGTTCGGCCGTCTCCAGAACCTCGACATGGTTCAACGGCTGGTCGAGAATTCCCGCCGCTGCATTAGTCACGCAAGAAATTCCCAGCACGCGAATCCCGCTGTGTCGCGCCGCGATCACCTCTGGCACCGTCGACATTCCGACGAGATCCGCACCGATGGCGCGCAAGTACCGTATTTCCGCAGGCGTTTCATAGCTCGGTCCGGGAAGCGCCGCGTACACGCCTTCATATATCCCGATGCCCATGCGATTCCCCTCGCCGACAGCCATCTCGCGGAACCGCCGGTCGTACGCCGCGGTCATGTCGTGGAAACGCAGGCCAAACCGCTCGTCATTGGGCCCGGTCAGCGGATTGACTCCCTGTAAATTGATGTGGTCACTGATGACCACGAGCCTTCCTTGCGAGAACTCGCGCTTGATTCCACCCGCGGCGTTGGTCAAAATCACGGCTTTGACGCCCATACGCGCAAACACGCGAATGGGAAACACTACTTCCTTCACGGAATATCCCTCATAAAGATGGACGCGGCCTTGCATCCCTGCGACCGGAATCTCACCAACTTTTCCGACAACGAGCTGTCCCGCGTGGCCAATCGCTGTCGACCGCGGGAAATATGGAATTTCCGCGTACGGTATTTTTGTGGCATCTGCGAATTCATCGGCGAACGCGCCCAAACCGGACCCAAGCACGAGTGCAATCTCTGGCCGGAGCTCCGTTCTTGCATGAATGAAATCCGCCGCCTGCCCCGCTCTCTCGAACTCGCCGGGAATTCCATCTGCATTCCCCGCGGTTGGCGAACTCATAAGCCCGGCTGCACTGTTCGTGTTCGTTTTCGAGCGCTTTCTTGAACTCATGTCAACATTCCAACGATGGAAGCGGACATCAAGTTGGCCATCGTGCCCGCAAGCATCGCGCGCACTCCGAACTTGGCGAGCTGGCCGCGCTGTTCCGGAGCCAGCGCGCCGATTCCGCCGATCTGGATTCCAATGGAACTGAAATTCGCAAAGCCGCAGAGCGCGAATGTCGCAATCGTAAAAGTACGCGGGGAGAGTTGGCCCTGCATCGGCCCTAACTGCGCAAAGGCCACGAATTCGTTGATAACCATCCGAGTCCCCAGCAAATTTCCAATTCTTGCCGCTTCGTTCCAGGGCACGCCGATAAGCCAAGCTACAGGAGCAAGCACCCACCCGAATACGGTCTGCAGGTCGCCCGGAAACCAGCTTACATGGTTGTGCCCCCAGCCCATCATCGCATTCACGAGCGCAAGCAGCGCCAGGAAGGTAATGAGCATGGCACCAACATTCAACGCAAGGTGCAAACCGTCAAGCGTGCCGCGCGCAATGGCGCCGAGAATGTTCGATTCCTTCTCCGTCGCCGGCATCTGCACATGTCCGGCCGTTAGCGGCTGCTCCGTCTCAGGCACCAGCATCTTGGCCATCAGCAGCGTGCCTGGCGCAGTCATGATCACAGCGGTCAGCAGGTGCTTCGCGTCCGCGCCTCCGACTCTCATGTACGCGGCCATCATCCCTCCGGAGATATGCGCCATTCCGCTGGTCATCACGGTCATCAATTCGGACTTCGTCAATTTCGGCAGGAAGGGGCGGATGGTGAGGGGCGCTTCCGTCTGACCCATGAAGATACTCGCCGCGACGTTCAGGGACTCCGCCCCGCTCGCTCCCATCACGCGCGTCATCACCCACGCCGCCGCGCGGATGATCAGTTGCATCACTCCGATGTGATACAGCACGGCGAAGAACGCCGCGATAAAAATGATTGTCGGCAATACCTGGAAAGCGAAAATCAAACCGAGCGAGGAATTTTCTTTGCCCAATTCTCCAAAGACGAAAAACGAACCTGCATAGGAAAAACTCAGCAGTTTCTTCGCACCGTCACCTGCCGCCTGGAAAATCCCTCTCCCGACCGCGGAGCGAAGCACAAAAAAGCCAAGCACCAACTGAAGGCCAAGTCCCCATGCGATGGTCTTTAATTTGATGGCGCGGCGGTCCGTCGAAAACAGCCACGCCAGCCCGAGAATCACGGCCATGCCGAGTATTCCGGTGAATTTTCCCATTCGCTCTCCTTATCGTTCTCTGGCTAACCTTCTTCCCGCACATAGGCCCTTGCTAAGCGCCAATGATGCGACGGACCAGCGGCCGCTTTTCCGCGGGCGCGCTCTCGCCAATGGTGTAGCTCGACGCAATCAGCGCTTTAGCTTCTGCCAGTTTGGCGTCGCTATTGTAATGAACGGTGACCAAACGTTCTCCGTTTTCTACTCGCTCTCCGATGCGCTTGTGAAACTCCAGCCCAACCGCGTGGTCGATCTTGTCTTCTTTCTTTTCACGTCCGCCACCCAGCGTGGCCAGCGCGGTGCCGAATTGTTCGCAGTTCGTGGCCGTAATGTATCCTGCAGCTGCGCTCGTGACATCCGCACGAAACCGCGCTTGCGGCAGTCGTTCCGGCTCATCGACGACTCGTTCATCTCCGCCTTGCAGGCGAATTCCCTGCCGCAATTTTCCCAGTGCTTGCCCGGTGGCGACCATCGTTTCCGCCAGCCGCCGACCTTCTTCCACATCCTTGGTTCGTTCGCCAAGAAAAAACATCCACGCGGAAAGGTCGAGGCTCAAGTCGCGGAGATCCGCGGGTCCGCGCCCCTTGAGCACTTCCAGCGATTCCCAGACTTCGTTCGAATGCCCAGCCATCCATCCCAACGGTTCGTCCATCCCGGTAATGAGCGCCACGACTTTTTTCCCCATGCGCTTCCCGGTTTCCACCATCACTTCCGCCAGCCGTATGGATTCCTCTTCCTTTTTCATGAACGCGCCAGACCCGGTCTTGACGTCCAGCACCAGCGCGTCAATTCCTTCTGCCAACTTTTTGCTCATGATCGAAGCGCAAATGAGCCCGATATTCTCCACCGTCGAAGTCGCGTCTCGCAACGCATAGATTTTCTTGTCCGCCGGCGCAATTTCCGCAGTCTGGCCGATCAGCCCCATGCCGCATTCGTGAAGGACGCGTCGAAACTGTTCGAGCGAGAGATTCACGTTGAATCCGGGAATCGCTTCCAGCTTGTCGAGCGTCCCTCCCGTGTGCCCCAATCCTCGGCCGCTAATCATCGGAACCGTCAGGCCGCCCGCTGCGACAATCGGCGCAAGAACCAACGAGGTTTTGTCTCCGACTCCTCCCGTCGAGTGCTTATCCACTTTTTTCCCGGGAATCTCGGCGTGATTGAGCACCTCGCCGGAGCAGAGCATCACTTCGGTCAGCGCCGCGAGCTCCGAGCGGTTCATCCCGCGAATCCAGACTGCCATCAGCCACGCGGCCATCTGGTAGTCGGGAATTTCGCCGCGCGTGTAGCCTGAAACCAGAAATTCGATTTCTTCGCGGGAAAGCTCCCCGGAATCACGTTTCTTGCGGATCAAGTCGACAGCGCGCATGCGTATGGAGGGTGAAGGCGAGGGTAACATCCGACCTGTGGAGCGTCAATGCAACAGCCTTTCCCTATTCCAAAATCGCTACAGCGGTTGCTGCACGTCCGGCGGCAGGTTCGTCGTCTGGCCGGAAACCACGCGCCACCCGCTTGCCGTGTTCAGGTACACATGAATCACCCGCATCTGAATGCTCATGCGCTGGCCTCGCAGCACGCTCCGAGCCGACCACAAACACGTCGCTACCGCCGTGTCTTGAAAAATCTGCACCTTGATGTCTGAAGTGTTGAACGAATCGTATTTTACGTCCGGGGATTCCACCGCCGCTATCCAACCCACCCGGTTCACCTGCTGTCCGTGGGAAAGCGTTCCAACAAAATCATCTCCATAGACACGCCGAAAAAAAGTGCCGTTTTTCAGCTCGATGGCCTTCGCTGCTTCTCTCTCCAAGCTGACGAGTTCCTGCCGCTGCATCTCGGGGTCGCCCGGTTGTGTGTAGCAGCGCTGCACGCAAGCCCCAATCCGGTCCGCATCTGGCTTCTGCGCTGCGGGAAGAAGCAAGAGTCCCATGGCTGCGGCAACAAAACCTGCAAATCTGATCATCAGGCACTCTCCCCCTGGCTCGATTTCGGTCAAATTATAGGGGAGAGCGGCGCGCCTCTAAAGCTCTTCCTTATTATTCCTACTGCGAAATTTGCTAGAATGAGCGCCCTCAATCCAGGGTTCGAAACAGACGCCTAACCCCCAAGGAGGTTTCAAGATGGAACTGCCAACCAGCTTTTCTCGCCGCGAATTCCTCGCAAAGACTTCTTGCTTCGGCTCTTATTATGCGCTCGCCAGTCTAATTCCCCTCCCCGCTTTGGCCGCCGAATTGGCGGTCGACGCGCGCGTTTCGCAAGCTCCACTTGTGGACAAAGGCTTCGCCTCCATCCGCAAAATCGGTAACGGCACATATGCCACCATTTCTGATTTCTCGAAGGGCATCACCACGATTTGCAACGGCGGCTTCCTCGTCGGAAAAGACGCGGCATTTCTCATTGAGGGGTTCACTACTGCCGCTGGAGCTTCTTTTCAGATGGACACTTTGCGCACGGTAAGCCAGCTCCCGGTCAAAGGCGCTCTCGACACCCACTACCACTTCGATCATTCCATGGGGAATTCCTTTTACGGCGCGAATGGGATTCCGTTGTGGGCCCACGCCACGACGGCGAAGCGAATTGTGGATAATTACGTGCCGATGCAGGGAGTCGACAAGGAGGCCGTTCTGGGCCCGATCGAGAAGGCTATCAAAGATGCCAAATCCGACGCGGAACGCGCCCACTTACAAACCGATCTCAACGCAGTAACCTCTGTTTTCCAAGTGGCCAGTTCGAGCATCTTGAGCTTGCCGAATCACCCACTCGACCCTTCAAAACTCCCCATGTCCGTTGATCTTGGCGGCTTGACTGCGGTTCTTGAATCCTACCCGGGCCACTCCGGCACCGACATCATCGTCAGAGTTCCGGAGCAAAATATCGTTTACACGGGGGACCTTTTCTTTCACGGCTGGTATCCGGTCTGCTTCGACGAGAAAGCCACAATCTCCGGTTGGCGCGAAACCCTGAAAAAATTTGCCGCCTTCGACAAAGACACTCTCTTCGTCCCCGGCCACGGCCAGCTTTGCGGCCAGGAAGGCATTGCTTCGATCCGCGAAGTTTTTGACGACATCGCCGGCCAGGCAGAAAAAATGTATAAGGCCGGTGTTCCTGCGGAAGAAGCGCAGCACCGGTACGTCGTGCCCGACAAATTCAAGAATTTCCCTATTTTTGCATGGGGCTTCACCATCGGACCGGCCATCACCAAGCTTTACGCCGAATGGCAGCACAAGTAGCCAGCGCGTTAATCAGGAAAAATGCCCTGGAAATCATGAATGGCGTCCGGCCTGCCGCCCGAGGTCCCGGACGGTTCCAATCGCTCGCACAGCAGGGTTCGCATTCCCGCTCCGCGCGCCGCTTCGATTTCTTTCAATGCATCCGAAATGAATAAAAACCGTTCTGGCCGGTGGGCAAATGATCCCGCGATTCGGCAGTAGCTGTCGGGCTCGGCCTTGGCTCCCACGCGTGTATCGAAATAAAGCGAAATGTGGTCCGTCAAATCTCCATAGCTTGTGGACCGAAACAGCAGTCGCTGCGCCAACGCGCTTCCCGACGAATAGATGCAAATGATTCTTTTCTGACGCCTCCATCTTTCGAAGGCCGCCGGAACGTCCGCATACACCTCGCCTTTGATTTCCCCGCATTCATAGCCCCGTTGCCAAATCTTGCCTTCCAGCAATTTCAGCGGCGTGCACTTGCTATCCCGCTCGATCAGCCACAGTCCATACGCTACGCCCCCGCGCAGCCTCTCCTCTTCCGAATCGCTTTTCCATGGCGGCGGTTCCAAGCCATTGCGCAAGTCCACGGATTGCTGCTCCCGTAGTTCTTCCACTGCATTCCGAACTTCGGGATTTCTCTCGTGTTCCCGCAAAAACGTCTCAAGCTTGCGGCTTGCATAGGGGAAAAGCGTCTTGTAGACAAAATCCGCCGGGGTTGTCGTTCCTTCAATATCCAGGAGGAGAACGCGGACTTGTTCTTCGTTGAAAGTCACCACGGGGAATTATTTCACTACGGTTTGTGGCGGGATGTATCGCGGGCCCCAGCAGACGGGCTCGTAGTTGCGGTCCACGCCGCTGTCGGTGTAGTGCGGCGTCCAGCCGGATTTATCCTGAAACAATCGAATCGCGCGAATCCGCCGGTCTCCGCAAAGATCGAACCAGTGCAGCGTGCCGCGCGGCACGCGAATCAAATCACCGGCTTCCACTTCAATCGCCACCACGGGTCCTTGCAGCGGGCGAATATGAAACAAGCCGCGCCCCGCGATGATGTACCGCACTTCATCCTCATCGTGCGTGTGCTCGATATTGAACTTCGCCAGCATCGTTTCCAGGCCGGGGGTGTCCGTGTTCACGTCGATCACGTCCGCGGTGACGTAGCCACCGCGCTGTTTCAGTTCTTCAATTTGCGTGTTGTACGCGTTCAGAACCTGCTCTGCAGTAGCATCCTCGGGCAACTCCGCGGGAGATTGCCAGCGCTCATACTCAATCCCGATCGCCGCAAGATAGTCGCGTACTTCTTCTCTCTCACGAAGCGATCTCTTTTCATCCGGAATTCGCAGGACGGCCATGCCCATCTGCTCCCAAGTTCAGGCAGCACACCATTTACGATGATTGCGCCGCGCCCGAGCGCACCAGAACTTCCATCAAGAACTCTAGAATCTCGACGTGCCGCTTGGCTTCTGCCAGCGTCACTCCCCAAGTATAAAGCCCATGTTCTCTCAAAAGGAATCCATGAATTCCAGGGCTTTCCTGCAGGGTGCTGGAAACTCGCTTCGACAGTTCTATCATGTCTTGCGAATTTTCGAGAATCGGGAGCCATTCACGGTGCTCGTGCGTTCGAACGCCTTCGAGCCCCTTCAGCATTTCATATCCTTCCAGAGCGATCCCGCCGTGCCGTGCATGCGTTCCTGAAAGCACCGTGCTCGACACCGAATGCGTGTGCAGCACCGCTCCAGCTCCCACACCCCGTACAATCGCCAGATGGAGCAGTGTTTCTGCCGATGGCCTTCCGTTTCCCCGAACGACGTTCGCCTCTTCGTCGATCTCCAGAAATTGCTCTGTAGCGAGTTCGCTCTTATCCAATCCCGTCGCCGTGATCGCCAGCCGCAACGGCTCCCGCGAAACCACCGCACTGAAATTCCCGCTCGTCCCCATCGCCCATCCCCGCGTGTGGAATCCTTTTCCCATTTCCGCGAGACGCTCCGCCGTTTCCACGAATCCGCCGGTGTTTCGCTTTCCTTCTTTGGCCGGGATTCGAATCGGGCCTCGTTTCGGTGCGGGTTTCTTCCTCATCGCCGCGCCACCGCGCTTTCCTCCGCCACATTCTCGAACCGCATGGTCATGCATTTTACGCCGCCTCGCGCCACGAGAAAACAAACAAGGCAAGAGAAATCGCCGGCCCAACGGCAGTCAGTGGGCCGGCGATTCCGATTTTTGCAGCCGTTAGAAACCCGGCGCCAACAGCCATATCACGCGCACTCTAGAAATCGAGGCGCAAAGCCAACTGTCCCGTGCGATTGCCGCCAAGTCCTTGGGGCAAAGTGGCGTTCAGTACCCCGAAAGTGGAAGGGTTGCTGACGTTGAGCGACGGCGGTGCGAAGTTCGTGTGATTCAAAACGTTTGTAAAAGTTCCCTCAAACCTCAAGTGGAAATGCTCCGTCAAGGAAAACTGCTTGGCGAGACCCGCGTTCACATTGATCTCCCCGGGGCCCTCGAGTATCCCCACGCCGCAAGTGCCAAACCGTCCGGCGTTCGCAGGGGGAAGAGCGAAGGAGTTGAAATTGTAGTAGTTCTGAGGCGACCGATTGGCAGGGACTGGATTGCCCACGCAGTCGGGACGCGCAACGGCCCCTCCCAGATAGCGCTCGTTATTCAAGTCGGTGTTGGATTGATCGGAGATCGGATTCATCGTAGGAGTGAGCCATTGACCCGTCTGTAGCTGTGTCACCGTGCTGAAACTCCAGTTTCCAAACACCCCGTTCAGCAGCTTGCTTCCGCCGGACCAGTGCTGTCCGTGGCCGTAGGGGAATTGGTAAGTGCCAGTGAACAGGAAACGCTGCCGCGGCGTTCCCACCACATTTCCGCGGTCGTACCGGAGGTTGTAGCGATTTGCAATCTCTACGGCGTAGGGTTCTTCGCCAGCAAAGACGGTGGGAGCGTCGGTGCCTTGCGCGTTGCTGATGTTCTTCGCCCACGTGTAACTCCCCAGAAAGGTCATTCCATACGAGGTCCTATGCCGCACTTCGGCAACTCCGGCCTCATAGTTCGAGTTTCCGATGCTGTCCGCATACATCAACATGCCGAACTGCGGATAGGGAGAGCGTGGATCGGCCCAAGGCAGAATGCCGTTTGGTTCCCCAGGCGCAAGAGTGGCCACGTAGGGAGTTGTGCTCGGCCGAATCTGGTTCAGGTCTACGGTGATGGGAAGATGCCACGTGCCCTGGCCAACGTAGCTGAGGCGAACGGTCGTATTCGAAGTAACCTGGCGCTCAACGGTCAGGTTCCATTGCGCCGAGGTGGCGTCCTTCAGGTTCGGATTGTTTCCCTCCTCGAAAGAACCCCCGCCCAACGAGACCAGGCCGGGAATGGACGTCTGCGGAAACTGGAACGCCGGCGTCCCGTTGGTCACGGAATTGGGGAAACTGAGCAGATCCGAAAGGCCAACACCGGCGTTATTGAACGACAACGGTCCAAGAGTCGTCATAGTGAAGAACCCAAATCCCGCGCGAATCACGGTCTTATCATTATTGAATGGCCGATATGCAATACTCACGCGCGGGTCGAAATCATGCTTAGGTGTGTTCCGCAAACCTTGCGGCAGGCCGGCCTGGCTGGCGGAGACCACGGGCGTGCAGGGAAGCGAAGTGTTTCTATTCGGGAGCGGGCAGCCATTGTAGGACTCTAAAACCGCCGCATAGACGCTGGTAAGCAGCGCGCTATTCCCCACCACCGGGAAAAATTTATCGGGCAGCACGATGCTGTTGATTTTCGGGTCAAAGCTGGCCAGGTCACCTAAAGTTTCCTGAAACGCCGGGAGGAATTCCCAACGCAAACCGAAGTTGAGGGTCAGGTGGCTATTCACCTGCCATTCGTCTTGACCATAGAGGCCCCAGTGCCAGCTATAGGCGTTGGCCTGCGGGCTGGTGATCGCGAAGTACGATTGCGGCAAGCCGAGAAGAAAATCGCCGAAGGAATAGTTTGTAAGGGAGCCGGTAAAGTCGAACTGGCCGTAGTCATCGGATGGCGCGTAGTACAACGGGGCGTTGTAGAGCACCCGGCGTACATCCATTCCAAAGCGCAGCGCATGCTGATGCACGTGGCGAGAGACATTGTCGGTGAATTGGTAGGTTCGCGAAATCGTGGTTCCAACACGGCCTTGCCCGATCGAGTTAATGGTGCCATCACTAAAGGTAAATGTTGGAAAGGCTTCGCCCGTGGGGTGCATGGCGAGGTTGATTCCATTGTTCACGACCAGCCCAAGTTGCGAGAGGGCCTGCGCGCCTGTAATCGGGAAAGTTTCATTCTCGTTGAAAGTGGTGAGCCCGAATCGGAATTCGTTGATCAGCTGCGGCGTAATCACGTAGTTGTACGAAACCACCAGGCTGCGGTTTTGCTCGTGAGCCTTGTCGTTCGGCAAAAAGTTATTGGCCGGCGCAATGACCGTATCGTTGTTATATTCATTCAGGAACACGTTTTTCCAGCTATAGCGCGCGTAGAGCTGTTGCTTCGAGGTGAGGGTTTGATCGACGCGGAGGTCCCAGCCATTGGAGTTGGATGGGATGGGCACCAGTGTCTGATAGTTGTAGCCGTTTCCGTTTGCGTTTGGCAGCGGATAGTAATTGTTCAGCAATGTTTGCGCCACGGGATTGATGCAGTCCTTGGAATTGCTACACGGGTTCCCCGGGCCGCCTGGGATGGTGTTATTCGGGTAGGGCGCACCAGTGAACGGGTCCAGAAGTGGCACCCCCTGTCCTACGAGGCCGCTCAAGTTGCCGGCTCTTTCGGCGGCTGTCGGAACCAGGAGTAGTTCTGGCGCTGAGGTGTGTTTTCGGTTTCCCTCATAGTCGAAAAAGAAAAACGTTCTGTCTCTACCGTTCCACAGTTTGGGAATAATGACAGGGCCACCGAGGCTTCCCCCGAAGGTGTTGAAGGTCTTGGGGGCCTTGGAGCTAAAGTTGTAGATTGTGGAATCCAAATGATCATTCTGGAAGTACTCGAAGGCACTTCCATGAAACTGGTTGGCACCACTTTTGGTCGTGAAGGTTACGTCGCTCATCTGCGCGAACTCCGCGTTGTTGTTAAACGCCGTGACGCTCATCTCCTGAATTCCTTCCATCGACGGATACGCATCTCTTAGCGCCCCATTTGCGCGCACGTTTGCGGTGGAGATCCCGTCCACCGAGAAACCCGTTTGCGCTGAGGTCGAGCCGCCCACGCTGACATTTCCCTGGCTATCCGAATTAACATTGGGATTCGTGGTCAGAGCTGCGAGGGGACTGCTGGAAACGGCGCGGGAATTGATCGGCAGCGTGGTGAGATCCACATTGCTTTCGATGTTAGAGATCGTCGCGTTTTCCGTGTTGATCACCGGCCCGGCGTCTCCGCCGACTTCGATGGTTTGCGCTGCGGAAGCCAGCTTCAATACCACGTCAAACCGCAACGTCTGCCGCACATCCAATTGCGACGCCGTAACTTTGTACTCTGCAAAACCGGCGGCGGTCACCACCAACTCATAATGCCCCGGCTTCAAGTTGACAAAGTGAAACGCGCCATCCGCATCTGTCGTCGCGGTGTGTTGTGTATGCTCGTCAATGTTGGTCAGCGTGACTTGCGCACCGGGAACTACTCCCATTCCCGGATCCTTCACGACTCCGATGATGTCGCCGAACGTGGACTGCGCCGCGCTTCGGTTGCCCCAACACAACAATGCCACCAATAAAATAACCACTCGAGGTCTGCTCATGTAATCTTGCTCCTTGCGTTCCCCCAGCGTTGCTCCGCCTGGTACAAGGAAAGTAAGAGAGGAGGGATAAGGAAACCGTTAGCGTTTCGAGGGAAAATTCAAAGAACTCGTATCATTTTTTTGAATCAAGGATGGCGGCAGGCACGGGCCAAAACAGAATGTTATTGGGAGAGCGAGGAGCCTCTTTCTCTCCTTGCAAACGACTCCTCCGCCCTCACCAGGCGCCTTCCTTTTGTCCCCACCACCAAATGAGGCCGACCGTCGCGGTACTTTGCTGCTTGCTTCGCACGCCCTGCAAATCCGTCAAGAAGGACGGCTGATTCGAATAATCACGCCGCCACTCATAGCGCATCAGGAATCCGTCGGTCAGGCTGTAATCGAGAGTGACAGTATTTTCCTTCAGCGCCTGCGTGAGCCCGCTGAAGAGTCCTCCGCGATCCGACATGTATTCCGCGCGGCTTGCTAGCGCGAGCTTGGGCGTCCACTGGTATCGGAGATAGGCGCAAGCGCCATCCACATGGGAAGGCGCCGCCGACCGACCAGGCGCTTGGTTTCTCCACAAGCGCTGCAGGAAATAATCGCCCTCGAGAGCAAATGTCAGCTTCGGCGTGGCCTGCCACGTCACATAGCTGTCGAAAATGTGCGTCCGGCCATCCGGCGCCGGAGTAATCGCCTGAAAGCTTAGCCCCGGCTGGACCGGTATCGGGCCGGTCGGCGGCACCACCGTCCGGTCCGGATGCTCCTGCCCCAGGTAGTAGTTCATCGTCCAGGTCACTGTGCTTTTCGGCTTGGCGGTGAATCCAAACAGCTCATCCTTGAAACCGTTGGTCGCTTCCACCTGATTGGTGCCGTTGACCACCCAGTAGTTGAGAGTCAACCGATCACTCACCGGATAGCTGGTTCGAACTCCCATGTGGTAGAAAGGCAGAAAGTCGAACCAGTAGGACCGCGAATAGTTCATCTGGTCTTTGGTGTAGTTGCCCTCGATTCCCAGCGAACTCCCCCACTTTCCAAAATCGACGCTCAAGCCTTTCCCGACGGGCACGATATACGTGCCGTAAGCCTGGAATATGTTGCGATAGATATCCGGCCTTGGCTCATTCGATGGATTTCCTTGCAGCGTGTCGGTGGCTTGGCCATACTGCAAGTCCAGTCGCGCACCCCAGGGGCGGCCTGCGGCCGCATCCGCTGGGTGATCGAGAACCACGTCGGCCTGATTCAAACTAAACTCGTTGCTTAAAACGTCGTAGGCACGCAAAACGTTCACGCGCCCGACCGGCTGGTTGAAGTTGTAAGCGTAATAGGTGTCCAAAGCGAGATTGATGGTCGTGTCGTGCAGAAAATCGAAAGTCTTTCGATCCTCGCTCTGCAAAAGATTTTGCTGCATTGCTGGAACTTTGGCTTCCGCAGGGCTCTCTGAAGCGGCTGTTGGAGCAGCGGTGGAAGGAGTTATCGCACGGCTGGAATTTGCCTGGAGCTGCTTGACCATCGCCTTCAGCTCGGAAACCTCAGCCTCCAACTTGCTGATGCGCTCCTGCATGGCTTCCTGGCTCGCGGTGGTCGAGCCCGGTTGGTCTGCTCGTGTGGCTGGCGCAGCGAGAGAGGTCGCACCCGCGCATAACACCATCGCAGCCACCCTCGCCCATCGGCTCGAGCTTCTCCAATGGCGCTTGCCTCGCCAATCGAACTGAAAATAGATCGAGGGAAGATCGCTTTGCCCAAATCCAGTTTTTCTAATTGCCTCTACCCGGTGATTCATGACCCCTCCTGGCCGCTGCGCGCGCCGCCGTGGCGAGGTCACGCAGGTTCGCTCAGAACTTCACGAGAATAGCAAGATCGATGCGATTTTCGATTTTCTTCAGATCCGGTGTCCACAATCCGATTGCACCGCAGCCGCTTGCCGGCGCAACGCTGCCGTCGAGGCACGCAAACGACGCGGGGCTCCCGTTGTTTCCGCCTGGAGGCGTAATTCCGCCCGGCCCGGTCCAATACGGCACGTTTGCGGCGCGATGATCGAACTCCCAGCGGAACGTGATGTACTGGCGGGGCATCCAGTCAAAAGTGCCGGAGGAATCCCACGCCTTGAATGGGTCGCCTGGATTTTCCGTGAAGTACGGAGTGCCCGTCGGCGCTGTCGCGCCATTGATGGGCGGCAGTAACACCAAATAGCGCCCCGGATTGTTGATTCTTCCGCCGCCCAGCGTGAGAGCGTATTTGTCGCGATTAAACCAGAGCCGGTTGTAGAACATAAAGCCAAGAAAATCCTGTTTTGGACCTTGCTTCGTGTTGGTGTAGCAACTCACGCCGCCGCCGTGTTCGCATCCGATATCCCCGGTGAGCGAGACCGCCATCTTGCTGATGTGGTTTTCTGGCCTGTCGTAGTACTTGATCTCGATGCTGTCGTCGGAGTGATAGCGGACGCGCCCCGGCACACCCAACGTCTCCTCGCCGAAAGCGTATTGATTGCCGAGCACGGAGAGCCATCCATTCGGACGGTACAGAATCTGCATTCCAAACCCCGGCCGATTGTTGAATCGACCATACGATTGCCAGCCATTCGTGAACCACGGCTCGATCTTTAAGTGTTCGGTCGGGAAAATCTGCACGCGCACGCCGTTGAAGAACCACGGGGTGTTCGAGGAAACGTAGGACGGCTGATACGCCCAGTTGTCAAAGTTGTAGTAGCTGAAAAGCCCGATGTAGGACATGAAGATTCCAGCGTCGACGTTGATTCCGTGTAGCACATCAAAGTGGTAGCCGCCGTAAGCTTCGGAAATATAACGGTAGGCGGTGTCGAGATCCCATTGGCCACGCGCGGGGCTGGCGTCATTGCGCGGCGTCGTCTCAGAATACATGCCGAACTGCGTCATCAGGCGCGCGCGCACGTTGTCGAAATGAAAATCGCCTCCAACGCCGAGCTGTGTCACTTGAACTTCGTTCGAGCGGAACACCTCGCTCGAACCGCCGATCGAATCGTCCTTCGGATGGTTGAAGTCGTAGATGTAATCGACGTCCGCGCGGATTTCCGGTGTGAAGAATTTTGTATCCATCGCCAAATCCTTGGTTCGCGCATTGCCGTTCAGCCAGGTGAAATCCGCAAACGCAAACGGCTCCGCTTTGGCCGGCTTGCCAGGAGCGGGCTGATCTTGTTGTGTGGCGAGCGCCGCGAGCGGATGTCCCGTTGCAACATTGGCCGAGGCTTCTGTCGAGGCGGGCTGTGTTGTCACCGCGGAAGTTGCAGCAACCGTTGCCGGGGAAGGCAAAGCAGCATTCGTTGCGACGGTTGTGGATGGAACTGCGCTTGGAGTCGCGGGCTGCGCTGCATTTGCTTCCCCAGTCGCCCCCGTTCCCGAATTGCTCTTGGCTTCCAGCTCGGCTACGCGCTTCTCGAGTTGCTCGACGCGATCGAGCAGCCAGCGCTCTCGTTCGGTTAGCGGAGCCGGTGCCTCAATCTTGTTGTTTGCCGGTTTTGTTGTCGCCGTCTTCCCGGCGTCGGCCGGCGAACCGCTGCTGGCCTTATCATCCGCGAGAATGCAACCGGGCGCTGCGCTGCAAACAAACAATGCCATCACAGCAAACGAAATGAGTTTTGATTTCAGTGCATGTGCGCGCATATTTTTCTCCTAAGCATTTGCTGGCAGCGGCAAATCGTTCGAAACCCGAATTTTGCACCTTAGAAAAGTTTGTCGGTGACGACGGTGACGTTGCCGGTCCGGCTGGTCACCCACACGCCGTTTCCGTTGTTGGCAGGGTTGCATTTCGTTACGATCGAGCGCACTAACATCGCTAGTGCGACGAACGCGAAATTCCCAAACTGTATCAGAGCGAGCATCGGAACTCCCCTCGAAAAACCGTGGCAACGGATTTGTGGGGTGAATTCGGCGTTCCTGGCAGGCGTGGAACGCCTTCTTCGTTGCCTCGGAATGCTAGCTCGCGCGGCGTAAGGAAATCATAAATGCCTTATAAGGTTGTAGTTAGCCGATTCTCTCCTACAGCGACGGGGCTTCAGGACCCATGTCTTCGCTTCCTTCGGTTTCACCGCTGTGGGGTCGAAGGCTTGCTTTTCGGGAGCTTCGTAAGGCCTGCGCTCTAGCGCGGTGCCGGCCCGCGCAGCGAAATCTCCAAAGCCGCTTGGCGCATTTCCTCGTGTATGAGGCCATTCGTGGCAAGAATCACCGGGCCACCGAGTTGATACGGTCTGCCCTCGAAATCGCTGACCTTGCCTCCCGCTTCTTCGATGAGCAGAACTCCCGCGGCCGTGTCCCACTTGTTCAGACCGAATTCCCAAAACCCATCGAACCGGCCAAGCGCCACGCAGGCGAGATCGAGCGCGGCGGAGCCGTCACGCCGCACACCATGCGAGCGCTGCGTGAACTCGCCGTAATACTGAAGATTCGGACTGAGCTTGCGATTCCTTACGGGAAAGCCAGTACAGAGAAGACTTGTGGAGAGCGTCGCGTTCTTCGATACGGAGATTTTCTTGCCGTTAAACGTGGCGCCTTCGCCGCGCGCGGCTGCGAAGAGCTCATTGTAGAAAGGATTGAAAACCACGGCGGCAAGCAGCGAATCGCGCTGCGCGAGCGCAATGGAAACGCTGAAGCACGGGTACCCATGTGCAAAATTCGTTGTGCCATCCAGGGGATCGACGTGCCAGCGAAATTCCGAAGCCGTGTCCTGCCCGGTCCCCTCTTCCGCGGCGATGGCGTGTCCGGGGAAATCGCGGTTTAGCCGCGAAACAATAAATTGCTCCGAGCGCCTGTCCGCCTGCGTGACAAGGTCGACTTCGTCACCTTTGTACCGAATGTCCAGCGGCCGGGTGAACTCCTCCATGAGGATCTTTCCCGCTTCTCGCGCAACCTCTACTGCCGCTTCCAAGTAGTCTTTGGTCATCGCAAATTTGTCCAGCAAAAGCGTACCAGAGGCACCGGGAAGCGGTCGACCGTCGCCGGTAGCAAAGGGTTCAGTCTGTGCTTGTTGCTCAATCACTACTTTCAATGTTTGCGGATGGTGAGGTTTTGGTGGTCGAGGAGGGTGAGAATTTGACGGAGCTCTGTTTGTCACGAGAAGTTGAATTGTCCTACTGGTTCAAGGAGGCCATCGTTCGGGAGCGCCAGCGTCTCAGAACGCTCCACACAGGTAAAAATGCTGCATAACACGTGATCTTCAGGAATTCGTAGAAAACTCCTTGCTGACCAGTCCGAGGCTCCTCCGGATCGCTTTCGCTTGGCGCCGAACTCTCGTTTGGGACTTCCAAGAAGTAGGTCTTCAATTTTGAAGAAAGCAAGCTGCGGCAGCAAAGGCGCACGCGAAAAAGGTGCTGGCCGCTGCTGACCAGCGCTAAGGAAGAGATCTCGGGATGCAGAGCGATCCAATCCGCAAGCGCGTCTATTTCGCTGAGCGTTCCCAGTCTGCGCCTCGGGATGCGCTTGACCTCGAACTGCCCGTTTCGAAAGAAAACAAAGAAATGCCTTTCGGGAGAAGGGATGCCCCTGGCGATCGCGACAAGATCCGGAGCGCCCGGCAACCCGAGTTGCGAGAAGCGACGAATCTCGAACCTTCCCACGCTGAACAATACCTGCGGCGCGCAGCCTTTTTGAAAAAGGGCTAACGCGTATTCCTTGCGGCTTTGCAAGCTCGCCAAAACGAAGATGAGGTCGACCTTAGCGATAGCATCTTCGCGGTCGAGCCAGGATTGCAGCCAATTCCGCATTAGAGAGAAGCACATATCAGGGTTTGGGGCGCCCGCCGTCGCGGAGATATCTGACCAGCGAAAGAAGGCCTGAGAAGCGAAAAGTTGGATCGACGTAGCGCTCAAGAACGTGGAAGGCGAAGTAGTAGAAGCGGCAAAAGGACCACACGGCGAGCAAGAGCAAGGCGGCGACGCGAAGAGTCGGCCGCTCGAACAACAACAGGCCCCCGGAAAGCAAACCCAGCGAAAGGAAAAGTAGACCTTTGGCTTTAATCCAGGCGGGATTGGTCAGTTCCTTCACGTTTACGAGAAATTTACAAACGCAACGAAGCGTGAGCGTTCCACGGTATTCACCGTCAATGATACTATCCGAAGACCTCGCGGCTGAGCGCTTCGGCGTGTAAAAGTTTGCCTTGCTGATCGTCGAGGTCTGAGGCCACAAACAAAGCGAGCTCTGGACACACGAGAAATGCATTTCAAGCTGGGGAAACGGATTGGAGCGAGCGATTGTGCCTTCATGGCCGCGCGGTTAATTGCGGTGGTTTTAGTGTTGCTGGTTTGGTGTGCCTGCGGCAAAGCGCAAACTGCGGAAACCCTCTCGCAAGTGAAAAAAGTTTACGTGGAAACGTTCGGCCAGGAAAACGGCGCAAGCGCGCTGCGACAGAAGACGATCGACCGGCTGCGCGAAAAAGGGAGATTGGAAATTGTGGGCGCCGCGAAAGAAGCCGACGCGGTTATCCGGGGAACTGGAAGCATCTGGCTGACGGGATATGTTTCCACCGACCCGCGCTCGCCAACCAACGCGCGACAGCCGATTTACCACGGTTATCTTTCGGTGGAGATAGCGGGCAAAAATGGCGAGCCGTTATGGTCCTACCTAGTGACGCCGAGCAAATTCCGCGCAGGAGACATCGCCAAAGACCTGGCCGATCATCTAGTGACAAAGTTGTTTAGCGCACTGACAGAAAAGAATGGAGCAACATCCATTTCCCCGGGGGCCAGAACAAGCACGGAAGTGACGCTGAACGCCGCGGGAGCAACGTTCCCCGCGCCGCTGTATCAAAGATGGTTCGAGCTATTCGAGGAGCGAAACGCCAAGGTCCATGTGAAGTACAGAGCCATCGGTTCGGGGAGCGGTTTGCAACTATTAATGGATGGCAAGCTGGACTTCGCCGCCTCGGACATGCCGTTGAGCGATGCAAAAATGGCCGGGTCAAAGAAAGCCTTTTTGCATTTTGCTTCGGTGGTAGGCGCGGTAGTGCCTGCTTACAACCTGAAGGGCCTGGACCGCAGCTTGAACTTCACGCCGGAAGTGCTTGCGGGAATTTACTTGGGAAAGATTCGGAAGTGGAATGACCGGGCGATTCGCGACCTCAATCGCAGCGCGGCTCTGCCCGACGCAGAAATCGTGGTGGTACACCGCTCGGACGGGAGCGGCACGACGTTTGTGTGGACCGACTATCTTTCGAAGTTGAGCGCAGAGTGGCAGGCTTCGTTGGGGAGCGGAACCGAGGTCCAATGGCCAGTAGGAACGGGCGCGGAAGGAAATGAGGGAGTGGCGGAGGCCGTGCGGCAGACGGCGAATTCCATTGGATACATGGAATTGGTTTATGCACTGCGGCACCAATTGAGTTTCGGCGCGGTGCGAAACGCCGCGGGGCAATTCCTGCAGGCGGATCTTCCGAGTGTCACGACGGCAGCGGCAGAGGCTGCGGGCGCAATGAGCACGGACTCGCGCGTTTCGATCACCAATGCGGCGGGCAAAGGCGCGTACCCGATTGCGTCCTTTACGTGGTGGCTCTTGCCGGAAGATCTAGGTGGAGCAGACAAACGCGCGGCGGTTCACGAACTGATTGAGTGGATGCTCTCTTCCGGGCAGAAGGAGTGCTCAGCGCTTGGGTACGCGCCACTGCCTAAGGAAGTGGTGGAGCGCGAGCTGCAGTTACTGAACAAAGCCAGGTAGAAGCTCTGTGTTTAGGCCCCCAGAATGCAAAGCCGAACCTCCCTCGGCGGCCGATGCAGTCATAGAGGCAGAGACGTTTCCGCGCGACTAGCTTTGAATTTCACGATGCCGCGTGGAATGCCGAGGCGAGCCGGAGCTGGCGAAGCATGGAGCGCTTCTTTTCCTGATGGGCCTGCATACGTTTGAGGATGTCGGCAAGAACGCGGACGGTGGCGACGGCGTAAGGCCCTTTATTCAGCATCACGCATTCGGCGCGCTCACCCATGGCGGCGTCCGTAATTTCCGAGCGCGAAGGCATTCCCTTTTTGGCTAGAGATTCGAGCACCTGCGTGGCCCAAATGACGGGGACGTGCGCGGCTTCACAAAACCACAGGATTTCTTCTTGGACTTCGGCAAGGCGCTGATAACCGCACTCGACGGCAAGGTCGCCGCGGGCAATCATGATGCCGAACGAGCGCGCTCGCATGGCGGTGAGAATGAGCTTGGGAAGATTGTCAAAAGCCTTGCGGGTTTCAATCTTGAGAATCAAGCCGAGGCGCTGGCCGCCAAGCGAAGTCAGGTGGTCGAGGAGTTGGCGCACGTCGGAATCGCTGCGGACGAAGGAATAACCAACCAAGTCGGCGTGCTGAACAATAAATTTCAGCGCTTCGAAATCGTCGGCTGTGAGCGGCGGAATGTCGATGCGCGTTTCGGGGAGATTGATGCCTTTTTCCGCAGCGAGCTTTTCGCCCTCGGGACGCGCCTGCGTGATTTCGACGGAGACCGAAGCAGCGTCCACGGCACGGATGATGCCGCCAATTTTCCCGTCGTCAAACCAGACCGGTTCGCCGGGCTTGGCGTTTTCGAGGATCTGTGGAATGGAGACACCGATCTGCGCAGGAGCCAAAAGCTGGCCATTCTTATCGTAGACGGATGGCCGGCCGAGTTCGGCGGAGCGCGTGAGAATGAGACTGTCGCCTTCCTTGAGAAGCAGGGTTTGCGGAAGATGAGGCAGCTTGCCGAGGCGCGCTGCGTCTTTTTTTTGCGCGACCAACTTGCCTGATTTCGAAAGGCTAAGCCGGGTGAGTTCGAGGCCAGGAACGAAGTAGATGGTTTGGCGTGCTTCCGCCCAGCAACTACGGCCACGAAGGTGAGAAATGCGCAAAGTGCGCTGAGCTTTGCGCGCATCGTGCAGGCGCAGTTTGTCACCGACACGAAGATTTTTTAGAAAAGAGGCGGAGAGCGGAAGGCGAGCGGTGGCGGGGCCTGGCGCGGGCTCGGGAGCGTCTTCGGGTGTAAGCCAGACTCGAGCAGGGACGGCGACGCGGCCGTACACATCGCGCCGGGGACGGCATTTGATGACCGAAGGGCCCGGCTCGATGGGGCCGGTGCGGAGCTTTGGTCCCGCGACGTCCATAAGGATGCGGCAATTGCGGCCTGTTTCTTCACGTGCCTTTTGGAGATTGCAAATCATGCCGAGCCAGGCTTCCGGATTGTCGTGAGCGCAGTTGATGCGCATGCAGTCCATGCCGTTGCGTACGAGGTCGCGAACCAAGTCGTAGTCGGTAGCGGCTTCGGAGGCCATCGTGACCATGATGCGGACTTTTCTTCCCGCCGGTGGTGGACCGAGCAAGGCGTCCGTGTTGCCTTCGAGGAGTTGCGCGCCTTCGCCGATTTCGACAGCAGGCTCAGCGGGAGAAGGCAGCGCGTTTTCGGATCCGAGCAGGACATTCAGCACGCGATGAACAGTTTGGACGGCGTTGAGGACGTGACTTTCAGTACGGCCAAGCGAAGAAAGCCCGAGGAGGGCAAGATCGGCCTGAAGCTTGCGGACGTCGTGCCGGCGGAGAGCCAGGTAATGGGCGAGATTTCTGGCACTGCGGCAATGCGCTTCGTGGAGGCCCAGGGGGCGCTTGAGGAGGGAACCCTCCAACTCGAGCATGTCCGAGCAAAGAGAAGCGAGCTCGTCGGAGAGCTGTTGAAGCAGAGATTTATCCAGGTTTCTCATGGGGGTAAACCAATCCAGAATACGAGAGCGGGAGCGACGGCAAGCGGGACCTAGCTACAGTGTAAAGCAGCTCGGAGAAAGTGGCGAAAACCGGAAAGCAGTGGGAAAAGGTCACGCGCAATATAGTGCGCCGAAGGAATGTGAGGCGCTGTGACACCGGTCACAGAGGCAGTGGAGTAAAATCGGTCCTCAGAGAGCCAAAGAGGAGACCTATCGTGATCACCGCATCGGAACTCAAGCCGGGAATGGCAGTACGGCTGGAAGGGCAAATTTACAAAGTGATCGGGGCCGACTTTAAGGCTGGCGCAGGCCAATTAGGCGGTGTGGTGAAAACGAAGTTAAGAAATATGACATCGGGTCACATCTTGGAGCCACATATTCGCCCTGCGGACCGCATAGAAGATTTGGATTTGGAGCGTCGCACGATGGAATTTCTTTTTCGCGACGACGATAATTGCACGTTCATGAATCTGGAAACGTTTGAGCAGGTGGAAGTGCCACGCGCGAATTTGGGGCAGGCGGAAAGGTTTTTACGGGAGGGGATGAAGGTCCCGGTGGAGTTTTTTGAAGGGAACGCGATTAGCATGGATTTTCCGCCGGTGGTGGAAGCCCGCGTGGCGGATACGGCTCCGGCTGTGCACTCCCAGCAAGACAATACCTGGAAAGAAGCTACGCTGGACACGGGTGTGCGAATCCAAGTGCCCCTCTTTGTGGAGCCCGGCGAAATTGTGCGGGTAGAAGTGGAAACGGGAAGATATTTGGAACGCGTACGGTTGGAGAGAAAACGAGGAGCGTGATATGCCTGTTGCGCGGTGGCTTGGCAACCGCGCAACCTAAAAGCGCATGCGGGAACGGGCAGCTACCTCTGACCAGTTTCGTTTCTTTGCAAGCTCCTCGAGTGTGGGGTAAGAGTGGGCGTCAACGAAAGTCTGCTCAGCAGGCTGTGAGCCATTTTTCAAGCCTTGCACCAACATTTCCATTGCAGTGTCCAGCGTCACAGAAGTTACAACGGCAGCGCGCAGCACACCTTGATCTACCAAGGGCTTGATTTGGCTCGGAATCCCCACTCCAGTGCAGGGTACAGCTAGCCATTTCGAACGATCAGGTTCGGCCGTATTTGTCTGGAAGGCTTTTCTTGCGCCGAGAATGAAATCTGCATTCTGCGACATGATCAATTGGGTGTCCTGGGGCCGCACCGTAGACAAACTCAGCCAGGAACAGGCGGCTTTGTAAGCGCTGTCCGCGGTCCAATGGATCCTCAAGCACTTCAGTTCGACATTGGCCGGTTTGGTGCTTTCCAGGCCTTCCGTCCGTTTCGATGCGAGATAGTTCGCCGCCGGACCGCGCAGATAAAGCACGGATCCACCTTGCGGCAGCATTGAGGAAATTTGGCGCGCTTGTATGCGCCCAACTTCCATGTGATCTTGCGAGATCATGAAGACGGGCACTTTTGCCTTCTTGCGAAGCGCGGATATGTATTCCACTTGCGCGTTGCTGACGACCCAGCCGATGCCTGCCGCCACCGCAGCTTCGGCAACGCGAGGCAAACCGGTGCCGCTGACGGGTTCGAGAAGGATGCCGTCAGGGCGCTCTGGCGGACGCTTATGCACTAGGTCCAGCAATTGCTGACTTTGAAGAACAGGGTCGTTTTCTGCGTCCAAGACCTGGAGTTCGACGCCAAGCCTATTGGCCGCTGCTTTGGCCGCGGATTCTTGCTCCCGCAGGTAGATGTTGTCGCCAGGGAGCGATACCACGATCTTTCGTTTGTTCACGACGGTTCCCAAGCTTCGGAATAAAATCGGATCGCGATTAGGTCCTATTGTGCGCGGCTTTGGCTGGTTCCGCTCGCCGTTGAGGGCCAATGACTCTTTGCGGTTAATATGCGATTGGAGTCCGGTGGCAAGCAAAGGGATGATTCCGTAGCAGCCGGAGGAGACCACGGATGATGAACATTGAAGCCTGCCGGGAGTTTTACGCTCGGGAAGTTAAGTTTTCCGCGAACTTGACGACGCCGGGGCTGGTGGAGGCTTTTGCAAAGGTGCCGCGCGAGAAATTCCTGGGGCCTGGCCCGTGGCAAATTGGGTCTGCCGAGGCGAGAGCGATGTCGGCGGCGGGAATGGCGCAACTGTCCTACGTGACGGTGGAGGATGCGCGGGATTTGTACCACAACGTAGTAGTTTCACTGGATCGCGCCAAGGACATCAACAATGGCCAACCGAGCGCACTGGGCCGGTGGATCGATGCAATGGCGCTGAAGCCCGGAGATCGCGCATTTCACCTGGGATGCGGCGTTGGGTATTACACGGCCATTATGGCGGAAGTAGTGGGGCCGGGCGGGAGCGTGCTCGGGTTGGAGCTAGAGCCCGAACTAGCGGCCCGAGCAACGAAGAATCTGGCGGCCCATGTTAACGCGACCGTTCAGGCTGGGGACGGTTCGGAGTTTGATCCGGGGCCGTGCGACGCAATACTGGTGAATTGCGGTGTGACGCATCCGCAGACGGTTTGGCTTGACCGGCTGCAAGAGGGAGGGCGGCTGGTGGTGCCTTTCACAATGGCGATGAACGCAACCGTAGGACAAGGGGTGATGACGAAAATCGTGCGGAGGAACGGAAAATACTCCGCCGAACTGGTCACGCCGCTTGCGATTTTTTCGGGCGGAGCTTTGCGTGACCCTGTCTTGGAGCCACAAATGTTGAAAGGCCTGACGACAGGCGGATTATTGAAACTGAAGTCAGTGCGGCGAGATGCGCATGAGGCAGGAGCAACGTGCGTGGTGCATTGCCAGGATGTTTGCCTGAGCCTTGCTGAGCCTGCCTGAAGAGCATCGATTCATTCCTAACAAAATCCTTACGAAGCTTTTGTGACTTTTTGGCGCCTTAGTGTGTACGTTTAACTTGCCGGCACGAGTGGGCTTCCATCCCTCCCGCGCGAGGAGGCAAAAATGTCGCTTACGGTATTCATGGCCATTTGCATCCTGGGATGCGATTTCATGTTGTACGTCTTGTTTCAATGGTTGTACGGCGAAAAGCACAGGAAACATGTCCGCAAATCGCGCGGGAATAACCAACTCGTGAGAATGCAAGGAAGACGGCCTTACGTCATCAAGACAGAAAAACTCGAAGCGGAAGCGGAAGAAAGAGTCAAGCCGAGCTTCACTGGAAACCAGCAAACGCTGCATATTCCGGCTGCCTGAGTTCCATTCGAAGCAGGCCGAAAAACCTCACCTCGATTCTGCCTGCTTCCGACCTGCCTGTCGTAATTCAAATTACATAAGAACTCAGTGAGAAGTGCGGGCGAAATATCCGGTCTTCGCGCGAATAATCACGCCGGACAGCTTTGGCCGAATCACTAATTTGCGAAAAGTATCGTCCCGCACGGGATTGCTGGGGTAGTAGGCTAGCTCGTAGGTTGTGCGCAGCTCTTCGGCAATTTGGCGGAAGTACGTGCGCGGGTCGGTGGCTTCCGCGTCGATATTGGCGCCGCCGGTTTCTTTGGCGATGCGATCCATCACGCGGATGCCGTACTTGTTGCGAGCGGTCAACTGGCCATGCTCTTTTTGTGTGTAACGGATCGTGAAGACTAGCACGTTTTCGGCTTGCGCCGTTTCAATCGTGGTCATCATATCGTGGGAACTGGAGTTGTCCTCCCCGTCGCTGAAAATCAGCAGCGCCCGCCGGCCGTTTTCGCTAGCGAGCTTTTCCGTCACGGAATAGTAGATGGAATCGTAAAATGCGGTCCCCAGATCGCGGTCTTCCTTTGGGCCGATTTCCGGGAAGCGGTCGGATTTCTTCTCGTACTCCTTCAAGTGTTCGAACATCAGCGTGCCCGATTGCGTGTAGTCGTTTACAAGCCGCAAGTGGTTTCCGAAGCAAAGCAGGAAGACACGGTCCTTGGGTCCGAGCACGTCACTGAGAAAAACCTCTACATCCTTTTCGTGCTTTTTCGAGAAGTGTTCCTGGCTCCCGCTAGCGTCCACGATTAGTCCCAGGGTTAGTGGGAGATCGGTGCTTCGCGCAAAAAAGGCGATTTTCTGCGGAACAGCATCTTCGAAGACCTCAATGTCGTCTTTGCTGAGATTGTCTACCAACGCGCCGCGAGCGTCCCGCGCAGTCAAACTTACATTAACGAGATTCACGTCAACATGAATTGGTTGCTGAGCCCGGATGGCGTGGCCCGAAAAGAACAAAGAAAGAGCAGCAGCTAGCGGCACGAACCAGCGCATGAGGCGCACCCCTACCGTCAAAAATGAAACGCGGGGCGCCCCACTTTTGTTCCCGAAGAGGTTGATAGGTTACCGAGTTTTGCAGGAACACGGGATCTGGCAATCAAGGATCATTTCGCTGTCAGTTCGCGGGCCTTGATGTCGATAGAGATTTTGGGCGGATGAAGCAACGTATTGTGGATCATGCAATCATGAACGGATTCTTCGAGTCCCTCGAGGTCCTCAGGGCGAAGGTCGCAAGGGGCCTCCACAGCGATGCGAAAATCATCCAGCCGCGCGGGGTCTTTGGCCTTTTCTGCTGTCACGCGCACGAGGGTGCCCTCAGTCGCCAGTTTCTTTCTCTTCAGATATTGCGCAGCGTAAAAACCGGCGCACGAGCCAAGCGCAGCGAGGAAAATCTCGGGCGGAGTCATGCCTTCATCGAAGCCGCCGTTTTCGGATGGTTGGTCGCTGACGATGGTGTGCTGACGGGCTCTGATCTCAAACTGAACAGCACCGAGATGTTCCACTTGAATTTCCATGTTTTCCTCCACCGCCAACAAAGCATGGCGTCAAGCGACACAAACCCCTTATTGAATGGTGAGTTAAGCGGACACTTCGACGCAGTGACTTGAATCACAGTCCAAAGTGGCCTATCGAAACGAGCGAGTCGAGCCGAAATCGGCAGCTCATTGCGGAGCAGTAAGGTAGGTCTTACGGTGGCGGACCTGGTAGTCGCCAGTGGTGACTTTGACTTCGATGGAGCGGTAAGTGTTAGCGGGACCGCGGGGATTGGGGTAGTAGGCCAACCGATATTGAGTGCGAAGTTCGCGGTCGATGCGATCATAGATGGTGGTGAGATCCTGCGCCGTATCGGGATAAAACATGGCCCCGCCCATGGTGTCGGTCATGGTTGCCAGAGCATGTTCCCCCGCGGTGTTGCGACCGCTTTCGTTTTTCACCGGGCGGATGACGATAGTGTAAAGAAGCGTGTTGGTGCGCACGGCTTCTCTGCGCGCGGAGTCAAAATCGGAGCTGCTGGTGGTTTCCCCCGCGTCGGTGACGAGAACGATGACGCGGCGATGATCTTCGCCACGCCGAGCGAGCGCCCGGGAGCCGAGCAGAACCGCATCGTAGATGGACGTTCCCTCGCCGTCAGGGATCTTGCGCACAGCATCCTGAAGGGCGGCAACGTTGTCGGAAAACTGGGCCCGCAGGGTAATGTCCTGGTCGATCGAGAAGACAGCAAGGCGGTCGCCGGGCCGGATGACTTGGCGGATGAAGTGCGCAGCAGCTTCACGTTCAAAGCCGATTTCTTTGTGCGCGCTGGCGCTCGCGTCGATCATCAGCGCGAGGTCGAGCGGCTGTGAGGTTTCCGGCTCGAAGATATCGATTTTCTGCTCGTTCCCTTCATCAAAAAGCTGGAAAGCCTCGCGAGGAAGGTCGGGAGCGGGTCGATTGTGATCGTCGAGCACGCTGACCAGGACGGTGACGAGATTCACGTTGACACGTATGCGATCTCTCTGCGTGGCCGTGCTCTGGGGTTCTTCTTTTGCGTCGGGCGGAGTCGGCTGGACAATTTTGCCAGGCTCGCCTACGGGAGAGCTATTGGCCGCAGAAGTAGCAGAGCCCGAATTCGCACTGGCCGTCGAATTCGGCTTGGGCTTGTTCTTCTGCGCCCAGGGGGGGCGATTCGGGTCATCCTGCGACAAGGCCATGCCGCTCGAAAGGAGCGCGACAATGGCCATACTCAAAACCGCCTGGAAGCGAAGGGATGTCATCACCGTTTGATAATTAAGATGCAGGTTTGGCGCGCGGTGTCGCCACAGGCGCGGGGGGAAGCTCCCCATCAGCCCAAACCGCGCCATCTTCAAAATACTCTTTTTTCCAGATCGGCACGGTGCGTTTTAGGGTGTCGATGGCGTATCGGCAAGCATCGAAGGCAGCCGCGCGGTGAGGGGCGCTGACGGCAATGAACACGCTCGTTTCTCCAATTTCGAGGCGGCCGAGACGGTGGACGATTGCGACGCGGTGGATGGGATATTTTTCATGGAGTTGCTGGCCAATTTCGCGCATCTTGGCGAGCGCCATCGGTTCGTAGGCTTCGTAATCGAGGTAGAGAGTGGCTCGATTGTGAGATTGATTGCGGACAAAGCCGTCGAAGGTAACGATGGCACCGTCTGCCGACCCGCGCACATGCTGGACCAGGGCGGCTGGCTCAATGGGTTTGCTGACCAACTGGAAAAGGTCGTCGTCGAGAGGCGCGGGCATCGCGGGACCTTAGCCCCCGCTCACGGGCGGTAGGAAGGCGATTTCGTCGCCGGAATGAAGAAGCGTGTCCCAGGCTGCAAACTCTTGATTGAGGGAAGCAACTAGCGAAGAGCGGTACTTGGCAAGTTCGGGCAAACGCGAAACGTGGAGAGCAAAGAGTTGCTCGACAGTTGAGGCCTCAGGGACATCGAGCGATTCTTCGGCACGGCCGACGACGTCTTTTAGCCGGCCAAAAAAGAGAACCTTCACGCGAATGGACTGAGCGACGATAGCCACAACCGAATTGTAACGCGAGGGGGCGGGATGCAGCCAGCCGCAGCGGTGACTGGTGACTCGTGAGTGGTGACTGGTAAAGAAGTGGCTCCTGTTTGAGGCTGGGCTTGAGTGAGCCGGCTCATTTTGTTGAAGCCGGCACATTTTGAGTTTTTGGCAAAAGCAAACAATTCGGAAGATTCGATGGCTTGACCGTGGTGCTGCGGTTGCGTAGGGTGCAGGTAAAGGTCGCCGGAACATTGCAGCGCGGAGTCCGGCGGAGGATGGGATGAAAATTTTGGTGACAGGATCGACCGGGCTCGTGGGCTCGGCGCTCGTAAGTACGCTGTCGCGCGAAGGGCACACTATGTGCCGGCTCCTGCGGCCACAAAGCAAGCCCGCTGCCGGGAGCAAAGATGGTTTTGATGTGGCGTGGAATCCGGCGACGGGAGAATTGGGCGGAGCGGGTGTCGGCGCCGACTCCGTGGTGAATCTCGCTGGAGCGTCGATTGCGGATGGTAGATGGAATGAGGAGCGAAAGAAGCTGCTCCACACTAGCCGAATTGACACGACACGTGCGTTAGTCAATGCGCTGGCGAAAATGAGCGCGCGGCCAAGAGTGCTCGTGTCCGCCTCGGCGATTGGAATTTACGGAAGCCGAGGAGACGAAGTGTTGACTGAGGAAAGTGCTCCGGGAATGGATTTTCTTTCCGGCTTGGCGCGAGAATGGGAAGCCGAGGCGATGAAAGCGGATGCTCTGGGGATTCGCGTAGTGCTGGCGCGATTCGGGATTATTTTGTCGCGGGACGGCGGTGCGCTTCCCAAGATGATGTTGCCCTTCAAATTTGGCGCAGGGGGAAAGCTGGGTTCGGGAAAACAATGGATGTCGTGGGTGACGATCGAAGATGTGGTGGGAATTCTGAGATTCGCGCTGGAGAATTCCGCTGTCCGCGGAGCCGTCAACGTAGTCGCGCCCGGTGCCGTGCAAAACGCGGAGTTCACGAAAGTTCTGGCAAAGGTGATGCGCCGTCCCGCGATCTTCCCTGCTCCAGCGTTTGCGCTGCGGTTGGCGCTGGGCGAAATGGCAGACGCGCTGCTGTTATCCAGCCAGCGCGTCATACCGAAAAAGCTGCAGCAGCTTGGATATTCCTTTCTGCATTCAGAACTGCCGGCCGCGCTGAACGCGGTGTTGGCGTAAGTCGAGTGAAATTCTCTGTCACTTCTGGACGTTAATCGTCACCGAAACACGCAGTGTGTGGCCGTTGAGGGGATCGGTGGACACTACGGCCTCCGTCGTCTGCCCATCTTTGAGAAGCAAGTTTTCATTTGTCCTGAATTGGCGGACCAGCGGCTGTCCATTCGGTTCGGTTACGAGTCTTTCCCCTTCAGGGGATTTGTTGGGATAAAGCGCCGAGCGGTCGAAGGTCAAGCTGACCGCGTAGCGACCCTCGTCTCCGATTCTGATGCGGCAATCGATGTTTGATCCGACATCCATATAAATGGTTTTAGAGTCTTTGTCATTGACCTCGATGGGAATCCGAACACCCGTTCGCACACTGGTGCCGTCGAGGCCTCTTTCATTGGCGATTACCCCAAAGGTATACGGCATGCTGGAAAGCTTCTTGTCGCCGTCATATTCGGAAAAGACCAGTTGCACCTTGATGGGTATCTCTGGCTTTGCCCGCTCCTCGGTTTTTGGCTTTTCCTGCCCTTTGTCCTGCGCCACCAAAGGCTGTGCGCTCAAACTCAGCGCGCCAAGCAAACAGAAGTAAGTCAACTTTTTCATCTAGTTCCTCCGAAGAATTTAGAAACATCTTGTTTCGGCGGCGTCCACGCAAGTCATTGCGAGTTCCCTTCCGCTAAAGGCTTGACGTCAAGCGGCGTGATTTGGATCGGCGTAACTTCAAGGAGCGCTACCACGGTTTGGTCTGTGTCACCCGCCACGAGCGGCCCGCGCTTTCGAGAACTCCACTCCTGTGCGTAACTGGCCAACAGGAGTTCCTGGTCCCGGGGCACAAGAACTTGTGGCGTTGAGTCGTGGGTATTAGCGGCCTGGCGAGGCGCCATATTCGTGGCTACCGACACGGGCGGTGGCGTGCTTGGACTTGGCCGCAGAGATGGCCCCGCGGAATCTAGAATTCTCGGCGATACAATTGCCGACGGATCCAAGGAATTGCCGGCGACGGAATCGTTCGGGTTTGGCACTCTATTGCTCTGGCGCAAAACGATTGCTGTGAAGAGAATCACAACGCAAACCGCGGCGCCCGCCAAAACCGGCCAAGTCACTACCCAACGGGGCTGCGTGACGACAGCCTCATCGAGACTTGCCCGCACACGCGGCAGAAGCGAAGCAGGAACCTCTGCGTTTGCGGCGGCGCGAACGCCGGAATCGATGGCGCCAAACAGAGATTGTTCCTGAGCAAACTCGGCGCGGCAGGAGGGGCACGCGTCCAAGTGCGCGCGCAGTTCGCCTTGTGGTGCAACGCCGCTGGCGGCGGCTTCGATCAGCGCATCTTCAAAGTGTTCGCATGGCATCGCAACTTCTCCGCTAACTTTTTCCGAGCAATGAAAATCCGCGACTTCACCGTTCCGATCGGGACCCCGACCATTGCAGCGATTTCGTCAATCGTGTAGCCCTCCAAAGCTGAGAGCAGAAGCACCAGGCGCAATTTCTCCGGCAATTCTTCGAGAGCGCGTTCGAGGTGGCCTTGGAACTGATTCAAAGCGGCAATGTCTTCGGCATTCACAGGCGGCGGCACATGCCCCGGCTGCGACCAAAGCGTGTCGCGCTGCTCGCGGCGTTTGACGGAACGCAAGCGGTCGAGCGCCAGCCGAAACGAAATTCGAACCAGCCAGCCGCGAAAGCGGTTGCGGTCGCGCAAGCGCTCGAAACTGCGGTACGCCCGCAAGAGCGCTTCCTGCGCGACGTCCTCGGCGTCAGCCGTGTTGCGCAAAACGCCGCGCGCTACGCGATAGGCAAGCGGCCCGCATTCGGCGAGACGCTCTTCGAACTCCCGCCGGGCGTCCGCCTGAGCTGCCTCGCGCACCCACTCGCTCCTTGCCGCGCTGCTTGGCTGGATCAGAACCAGCTCCTGCATAAGTTTCCTTCTGAATCTTTACAACATCCGGTTTGCTAACCGCGCTCCCGCCCCCCCGAGGGACACTCGCTCCCCTTACACCTACCAGACGCCACGGCCGCAGAATTGGTTCACTGGAAAAGCGAGCCCTAGGGTCGGGAGCGTGTCCAGCCCAGTGGCGTCTAAATGCCCAATTGCCCGAGCAGCTCTTCGAGATTGGATTCGTTGACGGCCACTTCGCGGGGCGGATGACCGGAGGGAACGGCTTGCACCGCGCCCTCATCGAAAGCCTGAAAAAGGCGCATTTTGGCCACCGCGTATTCTTCGGAGCTCGAAAGCGGGCGGCCGTTCTGCACGGCCCAGGAGTCGAGCGCGGATTGATGAACGAAAATCTTGAATGGGAAGGCGGATTGGCGGTCGGCCGAGATAACGTACGTGAACTCACCACCGTGGCTCAAGCCACGCTGGGCGCGATTGCCCTCGAAAAAATAGTATTGATAGACGTAGCCGTCGGCGGCAGAGTAACTCTTGACGCGGCGAACGGCATCCGGGCGAGCCATGAGCGGATTATTGGAGCGCCGACGGGATAAGTCAACCCGCGTTTACGGGCCGCGACAGTTTCGTAATGGAACAAGCTCGGCCTTGTCTCGTGCCAAAACAGAACCGCAACGGTTTCAATCCAATGAGTCTGGCTGTTTTCAGAATTCCCACGTAAGCCTTACCAAGGTTCACTCAATCCGTTGATTCCGTTCACTTTTTCGCAAGTCTCAAGGCGCACAAAGACCCTTCCCTCTCGAACCTCCTCCACTTTTTCCTTCGCTGGCCCTTCGCCTGCTCTCCGCCCGGCATGCGACGCCTTCTGCAATGCAACAGAACGGAGTTTGAGAAATCAAGAGTTGTTCTCGGTGCGCTGCTCGTGGTGGTCGCCTGGGCACAAGGCTGCACTGGAGGAGGAGCAAGCACTCTCCCACCTCCTCCGCCACCCGTCACGGTGACAGTAACGCCACCGAGTGGCTCGGTCCTCCTCGGGAGTCAACTGACGTTTACTGCTGTCGTGACGAACACGACAGACACGGCGGTGAGCTGGAGCGTTAGCGGCGTAGCCGGTGGAAACGCGCAAGTAGGAACGATCACCGCAGGTGGCGTATACACAGCTCCGGCAGATTTGCCTTCTCCCACTCTGGTGCAAATCACCGCAACGAGCCACGCCGATTCCACGAAATCCGGCTCTGCCAGTATCACAATCACCAGCGATATTGTGCTTGTGCTGATGCCGAACTCCGCCAACGTGGAGTTGGGCGCCACGCAAGCGTTCCAGGCAAGCATCAGCAGCGGCGGCCATCCTGACCCTGCCGTGCGCTGGAGCCTCTCGGGTGCTGCGTCCCCCAGCGCTTGCGGCGCAGTGGATTCCAGTGGCCACTACACCGCGCCAGGTATCCCCCCGTCGCCCGCAAACGTAACTCTGACTGCGCAGAGCGCAGCGGATCCTTCGAAACTCATTTCCGCTGCGATCACGATCACCAGCAGTTTCACGCTCCAGCTTGCCGCGCCTTCGAGTGTGCTGGCGGGCGACAGCGCCACGCTGGCCGCGACCCTGACGCCGATTCCCAATTCCAATCCCAGCACGGTTCTGGCGTGGTCCCTTAGCGGCACGGGCTGTAGCGGAAGCTCTTGCGGCACATTAACCGTAGTTACGACCCAATCGGCAGGCGGCGCGACTTCGAATTCTGCAACCTACACGGCCCCTGCAACAGCACCTACTCCGAACACCGTCACAGTCACCGTCACGCCCCAAGCTGATCCATCGAAGCAAGCTCAGGCCGCCATAGCAATTCAGCCAGGCGTGAGCGTGAGCATCTCGCCGCAAACCGACACGCTCGCCGTCAATCATCGTGTGACGTTAACCGTGCAAGTCAACGGAACTTCCAACCCCACTGTGACGTGGAGTGTGGATGGTGCCCCGGGAGGAAATTCAACACTCGGACAGATTTGCGCGGTTGGTTCGAATCCCTGTCAAACGGTAACGACGTCCTTCGCGACGCAGGTCGATTACGTCGCGCCGGGAGCGATCCCTTCGCCAAACCCGGTAAGCGTGACCGCCGTCAGTGCAGCCGACACAACGAAAAGCGCGAGTCCGCAAATCACGGTGATCAATCACGTTCTCGTTTCGGTACAACCGGCGAGCGTCACACTTGCACCGCTCGCCGTGCAAGCCTTCACGGCTTCGGTGCTTGGCACGAGCAACCAGGCGGTGGTCTGGCAGGTGCAAGGCACTGCTTGTTCAACTGCGGGAGCTTGCGGCACCGTCGACGCCAACGGGATCTACACCGCGCCGAGCGCGGCACCTTCGCCAGATGCGATTCAAGTCGTAGCCATCAGCTCCGATGACACCACGCAATCCGGCGCTGCCAACGTGACCATCTCCACCGGCACGAACATCCTCGCTTTGCACCCATCGAGTGTGTATGCAGGAGCGGCTGACGGTTTCACGCTCCGCGTGGATGGTAGCGGTTTTGTGTCATCGAGTCCCGGGCCGGGCTCGGCATTGCTCATTGGTGGAACCGCAAGGACTACATCCTGCGCTTCGGTACTGGCGTGTACGGCGCCCGTGACGGCAACCGACGTTGCGCTCGCTGGAAATGTTTCCGTGCAGGTGCAGAATCCGGACGGAACCAGCTCCAATGCAGTCTCGCTGGTTGTTGCCACACCAAACCCGTCGGACGAAGTCATTCCGCTGAGCAGTTCCTCGCCGTCGGCAACCGGAAAGGACATCATCGTCGTAGATCCAACCACTGCCGGAGTTTCCACTCCGGGCAACGATCTGGACCTTAACGTCGCAGCGCTCGGCGCGTTTTCAACCGCCAGCAATTCCTGCACGCTGGGAGGAAATCCCATCCCGCTGCAGCGCCCCGCGAGCGGAACGGCGACCGCCGACATTTGCCTTTTTTCCCAGAGCGGATTCGATGCCAGCATGACTTACACCGTCAGCGGACCCGGCGATGTTGCGGTGATCGCGAAGCAGCCCGCTGGGCTGGGAATCATTCATCTGACTCTGCAAGTTCCTGCGAGCGCCGCACCTGGCGCGCGCACGCTTTTCATCCAAACCACGAATCTCGACAAGACCGCGGCCAGCGGCGCCCTGGAGGTGCGTTGAAATGAGCTACGTTCAGCGACGGAAATTCTTGGGGGCTGTGTTATTCGCATTGATGGCGCTGCTGGCGGTCGCTGCCAACGCCACGACCCTCGCGCGAATGCGTTTCGGGGAACTCGCGCACCAAGCAACGGCGGTGGCGCGGCTGCGCTGCGTTGGCACGCAAAGCTTTTGGGAGCACGGCGAGATTTGGACGGAGACACGTTTCGCCGTGGTTGAGCAGAGCAAAGGCTCATTACCCGAGTTCATCCGCGTTCGCACGATCGGCGGAATCGTCGGAAACCTGCACTCACGAGTGGAAGAGGTCCCCACATTTCGCGTCGGCGAAGAAGCTTACGTATTTCTCTGGGGCCGCGATGGCGAACCATTTCGTGTGTTGGGTTGGTCCCAAGGCACTTTTCGAATCCGGCGCGATCCGAGGACGGGTCTGGAAACCGTCACGCAAGATTCCGCGGCTGTTCCGGTCTTTGATCCCGGGACGCGCCAGTTCCGCCACGGCGGAGTTCGCAATTTGCCGCTGGCGGTTTTTCAGTTGAAGCTCGAGAGAGCACTTGAAGGCGAAAGGAAGCAAGGACAATGAACGGCTTTTGGAAACGCATTTTCGCGTGGATTCTGGCGCTGATTTACGCCGTATGGTGGGCGCCGCTGGCGCAGGCCTATTCGTTCAACATGATTGTGCCTGACGTTCGCCAGCCGGTTGCTCTTTCCGGCGGCTCGGCTTGTCCCGTGCCCGCGCATCACCTCACGGCGACGGGCAGCATCGCAGTGCAATGGAGCACCGCGCTGAGCACGAATCCCGTCACCATCCTCACGCAAGACCAAACACCGAGCGGACAGTTGGCGGAAATCGGGCAAACGATCACACAGGTCATTGCCGTGTGGACCGGAGTGACCGGCACAACACTGCTTCCATCTACATTCTCGCCGTTGACGCAAACTCCCACGCAGGACGCTTGCGGTGCCGACGGCCTCAACACCATTTGCTTCGATCAGGCGGACTCGGCTTTCACTCCTGGCGTGCTGGCTTTCACTCGCGTGATCATGGCAGACGTTCTCGGAGCCCAAGTGGGCAGCAGCCCAGTTGCAACGGAACTCGGGCAAATTCTTGACGCCGATATTTATTTCAATCCCAGCGACCCGAATACGACCTTTGCCACACCGCAGGCGCTCCCTACTGCGCCCGCAGCATACGATCTCGAATCCGTGCTCACACATGAAATGGGCCACTTCCTCGGATTCAGCCACTCTGATGTGTGGAGCGCCATGATGTTTCCGTTCGCGCCTGCGCCCGGAACCATCAGCGGCACGCGCCCCACCGCGCAGCAGCCGGACGCCCCGCTCGGCGACGATGATCGCACCGGACTCCTCGTCCTCTACCCCGACCCGACGAATACCCTGTACGTTGGCTCAATCACCGGGAAGATTACTCCGGCGAACCCGCTCGCGCTGCCCGCGAATCCACCGGGCGTGACAGGCGTCTTTGGCTCGCACGTAGTCGCTGTGGACAATTCGACTGGTGCCGTGGCCGGAGCGGTCATCGGCGGGTGGAGCTGCCTGCGCCAGGTCCGACGCAGTTTGACGGCACGTTTCAGATTTCTGCATTGCCCGTGGGAAACAGCTATACCGTGTACGCGGAAGCGCTGAACGGAGCTGCCGATCCTTCGCAGTTCAGCGACGCGACGGTTTCGCTTTGTCGAAATGTAACTACCGACGCAGGTTGGCCGCCGCTTCAAAGCTGCGTCGTTCCCGCAGTCGACATCAGCTTTACCACTCGCACGCGCCCTGGCCCGTGAATACAGCTATTCGTTTTTAGTTTTTGGTCTTTAGTTCTTGTTTCTTGGTTCTTGCTGTTTGAATCTCGGTTGTTTTTTGTAGTGGCCGACCTTTAGGTCGGTTCTTTTCTTCGTTTTTTCTTGAATTTGTTCAGGTAGGCGTGAGCCAGCTTCCTCCGAACAGCAACCCCGGCCCAAGCGAAGCCAGAAAAATTGGTTTGCGTTCACCCACTAGCAGTTGCGAAGCGCTTTGCAGAGCGGAATGCAGAGCCGCTGCGCACATCGACGATCCGAGATTCCCGGAAGTCCGGCAAATCGGCGAAAACGCTTCGGGCGAAACACCGCTCTGCTTCGCAAGCAATGTCAACAGTCGCGGATTCGGCTGATGCGTCGCGAAATAGCCAACTTCACCGCGCGGGATGCCGCTTCGCAACTCCAACGCGCTGATAATTTTCTCAAGCCGCGCGATCGCCGCGCGCGAAAGCGCATCCCCGTCGAATTGCACGGCAAGTCCGCCTTCCAAATCATCCGAAACTTGGATGGCCGCCGCGTATTGTCCCGCGCAGCCAAACAAAAACTCGCCTAAGCGATAGCCGAAATTAGATTCCCCGCCATTCGCGGCGTGCAAGAGAAACGCAGTGGCGCCATCGCCAAACAGGCCGCCGAATTCCCCGGCAACACGTCCCGGCGTCAAAGTCCTGCTGTGGACGTCCGCGGTGACCACAACAATCTTTCGCGCCGAGCCCGATCCAATCAGCGCATTCGCCGCCGCCAGCGCATTGAGCAGCCCGAGACATGCACCGCCAACATCCAGCGCGCCGCAGTTCTCCCGCACGAGCAACCTGGAATGCAGTTGCGCCGCGAGCGATGGATAGTTGTGATGCGTTTCGCTCGTCGCAATGATCCAGTCCAGTTCATGCGCGCCGCAAGACGCCCCGCGCAACGCCTCCTCCGCGGCCCGCGCGCCCAAAGTCAACTCGCTTTCGCCTTCCGCCGCATACGCCAGCGATTCGATTCCCGCGCGATGCCTCAGCTTCCCGCTTGGCATGCCAAACGCCCGGTCCACTTCCTCCGAAGGAACCACCTTCGAGCCCAGAGCCAAAGAAGAACCGGTGATAACCGTCAGCCTACCGGAACTTATTCGAACATCTTCCGTTATTGCGTCAGAATTCGGAGAGGCTCTGCCTTTCGAGTCACGGAGAGCGGACAACACGGCAGCGAGGCTCGCCGGCTGATCGTTTAGCGCGCCGCCAAGATCAGAAACGCCGCTGGCAGTTTCGACGCTGCGAAGAAAGCCGACCCACGCCATGGAATCGAGGATTCCAGCTTGAATTAAATCCACCGTTTCATTAGGGATTGGCTCGGAGGCGCCGGCTTCCCGCCGAAAACATTCTTCAACCAACTGAACCCAGGGATCCTGGCTTTTCAAAGACGACGACGGCGCGGCCATCAAAACTCCTCAAGCCACTCAGGCTTGGGCAACGGAAAAAGCGTGTCCAACATCAGCCAGCAAACGTCATGATACGGCCTTGTGAGGCCGAGCCGGATGAAATGATGCGGGCAGGAAAGTATTTTGTAGTGGAATTGGGAATTCAGGAAGCGCTCGAGGCGGCCCAAGCGGTTCGCTCCGCGCTCAGGGCCTAGCGCCTTTTCGACGAACCCGCGCCAATTGTGATCGACCACCGGAAGGTCGCGCAAAACTTCGCCTGACGAAAGAACCAGCGTGGCGCGCAGCTCATTGGCGCAAAGTTCCAGGCGAATGTTTTGCGTGTCACACCCGCAGATCGAGCGCTGCGCCTCGCCGGGCATGACGTTAAGGCCGCTGCCTTTCTTATTCTCATGCACTGCACAACCGAAAAGCCCCGATAGCGATGACGAAATCTCCGCCTTCCGAAGCCAGGTGACAATCTCCGTCTCCGGAATCACCGCCGCTTTCCGGAAGCCCTGCGTCGAGACGCGGTCCTCCACGTGCGGCTTGACCGCGGGAAAAGGAACGAGTGAGCACTCCAGAACCTCGCCGCGTTCGTGCGGGAAGTACATCCAGCCGTTGGCGCTCGAAGGCACGGGGCGAACCGATTGAATCGTTTCTTTCTCCCGCTGCAGTCCAATGACGCACAATGCGGGACCCATGCGCGTAATTTCGGTGATCAGTAATTTCGTCATGGAGCACCGGCAGCTTTTCTGCGGCGTGGCTTCACCGGCTTTTTCTTTGCTGCCCTTTCCACAACCAAATGGCGAATCTCCACGGTTTCGCCGCGCTCCCGCCAATGTGCCGCCAGAAGATCGGCAACCAGACGCCGGTGGCACTTCTCCGGCCCTGGCTCGGAGCAGAGCAGCACAATTTTGGAAGGCCAGGAAGTTGTGTCGACCTTTTCAGGCACGGCTCGCTGCTTCATTACGGAAAGAAACGCATCTTCATACGCAGGCCAGTCTTTTGATTTGCGATACGTCTTCAGAAGCTCCGGCGGGGGCGCCAGCAAGGGCTCATGCCTATATGCAATTCCAGCAATCTTGCGCAGGAAAAAAGCGAGGTCGGGGTGTTTCGCGAAACCGGAAAGCTGGCCCTCACGGTTTTGCCGGATGTCGATCACTTCCTCGACACCCGCTTGCGACAAAAGCGCAAAGAATTCCTCCGCGAACTTTCCAGTAAACCCGATAGTGCAGAGCAGCTGTTCCATGCGCTCAAAAATCCTCCGTCTGTCCCGGCGAGTCGCGGAAGGCATATTCCTGGGCCTGCCGGCGCAGGGCCTCTTCGAGCGCGGAACCCCTTTCGACGGCAAAGAGCGAATCGCTGGTGAACGCAGAAAGATCATTGAGCGCCAACAACCGGTCTTCGGCTTCGCGCTGCGATTCGAGCGCGCCGCCGCGGCGGATGTGCACGGGAGTGACGCCTCGTTCCAGCAGCGCGGGACAAATCATCAGGAAACGGTGGCAGTGCAGTGGATCTTCTTCCGCGCACATCAGTGCTACCGCGTTGTCCCGCGACAGCGTGACCGCCCGATCAACCCCTTCAACAAAATCCGGCGCGCGCCGCCGCGCGGCGTAATCCACTCTGCCATCTTCGTGGTACGCCCGCCGATCCGATGGCCTGCCACCTAAGGATTCCCCCAAAAACTCGTAGCGCATGTCGCAAGAGTTCAGGCCCGCTTCCAGGGGCTCACGATTGAATTGTGGAAAGCGGTAGCTGCCCGGACGGCTGCGCACGTCGCAAACAATCTGGACACCGTTTTGCCTGAGCACCGCAAGAAAATCTTCGAGCTCGAGATTCGAGTGGCCGATGGTTAAGATGGAGCCCGCGATTTGGGAACTTTGGCTCATGGCGTGTGCTCGGAGGGCTGGCAGATATTCTGCCGGAATTGCACGGGCCCGGCAACCGTCAATATAACCTTTACAATTAATTACTCACTGCGTTATACGAAAACTGAGAGCGTAAACGGCTAAACTCTCGTGAGAGACTCAAGTTCGGTCACGACGCGGTCGAGTTCATCGATCAGCGGCCCGGTGCCGGCTTTGCGGTAGGCATCGACCAGCGCTCTGTAATACCAGAGCGTCCCTTCCTTCTTTCCCTCGAATTTCTCGAACACCGATTCGCCGTGCACGCTGAGCTCATGAAGCGTTTCGCGGGCGTTGGAAAGTTTGTCGGCGGCCGAAACCAGACGAACGTCGGCTTGCTCTTTGGCGACGCGTTCGAGATAGGCGAGCTTGCGCGTGCGCCACGACGGCTTCGGCTCGCCGTAAGAATCCGTACAGCCATCCACTATGCGCGCGACCCGCTTGCCGAACTTGCGCCGAATCTCGCGCAGCCGCGGCAATCCGCCTTGATCCTCTACGGCGTCATGCAACAGCGCCGCGATGGCCATCTCCTCGTCGCCGCCGTATTCGATGACGATCGAAGTCACGCTCAGCAAATGGCCGATGTACGGACGCCCGGTGCGCTTGCGCACTTGCCGCGCATGAAGCCGTGCGGCGTAACCCAGAGCTTCGATGAAGCGTCGGCTGGTCACGCACTTCCCGTTTTTCGATGGCTTGCGCTTCATGAAACGAATTCTGATTCAAACGGGCGAAAAAACCATCAAGTGGCTTTGCTTTCTCCCGCAATTTGCTGTTGCACTTGCTCCCTGAACTTCAAGGGATTCTGGATTCGCTCGAACACTTCCGGCGTGCCGCCGATGCCCCGCACGATGACCGTTCCATAGCCCAGAACTCTTCCCAACGGAGGCTCCTCGACAGCAATGCTCTCGATTCGAGAGAGTAGAAGCTCGATCGTCCGGCGATCCGCAAGACCTGTTTTTACGACGACTCTTTTATTCGTAACACCCATTTCCGTGGCGCTGCGCTTGAAAAAGCCAACTCCCGCAAGCAACGCCGAAAACGCCAGACAAAATACGGAAGCCAGATACATGGGCGCAGCCGGAACGGCGCTCTTGGAATTCGCAAATCGTGCAACGAGAATCACGATTCCCAGCAACGCAAAGAAAATGGAGCTGATCACATGTCCCGCCACGACGATCCAGTGAAGCTTGGTTTGGTACTGGACGGATTCGCCCGGGATGAGATGCTTCTCGACGTAGCTCAAAGCGGCTCCAGGAAAGTTTAAAGAAGACTAGCTGGGAGGTCAGAAGAATACCGCGACGAGCGCTTCCAATCCAACACACCAAGACCGAATGAGGCTTACCGCGAAACTTTTGGTAGCGCTAACGGGAATCGAACCCGTATTTCGGCCTTGAAAGGGCCGCGTGCTAACCGTTGCACCATAGCGCCACACTTTGCAGCGTGCGTAACCTAGAATAAGAGAAATCCTCAGCAGGGACAAGGGGCCGTCGCTTGAAGCGCGCCGAATTTCGAATTTCTATTTTCGGACTTCGACTTTCTGAACCCTCAGCTTTGTCGATCCTGAAATTCCTCGTGCCAGGCCATTTGGATCGCTTCGAGTTTGGACTCGTTCGAGCCCGCCGGATCGCCGGTGAAGCCGGGTAGTTCGGTGATCCACTTGTGCATGTCGGTGAAGCGGACGGTGAGTGGATCGGTGTCCGGAAATTTGTCCGCCAAGGCAATCGCGATGTCTTCAAAATTGTCCCAAGTAAACGTGGGCGGCATCTCAAGCTCCCTTATAGGGGCGGACTTTATGTCCGTCCCGTTTGAGGGACGCGCTGAAGCGCGCCCCTACAACTGCTGTTCGATGTCTTCAGTTCCTTGTAGTTAGCTTCCGTTCTTAGTTCTTAGTCAGACAAGAAAAAGAAAGATTCGTCGAGGGAACATCTTCTCTGCTACTAAAAACTAACAACTTAGAACCAACAACTTGAAATCAGTGATCCGCTTCCTTGGCGTAATTTTTGTTCCAGTCGGGGATTTCGACCACGATGTCGGTGGTGCCATCAGGAACCGTTTGGCAGCCGAGGCGCGATTTCGGCGTGATGCCTGGAGCTTCGTCCAGTTCATCGAGTTCCGCATCGGTGGCTTCGTTGCAGGACTCAAGTCCCTGGTGAACGATCACGTGACACGTCGAGCAGGCGCACACGCCTCCGCACGCGTGGTCGAGACTCATTTTGAACCCTTCGGAAATGTCGAGAATGCTTCCCGGCAGACCGTTGTGGCCGTAGGGAATTTTTCCTGGGTCGACCTCGATGGTTTTGCCGCTCGGAAGAAATGTCACCTTATACTTCTTCGTGGCGGGCTTGTATTTGACTTCTTCGATGTATGGATTCGTGCCACCCATTTGATTGCCTCTCCAATTCCGTCATTCCGAGCGAAGCGAGGAATCTCTCTTCGCTCAACCTACACCTCCGCGAGCTTGCGTCCCTCCAGTGCGGTCGAGACAGCGGCGCTCATCAGCACTTCCGCGAGATGCTCGGTCGCGTGATTCAGCTCATCAATGCGCTTGCGAATCAGCTTGTAGTCGGTGCCCGCGGCCGACTCCTTCAGCGACGCAACACCTGCATCAATTCCCGCACGCTCTCCGGCAGCCAACTCCGCGGATTTCGGATTCGCCAGAGCTTTGGCTGTCGCCGCTAGAATCGTTTCCGCCTCCGTGCGCGCTTCGATCAACTGGCGCTCCGCAAAATCCTGCTCTGCATATTCGATCGATTCTTCCAGCATCCGCTCGATTTCGCTGTCGCTGATGCCGTAGCTCGGTTGCACGGCAATGGAATGCTGCTCGCCGGTGCGCAAATCTTTTGCGCCAACTTGCAGGATTCCATTCGCGTCGATCAAGAACTTCACTTCGATGCGCGGCAGGCCTGCGGGTGCCGGAGGCACTTTCAGAGTGAAGCGCGCGAGCGAGCGGCAATCTTTTGCCAGTTCGCGCTCGCCTTGAAGCACGTGAATCTCGATGCCGGTTTGGTTGTCTACTCCCGTGGTGTACAGCTCTTGCGCGCTTGCCGGAATCGTCGAGTTGCGCGGAATCACTTTTGCCACCGCACCGCCGTACGTCTCAATCCCAAGCGAAAGCGGCGTCACATCCAACAGCAGCATGTTTTGCACGCCGCGATCGAGAATATTCGCCTGAACAGCCGCACCTAGCGCCACCACTTCGTCTGGATTCAGTTCCGTATGCGGTTTGCGATCAAAATATTCCTGCACCGTGCGCCGAATCAGCGGCGTGCGCGTCGCGCCGCCAACGAGCACGATTTCGTCCATCTCCGTGGGCTTTAATTGCGCGTCGGCCAACGCCTGCTTGACGGGTCCCATGGTGCGATCGACCACGGGACGAATCAAAGCCTCGAGTGCGCCGCGCGTGAATTCGTGCGCGAACACTTTGCTGTTGGGCAGCGGGAAGCGAAGCACTGCGCTCTCCGCTTCCGACAGTTGATGCTTGATGGCGATGAGCGCCCTGCGCAGCTCCTGCGCCAGCTCGCCGTGCGGCGAAAAATCAATCTGGTCGTGCTGAAGAATCTGCTCGTGGACAAACGCCTGAAGGAGATTGTCGATGTCGTCGCCGCCAAGGTGCGTGTCGCCGTTCGTGGAAAGCACCTGATAGATGTCGCCTTCGCTCGTCGAAATGAGCTTGAGCACGGAAATGTCGAACGTTCCTCCGCCAAGATCGTAAACGGCCACGCGGCCGCGCTGCTTTTCGTGCAGGCCATAAGCCAACGCCGCAGCGGTGGGCTCATTCACAAGCCGCAGAACTTCCAATCCGGCGATTTTCCCCGCGTCTTTCGTAGCCTGGCGCTGCGCGTCGTTGAAGTACGCGGGCACGGTGATAACGGCGCGATCCACAGTTTCTCCGAAAAACGCTTCCGCCCAGTTTTTCAGCTCGCGCAAGATGAACGCAGAAATTTCCGGTGGCGTGAATATTTTCTCGCCCAGCATCACGCGAATCACGTTCTTGCTGGCCGGATCGATTCGGAATGGAAACAGCCGCAATTCGCTCTGCACATCGGCGGGGCCGCGGCCCATTAGACGCTTGACGGAATAAATAGTGCGCTCGGGCTGTATCAGCAATCTCCGCTTCGCCGGCTCGCCGACGATGATGCTCTCGTCGGCATCCAGGCTGACAACCGAAGGACAAAGCGTATCGCCGTACGGGCCGGGAATGCACTTCGGCTGGCCGGTCTGCGGATCCGTGTACGCGACCAGGCTGTTCGTCGTCCCAAGATCGATTCCGACGATCTTTCCCATTCTTGCGATTAAACCTCCGCCAATTCCTTGGCGACGTTAGTTACCAGGTTCCGAATGTACGCTCTGCGATTAAGCAGCTCGTTGAGACGAGCCATTGTTTTCTTTCGAGTAGCCGAATCTCCTGCGAGTGCGGCATCCCACTCGCGGGCAACGGCTTGCAATTCACCATCTACCTCGTGAAGCTTCTCCTGAAAACTCTCTTCGGCATCTTCCAATTTGCCTTTTAATTCTGACAAATCCGTTCCCGCAGCTTTCGCCTCGCGCAATTCATCGAGCGATTCGTTCAGCTCGAACACTTCTTCGAGCAATTCCGGCGGCGCCTGCTGCTTCTTCTCGCCCTCTTTGCGTTCGCCCTCGATGGCCAGAAGATACTCAACCCGGGCGATGGGATCGCGCAGCGTGCGGTACGCGTCGTTCAGCTCCGAGCTGCGCTTTAGCGAAAACTCGCGTTCCTGCTCGCTTGCGTTCACATAATTGTCGGGGTGGAGTTTCCAGCTGAGTTGCAGGAATTTTTTCTCCAGCTCGCCCATCTCAATCCACAGTTTCCGCGGCATTTCAAAGAGCGAAAAGTAATCCACGGCTGCCGGAAGTTGCAGCAGCTTGCCGCAGCTCGAGCAGAAGTGTGTCCCGAGCGTACGCTCGTGGCAGCTCCAGCAGACCAGCGGCGGATTTGTCGTTGTTTGCGATGCGCTCATACAATTCTCGTTACTACCCAGTTCCAGATTTCCTGGAATCCTCCCGTGAATAGCTAGACTACCAACTCGAATATGAGCTCCCCGAGGGGCTCAAGAATGATTTCTAGCAGATCCAGCATGACTCACGTCGCAAGGCACAAAAAAAGTGGCTGGCGGGTGCGGCTGCCAACCACTTCTCGGACTCGCCTGTGCTCTCCCCCGCTGTAGCGAAAGCAAAACCCTCAAAAGCACAGACTGAAGTCTGTGCTACTAGGCCGTAAACGAACTACCGCAGCCGCAGTTCCGCGCTGCATTGGGATTCTGGAAAACGAATCCCTGGCGCATCAGCGTCTCTTCGTACTCGAGCGTCGTGCCGTTCAGGTACAGAAAGCTCTTTGGGTCGACGAAGATGCGCGCACCGAATTCCTCGAAAATCTTGTCGCGGTCGCGAGGCTGAGTGTCCAAGCGCATCGCGTAGGACAAGCCGGAGCAGCCACCACCCTGCACGCCTACTCGCAAGCCACCGACCTCGGGAGACACGCCTTCCTTCTCGAGCAGCGCGCGAATCTTTTGCGCGGCGCGCTCGGTGAGGTGAATGGCTGGGGTGCTGGCCACCCCCTCCCCCCCGGCTTTTGTGTAAGTGTTCATTCTAAAGCACTTAGCTTTACTGTAAGTCGTTTAGAATCAGCACTTACAAGATACCCCACAAGTGCGGATTCTAAAGGGTTTAGTGCGCCCCTCCATCGTTGACTACGGACGGACAGGCTAAAGCCCGTCCTCCGTTAGTGCGAGGCCTTTTCGGCCGCCGGCACTTCAATGCCGTGCTTCTTCTTCCAGTCGCCGATGGCAGCCTTGATGGCGTCCTCAGCGAGCACGGAGCAGTGGATCTTCACCGGCGGGAGCGACAGCTCGCGCACGATGTCCGTGTTCTTGATCGCCAGGGCCTCGTCGACCGTCTTGCCCTTCACCCACTCGGTAGCGAGCGAGGAGCTGGCGATGGCCGACCCGCAGCCGAAGGTCTTGAACTTGGCTTCTTCAATGACCTGCGTCTCCGGATTGATCTTCATCTGCAGCTTCATGACGTCGCCGCACTCCGGCGCACCGACCAGTCCGGTCCCGACATTGGGATCAGCCTTGGGCAAGCTGCCGACGTTGCGGGGATTGTTGTAATGATCCACTACTTTGTCGCTGTAAGCCATTGGCTGTTGCTCCTTATCCGTTGCTCCGGGCCAGATTCGCGAGATTCACAAAGCCTGCGCTCTTCACCGCTTTATCCGAGAGCGAAACGTTCGGCAGCGAAGCCGAACGGCCCGCGGTCAATTGACGAAGAGCATCCTTGATGAATTCGGCGCCAAG
>DASPTW010000123.1:0-13355 GCA_035623215.1 Candidatus Acidiferrum sp.
GCGGACTCCCAGAGGGTTCAGCTGACAGCACCAAAAGCAGTTGCGTAAGCAAATTGGCGGTGTTGCACTAACAGCTTCGATTCGTTAAGTTGGTAGTGCCGATGCCCGGGTGGCGGAATGGCAGACGCTGAGGACTTAAAATCCTCCGGGGATTTTTCCTCATGTGGGTTCGACTCCCACCCCGGGCACCAGTTTGCAAGCCCTCAACGCGGTTCGGCTCAAACTATCGGTGACCCAAATTGTCGCCTTTACTTAAATTCCATCTAAGATGTGGCCGCTTCGCCAACAAAGGCCCGAGCCGTCTTGGGCTGACGACGCAACAAGAAATACAAGGCCACGACATGGGTGATCATTAGCAGGGGCACGTAGATGATCGGGATCGCGTAGGTGACGCCCAACTGCCCCGCCAGCGCAGGAAGACCGACCTGGACGGCGTGGTAATAGTCGAGGATCAGGTCGACCACCCCCACGAGATTGAACGCGACGACGAAAAACCAGAAAAGCGGACGTATCCTTACCGTGAGAAGCGCCAGGATAGCCAGCAACCCGGTTGCAAAGTCCCAATAGGCGGCGAACGGAGCAAAGCCAGCGGGCAGATTGCCGACGACACCAGGAAGTATAAAGACGAGCCCGAAGAAGCGGAAGCTGTGCAGAGTAGCGATGGCGCGTTGCGCTGCGACCTGGTCCATCGACTTGAGCCTGGGCAGGAGATACGCGCGGAAGCAAAGCAGCCACGCGACATAGCCTAGAATGAGTTGCAGATTGAAGATGATTTGCGGCGACATTTAGCCTCCTGTCGGATTTGACGCGGCCGCGAGCGCCGCCGTCATGAGATTATCAACATCATCCTATAGATTCCGCCGAGGGCGGCCCGGTTGCATCATGAGATGATCTGTAGCATCCTATGAGCCATGCGCTACCGGCCCCAACATAAAGCGGAAATCCACCAAAAGATTGTCAAGGACGCCGCGCGGCGCCTTCGCGGCGAAGGCTTAACGGGCGCCGCGGTTTCCGAGGTTATGCGGGACGCCGGCCTCACCCACGGAGGCTTTTACAAGCACTTCGGGAGCAAGGACGAGCTGGTGCTGGAGTCGTTGCGGCAGGCTTTCCGGGAATTAGCCGACTTCATGGCGCGCGCTGCGGAAAAGTGCCGACCTGAGACGGCATGGAAAGCCATTGTGAAAGCCTACCTGAGCCCGGAACATTGCGATCACGCCGAGGGCGGGTGCCCGTTGGCGGCCTTGGCGCCCGAGTTGGCGCGGACCGATAAGACGATGAAGGCCCAGATCCTTAGGGAGCTCACGAGATACAAGAGTCGCATGCTGCCCTTCATGCCAGGCCGCCGCCCCACCGACAAAGAGCGCGCCTTCACGGTGATTATTTCAACGATGCTCGGGGCGGTTGCCATCGCGCGCGTGTTGCCAGATCGAGCGGCACGAGCAAGAGTGCTCGCCAGCGCGCGAGATTTTCTCTTGCGCAGTTTCTGACCTTTTCCCGTATCGCTTGAGGCTCGGTTTATGAGTCTTTTCGGCCGAGAAATCCTGCGGGGATTTTTCCTCAGGTGGGTTCGACTCCCACCCCGGGCACCATATTTTGCAAACACTTACGGCGGTTTGAGTCAAACTGTCAGTGACACAAACCCCCGCGCCTTTACCTTAACTTTACCCGGCAGAAGTTCTCAGCTTGTAGACCTTGTTTGTGCGGCTCCACTCGGCAAGTTCAAGCAGGTTGCGCTCCCAAAGATTGCGCAGGATTTTTTCGGCCCTTTCCTTGTCAGGTAGGAGGAGCTTGGCCCGCATCATGTGGCGGGTGCGATAGAACAAGGCGCGCCAGCAGTACGCGAAAGTGAGTTTCTTTGGCGGGATGTATCCGCGCGCATCACTGAGTGCTGCCTTTACGTACAATTCCCCGGTCACGCCGTGCGCGGACTGCCGCGGTCCTTCGGCGGGGTCGAGGTGGAATGTTGAAAGGACCAGATCTTCTTGGTATTTCTGCCAACGCTTGTAGCTCCACCGCAGGACGGGCCAGAGTGCTCCCGCAGGAATTAAGACTCTGAGGAAGTGATACGCTTCAACCAATTGAGGGACCATGACTTCACACCTCCACCCACTCTAGTATATCAGGCAGTGGTTTTCAGCCGAAGATACCGTCCTCTTGCTCCAGCGCTGTGCGCGTGCCGTGTAGGCTGTCCCGGGAGTAGCGGGCTACAGGTTGCGATTCAAAATTCACAATTGGACCAACTGCAAGATATCGCAGGGCTTAGCGTGAGCGCGGACAGCCCGGGGCAGGCTAAGCCCAAATGCGGGCACGATCTGTCGTGGCCTCGAAGAGGGGTGGAAAATTCAAAATTGGCCAAATACAAGAAATTGCAAGGGTTAGGGCACCTTAATTTTCTTCAAAACCCTCTTGACAAGCCGTTCATTTGATGATATGTTAACGGGCGTAGAAAAGTGCGCCCCGGCTCTGCCGAGGGCATTTCTGTTTTTGGGGCCCTTTTTTTCAGATTTGATTGTAGCGCCGGGCTTTAGCCCGGCATGTTCTCCGCCCGAAACCAAGATGCTACCCTAAAAGGGTGGCGCTACGGGCTAAGCCGGCATCTCTTGCCGGCCTTTTTTATTTCCCGATGCGTTGTGACGCCTAGCCAAGGTAGGGCGCAGCACTGCTGCGCCCCTACAACACTACGGGGAGGGCGCAGCGTAGCTACGCCACTACAGGGGCCCTTCATTATCTGTATTTCCTACCGAATTCCTAGCAATCCCAAACAAGGACAAAACGATGAAAACGCAAAAAATCAACGCTGTACAAGTGTGGAAACAATTCGAGGACGTGATGGTCCCCCGGCTGAACCTGTGCCTCCCGGATCGCGCGGTCTACTCCCACCTGGTGCGCCACAGCCGGCTCGAAGGGAAGCGCCAGCTCCGCTTTTCCATTGCGTGGCTCTCGGAGGGCGCCTGCCTTTCCAAGGTAACCGTGCGCCCGGCGGTCCGCCGGCTCGCCGGCCACGGCGCTTTGCGCTTGCTCGAACGCAGCCACGCCGGCCATCTCGTCGAGGTTTATTTGCCCGAGGAAATTCCCCACCTCTGGTCCCATCCTGGCGACCCCGGCAAACCTGCTTCCGTTACGGCTCCCGTTCCCAAGACGCTACCCGCCAGCATCGAAGAAATAGATTTTTTCAAGACTCCGGAGCTGCGCCAGACCATCCACGAGCGTGAGCGCGGCCGCTGTTTCTATTGCCTGCGGCAGACCAACTGGCGCTTCCGGTGCCTCGACCACGTCGTGCCGCAGGCACGGTCCGAGCGAAATTCCTACCGCAACCTCGTTTCCTGCTGTGCGGACTGCAATGCCAGGAAAGGCGAACTCCCCGCCGACGAGTATCTCCGCCAGCTCTACCGCGAGCGCACTTTGAGTCCCACGGACCTCGCCGGCCGTCTTCACGCCCTGGACGCGCTCATCTCCGGCAAACTGCTCCCCCGGCTCCCCAAGCCGTTTCCCGACCGCACCACGGGCGGGCTGCAGTTCATGGAACTCAGCCCGGGCAAGGCCGCCTCGCCGGATTGAGGCGGCTGTGTGTCCTGTCCCATTCTAATCGTGGAGAGGCCGGTTGAGCTGGAGCGCGGGATGCGCTAAAGCGCGCCCCTACAAAGCGGGCTCATTGAATTTTGGCCAGAGAATTCAAATTGCTTTAATCGTGGAGAGGTTTCAGCTTGGCGATTATTTTTTGCGCTTCTCCGTCGTCAACCTGCAGAAGCCGCCCATTCCCGCGCCAGGTCCCGGTTAAAATCACCATCTGCACGTAGATCGTTTGTCCTGCAGTCGTTTCGATGACCGTGGCGGGCTCGTTCTTCGCGCTGGACTGAAGTTGGTGTTTGCCGGGCTCGGCGTGGATTGAAAACCACCGGCCGTTCGCGAGGCGGTCAACTTCTTTGCCGTCCACATATATGGAGGGTTTCAGGGCAGAACCCGTAAGGTGGTGCTCCCGGAAGAAGACAATTGTTGAGTCCTTGTCCTTGTCCGCGTTAGAAGGCGGTGCTGAATCGGAAGACGGCTTGGCCGCGTCTGCCGCAACTTGCGCCGGTGGATTGCTTTGTGATTGTTGCTGCGAACTAGCGGGAAGTATTGCTAAAAGTCCAATCACAAGAGATGCCGCGACGTAGATTCGCATTCGCATGGAGTCTCCAATGGATTAGGATTTCGCTAACAATAATCATAATCGGGGCGGAAAACGACTAACCCTTTTTGCGATGGGCTGTGCCTAACTGAGTAAGAACCGCACTGGACGCCCACTCCTTCGGCGATGCTATTCGTTTATGTCGGGGGGCTAAGTAGGCCAAAAAGGAGCGCCGAACTTATCCTTCAGTTTCCACAGGCTTCGCCCGAAGCCCCGATTGCATCGCGCGGCGCGGTCGCTCATAGTGTGTCGCCCCAGCATCGATCCGGAGGAATGCAATGCTGTTCGCCATTGTCCGTCGCGGCAGGAAATCGGGAACCCGTCTCGTCCCGCACCGCTACAAGGAGGATGACCGCTTTCACGTCAGCCTGACGAGGCAAGGTCCGCACATCCCGCTCGCCGATGACCGGGACATTCCCGAATATTTGGCCAACGGATATTCGCTCGCGATGAGCAACAGTGAAGCGGACTATAGGCCCACCCTGATCAGCCCCGCGTCGATACAAGGCTGGAGATAAGAAAAAGCCGTCAAAAGCTCTCAGCTTTTCCTTTTGCGCGTGTAGATCGTACGAAAATACACCGAGACGACCGACTGGCAATCCTGGCAGTCGTCGTCCAGCTCCTCCGCGCGAACCGGTTCGGTTCGCACTTCGTAACCGAGTTGCGTGTAAAGCTCCACGACTTCCTTGGTGCGCTGCTCATCGGCGGTGAAGCGGCGTTCCCAGCCTTCCGCAAGGAGCGCCGGATCGGGCTCGAGTTGCGCATCGGAGAAAAATCTTCCCGCCGAGCGTCTGAGAAGGTTTTCGATTTTGACAAGCTTCGCCATGGCCGAGGCATCAACGATCAATCCTGCGCGGGGACCCCTTCGCTTGACCGGCGATTGCCAGCCGGAAGATTGAGTTTTTGCAACCGGCGTTGCGCTAACAGCGCGGCGCCCAGCGCACCCACGAACTGAACCAGGTTTTCCGGCGGCACATTGACTTGTTCTTTCAGATGCCCGCGCACCACATTCGCCATCGTCTCAAACCGTAGGATGCCCCCAATCAACGTGTATTCGGGCACCAACTGCACGCGCTTCATGAGCTGCACCGAGCGATCCACAAGAGAAGCAATCGCGCCGTGCATGATGTCCGCAGGCGCGCAGCCCAGAGACAATTGGTTGATGACTTCGGATTCGGCAAAAACGGCGCAAACGCCGGAAATTGCCACTTGCTGCTTGGAAGTGGCGACCAGCGGGCCGATCTCCGTGGTTGCGTACCCCATGTAGCGAGCCGTTTTTTCCAGAAAAGCGCCCGTCCCGGCGGCACACTTGTCATTCAGGCGGAAGGATTTCACTCGCGCGCAATCATCCAGCCGCGTAGCTTTCATGGTTTGTCCGCCAACGTCGAGAATCGTGCGCGTTTTCGGGAAGAAGAAGGTGGCGCCGCGGGCGCTGGCGGTTAAATCCGTGACTTGTGTATCGCTGAATGGCACCATGTGGCGGCCGAATCCCGTGGCCACGACGTAAGAGATGGAAGATTCCGAGAGCCCTGCGCTTTTCAGCGCGTCCGCATAAACCTGACGCGATATTTCGCCCAGCTTGTAGCCGGTGTGACCCAGCGCGTGTCCGGCAATTCGGTTATTCTCGTCGACGATCACCACTTTGGTGTAGGTCGAGCCGACGTCGATCCCCGCGGTAAAGGTCATGAATGCCTCCCGGTGGCAGCCGGCGCACGGCCCGCCACCACATGGTCGAGAGCAAACAACGCGGCGCCCAGCGCGCCAATGAAATGGGAATCCTCGCTGAGATTGAGCTTGGTGCCCAGGCCTTTCTGGAGTGCTTCTACCATCCCGATATTGCGCGTCACTCCACCGGTAAACGTGATCTCTTCTTCGATTCCCACGCGGCGGAGCAGCCCGATCGAACGCGCCGCGATCGACTGGTGAACGCCCTGGAGGATGTCTTCGATCTTTTTTCCTCTACCAACCCAGGAAAGAACTTCCGACTCGGCGAACACTGTGCACGTCGTGCTGATGCGCACCGGCCGCTCCGACCTCAAGGCCGTCGGGCCCAATTGGTCCAGGGGAATATCCAGCGCGCTGGATGCTGCTCCCAAGAATCTCCCCGTGCCGGCCGCGCATTTGTCGTTCATGCAAAAATCCACGATCTCGCCCGAGGAACGCACGCGAATGGCCTTGGTGTCTTGCCCTCCCATGTCCAGCACGGTTCGGGTGCGCGGAAACATGTGCGTCGCGCCGCGGGCGTGGCAACTGATTTCGGTGACTTGCGCATTACCGAAAGTCACGCGGTAGCGCCCATAGCCCGTGCCCACTACATACTCGACTTCTTCTTCCTGCACTCGCGCGTTCTTCAGCGCTTCTGTAAACGCGCTTTCGGCGGCGATGACCACATTTGCGCCCGTATCGATGAGCGCGCGCCCGGCAATCTTTTTTGCTTCGTTGATGACGATGGCTTTTGTCTGCGTCGACCCAACGTCAACTCCCGCGGTGTAAGCCATTCTCCGTTCCTCCTTGTGCCGATTTCTTGCGTCTCAACGAGCGGCAGCCTCTTGCTGCCTGCGGGATGCCAGGCCTTCAAAAAAAGCATCGATGCGGTTTTTCATCTGCGCTTCGCTCACAACCCGGCGGTCCATCATGTCGGATTCGATGAAAAGGCTTGGGATGTCGCGCATGGCCATCAATGCGCGCCGGTTGTCCGCCATTCCTGTCGAAGTTGTCCGGCAACTTTTGATGGGGTGATACACGACGCCGTCCAGATGAAACGAGTCGACCATCTCAAGCAGCGCGCGCTCGGGATAGAACATGCTGTCCATGGCGTCTCGCACGCTAATGAGCACGCCTTCTGCCAGGCTTTCCAGCGGATGCGCGAGATCGTACTCAAAACCGAGATTGGCGCCGCCCGAAGCAAACCAAAGATACGTTGAGTGCACGAACGTTCCGCCCCATTCGGTAAACAATTCATTGAATCTGCGGAAAATCGGGTAGCAAGGAACACCAATGAAGGTGAGCCGGTACTTTTCGTCCGTAAGCGTGCCGATTCCATTCGCGGCCTTGTAAGCCATCTCTTCGACAAGCTTTGTGAAAAACCGGCCGCCTTCCGCCGAACCCCGAAAACCGTTCGTGACGCCCAGGTAGATCGTTCCATCGGTCAACGCATTGAAGAGCGACGGCCGGCTTTTGTTGAATTCCAAAACCTGTTTCCATCCGCGGGACATTTCGTTGGCGTATCCCATCACTTCCCGCAGCCGGTCGATATCGAACTTGATGCCGGTCACGCGCTCGCACAGTGCTATCAATTCCGTGATCTGTGCCTGGACATACTGTCGGTCGTTTTCAAAGTCCGCATCGCCTGCCCAGGTTTGTGTGCCCGCCGCGCGAGTTCCAGGAATGTCCAGCGTGAAAATCGGAATCTGATACATCCGCTCCCAGATCTCCGCCCACTTGATATAGGTATTGCAGGCGTTGGTTAGGACGGCAAGCGCGGGTTTCGGAATCCGGCCCATCGGGTGTTCTCCGCCCCGCAGTTGAACCGCTATGTCAGCCTTTACATAGCCGCAGATGTCCGGCGAATAGCCGTAGTCTTCCGCTTGGTTCAGATATTCATGCGCCACGCGCCGCACCGCGGTTTGCAGCGAATTGATCTCCGGAAAAACCACGGGCAAGTTGAAAGTGCGCAAGATCTCGCACATGCTTCCCATCACGAAAACATAACCGGCCCCGCCGCCTTGCTGCGCTGTACGATCCAGTTCCGAGAACCACTGGCGAAACAGGTCGGCACCTTCGCGATTCCCCCGGCCAACAATTCCATCTGCTGCTTGCTGGTTCATCGCCCTTGCCCTTCCTCAGCTGAACAGAATGTTTTCGACGAAAGTTTCGAGCTGAATTTCCATGTGATCGAACGTGGTCATTTTTTCTTCGAATTCACTGATGAAATACGGAATGCCTTCTTTGTCGAGCGCGTGCAGGTAAGCCACTTGCTCTTCCAGGCCGGGCTCGCACATCTTTGCCGCCGTCAAAATCGCGGCATTCGCCCGTGAATTCCGGATTCGCTCGATCAGCATCTTCTCCTTGGGCTTGCGAAGATCATGCTGGACAGGACTGTAGGAACTCTTTTCGAGGTAAGCCGAGGCCAAATGAAACAGAGGATCGCCGTCCAGCGGCACGTCCTCCAGAATCCAGCGCAGCCCAATCAGCAAATCGTCGTCCACGACGTAGCAGGAGCGCGCAATCGCCCGAATTAAATCTAGCGGCGGCTGCTCGCAGAATCCGCCTTCGAAGACCAGCCGAATCTTGTCCTGCTTTTTATTGGGTCTGGCGGCGAGCTGCGGCAGAACGGTCTCAAGAATCTCGTTGTGCTCTTCCCGAGGCATCAACCCGCCGATCGCTGTCAGAACATACGCCTCGTCTGCCGAAACCAGCCACGGCGTGTCTCGTTTCATCGCATACAGTTCGCGAAGCAGCGCGCGGTTCCGGTTGTACACGGCCACGGAGCGTTGCAGATCGTCCTCATTGACGCGCCGCCCGGCGATTTTTTCGATGTCCCGCAGCAGGCGTGCATACTCGTTTCGAAGGTAAGTAACGGCCGCCGGTGAATTAGCGTTCTGGGGCAAATAGAGAATCTGGCAAGGATAAGGAAAATTGCGCCCCCACACGGCTCCGAGATTCCGAGCCGCATCGCAAATCGGGTGCGTCACGAACATGTCGAACTCGACGCGATTGCTCAGCGCCAGTTCCAGTGAAGTTTTCAGGATCGAGCAGAGATACGAGCCAAACCGCGAATCCGCCTGGACGGCCTCGATGGGGGCTCCGCGAACTTTGAAAGGCAGCACGCCTGCTGCGTGTGCAATCTCTTCTGGGAAGTAAACCTGAAAGTGTCCGACAACTTTTCCGCCCGATTTGCGCCAGCGCTGCACCGTGGGAAAGGTCGTGTCCTCGAATAATTCCCGGCATTCATACAAAACATCATCCAAGGCTTTGCCGCGCCAGGTTTCAAAAGTTCGTAGGTTCATGCGCCTGACCTCTCTTCGTCGCGCGACCAGCCAATTCTCAGCGCGCGAACGGTGCTCACCTTACCTTGCGGCCTTCTCGGTCTGCCCTACCCACGGTGCAATTTCCCGGACCAGTTCTTCGTTCCAGCGCTCCCCCTGGGCAAGTCGCTGGCGGAGCCGCACGAAATCCACCTCGCGCTGTTCCTTGCTTCCGTAATGGAACGCACGGAAACCGGCATTGGCCTCCGTCATCATGTTGAGGGAAAGCCAGGCACGGTTGCCTTCGCGGTTTTTGTCCCAGTGCTGAAGTTTGTGCTTGCGCAGGCTTTCGATGGTTTTGATAAGGCAGTCGGGCATGGTGTAGAGGAATTTCGTGCACATTTCATCGACCGCTTCGTCCAGCAGCGACAGATCCACGGTTCCTTTCGACAACAGTGCTTTTCCTTCTTCACGCGCTTGACCGGTCTTCCACTCTCCAAAAACCACGCGGCCGTATTCATCCAAAACGCGGTCCGTCACCGTCAAGGGATTTGCCATCCATTTGCCGTCGATTTTCAGCACAGGAACAATCTGCGTAAGGCCGCCGAGCCAGTAGAAGCGGTGCGCGCTCCAGGTCTCACAAAGCGTTCCGCTATACATGGCTCGCTCGATGCCCACATAGACAGGAAGGAAATCGGTGCTCCCACCATCCGGCGCCGAACCATGTTTCGGTCCCGCTTGGCTGAAGATGGCCAGGTCGCTTGCGATAGAAAAATCACACGCCATGCCGACTTCCTGGCCTCCGCCAACGCGCATGCCGTTCACCCGGCAAATCACAGGTTTGTCGCATTGCAGAACGGTTGTCACCATGTCGTTGAAGAGCCGCATGTATTGACGGTATTCAGCAGGCGCGCCAGCGTAATACTCCGCGTATTCCCGGGTGTTCCCTCCGCTGCAAAAGGAACGTGTCCCGGCACCTGTCAAAACCACAGCAACAGCCGCGCGGTCGTTGCTCGCTTCGCGCAAAGCCAGAATCACTTCTTTGGCCATGGAGGTCGTGTAGCTGTTGAGTTCGCCCGGATTGTTGAGAGTGATCCACAAGTTGTGGAGACCTTCCACGGCTTTGCCGGATCGGTCGCGCACCGGTCTGCGCTCAACAAGAATTTCGCGTGGCGAAGTGGCTTCGACAAGGTTGTGATTCTTCACCTTAGTCTCTCCAATCAGTGCTTCCCGTTGCGATGGTTGGGTTGCAGGATGGCCCGCCGCCTCAGTGCGTGCTTGGCTACCGCTTCCAAAACTGCCGGGGCGTCTTCCAGGGAGTGTTTCTCAACGAATGGCGCAAGGACAACTTTGCCGTCGAGAATCAATTTCAGCGCGGCAGGGTATTGATTTGGCGGGCAGCCCCAATTGCCGGCAGCGGTGGCATCGAAGGCCATCAGGTTTGATAGCCGCAGCTCGATTGGTTTTGGAGTGAAACCGACCACTCCCAGATAGGCCCCATGATCCAAAAGCCCAAAAGCGGTGGCTTGGCCCGCGGGTGTGCCGCTCATCTCAAAAATTTTGAGGCCGATGCCTCGGCGAGCGGAGGTTTTCACAAAGCTACGAACCGCTGACCGCAGTCCCTTCAGATCGGTGGACTTTGCGTCAAGAACCAGCTCCGCCCCGTGCCGCGATGCCAGTTCCAGCCGCGACGGATCAACGTCGATCGCTACAACCGCTGCGCCGAGGGCGGCCGCGATTTGCACTCCAAATCCGCCGACGCCACCGGCGCCGACAACGACCGCCACATCGTCCGATCCAAGCCCCGATCTTCGGATTGCTTCGTAGGGAGTCGTCACCGCGTCGGCGACAACGGAAAGCATCTCGAGGGTCAGGCTCTCTGGCAGAGCCTGGGGAACTAAGCAAAGTCCGCGGGAAGGAACGAGAACATGCGTAGCAAAGCCGCCATCACCGTCGTTGCCAGGCATGAATTGTTGACGACAGATCGTTGGTCTTGCGGCCTGGCATACCGCGCATGTCCCGCAAGGAATCACCGCCGGCACAATCACGGAGCATCCAACCCAGTCAGCGGCTTGCTCCCCAGCCGCGACGACCCGCCCCGAGATTTCATGCCCGAGAATCAAGGGCAGAGCGTGGCGCGTCGGCACGCCATCAAAAGCGAATCCGACATCCGTGTGGCACACGCCGCAGCCGGCAACTTCGACAACAACTTCGTTCGGCCCGGGTTCCAGAGCAGGCAGCTCGCGCCGCTGCAGAAGGGCCCCGGGAGCCTGCAACTGGAAGCCGTACGCTCCTTGGATCTTTGTCAATCTTGACCTCTTGCCTAGGGTTCCACCGAAATGTCCGCAAGATACCGGCTAAACTCACAGTCCACAGTGACGGGAGTCACAGCCCTATGTGAGTTCTGCACACAACCCGCCGAAGCAGGCAGTGCAACTTGCTAAGATGTTGTTGGCAGGAGAGTTGCGCGTTACAAAGGCGGAGAAGACCAGGGCGGAACCTCGATGTGTGCAGCATCTTCGGTTCCGCCCTTTTGCATTTCTGGGATGTGGACCTGCTGGGGGGAGGGTTCCACTCCCAAAACTCAAGCCGCTTCGCTCACGCAGCTTAAGCTAACCACTTCGAACAACTTCACCCGCGAACCGTCAAAACCGGGCAATTCGCCTTCACCACCACGTTGTAGGCAATCGTCGCCGGTACATGCCCCGCGAGGCTCTTCCGTGTCTTCGCGCCCATCACGATCAGATCGGCGTTGGTCTCGCGCGCCAGCGTGAGAATCTCTTCCGCAGCTTCGCCGAAGGTGGCCTTAAACTCCGGCTTGCACCAATTCTCGACCCCGGCAGGAACCAACTGCTCCAGCTTCTCCACGGTGAACTCTCTCTGCCTCCGCACGCTCTCTTCCGTGAACGCCGTGGCTTCCTGAATTACGTGCAGCATGGTCAGCCGCGCGCCATGTTCCTGCGCCAAGGAGAATGCATACGCCGCCGCCTTCTGTGCGCCCGGCCCGAAATCGGTCGCAAACAGGATATTTTCCAGATTCACTTCGCTGGTCGGCTCGCCTTTCACTTTGGGGCCAACGGTCAGCACGGCACAGTCCGCCTGGCGGAAAATCTCCTCCGCCACGGAGCCGATGAGCATCTTCTGCACTTTCCCGCGCCCATGCGTTCCCGTCACGACCAGGTCGATTTCGTGCTTCTCAATCAGCTTCGCGAGCACCGGCCAGACATTCCCTTCTTCCAAGAGGACTTCGTGGGGAATGCCGCGCAGCTTCCCGGAAACGAGAATGTCGGCCATGCCCTGTTCCGCGGCTTGGCGAACTTTCTCGTAGGTCGCTTCGGCAAGAGCCGGCTCGGCGTACAGGAAGGGGTCTGGAGCCAGAACATGCGCGAGATAAATCCGCGCATCGTACCGGCGCGCCAATGCCAGTGCGTAATCCAACGCCCTCTCGGATTCCGCCGAAAAGTCCGTGGTCACCAGAATCTTGGTCAGGGCTACCTTTTTCGTTAACTCCGGTGTTACTTTCGGCTCCATTACGACTGTCATAAGACCCTCCTTCACTCCATCTCCGCAGTTCGCACGCTGTTCTAGTTTTCTAGTTCATGCTCAACGGCCTTGGGTGCACGCGTCGTTCCAAATTTTCGCCTCTCAAACTCATAGCAAACAAACAACATATTGCGTTTGAACCGAAGAACAAGCGAGGATTGCGCAGATTCGCACAGAGCGTTGCGCGAGAAAACCATGAGTTTTGCTTTTTATTTCGCGGAAAATGCGGCGCGGGGATTATCAGCGACCGCACAAAAAAGGCAGCGCCGAGCACTGGTTGAGGCCCGTGGAGGGGGCCATCGCGTCGGAACCTCGACGCTCCTTATGCGATCCGTGCCCGGCCGCTGCCTGACTCGATCCTGCTAGCCAAGAAACTGGGGGTTCTCTCGGCTATTCGTGGGCGTTCCGCTCTGCGCCGTATCCTTTCGAGCCTTTCACCGCCTGCCCGCCGTCGCAAAGGGAACGCCCACAGTCAGAAAGATGGCAATCGCTCCATTACCTTCCTTCTGAGCGATGAGGAGTGGTGCATCTGTTGTTCCAAAATTGCCACTTTCCACAGCTCTCTTATCCCTTTTCCTTTCAGTTGGTTATACCCTCCGCGGAGAGACGCACTCCCTGTGGCATTTTCCCGTTCTGAGGCTTTTCACGCTGCTTCGGGCTTTCTCACCCCTCGCCTT
>DASPTW010000124.1:0-20777 GCA_035623215.1 Candidatus Acidiferrum sp.
CGGGCCACTAAGCCGCAAGATGATTGAGCATTATTCTTATATCCGCATGGAGGGGAAACGCGCAGCCCTCACGGGCAAGTCTCTGAGGCAGGTTTGAATCAAAACGTGAAAGCAATTCGAGGGCTTCCGCTAAGTCGTTGAAAAGATTGGTGGGCCTGGGTGGACTTGAACCACCGACCTCGCCCTTATCAGGGGCGCGCTCTAGCCACCTGAGCTACAGGCCCTCACTGAGGACAACCTAAAAATTCTAGCAGGCGAAACGGGCCCATACAACTGCAACCTCTCTTCCTTGCGTTTCGTCGAGCAAGATAAGACGGTGCCTCCCTTTGAGTCGTCGCCGAGTAAGCAGACCAGCAAATAGCTATGAAACCGGTCGTGTTCCAAAACGGGGCGTAGCGTTGTGGAAAAGAACTGAGATGGAACCAGCCATCGCGGAATCTCATTGCAAAACAAGCGGTTAGAGCTGGACAGCAAAGGAGCGCTTGGAAGCAAAGGTGCGGAGGGAAGTGGCCGATGGTGGCAGGCGCGCCTAATGCTGCGGCTTGACGATCCCGAACTCTACCGCGGGATTTTGGATGGTCTGAAGATTGGGGTGTACCTGGTCGACCGCGGAGGAAAAATCCTGCTCTGGAGCGCGGGCGCCGAACGCATCACCGGGTATCTGAGCCAGGATGTCGTCGGCCGTTCGTCGTTGGAAGATTTGTTGGGGCATGTTGATGGCGAAAACAACGAAATCAACAGGGAGGACTTACCGGTTTCGGTGGTGCTGCGTGAAGGCAAAACGAGCGATGCACAGGTTTCGCTGAGACACAAGTCAGGGCATCGTGTCCTGGTGCGGTTGCATGCGGCGCCAATTCGAGCTGCACACGGCGGGGTGATTGGTGTAGTGGAGAGCTTTGAGGAGGTCTTTGCTATCACCGACCTAACCGAGCGGCAAAGCAAGCTGGCGGCTTACGGCTGCTTGGATGAAGTATCGGGCGTATTGAATCACGCGATGATGCATTCGCACCTGAGAGAGGCGCAAATCCAGTCTCGAAATGGGATTGGTGCGGTGGCGGCGGTGCTTTGGGTCGTGGGACAGACGCTCGAAGACAGTCTGAGGCCAACGGATTTCGTGGGGCGGTGGAATGAGAACGAATTTCTTGCCTTGCTGATGGAGTGTGGGGAAGAGGAAGCCGTAAAGGCCGGCGAACGCCTGCGCAAGATGGTGAACCAAAGCAAAGTGGAGTGGTGGGGAGACCTGTTGGATATGGCTATCTCCGTGGGAGCCGCGAGCGCGAGAACCGCGGACACGGTCGAGGTTATCTTAGACCGCGGAGAAAAAAGCCTGCGCGCCAGCACGGACAAGGGCGGAAATCGAGTGACGCTTTGGGCAGAGTAAAGCGAAGAACGCGTACGAGGTTCGAATCACGATGTTCGTGATCATTGGAATTATGGTGGTGATCGGAGCCGTGGTGGGCGGCTACTTGATGGAGCACGGGAACATCCGCGTGCTGCTGCAGCCGGCGGAGCTGCTCATCATCGCTGGAGCGGCTACCGGGACAGTGCTGATTGCCAATCCGCTGCACATCCTGAAAGCAATTGCGGGAGGAATTGGCGGCGTTTTCGGCGGGTCGAAATACGGGAAAGAAAAATATCTCGAGACGCTGAAGATGATGTACGAGCTCTTCACTCGCGCGCGCAAGGAAGGGCTGATGGCTCTGGAAACCGACAGCGACGATCCGGAGAAAAGCCCAGTGTTTTCCAAGTACCCGAATTTTTTGAAAGATCACCACGCTCTGGCGTTCGTGTGCGACACGATTCGAATGGCGGCCGGGGGCAGTGTGGAGCCGTTTGACGTGGACCAGATGATGGAGCTGGACATGGACGTACATCATCGCGAGTCGGGGCAGCCAATTGCCGCGCTATCGACCACGGCGGATTCACTGCCGGGACTAGGAATTGTGGCGGCAGTGCTGGGGGTAGTCATCACCATGGGAGCTCTTGGTGGACCGCCGGAAGAAATCGGGAACAAAGTGGCGGCGGCGCTGGTCGGAACATTCCTTGGTGTTCTGCTCTGCTACGGGTTCGTCGGGCCGATCGCCGCGAATATGGCGAAGAGCGCTGAAGAAGTGCACTCCTACTATCACGTCCTGCGCGTCGTGATAGTCAGCTTTATGAAAGGGACGCCACCAGTGCTGGCCGTGGAATTTGCGCGGCGCGCAATTCCGGGACATGTGCGGCCGTCGTTCCAAGAAACCGAAAAGCACATCAGGAGCCACGGTGCTCCTGCGGGCGAAGCGGCATCCGCATCAGCTGCGGCCTAGTTAAGAACGATTGCCATGAAAGCACCCGCGCGTCCTATCATCATCAAAAAGAAAGCTAGTCACGGCGGGCATCACGGTGGCGCCTGGAAGGTCGCCTACGCGGACTTCGTGACGGCGATGATGGCGCTGTTCATCGTGCTGTGGCTGATGAACACCAGCCAGAAGATCAGAGAAGCAGTGGGAGGATATTTCAAAGATCCGACCGGAACCGCCAAACAAGTAGGAAGCGACATGGCCCGCGCGGCAGAAAACTTCATGGTCTCGAAGGACAACATGGAGCAATTGAAGCAAGAGCTGGAGAAGGCCATACATGAAGTCCCGCAGTTGGACAAGCTGAAGAACCACATCGATATGACGGTCACGAATGAGGGTTTACGGATCGAGCTCACGGAATCAGAGGCAGGGACGTTTTTCGACAGTGTCAGCTCGAAAATTAGCGAGGCTGGGACCAATCTGTTGACGTTGCTAGCGCAAGAGCTGGGCAAGCTGCCAAACAAACTGGCTATGGAAGGGCACACGGACTCGAGACAATACGCCGCGGGCAGCACTTACGGAAACTGGGAATTGTCAGTAGACCGTGCCAACGCGGCGAGGCGGCTGATGCAAAAGGAAGGCATACGAGGAGATCAAGTAACGCAAGTGCGCGGATTTGCGGACCAGCGGCTCAGGCACCCGGAAGATCCCCTGGATCCATCGAACCGGAGAATTTCTTTGATCGTGCAATATCTCCGAAAGAGTCCGGAGCTAGCGGTACCAAGAGAAGGCGAGTCGCCGGAACAGAAATCAGTAGATAGTTCGAATACGCCAGACAAGCAGGGCGCGAAAACTGAATCGAAACCCGCGGAAGCGAAGCCCCCGGGTCACTAAAGATCAGGGGTTGGCGGGCTTTGATGCGGAGGCTGGCGCCGGTGGAGGAGGCGCAAATTTTGCATCATCCACCGGAACGTTTTGCTGCACCTGATCGACCTGAATGGTGAACTGGTTTCCCGGCCGCGAAAGTGTCCAGCGAAATGGAATTTTCAGGCCGTTCGAATCCCGATAATCCGCGTAGTCAATTTGCGTAGGGTTCAGGCCTAACGCCGTATCCGCGTAGCGAACGAGGCGCAACAAAAGCCCCGACTCTTTATCCACATAGAGGCGCAGCGGGGGCTTGCCCTCGCTTTCTCCCACAATCTGATAGGTATCATGGCCATCGAGCTTTTCTCCGGGATCAACGTGAAATTTTTCGTAAAGCGTTTTCACGTGCAAAGGAAAATATAAGTCGGCGTCAATGCGAGCCGCGGCATTCTCCGCAGCAGACATCATTTGCACTCGGCCAGGAACGCTCAGCCAGCCCTGATGGCCGTCGAAGGCAGTCAGGCTATCGCCGTTTGGGAGGTGCATGACAGAAAGGCGCTTGTCGGGAGCCTTGGAGAAAATGTCGGCGGAAAAATGCTGGCCGCCGAACGCCGTCAGTGTAGCCTTCTGCGTGCGGCTGGTGACTTTCTGAAGTGCTTCGGCGCCGCCAATGGCGGCGAGGTACTTGTCGAGAAGTTGGTCTGCCGGGGGGAGAGTGGGCTTGGCTTCGGCCATCTTGCCATCTCCCGCTGCCGCCGGCTTGAGTTCTTCCGCGGAAACAAGCGGAGTAGCTACTGGGGCAGTGGAGCCACGATGGCAAGAATAGCAGGTGACTTCGCGGTGGCCCTCAAAGTTTTCCTTGTTGATGGCCATCACCATACTGATCATTTTGCGAGCGGTGACTTTGGGCTTTTTGTCGTCTTTTTCAAACGCGCGCGCGACGTGGCAATACTCACATTCGACGCCAAGCGATGCGGCGATGAATTGCATTGAGGGGCGTAGCTGCTCGGCTGGGATTCCCTTGAGCACCTGAATATTCTTGAACTCTTCTTCGGCCAACTTTGGGTGCGCGGGCGATTCGGCGGGCGCTTTCGCAGTGGCAGACTGCGCGCTCGCTCGGGATATCGCGAACAGAAGCAGCGATGTTCCGCATGCAAACGCAACGTTTTTGCTAAAACTTGAACTCATGGATTCGAGCCTCGCAGGTGGTGTGACGCAAGAAAGTTTGGAGCAGTTTCAAAGGACGAATGCAACCCGAAGCGCTCAGGCACTGATTTCGCCGCGCTTTGCAAGAGCGGTAATGCGGTCGGCGGCGCGGAACGCGAGCGCCATGATGGTCATTGTGGGCTGGCCGCGGCCGGAGGTCACCAGACTGCTGCCGTCGCAAAGGAAAAGATTCTTCACGTCGTGTGTGCGGTGGTCGGGATTAATGACCGAAGTTTTCGGGTCGTTGCCCATGCGGCAGGTGCCGAGGAGATGTACGCCAAACTGTTGCTCCTGTGCCGGGTAGCTCCATTTCTTAAGCGCGCCTGCCGCTTCGTGGACCTCATGTCCGCGTTCCAGGAGCCAGTTCCAAAGCTTCAGATCGTCGGGATGATCCTTGTACGTCAGCCGTAGAGCGGGCAGTCCCCAGGCGTCTTTCAGGTCTGGGTCGAGCGAAAAAGAGTTGTTTTCGACGGGCAGGGAAGTGCCGTGACAGAAAATCTCCATGGTGCGCGTGAAATTATGCGCCAGCGCGGCTTTGAATTCTTTGCCCCACCGGGGAGTCCCGGGCGGAATCCCGCCAAACGCGAACGTGATGGGAGTGAAATCGTACCGGGCGTCGAGGCCGCCACCGCCGCAGAATCCCACTTTCTGCGCGTCGAGCTCGTAAAAATCATGGAGGACCCGGCTGACGCAGTAGCCCTTGTAATCGTTGAGCGGATGCTCGTACACGCCGGTGACGACACCGCCGCTGTTGAACATCAGGTTCTTGCCGACGAGGCCGCTGGAATTGGCGAGACCGTTAGGAAATTGTTTGTTCTCGGATAGCAGGAGCAAGCGTGGAGTCTCGGCGCCGTTGGCGCAGACCACAACGGCCTTGGCCTTCTGGAGATGCGTATTGCGTTTCTCATCGAAGTAAATAGCGCCAATCGCGCGGCCGTTGGCGTCGAGCTCGATCTTGTGCACGTACGAGTTCGGGCGAATTTCGCAGCGGCCGGTGCGTTCGGCCACGCGAATCGCGGCAGCCAGAGAACTGGATTTCGCGCCTACTTCGCATCCGAAGCCCAGACAGAAGCCGCACTGCACGCAAGCGCTGCGCCCGGCACGCGGCTGCGAAAGGATCGCCATCGGGGCGGGGTAAGGGTGCCAGCCAAGTTTGCGGGCAGCGCGCTCAAAAATCACACCCGAGGATTTCACGGGAAGCGGCGGCATGGGATACGGTTTCGAACGCGGAGGATCGAAGGGGCTAGCGCCGGCCAGGCCGGAGACCCCAATTTCCCATTCGACTTTGGTGTAGTACGGCTCGAGGTCCGCGTAGTTGATCGGCCAATCCACGAGAGTCGCACCAGGAACCGCGCCAATTTTGCTCCGCTCAATGAAATCAATTTCGTGGAAGCGCCAGAAATTCGCGGTGAAGTGCACGCTGGTGCCGCCAACACAGCGGCCGTAAACCAGCGCGCGCTGCGGCTTGGCTTTCTCGTCTGGCGTCTTGCGAAAGGTGTTCGGCTGAAGCTTGGGATGATTGGTGAGCTTGTCTTCGGCCAGAATTTCAATTTCATTGTGCGTGAAATCGGCTTCCGTCAGGTATGGGCCTTGTTCCAGCACAACCACGCGGAATCCGTTCGTGGAAAGTTCTTTGGCTAGAATCCCGCCAGCCGCGCCTGAGCCGATGATGACGAAATCCACTTCATCGGAAGTTTTGTATTTGGGCTGGTCGACGCTCATTTCTTCTCCGCCTCTTTCGCCGCAGGTTCCCAGCCGGGATAGTCTTTGTCGTAGTATCCGAACGGCGGCTGGAACATGTGTTCTCGTTCGCGTCCAATGACCTTCCAGCCCACCCCGTCATGATTACCGCCATATTCGGGATCGATCAGGAACCCGGCAATCGTGTGTTGCTGGAGAGTGTCGAAGAAATTCTGAGCTCCCGGGCGTGCCCGGAATGACCGCCGGGGCCGCGCCGTTTGCTCGTCAAAAGTATGCAGAACCTCGTCTTGCTGCTCGGCCGTAAGGGCGGAGAACTTGGAAACACTAGGGAACATTTCCGCGACTCTGGCCTGTAATTCTGGCAGGCCTTCTCGGTAGGTCTTTTGGTCGTCGATTGCAAACGTTGCCAGACCGCGGTCGATAAAATAGACGACGCCGGCTTCTCTGGCACCCGGCGTATCGTCCGTAGGAATAATGCGCGCGGTGATGGCGTCAATTTCGTTGCCCTCTTCCGGAGTGAAGAATTCGAACTTGGGCGGAACCGATGCTTCCGCGGCGTTGCGCGCATGGTTAGCCGCGGCAAGCAAAGCCGGCCAGTGTGCGGAGATCCAGACGGCAGAAAGGCCGCTGGCTCCGTGCGCCAAAAAACGGCGTCGAGTAAAAGAAGAATCCATCTTTGCAGACCTCAGAAATGACGTTGGGACTGTAAGCTGTGGACTATGGAGCGTCAAGGATTTCCTAACTAGCTTGTTGCATGTTTACGAGCCGAAATGGCTTCGTCAATAGACTGCCAGAAAATCGGGATATGGAGGTCACCAAAATTTCGCAGCATGAAATCAGTGTAGTATCTGCTCAGCTCAGCCGAGCAGAGTACGAAATGAGTCGACCTCAATACGCAATTTGCCGCACCTGTTCCGGGTGGTGTACGATGCGGCGGAATTCAGGGCAGCAAGTCGATTTCGCAAACCCGCGGCCGTTTTGAGACACTACTAGTCAAATATGTCGACCATTACAGGCGCGATCGGGAACGGGGGAAAGTGGCTACTCGACAAGATCGTCGGGGGCATCGCCGCTACAGGAATCAATCCCAATGTGCTTACTTTTCTCGGCTTGGTGGTGAATTTTGGGGCGGCGGCGTTTTTTGCGGTGGGCGGGTTCCGGACGGGCGCCATCATTATCTTCTGCGCGGGGTTTCTGGACATGCTGGACGGGCAAGTGGCGCGCCGGCAAAACCGCGTTACAGCGTTCGGTGCGTTCTACGATTCGACTCTGGATCGCTACGCAGACATGGCCCTGTATATGGGATTGCTCGTGTACTACTCCGTGAGCGGGCGCACGCCTTACGTGGTGCTTGCCGCGGTGGCGACAGCTGGGTCGGTCATGGTGAGCTACGCACGCGCGCGCGCCGAGTCGCTCATTCCGCTGTGCAAAGTCGGCTTCATGGAGCGGCCGGAGCGCTTGGTGTTGCTGATCATCGGTGGGTTGTTCAATCGCATGGGTCCGGTGCTCTGGGTCATCGCTGTCGTTTCGACCATCACTGTCATTCACCGAATTATTTTCACGTGGCAGGAGACCAAGGCTGGGCGGGTCCTTCCGGGCATCAAACTGTCGCTGTAATCTCTTCCTTTGTTTTTTCGTTAGGTCTGCTTCGACTCAAAATCACTTTCGGATGATTCTTTCAAGGGTGCGGAAATGATCGTTCGGACGCGGTCGCGCAGCGTGGGAACATCCTCTTTGTGCATCCCTTCCGTATCGATGGTATCGTGCAGGAAGATTGTGATTTTTGCCGGCCAGAGCATCCAGTGGCCGGTGCGGTGATGCTCGAACGAACCGACCAGGGTAACTGGTACAATGGGCACACCTAACTGTTGTGCGACGCGAAATCCTCCATCTTGAAATTCATTCACCTTTCCATCGCGAGTCCGCTTGGCCTCCGGAAATATGACGAGGCTTGTGCCGGAATCCACGGCCTCGTGCGTCAAGCGCCACATTTTTTTCAAATCTGACGGCCGCCGCACATCCGGGACGGGAACATTGCCAAACCGCTTCATCAACCAGCCGTACGCGGGAATCTTGAAGTGCGACTCCAATTCCCAGCCGCGCACAAACTGGGGAATGGCGCAGTACAGCATGAAAGGGTCAAACAGATTGACGTGGTTTGAAAAGAAGAAGGAAGTGCGGGTTGGATCAAATCCCGGTGACTGGTGGACCTCGATAGTGGCTCCGGAAAGAAACACGATGCGCTTGCACAAACCGCGCTGCAACCAATCGTGTTTGCGCATATCGAGAATGATTCCGAGAAGGACCAGCACTGGCACGACAATAAAAAAATGTAATCCGCTGGCGACCCACAAAACTGCGCTGCGAAGAGTCAGCCAAATCTTTTTCATATGAAAACGTCCACCGCTGCGGGGAGAACGTCGATCGAGCGGCATTCCAACGTGGCGACTTCTCCGTCGATCATGATGTCAATGGGAGCGGACTCTTTGAACTCCACGTGGCGCACTGCGCGCCGCTCCGCCAGGGGATGCTTGATATGTGAGCCGTCATAAAGGCGCGGCAAATTCCGCAGCAGACCTAATCGTCCGATGGGACCCCAGCGGACAAATTCAATGAGGCCGTCGGCGGGATCGGCCTGTGGCGCGATCAGCATCGTCCCGCCCGTGTACTTGCTGTTGTTGAAGGTGAGAAAGAGACAACGCCGCTCATCCCATTCCTGGTCTGCATCGCACCTCAGTGCGAACACTCTGCGGCGGAGTTGAACGACTCGCACGAAAACGCCAAGCAGGTAACCGAGATGGCCGAATGGCTTAAACACCCGGTTCGTTAATGCGCCAACATCGGCGGTGAAGCCCATGCTCAGGAGATTGAAAGAATAAATCTCGCCCTTCGCGTGAGTCAGCCGAAGAAGATCCACAGGGCGCTTCCGGTTTTCCAACAGAGCTTGCAGTGAAGCTTCGGCGCCGTTTTGGGTGAAATCGCGCAAAAAGGAATTGCCGGTCCCGAGCGGAAGAAACCCCAGCGCAAGACGATCTACGGATGTGCGGCCCGCGAAGACTCCGTTGAGGATTTCGTGCGCCGTTCCATCCCCCCCAACCGCAAGGAAACGCCGGTATCCCTGATCGTAGGCTTCGCGAGCGAGCTCCGCGGTGTGGCCCGGGCAAGTGGACGCAAAAACGTCTACACGCAATTTCTTTTCCCGCAAACGCGTCAGGGCAGGCCCGGCAAGCTTCGCGGAGCGGCCGCCACCGGCGGCGGGGTTGACGATGGCAAAAAATCGTTCCATTTTTTCGATGCACACGAGCCAACAATGTAGTCTTCGAGACCCAAGCGCGTTCTGCGAAGCTGCCTTACAACAGTCGAATTGCCGTGGCGCTGTCCAACTTCGCCAGCCGCGCCGCCAGCTCATTCCGCTTGATCTTGAGAGAGGCCGTTCGGGGAAAATCCTCGTCCAACAGAATCACCCCGTGCACACGCTTGTAGTTTAGCAGTCGCTGGTTGCGCGCGTTGACGTCGCGTTGAAGCTCCTCACCGTATTTTTGTCCCTGATCCAGGTGGAGTACTAGCACAAGCTGCTCTCCGGTCATCGAGTGTTTCGCCCAGATGTAGTTCGCCGCAAAAACGCAAAATTCCTCCACCGGCAGGCTTTCAAAAGTTTTTTCGATGTCTTCTGGATAAATGTTTTTTCCTTCCTCAGTGACGATCATGTTTTTCTTGCGCCCGCTCAATTGCAAGTGGCCGGTGGCATCAAACTTTCCCAGGTCGCCGGTCATCAGCCAGCCGTCCACAATCGTCTCCGCCGTCAGCTCGGGATCGTTCAGATATCCGGACATGACCGTTTTGCTGCGCACCGCCACTTCCCCCACGCCATCTGCGGCGGGATTGAGGATGCGCACTTCCATCCCCGGCAGCGGTTTGCCCACGGTGTCTGCCCGAAACGGCCTTAAATCGTTAACCGTGATCGCCGTGCCCGCTTCCGTCAGGCCGTACCCGTTCGCCACAGGAATTCCTAGGTCGTAGAAAAATTGCAAAGTCTGCGGCTCGGTGAACGCGCCGCCAACGATGATTGCCAGCAACTCGCCGCCAAAGGCTTCATGCACTTGCTTCAGCAGCAGGCGGCTCAGCCCCAGCCGTGGTCTGCTTTTTGTCAGAGCTTTGTTGACCGCAACCAACGCGTTAAACACTTTTCGTTTGCCTGCCGGAAGTGCATCAAACCGCGCCTGCAATCCTTTTTGCAAGTTTTTGAGCACGAGCGGGACTAGGCTCACATAGGTGATTTTGTATTTCGGGAAAGCTTCCCGAACATACTCCGGGCGCAACGTGCGCAAGTGCACGACCGCTGCGCCACACGTGAACGGCCCGAAAAATCCCACCATGAAATCGATAGCGTGATTCGTTGGCAAAATACTGAGATAACGTACCCCCGGCCAGAATGGATAGATGGAAGTCAGCGCGACGCACTGTTCCAGATAATTTTCATGCGTCATCATGCAGCCTTTGGGACGCCCGCCGGTGCCGGAGGAATAAACGATGCTCGCGGTGTCGCTGCGCTTGCGCGGGACAAACGCAGGGTCGCCTTCTCCGCGAAATTCTTCCCAACGCTGAGCGCCGGCCAGGTCCGCGTTGGCGGGAGCTTCCGTTACCAAGACTGTCTTCACGTTTGGTGTGGAGGTGCGCCCTGCGGAAACGCTGAGCTGCCGCCAGATGGGGTACTCCGTGATGAGTAACGTGGCTCCTGAATGTTTGAGAAGCTGCCACTGCTCATCAGGAGTGAGCTTGTAGTCAAGCGGAACAAGCACCCCCCCACGGAAAACGATCGCATACGCCGAAATCAGCCATTTCGACTGATTCGTCATGATGATGCTGGCGCGGTCGCCAGCAGAAAACCCGGTTTCCTGCAAGGCTTTCGCGAGCGGAAGCGCGAGCTTCTTGAACTCGGTGTAAGTCAGGCGTTCTTTTTCGCGCTCGCGGTCCGCTTCGATCAAACACACTTCGTTGGAAAAGCGTTCTACTGCTTCTCTCAGCGCTTCGCCAACAGATTGGTATTGGGAAAGATCCAGCATTACAAGCGGGACTGAATCCGCTCCGCGAGCGTTTTGAAGTCGCTCACGCCCTGCACTTCGTAATCCGGCAATTCAATTGCAAAGTGATTTTCGAGTCGCGAAAGCAGCTCCAGAGTCTGAAGGCTGTCGATCCCCAGCTTTTTGAAAAAATCATCCTCGGGCGCGAGCGAGCCCGCCGGCAATTGAAAATGCTTCGTGGCTAGGTCGAGCACTTCTTGCGTGGTTTGTTCTATCGTTCGCATGAAGGCCTAAATTTATCATCCCAGCCGCAAAGAAGAAAATTCACTCGCGGAGATGGTGTTTCTCTGCGCATTACGGCAGATACGGCATCGGCCCAGCGTCTTCCACGAATTTCTTGAGCGCCGCCATCACCGCAGGGCGCGCGAAAAGCTCGCAAAAGAGATCGATCTCGCGCCGAAGCTCTTCGTGTGGAATAGGCTTGATGAATTTCTTGGCAGTGGCGCGCGCGGCCGCATCAAATTTTGTGATTTGCGCTGCAGTCGACCGCGCGATGCGGAGCGCTTCTCCTTCGCCTGCCAGTTGCGCCACCAGGCTAACCGCCTGCGCGCGCGTTGCGTTCACAGTCCGTCCCGTGAATAGCAAATCGCGCACAAAAGCATTTCCGAGATCGCGTTTCAAGCGTGGGATGCCGCCGAAACCAGGAATCAAGCCCAGGCGCAGTTCCGGAAACGCAAAGCGCGCCATTTTGTCCGCAATAATCATGTCGCACGCCAGCGCGAGCTCCAGCCCGCCACCGAAGCACACACCGTGCACCGCCGCGATGGTCACAAACGGCGCGGCATCGATGGCGTTGAGCACGGCGTGAATGCGCTCGAGAAAATCGCGAACGCCCGGGAGCCGTTCCTTTTCCGGCAATGCTGCAGCTCCGTGATACAGCTCGCGCAAATCTGCGCCAGCAGAAAACCCGGCTTTTTGCGCGCTCGCAATGATGCAGACGTGCGTTTTCGGCGCAAGCTCGCCAAACGACGCCACAAACTGCTGGAGTTCGGCCAGCATCGCCGTGCCAATTTCGTTGGCTGGCTCATGATCCAGCGTCATCTCAACGATGCCGTCACGCCACTGCCAACGTAGCGCTTTTCCGGTAAAACTCTTCATGCGTGCTGCCTGTTGACCGCCCGGCCCTTGTCTATTCTTCCGGAGCCTTCGCTTTGCACCTTTGCGTCATACATCGCGTTGATTTCGGAGGCGAAGCGCGCATTGATGGCATCCCGACGCAGTTTGCCGTTGGCAGTGAGCAGCCCGCTCTCAACAGTGAAACCTTGCCCAATGATTTTGAATTTGCGGATTTGCCGGTAATGGGGCAGTTTCTTGTTCAGGGCATCGAGCGCGGCCTGCACTTCCGCCGTTTCGACGGTTCCTGTGACCAGCGCACAAAGATAACCATGCCCGTTGCCAATCACTACCACCTGCTGCGCCGCAGGCAGCAAATGCGCAATCCGTTCCTCGAGGGGTTCCGGCGCGATTTTGTGCCCGGAATTCAGGATCAGGAGGTTCTTGACCCGTCCGTTGATGCGCCAATTTCCCCGGCCATTCACTTCACCCTGGTCGCCGGTGTGGAACCAACCGTCTTGCAGCACGCACGCCGTCTCCTCCGCGCGATTCCAATAGCCTCGGAAAATGTGCGGACCTCGCGTCAGGATCTCCTCGCTTTCGCCGACTTTCATTTCGATTCCAGGAACCGCCGTGCCGACGTAGCCGGGCTCAGCAGGAAAACGTGGATCATCCATCGTGCAAATGCCAGTAGTTTCTGTAAGCCCGTACGCCTGCAGGATGGGGATTCCAAGCATCAGGAAAAACTGTTGCGTCTCCGGAGCCAGTGGCGCAGAGCCGCAGATCAGCGCCCGCAAATCGCGCCCAAAGCGCTGTTTGATTTTGCTGAAAATGAGAATCCTGCCAAGCCAAAACCATAAGCCGTCAAAGGCTCCAGAGCTACCCGCAGCGCGCCGCCCAAACGCTTCTCGCGTCCTCTGAAACAGCCAGCGAATCGGCGCCGGCTGTTTCGAGAGTGCCTCTTCAACGCCGCGCATCACCCGTTCGAGCAAGGTAGGCACATTCAAAAAATAATTCGGCGAAGACAACCGAATCTCGTCGGCCAGCTTATTGAGGTCGGTCGAAAGTGTCAGCGTCGTTTCGCGTGTCAGGCACGACAATAGCAAAAGCCACGACGCCGCAAAATTAAGCGGCAAATAGTGGAACACGCGATCAGGGCCCGCGCTCGGCGCTTGCGCCATCAACTGCTCGAGCCGCTCCGTCGTACGTTCCAGCATGAAATTCAAGTTGGCGGTGTTGAGGCACACTCCTTTGGGCTCGCCAGATGTCCCCGAAGTGTAGATGATGGTGATGATGTCCGAGTCTTTCCGTGGATTTGGCGCCCCACCATTTGGAATTCTCGGCGCAGAACTCTTCGTCACTTCATCCAACAAGATTCGCTGCGGCGCCCCCGGCCAGGCTTGCGTAATCCCGTCACCTAAACCCGCATCGCTGACAAACAGCAGCCGAGCCCCGCAATCGCTTATCATTCCCGCAAGTTCGCCCGGCGCTTGTCGTGAGTACAGGGGCACCACAATTATACCTTCCGCCATCAGCGCCAAATCGAGCACGACCCACCGAATCGAATTAGGCGAGAGCAGCGCGCACCGCTCCCCGGGCTGCACGCCGGAACTCCGCAAAAACTCGCGCACTTGCTGAATCTGCCCGAGCAATTCCTTGCCCGTCACGCTCACAAACTGTTCGCCGCGAATTTCGCGCAGCACGACCCGGGCATCCGCGCGTTTCAGTTGAGCGAAGATAATTTCCAGAAAATTGGGCATGAAGAATCAGTTAGCGGCTGCAAGCGCGCTGGGAGCAGAGTCGTATTGTTCCACGAGCTCGGCCAAATCCGAGCTGAGCGGCGGCAAATAGTCTTCCCAAGAGAAAACGCCGCTACGAATGGGAAACTCGGGATAGGTGCGACGCACGGCGTCTTCCAGGAACGTGCCCATGCGCGCCATCAACTTCAAATTGCGCACCACCGTCAGCCCAATCCCTTCCCGCACGGAGTCGGCTTCCTTCACGAGGGTTTCCATCAGGTGAAGCAGCTTCGGCTCCAAATCCGGATCGTCCACGGTGAGCATGAGGTGCTCATGACCGCGCTCGCGCATCAGATTCCGGATGCGCTCATCCATGGTTACTCCAGCGGAGGCCACCAAGCTCGGCATGCAAGTCACAATTCCGTGGTAGCGCGAAGAAACCATGTAGGAGCAGGCCCGCAAAATCGAAACAAGCTGAAACATATTGTAATCGTCGGAAGTGAAAATGGGGATGCCGGGAATCTGGTCCGCGATATCGCGGCACACGACGGCATCCAGCCGTTCGCACGCCACTAGAATCGGGAAAACCCGATGTCGCTGCAAAAACGCTTGGGTCGCCTTGATGAATCCCGAAATGTAATGCCGGTATTTCCGCTCCACCTCCGCGCCCGACTCAAAAAAATAAACCGTGCGGTATTGGCTGTCTTTGTAGGCTCCGGCCGTTACGCTGGCGATGTATTTTGCGATGGAAGCCTTCACCGGCCAAACAAATGGATGGATTGGGCAAAGCACAAGAACCGGCTTTTTTTCATCCCAGCCTGCTTCCCGCAGCACGCGCCGGCCGTATTCCGGCGGATGGGGCTGAAAGGTCCACGCGGTGTCCGAGCCCAATTCCGTGGGAATGCCCAGCGAGTGCAGCAGTTCTTGCGATTCCACGTTCCGCGTGATGACCAGGGAATCTTCGACATACCGGGCGCACATTGATTCGATAAGAGCATCCATGTGCCCAGCCTCGCCGCCGTAAGCAACCGAAAGCTTATTTTCAGCCGAAGCCAGGCCCAGTGACCCGATCATCATCGTTGTCAGCGCATTCGCGAACTTGCTCTTGAACATCGACCCTTCGCACGCGACCACGCCGTGATTCTGTTTCACCTCGCGAAATAGAAACGGCGGGTAAACATCCGGCAGATGAACTTGCCGCGTGCCCTCAAAATATCCCTTTGTGCGGTCGAAGTTCTGCGTCATCACACTGAAATCAACGTTATTTGCGCCAAGCACGTGCCGGACCTGGCGCAGCATTTCCTGAACGCGCACGTCGCTGCCCGTGTTGCGTGTCCCGTTGTAACCCGCAAACAGCAGCTTTAGTTTTTCGCCCGCGCTCCAGCGCTTGCCCAGGCCAAACATCCACCCAAAGCGCCGGATCTCGATCAGCGCGCTCACCCAAGCGACCAAAAGAAAGTCCGTCATGCGCCTGTACTCCCCACGGCAACAGTCTTCTTCACGCTTACGCCAGACGGCCACGGTTTTGCCGGATAGCGAAAGTGATTCTCGCGGCTAAATTTCAAGAGCGGAGTCGCATACGTAGAGAATTTTGCAGGCGCTTCGCCCAGCTCCGCGACCACGCGCGAATTGTCGAAGACAGTGTTCCAATCTAGGTACGGCCAGAACACCTTCAACAACGTGCCACTATACCCCAGCCCGCCGCCACGGTTTGCCGCCCAATGGACCGAGCGCGAAAACGTCCCACCCAGCCACGGCCAGAATAATGGCTGCCGCATCCCGCCAGCTTTCGAGATCGCCTCGGTCAGTTCCGCATAGGTTTGCGAGCCCGTTCCTGATGACAGGTGATAGATGCCGTGTGTGGGCTCTTCTTTTTGATGAATAGTCACAATCGCTTTTCCCACGTAGTTTGCAGGGACGATGTCGATTCTATCGTGAGCGCGCAGCGGAAGCACGGGCATCTGTGCCAGATAATGAAACGCCTGCACCATATCGAATTGCGAAGTCTCGGGCCGACGGCTGTCTCCCAGAACGATGGCCGGCCGGAAAATCGTCTTGGGAACATCCGGCAGCAGCCGGTTCGCCATGTGCTCGCAGAATTTCTTCGTGCGAGCGTAAGGATCATAATCCGACCGGCCCCAATCAATAGCGTCATCTTCGCGCACGACTTCGTTTTTTCTTTTTCCTGCTACTGCCACGGTCGAAACATGCGAATATCTTCGCAGCCCGTTGCGGTTCTGTGCTCGCCGGGCCAATTGAATCACTTCCAGCGTGCCGCGCAAATTGACATTCAAACACTGCTTCTCGGATTTCCGGTTCAGTGAAGCGGCGCAATGGATCAGCGAATCCGTGGTGTCCACCAGCGCGTGGTACTCGTCATCGGTCAGGCCAAAACATTCGCCGGTCAAATCCCCCCGAAAAATCCGCACGCGCGTGTTCAGGTGCTCAAAAAACTCCGGAAACTCGAAATGGAGTTGCAAGGACGTCCACAGCCGCTCGCGCGCTTCCTGCTCTGTTTTCGCGCGCACCAACAGGTTCAGGTTGTCGCGATGCTCAGTTAGGAGCCCCGCTACCAGGTAGCTGCCCAGATAGCCCGTCGAGCCGGTTACGAAGATCGCCATATCGCGTCGGATGGCGCTGCTTTGGAGAGCGTCGGCTCTCGCACTGGTCCGGTGGCCCAATCCAGCGCCCGTGGCTCGCGTGTTTCCAGCGGCCGACCTTCCATCAACGGATAGCACCAGCGGCGCAGCGCCGGGATGTGCACGTTGATCCAGTAATTCCACCAGTCCACGGCTTCCGGCGTGAAATCAAAGAGCGTCCGTTCTTCCGGAGACAACACCGCCGACAGCAACCGCGCATTTTCACACTCGAAGACCTGCTCGTTGTGCAGGATAAAGGGCTCGTACAGCTCGATCATTCTTTGCGCGCGAGTCAAATCGCGCTCTGTCTTGGCCAGCGGGGGCTTCTTCATTCGCAGTGTGGTGGCCGCTCGATTAATCCCGGAAACCACCGCTTTCTGCATGGGTATCGACAAGCGCTCGTAGCGTTGCTTCGAAACGGGGATGGATTCGAACTTCACTTTAAGCCAACTGTCGATGCTTTGAGTTGTCCGATAATGTTTGCGGTGCGCCAGGCCCGTCAACTCAATGCTGCGGCCCATGTTCACAGGATTAATCGCTGACGTCGCGAGTTGATATAGCCGCGCGTGCTGCCGTGTGACAAGCGCCGCCGCGATCAGTGTCATTCCCCGGCACACCATGTCCACGGGAATCACGTCCAGGCATTTTCGCTCGTTCGATGGAAGCTGGCGAAAGTTTGTGCCCAGCAAATAGGAGAGCGGCCCTGAAGTATTAATCCCCTCGTTCCACCCGGTGAACGGAGACCGCTCTGAGCTTTCCACAATCGACGGCCGCACGATGACAATCGGAAGATCCCGGCCGTGCCTTGCCAGCAGAGATTCTCCCAGGCTCTTCGTGAACGTGTACGTGTTAGGCCAGCCGAGGTGCTGCGCTCGTCGCATCCCTACGCGGACAAGCCGGTTGCGTGCCCATCGTGCCCGGTTGCGCTTTAGAATGCCTTCGAGTTCTTCGGCAGGGGCCGTTGTCTCATCTCCGCCGCGTCCTAGCGCTTGTCGACGGAGGGCCTTGTCCAGTTCTGCGCTCTCGGAGCGTTCTTCAATTCTTCGAATTGTCTCACGCAGAGATGCAATTTCATGTTCGGCGTCAAACCGCGCATCGTTCGCAGGATTGTAATTATCCTTTGACTCTTCGCCGACGCGGCCGTCGCGCATGCCTACGACGTAACACGTTGAAAGGTGCATCAGTCCCGTATGGCTGCATTTTCGCAAGAACTCCAGTAGATGAAGCGTCGAATCCACATTGGATGAGATCGCGTCACGCAAGTCCGGATTGAAATCCGTCAGTCCCGCGCTGTTCACGATCACGTCGAGCGACTTTTGCAGCCGCGCCTGCGTCCCTTCATCCAGTCCCAGCCCCGGCAGGCTGACGTCCCCCTCCACGACTTCCACTTTTTCACTCAAGAACTTCCCGAGCTTGCTCCCGTACTGCTCATGCAACTTGTCAAACGTCGGCGATTCTTCGACGATTTTCTCAAACCGTTTTTGCGCCGAAGTTGTGCGGTTCCGCCGAATTAACAATGTGATTTTCCCAATGTTCGGGATTTTCTCCAGCAGGTCGACAAGCCAAACCTTGCCGATGAAGCCCGTCACCCCGATCAGCAAGATATGCCGGTTTGCCAGCGTTTCTCGAACCGCAAGCCGCTCAACTCGCGGGGCATTCCCAAACACCGCAACCGGTTTGCTGCAAGCTGGAACCAGCCGGGCCGTCGGCTGTCTTGCACTCTCAAGCAATTCCGGTCTTACCGACCACCCCAATTGGCGCAATAGTCTGTCTCGCGGGATTTGCCCGTCCGTCGCGCCCCCAGCCAGCCACGCAAACGGTCCTCGGGGCCGCACTACCGGTGACAGGAGTCGTCCCGTGGCTTCCCCATCCCGATACTCGAGCCGGTTTGCAAGAAACGATTCGACTCCAAGATGATGCGCCAGCGGCCGCAGGATAGTTTCCAGCAGTTGCCCCACCAGGACGACTTGCTCCCCTTGCCGCACTGCGTTTACGAGTTCCTCGACCGCCTCGCGCCGCAACTGCGGCTTCAACACATATTGAAAATATTCCTCACCCAGCAGATCCAGCCTGTCCTGGCTGACTCCTCGCAACAGTGTGTGCAGCAGCCGCGTCGCAAACGTCCGGCTTGCCGCGTAGGCAAACGGCCGCGTCAGCGCCATCCCCGCCATTCCCGCGCGTCGCGCCCAGCGTTCTGCAAAGCTTTGCGAATTCCACGTAAAAAACCCCACCGGCCGCATCGCTCCCAACTCGAGCAGCGAGCCTTCCACCCGCCAATACTTGGCCTCGCCCGGTTTCGCGCCGGCCGGGACAGTTCTGTTCGACTTGGACCTGGGGGATGTCATGGATCGAAAGGAGTTAGCCGCGGCTCATCCTCTCCACGCGAGAATTCGTTGAAAGATGTTCCATTGTCGCAGTCCTCAACCCTTGTTCGCGCTTCTGGACGGATTCTCAGCCTGCGTCTTGTACCACACCGGCGGTGTGGCCCCTGCTTTGCTCTCCGCAGGCTATCCTGGGAAAGTGTAAAAATAACACCCCAGACCGCCTTCCCGCAAGGCAACTCAGGCCCCCGCCAGTTGCCCAGTTTCCGGTAACCCCGTTTACCAGGACCCGGGACTGGAGAATATTAAACCGGGTGGCACTCGATCAGCGAAGACGTTTCTGTGGAGATGATGCGAGTGAGCGAGAAGCCGGTGGCCGCAAGGAGCGAACGGAATTCCCCTTCGGTGCGTTCCTGACCGCCGATCACCAACATCAGAAGTTCCATAAGACCTACAGGTCGAGCCGAATCAACGATACCTTCGATCAAAAGGAGAGTACCGTTCGGACGAATAGCGCGACGTGTGTTGTGTAGGATTCTAGCTGCATCGACGTCAGGCCAATCGTGTATGACGCCCTTTAGAATATACGCGTCGGCCCCTTCGGGCACCGAGTCGAAGAAACTGCCGCCTACGATTTCGCAACGGGTGGCAACATCGCCCTTCAAGATTTCGGGAGCGTGGGAAACGACTTGGGGAAGATCGAAGAGAACACCTCGAAGCCCCGGCGTGGCCGCCAGTATATCGCCCAGCAGTGCTCCCTCGCCGCCTCCCACATCCACGAGTTGCTCAAAGCGCGAGAAGTCGCAAGCAGCAAGGAGCGCAGGTGTGGTCCAGCCAATGCCCTGCGTCATAGTCCTATTAAAAACTTCATCGTCAGCCGGATGGTCACCGAGGTACTCAAAGAAAGACTGCCCAAAGACTCGTTGGAACGCAGGGTCGCCCGTGCGGACTGACTCGTAGAGCTCCCCAAGTGGCAGCCAGAGAAAGCGTGCCGGCAGAAACAAGGCGCTATCCCGCTGCGACTGAGGATGACTGCTGCCCAGCATTTCGCTAAGTGGCGTGTTACAGAAACGACCGTCCGGTGTAGAAGCGAATATTTCGAGAGTGGAAAGTGCGCGCAACAGGTGCTCAAGAGCTACGGGATGCGAGCCGGATTGTGATGCCAGCTCTGCGACGGTCTTTGGGCCAGAAGCCAGTAGGTCAACCAGGCGTAGCTTGGCCGCGACGTGGATTGCCTGCGCAGCGATAATGCCAGGCCAGATGTACTCCATGGGATTGGTCGGCATGGAATGAATTGTTGATTCTATATGTGCAGACGTTTAGCGCTAAGTTTGGGTAGCAAGGCTGCTGTCGGACAAGTCCTGATAAGTCGTGCCGGTTCAAACGGTCGATGCAACACCATCTGGTGTAGAGCTGTTTTACAAAGGTGGTGTTTATGAAGCCAGGGGAACGGTTTGGGCTTTCCGCGGAGCAGAAGATCGACGTGTGGCGTCGTTGGAAGGCGGGTCAGACGTTGCATGAGATCGGTCGTGGCTTTGGCAAAGAACATTCCTCCATTCGTTGCCTGGTGTCGCGTCACGGGGGGATTGCTCCAGCCATCCGGCGGCGTGCGCTCCTCGCGCTCACGCTGCGTGAGCGCGAGGAAATCTCTCGTGGGCTGGCTTCCGGTTCGTCGATCCGTAAGATTGCCAAATGTTTAGAGCGAACGGTATCGACCGTGAGCCGGGAGGTCGCACGTCATGGTGGCCGTCCTGCGTATCGAGCCAGTCAAGCGGACGGCGAAGCCTGGCAGTCGGCCTTGCGGCCCAAGCGCTGCCTTCTTTCCATCAACCTGAACTTGCGGAACATCGTTGCGAGTAAACTGATTCTGGACTGGTCGCCGAAGCAGATTTCC
>DASPTW010000125.1:0-85317 GCA_035623215.1 Candidatus Acidiferrum sp.
GAGAAGCTGGCGCGCGAAGGCAAACTGCGCGAACTGCCGCGCATGGGCGAGAAGCAGGAGCAGAAGATTCTGAAGGCTATCGAGCAATACCGCCGGGTCTCGGGCCGATTCTTGCTGGACGTGGCCGACCGCACCGCCGAAAAACTGATCGAGCATCTGCACGGCATCCCGGGCATGGATGCAGTCACTCCGGCGGGTTCGTTGCGGCGTGGGCGTGAAACCGTCGGCGATCTGGACGTGCTGGTCACCGGCAAATGCTGCACCAGCGAGAAGCCGCGCGAGGCGGTGATTGATCGCATTCTCACTTTTCCTGGCATCGTGGATACCATCGCGCGGGGAGAGAACAAGGTCAGCTTTAAGCTGCGCAGCGGCATGCAGGTGGACGTGCGCCTGCTTGCACCGGAATCGTTCGGCGCAGCCATGTGCTACTTCACCGGGTCGAAGGCCCACAACGTCGCGCTGCGGCAGCGGGCGCTGAAGCAGGGTTACACCCTGAGTGAGTACTCGCTGGCCCGCCTGAAAGATGAGAAAGCTGTGGCCGGACGCACCGAAGAAGAGATCTACGGCAAGCTGAGACTGGACTTCATCCCACCGGAGATGCGGGAGAACTGCGGCGAGATCGAGCTGGCGGAGAAGCATGCCCTTCCTGCGCTGATCACCGAAAAGGATCTGCAAGGCGACGTGCACATGCACACCAACACCACCGACGGCCGGTGCACGATTGAGGAGATGGCGCAGGCGGCGCGCCAGCGCGGCTACAAGTACATGGCCATCACCGACCACTCGAAGAGCCTGGCCATGACCTTCGGGCTCGACGATGCGCGGGCGCTCGAGCACATCAAGAATATCCGCGCGACCCAGGTGGATGGGATCAGGATCTTCGCCGGGATCGAAGTGGACATTCTCGCCGATGGCGACCTCGACCTTTCCGACGCGGTGCTGCAGCAGATGGACCTGGTGATCGCCAGCGTGCACTCGCACTTCAACCAGGAGCCGCAGCAGATGACGGAACGCTTGCTGCGGGCGATTGCGAATCCGCATGTATCGATTCTCGGGCATCCCACGGGACGCCAGTTGCTGCGCCGCGAAGCCTTTCAGTTCGACGTGGATGCGATTCTGAAGTCGGCGGCCGAACATCGCGTGGCGATGGAATTGAATTCCTATCCAGACCGCTTGGACTTGTGCGATCTGCATTTGCGCATGGCCAAGGAGCGCGGGGTGAAGATCGTGATCAACACGGATTCGCACCACACGTCGCACATGGACAACATCAAGTACGGCGTGTTGCAGGCGCGGCGCGCATGGCTGACCAAAGCGGACGTGTTGAATACGCAGCCGGTGGAAAGATTCGCCAAGGCAATGAAAAAGCATTGGTAGGGACGCAGCTTGCTACGTCTCCTGCTCTGAACCGCGCATCTGAATACCGAGGAGGGTGGCTATGCCCGAAGGAGCAACCCAACCAAAGCCCACGCAGCCGGACGCCGGACACATTCCCATCACCGAAGAAATGGACAGCGCCAAGTGGACTCTCCCCCCGCTGGTTCCGGTGATCAGTGTGCTGGTCGTGCTGGCGGCCATCGTCGTTGGGGGCGCGTACCTGATGCGTCCCAAACCCGGAGCCTCGGGCGCGATCATGGAAGTTCGTAGCGCGGAGTTGCCGGACAAAAGCAGCACCTTCGTCCTGTTGCAGGTGCGCGTCAACAACCTCAGCAGCAAGCCCATATGGGTGCGCGAAATCAAGGCTACGCTCAAGACCGACCAAGGCGAATGGAGCGACACCGCGGCCTCGACCGTGGACTTCGAGCGTTACTTTAAGGCTCTGCCGGCTCTCGGCAAGCATCAGGGTGCGCCCCTGACGCCGGAGAGCAAGATCGCGGCCGGCCAGCAAACCGAGGGCGTGGTGCTCGTGTCATTTCCCGTGACGCAGGCCGCGTTCGACAAGCGCAAATCGCTGACCGTTACGCTCGAGAACTACGACCGGCAGCCGATGGTGATCAAGGAGACGCCTTAGTTATGCAGGTTGCCACAATTCGATGGGATTGCCCTCAGGGTCATGCAGGCGAGCGAAGCGCCCGACGTTGGGATAAGATTCCGGGTCTTTGACCTCAATTCCCGCCGTTCGTAACTGGGCTACCATTTTGTCGAGGTCATGCACTCGAAAGTTCACCATCCAGACCTTGTTAGGATCCCCGAAATACTTGGTCGTTTCGGGAAAGGGAGTGAAGACGGTCGGTCCGGCCTCTTGCTGCCAAACGGGACCGCCCTCGCTCGTTGGTTCGAGCGCGATCCCCAAGTGTTGCTGGTACCATTGCCCCAACGCTTTGGGATCGTGCGCTCGGAAGAACAACCCTCCGATTCCGGCTACTTTTTCCATTTTCGTTCCTCCTGATTCCTGTTTAGCAGCTGCCTTCGCAGGCGGAGCAGGACTCGCCGGCTGTGCGGGATTCTGTTCCGCCATGGCTAATTCATTCCGCGACAGAATGAAGCCGGACCCGAAAGTATAGGACAAGATTTGAAGTAATTGGCGCCTTTGAAAGTTCATTCCATCCTCCTCCGGAGACTCTGCGCGAGCTCATCTAAGATACCGCCACGTTCGCGGCTTTCTTCCGCAGGATGGCCGCCGAAAGCAGCGTCACCCCCAAAAAGACGGGAAAAACTTCGAGGAACGTGTAAAAGATGTTGATCGCCGGTTTGTTGTACATCACCTTAAACTGCTTTGCTTCCTGGGTCGCTTGCTCGATTTTCTCTTGGCTCGCCCCCGAGGACTTGGCGCGTTCAATCATGTGGGCCGCGTATTTGTCGGCGAAGTCGGGCATGAACTTGAAGTAGAGCACTTCCCAAGTAGCCACATAGCACAGGTTCGAAAGCAGCGTTATCAGGATGCCGACGGCGAATCCCCGCCCGAACGTCAGCCGTCCCCCCGACACATTCTCCCGGAATGACCGCACCCCGAAAAACACGAGAAGGGCCGAGAGGACAATCGCCGTGTACCCGAGGATGTAGCTGCCCTTTTCGGACGCGATCTTGTCGGCGAAGGGCATCGTCGCTAGCATTAACCCCGCCGAAATCGCTCCGGAAATCAGCCCGAAGGTCAACACTGTCTTTTTCATGGGAATTGAGTCTCCTATTCGGAATTTGAGTGTTGCACGCGCCGAGTGTGAGGGGAACGCGGCAGAGTTGTCGTCACCCTTTCGGATGATTTTGCGTGTGTAGGGCAAAAATCATGCTTTCAGAGGATGGTTCAGGGGATCAGCCGGGCTTCTTTGCCCAGTTGCACGGCCTGCGTTCGTCGCCGGGCGCCCAGCTTGTCGAATAGCCGGCTCGAGTGCGTCTTCACCGTATTTTCGCTGACAAACAGCTTCTCCCCGATTTCGCGGTTGCTCAGTCCCGCGGCGATCAATCCGAGAATCTCCAGCTCCCGTGGCGTAATGCCCAGCTCGTTCATGCGCTGGGCATCGGCGGTAAACGGCCCGTCGGCAGAAGATGCGGCGCGCTGGGCAGTGACTTGCTCCTTCTTTCGCGTGAGCGTCAGTCCGAGCCAGATCCCCAGCCCGGAAAACAGCGCGGCCACCAGGCCGCCGTAGATTTCCAGGGAATGCTCGACGACAAGGAAACGGTACTCCGTCAGCTTCAGGACGGTAATCAGCAATCCGCCGCATAGACCATAGAGCAGCCCGTAAAGCAGAATCTTCCGCAACGCGCCGCGTCGTAATTCATTGAAGAATTGGGGGGCAGGGCTCATCGGTGCCAATAATACCAAGAGGGACAGCCGCCGCAGGAACATGAATTTACGCGTGACCGGGAAGGCAAAGGGTTAGCAGGCGTTTCTGTGCTCATCGGACTGCGTTTGGCGAAGGCGGGGGGAGGAAAGAGCTAGGTCGAAACGGGAACGACTTCCTGCACTTTTTGCGGCGAGCGCTTCGCTTCCCATACTGCGAACCCAGCCGCCAACGCGTAAAAAACGGCGGCTAGAGGCAACAAAGCCTTCAGACCAATTACGAAGGACAAATTTTGTGCCAGGCCTCCGGCAACCGCGCCGAGAATATTGCTTCCGAATGCGCTCGATTTATTGTCACATTTGCGGAACGTTTCTGCGAAGATCAGTCCGGCAAAGAACAGCGGAACGCAATACGCGCCGGCCAGCAGAGTCCCCGCGGTGCGTGCGCTGACGGAAAGCGTGTCCCACGGAACAAGATAAATCGCGAGCAGCGCGACGACCAGGAGTGCATACAACGGGCCCAGCGGCAGCGATCGCACGCGCTGCACGAACAAATTCGCCAGGACCAGAACGGCGAGGATAGCCGAGAGCACAACGCAATTCACTTGCCAGGTCGAGCCATAGTAAAGAGCAAGCCTGCTGATGAGCTGCGTTTCCAGTAGCAGGAATCCGGCGCCGAGGAAGAAGAAATACCAGGTCGAGCCTTTGCCGGGATCGAGCGTTTTGCGGGTCGCCAAGAAGGCGATGATTAACAGAATCAGCGACACCGTGAGATAGGTTCGCGGAATCGTATGGCCGCGATGATAAACGTAAGGCCAATCGTCCGTGACAGGCGGAGGCACAGCTTCGGTTTGCGGCTGGAATTGCGGAGGGTTGCGCGCGAGGAAAGCGGCAAGCTCCGGCTGCTCGGCGCGGGACCAAAACGCGGGATCGTCGGAGGCGAGAAAGTCGGTTCCCTCGACCAAGCCGCCAATCTGCTTTGCGTAGAAAACGATGGGAGGGCGGCCGAAAATGTGGTCGAACATGTTGTAAAAGCGCGAGCCCATCCAGGTCCAAGGCGGACGGACTTCGAATTTTAAGACGAGAGTTCCGCCCGGTTTGAGGAGGCGCTTGGCTTCGCGCAGGGATTGTTCGGTGTAAACGTAGTTGTCGATGCGCATGTTGCTGTAGCCGGAAAACTGCGTGTGGGAATCGAGCAGGCCGAATACGACAACGTCGTAACGCTGCGCGGTGCTGCGAAGATAAGCCCGAGCGTCGTTCAAGATGACGTGGACGCGTGGCGAATCATAAGGATGATCCGGGTGGAGGCGCTTGCCGAGAGAGTAGATGACGGGATCGATCTCCACGGCATCGACCTGGCCCGCGCCGTTGCGCAGAGCTGCGGCGGCATCATTGCCAGCGCCGGCGCCAACCACCAGAACGTGATCACGAGAGCCGATGAAGCGCCAAGGCGCGTCGTAGGAACTGTCTTTGTACCGTGCGGCGAATCCAGGATGCTCCGCGATAAACTCCGGAGAAGCATTGGCCATGGTCATATAGCCGGTGTTGTTGACCAGCACGTCGTACTGCTGAAAGCGCTGCGGAATCACCTCGAGTTTTTGATATGGCGACCAGTGAATCTCTCCGTTACGAAAGTCGGCGATAAACAGCAGTAGTAAACTCGCGGCCATGAGCGTGACCGGTAGAATTCCCACACGCGCGCTACGGCTGCGAACCAACAGAAACAACGCGAAGGCCAGCCCAAACCAGAAGAGCGGCGCCAAGCGAAGGAAGGCCATCCCGGCAAAGAGCCAGAGGCCGACGATGCTGCCAAGGAGATTGACGGAATACGCGGTGATGGGATTTGGCGCCGCGTCCAAGTAGGAGCCAGCCCAGCGGCCAACGGGGACCATGGTAGCGATGATCAGGAGCAGCAGAACGGACACCAGCACCGCGGCGCCCAGGAAAGCGAACAAAACGAAAGTCTGGCTCGGTGGAACGAGCAACGACCACAACTGCGCGTCCGTCGAAAGCGAGAGCGCGGAAGACAAAATCTCCAGAAGCAAGCGCCACTTTTCAAACGGAAGCTCTGCCAGAATGACGAGTGTCCCGAGAGCCGCCACGCCGAAAAGGTAGCCTTTGCGCCGCGTTGATTGGTAGCAGCCCAGTCCAAAGCCCAAAAAACAGGCGATGAGCGCAAGGTTTTGGAAATAGGCAAAGACGCGAATCTCCGTGCCAATCCACCGGATGAGCAAAATCTCCAGGTACAAAGACGCAAAGCTCACCAGGAACAGCGGCCAAAGCACACGGCCCTGAGGCTTCTCTTCTAAGACGATTAGTGGGAAGAATCCTTTCGCGGCGGTTTGCGATATTCCATCCGAAGGCTGAGACTCGTCTGCTGGCTTGGTTGCCATAGCTCTCCAAACTAAGAACTGAGAAAAAAGGGGCTAAGGAAAATCTAGCGTGTGGGCCAATGGCAAGCAATGGAGCAGCGGTTTGCAGCGGCTCAAAGGGTAACCGCCCTTAAGGTGAGTTTTCAGTCCCCGGGCCAGCAGGAGCTTGCATTGTCGTACTGGGTGAAGAAGAGCCTTAGCCAAACTAAAAGGGGCACGATTTCTTGTGCCCCTGCAAAATCCCAGATCAATAGAGACCGGACTAGAACAGGTTCCACAAGAACTGATTGTAGACCTCGTGGTGGAACTGAACTTCGGGAGCTTTGACGATAGTGCCGAGGACGCGCGGGCAGCGGTCAGCGGCGGTGCGCTTGAGTTCGACATAGCGCGCCTTGACATCAGCGCCGAAGAGCTTAGTAGTCCATTCGGCTTTCTCGAAATTCTCGATCGCGGTGTAGATATTGTCTGGCAGATACCGCTTGGCGGAGCGGAGATCCTTGATTTTGGCAATCTCGCCGTCGAGACCGGTCTTGAAGATCGAGTACATCACCATGTAGGGGTTCGAGTCGGGAGCGACGGCGCGCACTTCGGTACGCATACTGCGCTCGTTACCGATGGGGATGCGCACCATGGCGCCACGGTTGACCGCTGACGCATTGAGCTGATTGGGCGCTTCGTAGTGCGGGTCGAGGCGCCGGTAAGCGTTGACGCTCGAATTGATGAGCAGGCAGATGTCGTTGCCGTGAGTGAGGATCCGGTCAACGAAATCCCAGCCGAACTTGCTGAGTTTTTCCTCGCCCTTGGGATCCCAGAAAAGATTCTTGTCTTCCTTGCTGACGGAAACGTTTGTGTGCATCCCGCTGCCATTGACGCCAACGACGGGCTTGGGCAAGAAGCTGGCGGTGAAGCCCATATTCCGGGCGACCTGACGGCAGATCAGCTTGTACAGCTGAATCTGGTCGGCGGCTTGAACGACTTCGCCATAACCGTAGTTGATTTCAAATTGCGAAGGCGCGACTTCGGGGTGGTCCTTTTCGTTCTGAAAGCCCATACAGCGCTGCACTTCGGCGGTAGTGTCGATGAAAGTGCGCAGAGGATCGCCGGGGAGCGAGTGGTAGTAGCCGCCAGTGTTGACGTAATCGAATTTCCCGGTTTCGTGGAAGCGGCGTTCGGCGTCGGGCCCGGCGAAGAGAAAGCCCTCGATTTCATTGGCGGCATTGAGGGTGTAACCCTTTTTGTCGAAGAGGCCATCCGCGTAGCCCTTTAGCACGCCGCGAATGTCGGCGGTGTAGGGAGTGCCGTCCTTGTCGATGACGTGGCCGAAGATGAGAACTTTGCCAGAGCCAAAGACGTCTGCGGGCGCCCAATAGAACGACGGCCAATCCATAGCCAAGCGAAGGTCGCTTTCGCGCTGAGCCGTGAACCCGCGAATCGAGGAACCGTCGAATGTAAGGTTGTCCCAGCTCTTGATAAGAAACTTTTTGTCGTAGTCGAGCATGTGGAGGCGGCCTTCGAGGTCGCTGAAGAGCACCGTGACGGCTTTAATGCGCTTTTCGTCAGTGAGATATTTGAGGCGTTCTTCCTGGACTTTATGGACGGCAACGCGATTTTTGCGCTGCTCTTTGGCCTTCAAATTCAATTGCTCGAGTTCATCGTAGGACAAGGCAAGAAAATTGCGCAGTTCGTTCGACATGAATCTCCTCAATTTAGGATCAGACGCAAGCCCAGGGGCGATCTCTGGCCGGAAAAAAGGACGGGCTAGCCGGGCATTAGGGTATCGCGGGAGAAATGGGAGCGTCAATCAAAAGACCTGATGCATTGAATTGAAGAAAGTGAATGAATCGTGGCAATCGTTTGGGAAAAAGCCAAGGAGGATAGAGGATATTCCATGGCTGCTCCCTTCATACCTTGGCGGTACGCCAGCCTGCCGCGTAGGTTTCGCGCGCGACTTTCGAGTATGGCACCGGGCTGACATGGGCGCGAATTTCGACCTGCCTGTGGCGTTCGACGGTAGTTTTCCGTGAGCCGCCCCCGGCTTCGCCCCACACCAACGTGACTTCGGCGCCGATCTCCACTTCCGGATCCACAACCCCAAGCGACAACATCGACCGCTCATTGTAGCTGTAGCCGCTGAACATCGAGAGGCCGACTTGCTTTCCGCCGAGCAGCACCTTGTCATAGGACGCGGAAGTGTAGTTCGACAGCGGCAAGTCGATGTATTTATAAATGTCCCCCGAGTCGAACAGGGACGCGAACACTTTGAGGACGTCCTCGGCGTTCCAAGCGAACGTAACTTTCTTCCGGTGCGGTTTCCCGGCCATTTTTTCGAGAGCTTCTCTACCGATGAATTCGTGGTCGAATTTGACGAATGGCCCGTAGCCCAGGGCGTAGGGGGTCATGTAGTAGTCCACGATGTTGTTGGAATCGAAGCTGCCGCCAAGCGAGCCTGTGCTCTCATAGCTGGTCATTGGCAGCCACTGTCTGTAGGCCTTCATTTTCTCGCCTGTGTAAACTGCGGGAAGTGGCGATGGAATCCATCCCGACTCGAGGGTGTTCGTGGCATAAGCCCTGCATCCGACTTCGCGCAGACCGAAGTCCCTGCCTGCGTCAACGATGGCAGCTTTGATCTCCTCGCGCTCTTCGTAAGGGCCCCAAACTTCCAATCCCGGAGCGCCGGCCATTCCGTGGCGCAGAGCCCGTACTTTTCGTCCGGCGATGTTAATGACGTCCATGTTGAAGAATTTGATTTCCGGAAGCGGCCCGCCGTTCAGCTTCTCGAGGGTCTGCGGAGCATTGGGGCCTTGAATCTGGTAGCGGTAACAGGTTCGAACGACGGCCTTGCCACGCGGGTTGGAAGGGGATCGGTCGTCCTTGTCGATTCGGACTTTGTATCTACCAGTCTCGCCATGGAATTGAATCCAATTGGCAACGGGCGCGCGCCCCACAAAAACGAACCGATTCTCTTCAAGATGAAACAGGATGCCATCGCCAATGACATAGCCATCGTAACTGCAAGGGGCGAACTGTTTGGCTCGATTGACGGGAAATTTTTCGAAGCTGTTGGTCCCGAGATGGGAAAGCATTTTGAGCGCGTTAGGACCTTCCACATACACGTTTGCCATGTGGTGAGACTGGTCGAAAAGAACGGCGGTATGGCGCCAAGCATACTGTTCGTCGCGCCAATTCGAGTATTCGGCGGGAACCACGGGATAGACGTAGGCTCCAATCTGCGAGTTGCGCAACATATGCACGGGGTTGCCGGCCGATTGGAGCAAATCCTCCAGGCTGCGTTGATTCATTTAGGGTCTCCTGCCTGCCGGGTAGAGGTACCCCAGCGCGGATTCGGTGTTTGAGCGTAGGAAACACGGCTGAGTTTTGCAAGCCCGGGCGGTGGAGGTGACCTGGCGCCATAAAGGTTCCCTCAACTGCCAATACGGACACATCACACCCGGAACTCCGGGAAATCAGGGGAGCCAGAAAGAAGCTAACAAGCGAGCCGAAATTAATTGCGATTAGGCGGTTCTTAATTCCCCCGCACCTCGGTGGATTCGAGGGAAGGCTCGGGACAAAGGTTTAACACCACTTGAAACCACCAGTTGGGCTGATAGCGGATTTGCACGGGAATGCCGCGCAGATTTCCCGACGTTCCCAGGACGAGAGTGAAGTTGGAGTGCTTGCCGGAATCTTTGCTTTCGGAAAGAAACTCGGCCTCGACCAAGCCGGAATACGTGCGTTCAAGTGCGGCAGCATCCTTCGAAACGTTAGGGAGATGGGTGCGAAGGGTTAGCTTATTCAAAGGGGAGACGCTGCGAAGCGAGAGAGTGTGAACCTGCGCGTCGTAGACATAACAGAGAGCGACAGGAGTTTTGTTACTTGCGAGAGCGGCATCAATCAATTCAGCCACAGTGCCGAGGAAGCCGGCATTGCGCGGGCACTGCGACGCGGAAGGGATTTTCTTGACCGGGCGGCCGCTGGAGAGGAATTCGTCGAAGACATAGGACTCGGCCTCGCCTAGCTGGTGCAGATTGTAGTCAACATTGGATTGCATGGGCACGATCAACGAGAGCGCGCGGCCAGAATCCACGCGGCTGAGAATGGCGCTAAAGAGATGCGATCCGTTTGAGCTTTCCTTTGCAAGTTCTCCCTGCATTTCCGAGACGGACTTTCCCTTTGACGATTTCATGAATCCGAAGAAGGCGCTGTAGCCAGAGGAGTCGTCCCCGGAAACAGCGCGAGGACGGAACACTTCGGTTCCCACGCCCCAGCGATTGATGGCGCGGGGAGCCTTTGCGGGATCAGAACCAAAAAGTACCTGGACCAACTCGACGTCATGTTCCTGGACCGAGCGGCCCACCCGAACGTAGCCGCCGCCAACGTTATCCTTGCCCGCCCAAAAGACCAGCAAGCGAAGGCGCGCGGTCATCTCATAGTTGTACTGGACCGCATCGCGGGGACTTTGCCGAACCCAGCGCAGAGCCTCTTCTAGAGCGACTTTTTCGTCAGCCTGGGCGCGAAGAAGAGAGGGAGCAAAAAGGAAAAGAAGAAGGGAGGCGAATGAGAAGTGCGGCCGGAGCCGCATCAAAGGGCGCCCTCCGCGCCGCCGTAGAAAAATCCCTTGTGGCAACAATAATGCATCGTGCGAGCAAATTACCGCGTTAATTATTACGCAAGATTTACGCAAACTTGAAATATTCAACACATGTTTGTAACACGTCACTATGGCTCACGTTGTTAATCTGCAAGCGTCGGCAGTGTACCTGCGTTCGCGCACGCGTTTCAGAACGGCGGCACGAAGCCGGGCCCGAGTCCACTGGAGGAGGCGACGGAAGCAGCCACGTGACCAAACCAGGGAACGGTTCCATCCAGCCAGGTTTGCAGTTCGCGGATCGCTCATTGCCAATATTGCTTGTTCCGCCGGAGAATTCCTCGGCAGCCATGAATCCTCCACCGGCGACACCGGCCTCCATGAAAGGCAGTAAGGGCGTCACGGTGGGCGGCGCGTTGCTCCGGCTGCTGCGTCATCCCAACGAATACCTCATCAAGAAGTGGAACTGGAAGTCGGCGATTCTCAGCACCATCCTCCGATCCATGTTGTTTTTCTTCACCAACCTGATTGCGGGGCTGCCGGCGGCATTGGCGGCGATGACCACGGAATGGGTCTACCGCGGAGTCACAGCAGGGTTTTATGGAGCGATAACGCAAGCACTCAGCGATGTTGAACCCCCGTGGGCTGGAGCGCTGGCGGTGCTGGTGCTGTTGCCCATCGCCAACCATTCGGTGGAGTTTTTGGTGCATTGGTTGCGGGGAACGAACCGTCTGTATACGAGTATCGGGGCCTCAGTCACCCTGACCGCCCTTTCCTCCCTTTTCAATTACTACGCCATGCGGAGAGGCTCGTTCGTTGTGGGACAGGGGCGCCGAGCGTTGCTACATGATTTGGGACAACTTCCAAGGTTAGTCGTGGAGTTCTGTCTGCTTCCCATTCGTTGGGTCCGGCGATTGCGCCGGAAATCCAGTGACAGCAAGCCCCACGAATGATTAAGACGCTGCACATCACCAACTCCTACCACCCTAGTTCCGGCGGCATTCGCACCTTTTACTTAGCACTTTTGAAGGCGGCAAACACGCACCGGCGGCTGGTGCGCCTTGTTGTGCCGGGGCCGGAAAGTTCAGTGGAGGAAATTGGTGATTATGGCCGAATCTACACCATCGCCGCACCGCGCGCGCCGGTGCTGGATCATCGCTACCACATACTGACGCCCCACGACTACTTCTGGCCGGGCGAAACGCCCCTGCGGCAGATTCTCGAGCAAGAACGGCCCGACCTGGTGGAGATCTGCGACAAGCTTTTGCTGCATTACCTCACGGGAGTTCTCCGCAGACGGTGGATTCCAGGCGTTCCCGTACCGGCGCTGATAGGCCTCACTTGCGAGCGGCTCGACGACATGGCGGCTTTCCACGTGAGCTCAGGCAGCGCAGCGCGATGGTTAAGCCAGTCCTACATGCGAAAACTGTACGTACCGCGTTTCGACTTTCACATTGCGGTTTCTGACTATACGGCGGCCGAAGTGCGCCGTGCCTTGCCGCCCGGAAAGCAAGACCGGCTTTACGTCGAGCCGATGGGTGTCGATTGCGAGCGCTTCTGCAAGACGCAAGAACGCCCCGTGCTGCGAGAGGAGTTGCTCCGTTGCCTAGAGGCGAACGGGCGGACTGCTGTGCTGCTTTACGCCGGGCGGCTTGGGCACGAAAAGAATCTCCTGCTCCTTCCTCAGACTCTCAAAAAACTAAGGGCAACCGGGAATTTCGATTTTCGATTCGTTGTAGCTGGGAGCGGCCCGCTAAAAGCCCAGCTACGAGCCGCTTTCGAAGATCAAACCCCAGGTGCAGTCCTCTTCCTTGGGCAATGCGGGGCAGATCGACTCGCGGAGTTGTACGCGGCCGCTGATGCTTTCGTGCATCCGAACGCTCACGAGCCCTTTGGCATTGCGCCGCTGGAAGCCATGGCGGCGGGTTTGCCGCTTGTGGCACCGGCGTCAGGGGGCCTGCTGACGTACGCCAATCGAAGGAATGCCTGGCTTACCGAAGCGACTCCCGGTGATTTCGCGGCGGCCATCGAAAGCGCGCTGTCAGACGGGCCGGCGCGAAGGGAGAAGCTAGAGAAGGCCCGCAAGACAACGCAAGAGTTTTCCTGGAGCCGGGTCACAGCACGCTATTTCCTGCTCTACGACCGCTTGCATGCGAGGTTTCAGGATGAAGGCATGAGCAAGCGGCACGCGAAATGGAACAAGCCAGCGAACGAGCTGAAGGAGGATTCGCACGAATTTGTGCCCGCTTGATACACAAAAAGTGACCAAAGCAGCAACGATAGCAAGAATGTTAAAGGCAAGGTCATCGCAGCGTAATAAAGCGTTCTTAGCTTGGTTGCAGATCGTCAGACCTGTTCGCAGAGGAATGGGATGAGAACGATTACGAGCGAGGTGCTGAAGTACAGAGCGGACCACCGGCTGGAGAGGTCCTTTCGAAGCGGCGTTTCGCTGCACAGCCACACCATGCACTCCCGGGAATACCTGAGCCGCTTGCCTATTTACATCAAGCGCCTGCCCATCATTTCATCGATTGCCGAGCGGGAAGTCGGCAAGATGCATATGTACGGCGGCACTATCGTGAACTTCCGGCGCGCTTTCTGGACTCCTCCCCTCTCGCCGCGCGAAGCGCTGGCCTTGGAAGCGCAGCAGATCGAGAGCATGTTGGGGCTCCGGGCACTGGTTTCCCTGACCGATCACGACAATATCGAAGCTGGGATGCACTTGCAGGTCGTGCCGGAAACTTCCGGCACTCCCGTGTCGGTTGAGTGGAGCGCGCCGTATTTCGACACCTGCTTTCACATCGGCGTGCACAATCTTCCGCGCGAATCCGCGCCGGCCTGGATGGCCGAATTCGCGAAGCATACCGCCAATCCGGATCCTGAACGATTGCGCAAGCTGCTGCACGACCTACAAAGCCTGCCCGCGACGCTGGTCGTGCTGAATCATCCCTTCTGGAGCGCGGAAGGCGTGGCCCCGAAGGAGCAACATGTTCACGTGGTCCGATTCCTACAAGAATTTGGCAACGTGATCCACGCCTTGGAAATCAATGGGCTTCGGTCGCGGACAGAGAATCGCATGGTCGTGGAATTGGGGAAGGCCTTCAATCTGCCGCTGATCTCCGGGGGAGACCGGCATGGCTGCGAGCCGAACGCTACTTTGAATCTTACGGCTGCCGGGACTTTCGACGAATTTGTCGAAGAAATCCGGCGGGATCGCTATAGCAGCATTCTGCTCATGCCGCAGTATTTCGAGCCTCTCAAACTCCGGCTGTTCGCGGAAGCCTGGCACATTCTCGCGGAAGCGCCAGGGGAGTTCGGGCGGCGAAATTGGACGGCGCGGGTTTTCTACATCACGAAAGAAGGCGATGAGCGGCCGGCCTCGATGCTTTGGGGCGAAGCAGGCCCCCCCTTCATGAAGCGTGTACACTGGGCACTGGGCTTGATTGCGAATCCGTGGTTCCGGCCTGCGATGCGAGTCGCAATGCTTAATTCCTCGGAAGAAGGGTTATGAGCGAGACGCCCCGGGCGGCCTTCTTTTGCGAGACGTTTCACGAAGTCAACGGCGTAGCCTTGACGGCGCGGCAACTGGTGGCGTTTGCCGAGCGTCACGAGCATCCCATGCTCGCGGTCCACGCCGGGGCGGCTTTGGCGCAATACGAACGCGGCAGCGTCAAGCGGATCGAATTGCCGCGTGGATGGGCTAGCTTTGGCATCGAGCGCGATTTGGGCTATGACCTTCACCTTTGGCGGTTTTTGCCCATGCTGCGCAAAGAACTCGCGGCGTTCCGGCCGGACGTGATTCACGCAACCAGCCCGGGAGACTTCGGCCAATTGGGCGCGATTCTGGCTCACGAGATGCGCATCCCCCTTGTGGTCTCCTGGCACACGAATCTCCACCAGTTTGGCGGGCGTCGGTTGAAGAAACTGCTCCGGTTCCTTCCGGAAAACACGCTGAACGGCGTTGTCGCGAGCGCCGAGCGCGCGTCGCTTCGTCTCATCCTGCGGTTCTATAAGATCGCGCGAGTGATTCTGGCGCCCACGGCCAGCCAGGTCGTCTGGCTCCGCAGAACCACTGGTAAGCCGACGTTCCTGATGACCCGTGGCGTCGATAGCGAGCTCTTTCATCCGCGCCATCGCTCGTACACCGACGATGTTCTCCGGCTGGGGTTTGTGGGGAGAGTGACCCCGGAAAAGGGCGTCCGGCTTTTCCCGCGAATCGAGAAGGCACTGCTGGATGCGGGTATCCGCAAGTTTCAGATCGTAATTGTTGGAGATGGCAGCGAATGCGAGTGGCTGAAGAGCAATCTGCGCCACGGTGTTTTTCCTGGCGTGCTGCTTGGACAGCAACTGGCGGCAGCGTACGCCAACCTGAACCTGTTCGTGTTTCCGTCGCGGACGGACACGTTCGGAAATGTCATTCAAGAAGCGGCGGCTTCAGGCGTTCCTTCGGTGGTGACAACGGAGGGTGGCCCACAACACCTGATTACGCCCGGAGTATCGGGTTACGCGGAATCTACGGAGGAATCCTTCGTTACGCGGGTCGTGGAACTCGCGCAAGCGCCCGAAAAATTGCGCCAGATGGGAGAGGCGGCGCGGGCGCTGGTCAGCAATACCAGTTGGGATGCCGCGCTGGCTCCGGTCTTCGATGCGTATCGATATTGCCAGTCAGAGCAGCGGAGTGCGGCGCCGTCGCCGAAGCTGCGCGCGGTTCCGAACGCACAAACGCCCTGATATTGCTTTTTAAGAGAGTTGCGTTGGTGGTGGGTGAGGGTGCTGCCCCCCTCCCGGCACGCTAATCTGGCGTTTTCCGGAGTTTATAAGACCCCGCCGCACGGCTGGTGCTACCCACCGTTTCGCAGGGTCGTATTATTGGGTCGAAGCTCATCGTCCGAAGATATCGTGCGGCGAACACAAGTCAATTTGGTAGCGATACCGGGATTCGAACCCGGATTTTAGCCTTGAGAGGGCTACGTCCTAACCCTTAGACGATATCGCCAAAGGCGCTGCTACAACAGATTGTCGGGGTCCCATTCAGGACAACAACGCTTTATTTTGGCATGGACGATCAAGACGATCAAGCAAGCGAATGACTGCCGATTGGTGCTTTGCCAGAGGCAAAGACGGTGAGTTCTCAATCTTGGTGGTGGCGCCCGAGTGAGTAACCATTAGCTGGTTCCGATGGCGGGTTGTCACGGGCCGTTGTGTATAATGAACGGCTAGGGGAATCGGCTCTCCAGGGGGACATGAGTAAGGGCTACGGCAAATCGCATGCTTCGCTAAGGGTGTGGTTCTGGCGCGCGCTGCGCTTTTTCCGCACGCGCGCAAGAGAGCTGCGCGCAATTGTAAGAGCGCTGGTTTCTACGAAGCATCCTTTCCTCGCGCACATCATCCCGATCCGTCGGTGCAACCTGGCGTGCACCTATTGCAACGAATTCGATGATTTTTCGCCGCCGGTACCGCTGGAGGAGATGAAGAAGCGGCTGGACATCCTCGCGGATATGGGGACCTCGATCATTACCATCAGCGGGGGCGAGCCGCTGCTGCACCCGGAGCTGGACGGGATTATCCGGCACATTCGGAAGTGCGGGATGATCGCCGGGCTGATTACGAACGGGTTTCTGCTGACACAAAAGCGCATCGAGGAGCTGAGCCGCGCGGGGCTCGAGCATCTGCAAATCAGCATCGACAACACCATGCCGGATGATGTTTCGAAAAAGAGCCTGAAGACCCTGGACCAAAAATTGGAGCTGCTGGCAAACTACGCGATTTTTGAGGTGAACATCAATTCGGTGCTGGGAAGCGGCGTCAAGGATCCGGAAGATGCCCTGAAGATCGCACACCGCGCCGTGGACCTGGGGCTGACTAGCACGGTGGGCATTATCCACGACAACAACGGGCAGTTGAAGCCGCTGGGGCCGCGCGAAATCGAAATCTTTGAAGAGATCATGACGCTGAGCAAGCGCTCGTTTTCCCGATTCAACGATTTTCAACACAGCGTTGCCCGCGGGAAAGAGCACAACTGGCGTTGCCGCTCGGGTTCACGGTATTTGTACGTTTGTGAGGATGGGCTGGTGCACTGGTGCTCGCAGCAGAGGGGCTACCCTGGGATTCCACTATCGCAGTACACGACGGAAATGCGCCATCGCGAGTTCTACACCGCCAAGTATTGCGCGCCGATGTGCACGGTTTCCTGCGTCCAGCAAGTCGGGATGCTGGATAACTGGCGCGCCCCGCAGAACCTGAAGCCGCAGCCAATGGCCGCGCCTGCGCCCCAGCCCGCGCTCGTGCAAATCGGGCAAGCGCGCAGCGACTCTTGATTCCCCGCACTTTTCTTCTGCTTGTTTCCGTGTATTTTCAATCCGCGCACACATTCGTCCGCGCGGGATTGACGCTCAGATGCCCCATGCTAAGAATGGAAGCATGACGGGACCAGCCATTGAAACGGAGAATCTGACCAAGGAATATCCCTACGGATTTCTCCACCTCAAGAAAAAGGCTTCGCTCGAAGGCCTGAACATGCATGTAGAGACGGGCGAAGTCTTCGGATTTATCGGACCAAACGGCGCAGGCAAGTCGACGACGATCAAGCTCCTGCTCGGACTCATTTTCCCCGATGCGGGCACAGCTCGAATTCTTGGAAAGCCCATTAGTGACATCGAAATGCACCGGGACATAGGCTATTTGCCCGAACAGCCGTACTTTTACGATTACCTGACCGCAACGGAAGTGCTCGATTACTTTGCGCGTTTCCATGACTTGGCCGCGAGCGACCGAAAAGAGCGCGTTCAGCAAATTTTGAAAAAGGTGGGCCTCGAGACGGCGCGAAAAATTCAGTTGCGCAAGTATTCGAAAGGTATGTTGCAGCGCGTGGGGCTGGCGCAGGCGATTCTGCACGATCCAAAGGTCGTGATTTTGGATGAGCCGATGTCGGGACTGGATCCGGTAGGCCGCCGCGAGGTGCGCGATATTATCTTGGAACTGAAGCGCGACGGCAAGACCGTGATGTTTTCCACGCATATCCTGAGCGACGCAGAAATGCTGTGCGACCGCGTTGGCGTGATTGTGGGAGGAAAGCTCCGCGGGGTGGGCGCTCCGGAGCAAATAGTTGATATGAAAACGCAGGGAATGGAGATTCTGTTTGAGTTGGAAGGGCCGAACGCGGCGCCGATTGTCTCGAAAGCCACGCGTACGGGCGACCGCTATCGGATGCAAGTTTCCGAATCGGAGGTCTATGACGCGATCGAGCAACTGCGTGCCGCGGGCGCGAAGATCATCTCCGTCTCGCAAGTCAAAGCAACGCTCGAAGAGTTTTTTATGAACCTCGTGGCCGCGGACCGCGCTCAGGCTGCGGCAGTGGACGTGAGCGGAAAATGAAGCGAATCGGCGTGGTGGCGTTGAACACCTTCCGCGAAGCCGTGCGCGACCGCGTGCTCTACAACTTGGTCTTTTTTGCGTTGGTGATGATGGCCGCGTCGATCCTCGTTGGTCAGATCTCCATCGGCATTGAAAAAACGGTGATCGTGACGCTGGGGCTGAGCGCGATATCGGTCATTGGATTGTTGATTTCCGTGTTTATCGGAGTGGGACTCGTATCGAAGGAGATGGACAAGCGCACACTGTACGCGCTGCTCGCCAAGCCGGTGCGGCGTTGGGAATTTCTGTTGGGAAAATTCGGCGGGTTGCTCCTGACCCTGGCGGTGAACACCGCGGCGATGGGAATAGGCCTTTTACTGGCGCTTTTGTATTTGAAGCAGACGCTGGAACGAAGCGACGTCACGGTATTTGTGGCGGTGTATTTCATCTGGCTGAAGCTGGCGCTGGTCGTGGCGCTGGCCCTGCTTTTCTCCTGCTTCACCACGCCTCTCCTGGCGATTTTGTTCACCGCCGGAATCTACATCGCCGGATTGTACGTCCAGGAATTGCGGGACCTGCCCAAAAACGCAATGAGCCCCGGCCTCGCGGCCTTCACGAAATGGTTTTCCTACTTGCTGCCCAATTTTGAAAACTACAACATCATGGCGATCGCGGCGCACGATCGATTCGTGCCAAAACAATTCATTTTGCAGAATACCCTGTACACCGTCTTGTACTGCACCGTCGTGCTGACTGCCGCGGTGCTGGTGTTTTCGAGGCGGAATCTGAAATGAAGAAGGCATTCGCTACCGCACTGCTGCTATTGATCCTTCCCGCCGGCCTCGGGGGAGTCTGGAGCCTGCAGCATAGCATCGACAAGCAGCGCGCTTTGCTGAACCAGGAAGGCGATGACGTCCTGCTGCGCTCCGGGAAGCTCGTGAAGATGATGAGCCTGGAATTCGCGCCATTGATGGCGGATTTTTACTGGACGCGCGTGGTGCAGTTTTATGGCGACAAGCGCGTGCGCGGCAACTCCAATCTGGAGCTCCTTTGGCCGCTTCTTGACGTTACCACCACGCTCGATCCTCAGCTTATTGTGGCCTACCGGTTTGGCGCAATGTTTCTCAGCCAGCATGCGCCGGCTGGAGCCGGCAGGCCGGACCTGGCGATTCAGCTCATCCAGCGGGGCATCAAAGAAAATCCTGATTATTGGCGTTTCTATGAAGATCTGGGATTCGTCTATTACTTCGACTTGAAGGATTATAAGAAAGCGTCAGAGGCGTTTCTTGAGGGCAGCAAAAATCCCCATGCCCAGGTGTGGATGAAGGTCATGGCGGCGAAGATTGCTGCGGAGGGAGAGTCTTACGCGACTTCCTTCTTTTTGTGGCGGGACATTTACCAGAATGCGCCAGATAACCAGATTAAGAAAAATGCCGAGATACACTTGCAATTGCTGCAGGTGAAAGAAGACTGCCGGCAAATTGATCTCTTGTCCGACGAATTTGAGAAGCGAACCGGGCATCGCCCGAAGCGCATGATAGAACTTGTGCAGGCAGGGCTAATACGCGGCCTGCCTGCCGATCCGAAGGGCTTCGCTTACGAGCTCGACGAAAACGGAAAAGCAGCGCTTAATCTCGACAGCCCACTGCTCGAGCAACAACTAACTCTCGAGAACTTCAAGTAGCAACCGCTCTTTATTCCGCGCTTTTGCCTGATCCCTGGGACTCGGTTGTGCATAACAGCGTCATTTGCGGATCGATGAGGATTTTGCCAGGCGAATTCGGGACCGTGAAGTGGAAGGATGTTTCCGGGCCCGCCGCTACGACGTTGCCCAGAAACATGCGGCCCGCTGCGCTGTTTGTGTAGAGCGGAACGCTGGCGATGAACGACCGCGGAACATCCATCTGAAAAATCTTTCCGCGGATCACATACCCGTTCTCCGCGCGGCGTGACGTGAACTCCACCCGATAGTGCGGGATGCCCGTACCGCGCACCCATTCCTCGAAAAACCACTCCATGGAGTGGCCTCCCTCAAGGTCCATCCCCGAAGTCATTACGGCCTCGACTTCGCGGCGCAAATCGTCGGTCGATAGAGCTCGGTACGAGTACTTGCTCACTAGCGTTTGGAGCAAAGCTGTGAAGCGCGCATCCGGATTCTTGGACCCAGGCTGGCGGAGCATTTCGCGAAGCATGTGTATGATCCACGAACCTTTGCTATAAACGACCTGCTCGTAACCGGCGGGGGATTTAGAGGAATTGAGACGCACGCCCAGGCTTAGCGCGCCGATTGCGCCCGCGGGATCCCCACCCGCAGGCGGCTTTTCAACCAACTCACGGCGGTAGCGGGAGAGCCAGACATGCAAGGTGCGGTCGGGGTTTTTCTTCGTGTCTGCGAAAAGAAGCGCGAGGTAGTTGGCGATGGCCTCATCAATCCACTGGTCCCGGTAGCTCGACCAGGCCACCACATTTCCCCACCACTGGTGCGCGACTTCGTGATAAGGAACCAGCTCCGTGAAGTGTTCCTGGCTTGTGGCATTGAGTCCGGCGCGCTGCTGCGCCTCCGCATTGAGAAACGAAAATGTGGAAACATAGAGCAATCCCGGCCAACCCTGGCCGAACGTTCCGGGAATCTGCGAAACACTCAGATTATGGAAAGGAAAAGGACCGGAAAACGTTTCGTAAAACCGGATCGACGCGTCGATTTCTTTTCCAAGTTGCTTGAGGGCATCCGCAGGACTGGGAGCTGGCAATGGCGGAGAGACGGTCGGGGGATTTGTTGGCGTGCCAAACGTGTTGGGCGCGATCGGAATCATGTCAGGACTTGGTGAGGCCAGCGCCATGCGATTCTTCAGTTCTTCCTCGAGTTGCCGGTTGGCGTATACGTCGATGGAACGCCTGCTTGAGGAGAACGAAGCGGAAGCGTAGTCGCCCAGATTGAAGCCGGCAACCGATGTGGGATTCTCCGTCTTCCAATGGCCAGCGCGAAACTCACCGTCTTCGTGCTCCTCGACTTTCGTCCCCGTGGCGACCAGGCGAAACCTGCGCGGCCAGCGTATGGTCAGATCGTAAGCAGCGAAGTCCGCAGCATCGCCAAGATGCGGGTACCAGCTTTCCCGCGCGCCAACGAACAACACGCCGTTCCCCGCGTCTTCAATAACGTTGCCGTGATAATGGAAGCGCAAGGCTATCTCTTGATGGAGCGCGAGGACCGCAGGCAATACTACATAGAGGTAATCATTGCCACGAGCGCTGCTTTCTTGCAGGCTCATGCCTTCATTCTGGAAAAAAGCCAGTGGCTCGCCGTGTTCCGCGGTGATCCGGTCGACGGTGAGCGTGCGGGAAAGCTGAAATGCCAGGACTCGTTCTTTTCCAGTCTCGGCGCGCAGCCGAACGGTCGCAGAGGCGTCTAGCGAATTGTTCGCGAGAATGGACGTTTCCAGCGAATAGGACAAAGCCCGAAAATCCGGAGAGTAGGGCGGGACGCCGGGAAGGCTATGCGATGTCCATACATCGTAGAAGCTTCTCCCTCCGTTTTTCGCAGATTGTCCGAGCAGGAACGCTTCTTCCCGGCCTGTGTCCAGAAACACATCGAACGGACCGGTCGAGGCTCCGTCCAGCCCGGCATAGAAGCTGGGCCTGGGGTCGCGCGAAAGGAGGTTCAGAAGGATGCGCAGAGTATGAAGAGGATTGAGCTGGCCGAGGGTGCCGTCCCATTGTGCCGCGATGGCAAGATTCGTGTTCGGCGAAATCTCCGCAGCCTGGAACTGGTGGAGAAGGTTGTTTGCCGTTTCATCCGTGAAGCGCAGATAAGCGTTGACAAAAGCCTGATCGAGAACCGGCGCGCCGAGAAAACGCCCCATCTGCTGTTTCTCAACTGCCTCGCGCGGCACCGCCAGCACGTGGCCGCGGCCTGAGAAGACTGCTCCTGTGACTAGCCCATCCACCGGCAGGAGAAACGCCAGAGTGCCCTCTTCAAACGAAATGACCGCGTCTCCGCGGCGAAGCTCAATGCGATTTGCCGATGAGATTGTATACGCGGCCAGCGGATCAACGCGCAAGGCATTCAGCGCATCGTACATCTCGTGTGGCGATTTCTCACCGGCAAGAGATGTTGCTGGCGCGAAAAGACACAACAACGCGAAAAGGCCCGCCCCAACCCGCATACGAGAAGTGTAGTCACTTTCGGCATTACAGAACAAGGCGGAACGCCCCGGAGTTCTGCACGGCATACAATAGAAAGATGCGCCAGATAGCGTTAACCCGCCGGTTTCGTGTGCTTCTGCTGTGCGCAGCATTGCTTTTCATCGGTGCTCGAACAGCGGCGGACACCATCGTTCTTAAAAACGGGCGCCGCATCACGGCTATGAACGTTGTCGAGGAAGGCGACAAGGTCCGCTATCTGACGTCCGCCGGCGAATTGAGCCTGCCGAAGTCGATTGTCGATCACGTGGAAAAGAACGGTTCCGTGCCGCTAGGTGGCCCAGGTGCTGACGCCGCAAGTCTTGCGATTGCGCCGCCGGAGTTGCGGACTTCGGGCGGCGGCAGCGATGAAGTCGCACATGCCGCAGTGCACGATGGCTCGGTCGATCGCGAATACATCGCAAAGCTGGAAAGCGAAGCGCGCTTGGGTGGACAGCGCGCCAACTTCAACGCCGCGGTCGCGCATCACGCCGCCGCGATGTTCGAAATTACCCACGGTGATTCCGAACATGCCCTGTCCGACGAGCGCACGGCTCTCAATTACGCTCCGGAGGAACCTGCGCTGCTGATGAACGTGGCCTACGTCTATCTGAAGCGGAGTGAGTTCAAGCAGTCGATCGACTATCTGGAACGCGCCCGGCGCGTGGCGCCAGACAGCGCGGACATCCCTAAGCTCGAAGGCTGGGCCTACTACGGCCTAAACAAGCTCGATCAAGCCGTGGCGGAATGGAAGAAAGCTCTTGCGATGCGTCCCGATGCCGAAGTGCAGGCGGCGCTGGACAAGGCCCAGCGCGACAAGAAAGAAGAAGAGAACTACAAGGAAAATGAGAGCAGTCACTTCACCTTGCGCTACAACGGCACGGCCGAGCCGGCGCTGGCTCGCGACGTTTTGCGCACTCTCGAAATACACTACTCCGCCATTGAATCAGAACTCAACTATTCTCCGCCGGAATCCATCGGCGTGATTTTGTACACGCAGCAAGCCTTTGCGGATATTACGCAAGCCCCGGGCTGGGTTGGCGCGCTGAACGATGGAAGAATTCGCGTGCCGGTTCAAGGTCTGTCTGGTGTGGACGGGGAATTGTCGCGCGTGCTGAAGCATGAGCTGACGCACAGCTTTGTCGGCCAAAAAACCCACGGGCGCGCGCCAACTTGGATTCAGGAAGGGTTGGCGCAATGGATGGAAGGCCGCCGCAGTTCTGACAATGCGGAAGTGCTCGCGCAAATTTACGCTGGCGGGCATGCTGCTCCACTCGCTCGCCTGGAAGGCTCCTGGATGGGTTTTGGCGGTGACACAGCTCGCTACGCCTATGCGTGGGCGCTTGCGAACATTGAGTACATCGTGCAAAACGGCGGTATGAGCGACGTCGAGCGCATCCTCGACCGCATCGGTGAGGGCACGTCCGCGGAAGCCGCCGTGCGCGAGGTTACCCGCAGCGATTACAACGATTTGATGCAATCCACCGCCGAGTATCTGCGCAAAACCTACGGCCGGTAGTTTGTCACCTCAACAGTTTGCGAGTAACGCCGCCAGAAGCGCGGCTCGGGCGGGCATCGTGTTAACCAAGATGTGCTCGTGAGAGGAATGAGCGCCATCTCCAACGGCGCCGAGGCCGTCGAGCGTGGGCACGCCAAGCGCTCCGGTCAGGTTTCCGTCCGAGCCGCCGCCGACTGTGCACTCCCCCAGAGAAACTTTCATCTGCTTCGCGAGGGGCTTTGCTCGCGCGAAAAGAGCCGCGCTTACTTTGCGTTCCAGCGGCGGGCGGTCGAAGCCTCCGGAAATCTCCAGCCGTGCGCCTTTGTGGATCGGGCGAAGCGCGTGCAAGCGACGCTCGAGTTTGCGCATGTCAGAAATCGTAAGCGCGCGCAAATCGAGAACCGCGCGAGCACGCTCAGCGATGACGTTGGTGCGCGTCCCGCCCTCAATAAGATCGGCGTTTATCGTCAAGCTACGGTGGAGATCGTTCCAAGCTTCGATTCGTGCGATTTGCTGCGACAGCTCGTGAATCGCGTTAATTCCTTCTTGCGGCGCCAGGCCCGCATGCGAAGCGCGCCCACGCACAACCAGTTCAGCGCTGCCGACGCCTTTGCGCGCGGTCTTCAACAAGCCGCGCGGCCCAAACGAAGGCTCTAACACGAAAACCGCGTCACTACGGCGCGCCTCACTTTCTATCAACTTCCGCGACGCCTCGCTTCCGATTTCTTCATCGGAGGTCCAGAGAAAAACGATTCGCTTCTGCAACGCCACATTGCTTTGCTTGAGGGCTTGCAAAGCGAAAAGCGCCTGGACGATACCGGCCTTCATGTCGAAGGTCCCTGGGCCGTACGCTTTGCCTCCCGAAATCCGGAACGGCATCTTTGCCAGGGTTCCCGTGGCATAAACGGTGTCGTAATGACCGAGGACGAGGAGCTGGCCGGTCGAATGTCGTGGATCCGATGAATGCGAGACACGCAAAATGTCGCCACGATGTTTTTGCGCAATTCGCTCAACCCGCACATCGCGTTTCCACCACTCATCGGCGATCACGGCGCAGCAATGATCCGCGGCCGCCTTTTCCAGGCTTGGCGACTCGGCAGACACAAACTGGCGCAAAACGCCGAGCATTTCCGGCAAGCGTGGCTTCAACAGGCGCAAAAGCTTCTGTGGCAGATTAGCATCGACCATGGCGGGGACATGCTAGCAATGCCTTGGAATCCGAGCAACTCGCCCGAAAAACCCGGGGGAATTGCTCATGGCAGGTCCTCCAAGACGCAAATCCGCCCCGGAACAGCCCTTATCGATAAGGCTGTGGTTCGCATATAATAATAGTTTTGCCAGGGAAGGGCCCAAGCCGCAGAACGCGTGTGCGGCTACGGAGAGCGCGAATGGTCATGGATGTTGTAGAGATTCAAAAGATCCTGCCGCACCGTTATCCCTTTTTGATGGTGGATGCCATCCTTGAATTTGAGCGCCTGAAAAGCATCGTTGGCGTGAAGAACGTCACCATCAACGAAGCGCACTTTCAAGGGCATTTTCCTGGCGCGCCCGTAATGCCGGGCGTCCTGATCATCGAATCGATGGCGCAAACTGGCGGGCTTCTGCTTCTCTTGGAAATTCCTGAGCGCGAAAAGAAGCTTCTTTATTTCGTGGCGGTCGACGGCGCAAGGTTCCGCCGCCCCGTAGTCCCCGGCGACCAATTGAGGATCGAAATGAAAGTGCTCCAGTGGCGCGGCGACTTTTGCAAGCTGGAAGGCCGCGCAACCGTCGAAGGCAAACTGGCCGCGGAAGCCATCCTGATGTGCAAAATGATCGACCGCGAGCCCGCGGCGAAAGCGGAAAAGCCCGCGCAATGAAAAAGTCCCGGAAATGACAAAGAACGAGATTCATCCGCAAGCCATTGTAGCGGCGAGCGCGAAGCTTGGCGCGGGAGTCAAGATTGGCCCGGCTGCAGTGGTGGGCGACGAAGTAGAGCTTGGCGATAGCTGCGTGCTTCACCCTCACGCAGTGGTCCAAGGCCCTTCGAAGTTTGGAAAGAACAATGTTTTTCACGCCTTTTGCGTCATCGGCGGAGATCCACAGGACTACACTTTTCGCGGCGAGCGTGTCGAACTGGTTGTCGGCGACGGAAATATTTTCCGCGAATACGTCACGGTAAGCCGCGGCACGCAAAAGGGCGGCGGCAAAACTTGCCTCGGTAATGACAATTTCATTCTGGCGTATTCGCACATCGGCCACGATTGCCGCATCGGCAGCCACACGCTGTTTGTCAATGGCGCCACGCTTGCCGGCCACGTCACCATCGAGGATTTTGTCACCATCGGCGCATTCTGCCCGGTCCACCAGTTCTGCCGCATCGGCCGCTACGCCTATATCGGCGCATCGACCGTGATTACTCAGGACGTGCCGCCGTTTTCGAAAGTCGTCACCGAGCGCGAAACGAAGAGCTTTGGCATCAACACCATCGGCTTGGAGCGCAAAGGGTTTTCCCTGGAGCGCCTTCAAGCGCTCAAGCGCGCCTATCGTTTGCTTATGCGCTCGAAACTAAACACATCACAAGCCCTTGCCGAAATGAAAAAATCGCTTGGCGATTCCGCCGACGTCCAGGAGCTGATTCGGTTCATCGAAACCGCCGAGCGCGGCATTGTGAAATAGCGTGGCCGGAGCGCACTTCATGCCTGAAGCGAACCACAACACGGGCGGCTGGGGACTCATCGCAGGGAACGGTCGCTTTCCGTTTCTCGTCCTCGAAGGCGCGCGCAGCCAGGGAATCGAAATGGCGGTCATCGCGATTAAAGAAGAAGCCTCGCCCGAGCTCGAAAAAATCACGCCGCGCCTGCATTGGGTCAGCTTGGGCGAGCTGAGCAAAACGATCGCTCTTCTTCATGAAGAAGGCGTTGCTCAAGCGGTGATGGCTGGCCAGGTCAAGCACAATAAGATTTTCAGTTCCATTCGCCCCGATTGGAAACTGGCAAAGTTGCTCTTTTCGCTTCCGCGCAAGAACACGGATTCGCTCATCGGCGCAGTCGCTCGGATACTCGAAGAGGAAGGCATCAAGCTGGTGGACTCGACGCTCTTTCTAAAGCCTCTTGTGCCCGAAGCGGGCGTGCTGACTCGGCGCGCGCCGAGCGAGCACGAAGCAGAAGACATCGCCTACGGGCGCGCTCTGGCCCAGCAAATTGCCGGCATGGACATCGGCCAGACCGTTGTCATCGCGGATCGCGCCTGCGTCGCCGTGGAAGCCATGGAGGGCACCGATGAAGTCATCGCCCGCGCGGCTCGTCTTGCCAATGGCAAACCGTTGGTCATCGTAAAAGTCAGCAAGCCCGGCCAGGACATGCGCTTCGATGTACCCGTGATTGGCTTGCCCACCATCTCACAAATGAAAGAGGGGGGCGCCACCGCGCTTGCGGTGGACGCCTGGCGGACGCTTCTATTTGATCGGCAAAAACTCATCGAGTCGGCGGATGCCGCAGGCATCGCAATGGAGGCATTTGTCCCCGCGAGTGTGCCGGAACCAAAAGCTGCGGCAGGGGGAATCAACAAAGAATGAGCGCGGCGGTTGAATCAAAGAGAGTCCGTGTCGCCGTTGTCGGTACAGGGGAGTTTGGGCGCAACCACGCGCGCGTTTATCGCGAACTCGAAACTGCAGAGTTTGTCGGAGTCTTCGATCAAGATCCGCTCCGGGCGCAGGCCGTGGCAAAGGAATTTCAGGCGCCCGTTTTGCATCGCCTCGAAGATTTGCAGGGCCGCGTTGATGCCGTGAGCGTTGCCGTTCCGACCATCGCGCATGCGCAAGTGGGGTGTCAGCTGATGGAAATGGGCCTCGACGTTTTAGTCGAGAAGCCCATGGCGGTGAATCTCCGCGAGGCCGAGGTACTCCTGCAAGCGGCCCGGAAATGCGGGCGAATCCTGCAAGTGGGGCATGTGGAGCGCTTCAATCCCGCAGTGCTGGCCGTTCAGCCGATTCTCAACCGCCCGCTGTTTTTCGAAGTTCACCGATTGGGTGTCTTCACGCCGCGCAGCTTGGATGTGGATGTAATCTACGATCTGATGATTCACGACCTCGACATTTTGCTCTCGCTCGTCAACGAGCCTGTGACGGAAGTCAAGGCCGTCGGTATTCCTGTTTTGACTGATAAGGTGGACATTGCGCACGCGCGGCTCGAATTTGCCGGCGGCGCGGTTGCCAACGTCACGGCGAGCCGCGTCTCAACCGAGCGCGTTCGCAAGATGCGCTTTTTCCAGCAGCACGAATACATCTCGCTGGACTACGCGCGGCGCGATGCTCTTCGCATCAGCGTGAAAAAATCGGGCCCGCAACCTGAATTTGGATTCGAAAAACTGCATGCCGTAGCCGCCGAACCTTTGCACACGGAGCTTGAAGCTTTTGTCACAGCCGTTCGAACGCGCAAAGAGCCGTGCACCAATGGCGCTGCTGGGCGTGCGGCTCTTGAATTGGCTACCCGGGTGATGGCGAGCATCCAGGAACACGATGCGCGCGTCCAACCTGTAGCAGTCGTCTCCAGAAGCGAAATGACACGATGATCCCTCGTTTCTTAGTTCCGTTCGGAGCTCGCCCGCCGGCTGGGGCCGATGCGGCCACGCAGCGCCGCCGTCCCACTACTATGGACGAGCGCACGCTGGTCCAGGCCATGCTGCCGATTGTTCCGCTGAACGGGCAATCCACGATTCCAACAAATCTGCCGCTCGAATCGATTGCCGCTCGCGTGGTCGTGCCGCGCGACATTAGCCGCGAAGCCTATGGCGTGCGCGAAGATGTTTCCATGCCTTTGCAGCCCACGGACCTCGATGAGCGCATCACTGTGCCTGTGGGCGCAGCGCCTCCCCCCGTCATCGAGCCGATGACCCTCCCGCCACCCGAGGACTTGGTTGAGCCGGACGTCTTCATGACCGGCGAAGTCCATCTTTCTGTTCCGGAAAAGAAAGAAGATAAGGCGAAATGGCAGGTTGTCACGCGCTTCTCGTCGGTTGCGTTTCACCTTCTTCTGCTGACTTTGATTTTGCTGCAATCCAAATTATTTCCAACACGCGAGCCCAGTCAGTCCGAGGTTGACTTGGCACGTAGGCAACTGACGTTGTTGCTTCCTCCTGGAGCATTCGAAACACCCAAGCCTTCTACGCGCCCGCCCGCACCCAAGGTGCATGTGGATCCGAAGATCCTGCGTGAAGTTGCTCCACCTATCGTGCCGGCGCCCGCTCCCGCGCCTCAGCCCGAAAAACCGGTGAGGGAATTGCCGAGTGCGCCCGTTCCCAAGACGACCGCCCCGCCGGCCGATCTGCAGCCAGCCGAGCCAACCCCGAAAGCCGACGCGCCTAAGGCTCCGCTCAAGCTGGAGGCCCCCGATACGCCTCAACCGCAGCATGGATTGATTCTCCCGAAGTCGCTTTCGTCTGGTTCTGGCGTCACCGACGCTATGCGATCGTCACCGAGAATTTCCGCTCCGCGAGCGATTGTGGGAGGCGGCAGGGTTTCCGGCGGCGCGCGAGGAGGCGGTGGCAGCGGCGGAACTGCCTACGGCGGCCTCGAAATGCTGACGCCCGATCAGGGCGTGGATTTTACGAGTTACCTGCAGCGCGTCCACGACGTAATCGAGCGCAACTGGTTCGCCGTCATGCCTCCGTCCGTCGAACTTGGCGATCGGGGTATTGTCGTTTTGACATTCCGGATTAACCGCGATGGCAGCGTTCCCTCCGGCGATCCCAACATCGAGCACAATTCGGGCAAAGAGCCCCTGGACCGCGCCGCTTTTTCTTCCATCCGCGCTTCGAATCCCTTCGACCGTCTACCGCCGCAGTTCAGCGGACCCTACATCGAGCTGCGTTGCACCTACTTGTACAACATTCCGATTGAGGAATATTATCGGCAGAAGTGAAACTGAAGCGCCAACAGGTCTTAGGTAGCCTTTTGCTTGCCCTTTTTGTGCTCATTTTCATTTTCGTCCGCGCGCGGCATCTTCTCTTTCGTTGAATGAAACTCGCCCTACACTTGCCATTTCGCGAAAATTTCACTAGGAAAAAGGTTTGCGCCAGTCACTAGTCCCCAGTCAGCAGTCACCTGCGCTACTCGCCATCGTTGGCCCCACGGCCGCAGGGAAATCCGCGCTTGGCGTCTGGCTAGCCGAACAGCTCGGCGGAGAAGTTGTCGCGTGCGATTCCACGCAGCTTTATCGCGGATTTGATATCGGCACGGCCAAGCCTTCGCTTTCCGAACGCCGCGGCATTCCTCATCATTTGATCGACGTTCTTGCACCTGCGGAAGAAGCTACCGCGGGCGGCTATCGTCAGTTCGCGCTAAAAGTCCTTGAAGATTTGCGACAGCGAAAACGTCTGCCCATCTTCACGGTCGGGACGGGTTTGTATCTGCGCATTTTGCTCGAAGGTCTCGCCGAAGTGCCGCAGCGCTCTGAAGAATTACGTGAGCGGCTGCGCGCTCGTGCGGAGGAGCATACGCCCGGCTATTTGCATCGCCTCTTGCGGCGGCTCGATCCCGAATCGGCGCAGAAAATTGCGCCGGCGGATGAACAAAAACTGATTCGCGCGATTGAAGTCTGCGTGCTCGCCCGCAAACCCATATCCGAATTGCATCGCACAGGCCGCAGCCCGTTGGAGGGCTGGCGGCCGCTTAAAATTGGATTGATGCCGCCGCGGGAGCAGCTCTACGAGCGAATCCATGCTCGGACGGTCGCCATGCTCGCGCATGGATGGTTCCGCGAAGTGCAAAGTTTGCTTCAAAGCGGCTTGAGCGAAAATGCCAAGCCCTTTGATTTCATCGGCTATCGAGAATTGCGGGCGGTCTTGCGAAACGAAATCTCCTTGGAGCAAGCTCGTGAAGCCATCCACCAAGCCACACGGCGCTACGCCAAGCGACAGCTCACTTGGTTTCGCCGAGAACCCGGCGTTCAGTGGTTTCCGGGCTTCGGCGACGATCCCGCGCAACAATCCAGGATCCTCGAATCTCTATCGTCCCTTTTAACAGGCGCGGCCGGATAACCGCTCCTTGTTGGTCGCCGGCCCATCGGCTGCCATCTCTTGCCTTTGAGCAGCAAAGTACTTTGTTTTGAAAATTAGATTTTATTGCAATCTACATTGCGTGGCAATTTACATTGCGGTTTCGGCCTCAGCCTTCTTTCCTCTCTGCTCACTGAAAACAGAAGACTTAGGCTACTGACCAAGTTTTCAAGCGCCTCCGCTGCAGCCGGTTTTGTGGCTCCTTCGTCGGGCCCCAGGGAAGAGCGTATAATGGGGTTCGATTGGAATTGAGGAGTAGCCCCGTCGGCGCCACGCGACCCGGCCAGTTTTCGTGACCAAGACTCCGCATCAAATTTCGACCGCAGAACGCGCTTTGTTGGTGGGTGTGGGGTGGAAGCGCGCGCCTCGTTTTCCTGGCATGCCTGCTGGCGAACAAGGGCGCGAATCGCTCGAGGAATTGGTCGAGCTGGCGCGCAGTGCCGGCGCCGAAATTGCTGGAACCGTTTTCCAGGTGCGCGAGACTGCAGACCCCGCCACCCTGGTCGGGCGCGGCAAACTCGACGAGATTCGCGCCGAAGCAACGGCGCACAAAGCGCCCCTTGTCATCTTTGACAGCAATCTCTCTCCGATTCAGCAGCGAAATATTGAAGCCGCCACGAATCGCCGCGTGATTGACCGCACCCAGCTCATCCTCGATATTTTTGCGCGCCATGCGCGCAGCCGGGAAGGCCAGTTGCAAGTGGAGCTGGCGCAGTTGAATTACCTGCTTCCTCGTTTGACCGGTAAGGGCGTGATGATGTCGCGTCTCGGCGGCAAAAGTGGCGGCGGAGGCGCTGGTGGAGCAGGCGGCGGTGCCGGACGTATCGGCGTGCGCGGGCCGGGTGAAAAGAAATTGGAAACGGACCGGCGCCGCATTCGCGAACGCGTCGGCAAGATTCAAGCCAGCATCGATGAGGTTCGCAAACAGCGGGCGTTGCGCCGCGAGGCCCGCAACGCGGTTCCCCTCGGCACGATTGCTATCGTTGGTTATACAAACGCCGGAAAGTCCACTTTGTTCAATGCGTTGAGTCGCGCCGAGGTTTTGGTTTCTTCGCGAATGTTCGCCACGCTTGATCCGACCATCCGTGCGCTGCGCCTGCCTTCCAACCGCCGAGTGCTTGTATCCGATACCGTGGGGTTCATCCGCGACTTGCCAAAAGGACTGCTCACCGCTTTCCGCGCGACGCTTGAAGAGGTGCAGGAGGCAGCGCTGCTCTTGCATGTAAGCGACGTTTCGAATCCGCATCACGAAGAGCTCGATGCCGAAGTTGACAAAACTCTCTGCGGACTCGGCGTCGACACTCGCCCCCGCCTGCATGTCCTGAACAAAATCGACTGTCTCAGTCCAGAGGAGCGAAAAGAAATAGTGGCCCGCACGGCCAACAGCAGAAGGAGCGCGCCGGTGCTGGTCTCCGCGCTGAGCGGCGAAGGCCTGGACGAACTGCTGCGGCGAATGGACACCGAAATGCCCACGGACCCCGTTTTGCGGCTTTCGATTCGTTTGCCGTTGGTCGAAGGGCGGACTCTGGCGATGATTCACGCGCTCGGACGAGTCCTGCACACTGAACTTGACGATTCGCACATGCGCTTGCAAGCGGAGATTCCAGCGTCCATCGCAAAGCGCTTGCGGCTGAATCAATTCGAGGTCGAGGAAACTTTTCGGCCCGCAGCTTCGTAACGTACAGCAGGAGGCGGAGTTGTGGCCGGACCGCGCCCGCTGCGAGGGCTCCGCCAGGATTGAGGTTGCCATGGCTGCTTTCTTCTTGTGGTGCATTCTTTTCATTCTGTGCTGGCCTTTGGCGTTGCTTGCGCTGGTTTTGTATCCCATCGTGTGGTTGCTCACGTTGCCGTTTCGCATCATCGGGATCACGCTCAATGGCGTTTTTAGCCTGCTTAGCGCCCTTTTTATGCTTCCGGTACGGCTGCTGCGCGGCCCGCGTGCAATCTAATTCACCAGAATCGCAGCAGTCTTACTAACTTCAAGGTAAACTGAAAATTCTCTCGTTTCTCGTTCATTCTTGGCCACTTAATGGGAGGCAGCACCGCACTTTGCTAATCGCCCGAACCTGTGGAAAACGCTGTGGAAACTCAGCAACCCGAACGCGCATGTGCGCAACCTGAGAATCGACGCATCGCTAGTATCCACGCGGGGGGTGGCCATAACTCTAAGTAAAAAAACGGCTTATTGTATGTTACCTTTCTTTAATATTGTGCCTCTAGACCTTTTTCGCTTCCCAGCCCTTCCGGACATTTGCACAGTTGTGCAGCAATCCGCCGGCTCCGCAAAGTCTTTGACATTCTGGGCGGCTGCAGTTTGGGGTTAACGTGAAGGTACCTAAGGTGTGCTGCGTTGCCCCTTGGTATCGCAATCGGTTGTCCCGTTTTACGCGCATTCTTTGCCCGGACCGTCATGTTGACGCATCCTTACACGGAGTCTATAGTGAAACTGCGGTGGCTGATGCCACGGGGCGGCACCCCGCCGTCATTCGCCTATGAATCTTCCGAACTCACTGACGCTGTTGCGGATATTCTTCGTCCCCGTGCTCATTGTGATTCTCCTGACGCGAAGCCCAAACGTAGAGCTTTGGGGAATTTCCATGCACTTCGAGGTTTGGGGAGTCTTGATCTTGCTGGTGGCCGCAGCCACGGATTGGGCGGATGGGTTTCTGGCGCGGAGGCGAGGCCAGGTGACGACGCTCGGGATCCTTCTCGATCCCATCGCCGACAAGCTGCTGATTTCCGCGGCCTTCATTTCTCTGGTCGACATGCACCTGGTCAAAGCGTGGATGGTGGTGATCATTATCGGCAGGGAATTCACAGTCCTCGGCTTGCGGAACATCGCCTCGGCTGAGGGATTCACCATCGAAGCCTCGACGCTGGGAAAAACGAAAATGGTTTTGCAGGTGTGTGCCGTGGCGATCTTGATCTGGGGGTCACGTCACCCGTCGTTCAAACCGCTCGCTCAGATCCTGCTCTGGTTGGTAGTCATCAGCGCCTTGGTTTCCGCCGCCCAGTATTTTTTGCGCTTCTGGAGTCATGTCGACGACAGCATCAAGCAACGCCGGCGGCTGCGCATGCTGGAAGCGCACAAGAAGCCCCAGGATGCAGTGCCTCTCTGAAGCCGACCGCCGTTCTGTCCTCCAATTAGCACGCGAGGCAGTGACCGAAGCTGTCCTTCATCGCCGGCTCCCGGATCGAATTCCGAAAGAGGGCATATTCGACGCGCGGCGAGGCGTGTTCGTGACCCTTCACGTGCGCGGACGACTCCAAGGTTGTATTGGGGTGACCGATCCGAGCGAGCGCCTGGGCGAGGCGATCGTACGCTGTGCCGCCAGCGCCGCGGTGGAAGACCCGCGCTTCACTCCAATGAATAAAACGCAGCTGGAAGACCTGAGCGTGGAAATTTCTCTGCTCTCGCCGCTGGAGCCGATTGATCCGGAAAAAGTTGAAATTGGACGCCACGGCCTTCTCATCGCGCTTCACGCCCAACGGGGGCTGCTGCTTCCACAAGTTGCCGTGGAACACCGCCTCACTCGAGAACAATTCCTTGAGGAAACTTGCCGCAAAGCGGGCTTGCGCCGGGAAGCCTGGCGGGATCCGGAAGCCCGCCTATTTGGATTCACCTGTGAGATATTTTCAGATGCCCAAATCTCCTCGAGTCTTAAAACTCCGCCCACCGCCTGAATAATGCTGAAATCTGATGCCCAGTAAAAACCAAAAGGCCCGCGCGGGGAAACCGCAGCGGGCCTGAACCACTCGACGGGGTTTGGGGCGACTATTCGATCTCGACGTAATCCCCAGCGTAAACCTCGCCGCTGGTAAAGGTGATCATCATCGTCGAAGAATTGCGGCTGACATTGAAGACGATGCCCTCGCCAAGAATTTCCCGGGGCAGATCGTTCCATTCATATCGCTGGGGGGCACTCCCGAATCCATACATGGTGAATTGGTAGTTTTTGGTCTGCGGAACCGTCTCAGCGTGGGAGCCCTCGTAACGGAAAATGCGGTAGTAGTCCCCTACCTTGACGCCCTGGTTGGCTCCGAGGTTTACATAGACAGTGCTGTTCTGCCCATAGGTGGAGGTAAGGTCTTTTCCGATCACCACCATGGCGACGGGCTTGCCAGTAACTGGAGCAAAATGGTCAAAAGGGGCGCGCTCTTTGAATGGAGGTGACGGGCGATCCTGGTACGGCAGCACGATATCGCCGCGCTGCATGTAGTCGCAGGAGAAATTGATTTGCGCGATCGAAACCTTGGGCTGAACGGTTACGACGCGAACTTGCCCGGCGTCAATGTAGGGCGTGCCCATGGCCTTCATGAGCTTTTGTTGCCACTTGAACCAGCGCACGTCGGTTTCACTGATCCAGGCGGACTGAACGCCGACCTCGTTGGCGTTGGGGCGCACGACGGTAAACCGATCACCCACGCGAACACCCTTGTCCTGACCGCGGTTGATATAGACGTAGTCTCCGCGGGTGAAGGTAATCTTGTAGTTGGATTGCTCGCCTGAAATGAGCCGAAACTCTTCCGGCAACTTCTGGTCGGAGTAGAAACCCGAGCAGTTGACCATGTTGTAGTCCGGCTGGGCCACAGTCGCCGGAGCATTCTGGGGAGCGCCCTGCACGGTCAAGCCTGCGGCAGCCAGGCAACCGGCACAAAGCAAAGCAGCTAGTTTCGCGCGCATTCCATAACTCCTTTGAAAACACGCCCTAAGGGGCCGTGCGGGAACGTTTCTCAGCGAAAATAACAGGCCCATGATAGCACGTCAACGGATAGGCCAGGGTTGCTTTACATACTTGATACGGCATACTAGGAGCCGTATTTTCAATAGCTTGGAGGCAAAAGCCGGCTATGCCCGTGTTTGGCAAGGGAGTTGGGAGGGTCTGCGCTGTGGTGGCGGGGGCGAGTGCAAAGGAAATGTCCCGTCAGCTCCGTATGGGCCTGAAGAGCACTCCGACGGTAGAGCTGCGGCTCGACTGGCTGAAGAACGATGCTGAGCGCGCGAACTTTCTAAGATGGCTTAAAGAATTTGGCTCGGCGAAAGCGACGCTGCTCGCCACGTGCCGGCGCCGCGAAGGAGGGGGCAAGTTCGCCGGCGACATTGATGGCGAACTGTACTGGCTGATGCAAGCTCGCGAGGCGGGTTGCGAGTGGTGCGACCTGGAGATGGAAACCTACCGCGAATTGCCGGAAGGCACTCTCAGAGAATTTCCTTTGCCTCACCGAATCCTTCTTTCGATCCACGATTTCGAATGTACGCCGAAATTGCCGCGAACCGTCAGCGTGGCGCGGCACGGAGTGGTGGATGCCGTCAAGATTGCCGCGAAGGCGAAAACCATCGAGGACAGCCTGCGTTTGCTGAGAGTGGCGCGGCGGTCGCGGAGCTTCGTTGGCGTCCCGATGGGCGACGTTGGTTTGCCGGCGCGCATTCTCGCCCTGCGCGAAGGGAGCGAGTTGGCTTACGCGCCGGTGGAGGAAGCGACGGCGCCGGGACAAGTCTCGCTCGACGAGATGCTTCATCTCTATCGGGCGCATGAACTCACGCGTGCGACGAAAGTTTACGGAGTGATTGGCGACCCCATCGGCCACTCGCTTTCGCCGGTGCTCCACAATACGGGATTTGCTGTACGGCGCATTAACGCAGCTTACTTGCCTTTTTTGGTGAATCGGTTAGGCGATTTTCTGAAAGCGATACCGGAATTTGGGATCTGCGGCTTCAGCGTGACCTTGCCGCACAAGCAAACAATCCTCAAGCATTTGAAGGAGTGTGAGCCCCTGGCCGCGGAGATCGGCGCCGTGAACACGGTCGTAGTCCGGCGAAATGGCTCTCTGTATGGTTGCAACACGGATTACGTCGGCGTGTTGAAAGCCCTGCAGAAAAAGCACCCGATCAAAGGCAGCCGTGCGTTGATTTTTGGAGCAGGCGGCGCCGCACGAGCCGCAGCGTTTGCGCTGGCCCGCGCCGGGGCTTTTGTGGGCATTTGCGCGCGGCGCGAGAAAACAGCCAGGGAATTGGCGCGCGCGGTTGGCGGCGAAGTCATTGCACGCCGGGCGCTTCGCACGGAGCGGTTTGATGCCATTTTGAATGCCACGCCCGTTGGCATGCATCCTCACGAGAATATTTCCCCTTTGTCCGCAGATGAGCTACAATGCCGCATCGTCATGGACCTTATCTACCGGCCCGAGAGGACGAAGCTCTTGAAGATTGCCGCGCAAAAAGAGATAGCCACCGTGTCCGGCGTGGAGATGTTTCTCGCACAAGGCTTCGCGCAGTGGGAAATCTGGACCGGTAAGCGCGCCCCGGAAGCCGCCATGCGCCGCGCCGTCCATTCCGCGCTGCGATGGCGTTCCTAGCTTTTTTTCCCTTCCAGCGGTAAACAACAGGCATTCACGCTCCTTTAACAAAAGCCGTTTGTACTTCGGACTTTCAACGTTGGACCGTACACTCATTCACCCATGATTCAGCCTGACTTTCACGAATTTGAACGGCTCGCCAAACAGGGAAACCTCATTCCCGTGTACGACGTTTTTTCCGCCGACTTGCTTACTCCTGTGAGCGCTTATCTGCGGATCGCGCAGGGCGCACGATACTCTTTTCTGCTCGAAAGCGTCGAGGGCGGCGAAAAAATCGCGCGCTACACGTTCGCGGGCGCGCATCCCGAGGAAGTTTTTCGCTATGGCAACGGCGCGTGCGTAATGGAAAGCCGCGACCGCCTGGTCTGGGAGGAGCGCGACCCGATTTCTTTTTTGCGCGAGCGCATTGAGCGGTTCCGGCCGGTGCGCCTGCCCGGCTTGCCTCCGCTCGTGGCCGGCGCCATTGGCTACTTCAGTTATGACATGGTGCGACTGATCGAGCGCTTGCCCAAGCGTCTGCGGGACGAAATTGGCCTTTACGACGCGATGCTGATGTTCTACCACGGGCTGATTGCCTTCGATCACGTGCAGCATCGCTTGTGGATCGTCCGCAACGTTTTCACCGAAGGGCGGGGAAATCTGCGCGCGAAATACAACGCCGCCGTGCGCGAAATCAAGGAAACGCGGCGCCTGCTGGAAGAGCCAGTTGCCACAGAGCGCGTGAAAAAAGCGGAGAAGGCTCAGAAACGCAGCGCGTTGAAAGTCGGCTCGAACTTCCGAAAGCCTGAATACCTGGACATCGTTCGCAAAGCCAAGCAGTACATCCGCGCGGGAGACATTTTCCAGGTCGTGCTCAGCCAGCGCTTCTCGGTGAAGGCAAGGGTGGAACCGTTTGCTGTGTATCGCGAGCTGCGCGCGCTGAATCCGTCGCCTTATCTTTTCTATTTGCAACTGAACGACGTGGCTGTGGTCGGCAGCTCGCCGGAAATGCTTGTTAAGGTTCAGGGCCGCGACGTTTTTTATCGGCCGATTGCCGGGACGCGTTGGCGCGGCAAAGACGAGGCCGAAGACCAGCGGCTCGAACGCGAAATGCTCGAGAGCGAAAAAGAACGCGCCGAGCACATTATGCTGGTGGACCTGGGCCGCAACGATTTGGGCCGCGTGTGTGACTACGGCACGGTAAAGGTGGAAAAGCTGCTCACGGTAGAGCGCTACTCGCATGTCATGCATCTGGTTTCGAGCTTGCGCGGCCGCCTGCGGGAAGACGTGGACTGCTTCGATGCGCTGATGGCGTGCTTTCCGGCGGGAACGGTTTCCGGCGCTCCGAAAGTGCGTGCGATGGAGATCATCGAGGAACTCGAGCGCACGCGACGCGGGATTTACGCGGGTGGCATTCTCTACTTGGATTTCGCGGGCAACCTCGATTCCTGCATCGCTCTTCGAACTATGGTGGTCAAGAATGGCGTGGCGTACGTGCAGGCGGGTGGCGGAATTGTTGCGGATTCCACGCCGGAGGGCGAGTATCAGGAAAGCGTGAACAAGTCGAAGGCCCTGTTGACGGCACTGGAAGCGGCGGCGAGAACGAGAAGGAAGTAAAGAGGTGAGGAAGTAAGGAAGTAAGGATGTAAGGAAGCAAGGAAAAGATGATCCTGTTGCTCGACAACTACGATTCGTTTACCTACAACCTCGCGCAGTACTTGGGGGAATTGGGTTGCATGGTCGAGGTGCACCGCAACGACAAAATCACGGTTGATGAAATTGCGCGCCGCAAGCCCGAGCGTATCGTGATTTCCCCCGGACCATGCACGCCGCAAGAAGCAGGCATCTCGGTGGAATTAATCGAACGGCTAGCCGGAAAATTTCCGATTCTCGGGGTGTGCCTCGGCCACCAGGCCATCGGCGCGGCGTTTGGTGGGAAGATCGTTCGCGCACCGAAACTTTTTCACGGCAAGACGAGCGAGATTCATCACGACGGGAAAAATATTTTCCGCAAGCTGCCCGATCCGTTTACTGCGACGCGCTACCACTCGCTGATTGTGGAGAGGAAGTCGTTGCCGCGCGAGCTGGCCATCACAGCCGAAACCGACGACGGCATCATCATGGGTCTTCGCCATCGCCGCTACAAAATCGAAGGCGTGCAGTTCCACCCCGAATCGGTACTCACGGATTGCGGCAAACAACTCCTTTCCAACTTCCTCTCTTTGTAGGGGCGCAGCATGCCGCGCCTGGCTTGGCGCAATCCTTCCTTGGCTCAGAACGCAAGGCTTGCCTGTAAGTCACACGAGAAACACTTAGGAACGCAAGCCTAGTAACCTGAAAGCGAAGCTAAAAAAGTCACCGGGTCTTACCTGGGGGTGAAATGAAAAGACTCATCGCGGCAGTAGTCTTGCTACTAGGTCTGGCAAATTTCCAAACAGCTCAGGAAGAAAACAGCAAGCATGTTGTGCTGCCAAGCCCGAAACTATTGCGTTGCAAATCTTCCGATTGCTTTCAGCTGTGGGTGGAGAGCCCTCACGAAGCAAATATTGTGTTCCCGAAGCAAACGAGGATTGATATGAATGGAGATTGTCTTTACGCCTTGACGGCGGTGTACGACAAACCCGTCCCTCTCGACCAAGTAAAGGCGGCGATAAACGCGCGCTATGGAAAATGGGCCCTTGCCCAGTTTGCGGATTCACCGATGAAACTCTGGCGCGTGGAGTCTGAGAAGTTCGCGATTTCACTGAGTGTCGCCGATAAAGAGGATGAAAAGATGAATTTCGCGGACGCAGGAACGAAAAAGGTTATCTACATAGCCTTTAGCGGAAGGTCTGCCTGTAGCGTGCCTTGAAGCGCGACGGTTTGTCGTTGGACTGCCGGGCGTCTGACCAACATTCCTAGAAACTCTTACCAGTTCAAATCCGCGAGGATGACGCCGTAGATTTCCATGCCTTTCCAGAGATGGCCGAGGCGCACGTTCTCGTCAGAGCTGTGTTGGTGATTGTCGTAGTTCACGATGGGCACGCCAATCCACGGCAGCCCCAAATCTTCGAAAATGTACATGGGCACGCTGCCGCCGAGCGCTGGAGCAACGACTGCGGTTCCACCCGTGGCTTCCTGCACCACGCGCACGAGCTCTTTCGAAACCGGCAAGTCCATGGGCGTGCGTGAAGCCCGGTAGCCACCTTCGTAAATGACTTTCGCAATTCGCGCGTGAGCGCGCCGTTCGTCCATCGTGGGCTCATGGTCAACCACGTAGAATCCCTGCTTTCCGATGAACGCCGCGATTTGATCGAACTTTTTTTGTGGATCTTCTCCTCGGACTAGTCGCGCGTCCAGCGAAGCCTCCGCTTTATCCGGCACAACGTTTTGCGATTGCGCGCCTACATACGCGCTGCGCACTCCGCGAACGTTCAACGATGGCTCCATGATCAGCTCCACGAGTTTCTTTCCACCGCCCTCCGGCTTCGCGATGCCTAGCTCGCGCTCGAGTTCCGCATCGTTGTCCGGCATTTCGGCGAGCGCTTTTTTCTCGGCATCACCCAGCGGCGTCACATCGTCGTAGTAGCCTTCGATCAGCACGCGACCATCCGCGTCTTTCATCGACGCCAGCAGTCGCGACATTTCCATCGCCGGATTTGGCGCCCAGTTGCCGTAGTGCCCGCTGTGCAGCCCGCGCACTGGCCCGTACACAGTGATCTCAATCCCGATGTCCCCGCGATTGCCGAAGAAAATCAGCGGCCGCCCGCTTTGGTGGACCGGCCCATCAGCAGTGATGAGCAGATCTGCGCCAAGCAAATTTTTGTGCAGCTCAAGCGTCTTCTGCAGATTGGGCGACCCCGCTTCTTCTTCGCCTTCGAAAATCACCTTTAGGTTGACGCCCAACGGAATCTGCTTCGTGCGCAAAGCGTCGAGCGCGGCAAGCAGCGCCACGATGGGCGACTTGTCGTCCGAAGAAGATCGCGCATAGATGCGCCAGTCGTCCTTATAAATCGAGCCGTGCCCGGGTGCCGCGGAAGGGAAGGGAATTCGCTTTCCGCCCGCTTCGATCGCGGCATCGCGCAGCACGGGTTCGAATGGAGCGCCGTCGGTCCACGCTGCGGGATCGACGGGCTGGCCGTCGTAATGGGCATAAAAAATCACCGTGCGCTTTGCTTCCGGAGTAATCAACTTTCCAAAAACGACCGGACCGCGGCCGCCAATCGGCAGCAGATGCGTCTCAATTCCTCGCGCCTCCAGCATTTCGCGAAGATGGGCTGCATTCTTTTGAATGTTCTCGGTGTCGCTGGCGATGTTGGGAATGGCCAGAAATTCGCTCAACTCGCGAACGATGCGGTCCTCATTTTCCATGCGGTATTCGCGCACGTCCTGGGCGACTTGCGCCGGCTTGGTCGGATTCGCTTTCTGTGCGAGCGCCAAGCACGGCCAAAAAACAATCAACAACGGAATCGCAGCTGGCTTCAAAAGAGTTCTCCTCAGATTTCCTGCAGTGACGTCATCCAGCATTCGTAAACGCAATCAGCTTCGCAAGTTTTTCGCCTGCTGCTCCGGAAGCGATGATACGCGATGCCAATTCCGCACCTTCCCGGAAGTCAGCTGCCACTCCGGCTGCCACCAAAGCGGCCGCGGCATTCATCACCACGATGTCGCGCGCTGGTCCGGTTTCACCGCACAGAATGCGCCGCAGGTGCGCGGCATTTTCCGCCGCTGTTCCGCCGCGAATGGCTTCGAGCGGTGCGCGCTTCACTCCGAACTCCTCGGGCGTCACTTTGAATTTGCGCACCGCGCCTTTTCGCACTTCCGCGACCTCGGTCTCTCCGGCCAATGAAATTTCATCCAGTGCGCCTGCGCCATGCACTACGAAGGCGTGTTCCGCGCCCAATTCCGCCAGGGCCGCAGCCACCAGATCAATCGCTTCGGCCGAGAAAACACCCACCACCTGCGACTGCGCGCCCGCAGGATTTGTCAGCGGCCCCAATAAATTGAACACCGTTCGCACGCCAATTTGTTTTCGCGCCGGAGTGGCATGCCGCGTCGCCTTGTGCGCGGCTTGCGCAAACAAAAATCCAATGCCAATTTCCCGGATCGCTCGCCCGTAGCGTTCGAACGGCAAATCGATGCGCACGCCCAGTGCTTCTAGCACGTCCGCTGAGCCGCTTTGCGAACTTGCCGCGCGGTTGCCGTGTTTGGCCACGTGCGCGCCCCCCGCTGCCGCGACCAGCGCCGCCGCCGTCGAGATGTTGAACGTTCCGGAGTTATCGCCGCCCGTTCCGCAAGTATCAACCATCTTCGCAGGCCGCGGCTCGCCATCCACAAACACTGGGGTGGCGTACCAACGCATCACCTGCGCGAACCCCGCGAGTTCCTGCACCTGAACCGTTCTTCGGTTCAGCGCCATCAGCAGCCGCACAATCTCCGGCGTCTCCACGCGCCCCGAGAGCAGCTCTTCCATCACTTCTTCCGCTTCCCGGCGAGAGAGGATGTGCCCCGCTTCCACTTGGTCGATCAACGAGAGGCTCATTACGTAATGCGCGCGCAATCGCTTGGCTGTGAAAACAATTTGAGATTTGTCTTCATTTGGCCGCTTCGCGCGTCCTTGCTCCTGCTTCTGCTTCCGAGTAAACTTGTGTGTTTGCGATGACCTCAAAATACTAACACTGGAAGACTGCTCCGTGGTCGAACGGTAGATGGAATCCTGATGAAAATTCATGAGTATCAGGCGAAAGCGATTCTGTCGCGCTATGGCGTAACCACTCCGCGGGGCGAAGTCGCTTTCACGAAGGAAGAGGCTCGCGAAGCCGCGCAGCGTTTGAAATCCAATATTTGCGTGGTGAAGGCGCAAATCCACGCGGGCGGGCGGGGCAAGGCGGGCGGCGTCAAACTGGCGCGCTCGGCAGATGAAGCAGCCGATCTTGCCAGCCACATTCTTGGCATGAAACTGGTCACCCCACAGACTGGACCTGGCGGGCGGATCGTCAAGCGCTTGCTCATCGAAGAAGGCCTGGATATCAAGCGCGAGCTATATCTCGGGCTTCTTGTGGATCGCTCCAGCAGCCGCGTCGTTTTCATGGCCAGCGCTGCGGGCGGCATGGAAATCGAAGAGGTGGCCAAGGAAAATCCCGCGGCTATCCTGCGCGAGACGATTCATCCGTCGGTTGGGTTGCAGCCCTATCAAGCGCGCAAAATCGCTTTCGGCCTGGGTTTGCCTATCGAAGTGATGAATTACGCGACGCCGTTTTTGCAAGCGCTTTACCGCGCGTTCACAGACACCGATGCTTCGCTGCTTGAAATCAATCCGTGCGTTCTGACGGGTGATGGCAAGCTCGTCGCGCTCGACGCCAAGATGACGTTCGACGACAACGGCCTCTTCCGCCACAAAGAACTTCGCGAGCTGCGCGACCTCGATGAAGAGGATCCGCTCGAAGTCGAAGCCTCGAAGCACGGGCTAAATTACATCAAGCTCGACGGAAGCGTGGCTTGCATGGTCAATGGCGCCGGGCTCGCGATGGCTACCATGGACATCATCAAATACGCAGGCGGCTCGCCGGCGAATTTCCTGGACGTCGGCGGCGGCGCTTCCGCTGATCAAGTCAAAAATGCGTTTCACATTCTCATGAGCGATCCCGCCGTCAAGGCAGTCTTCATCAATATTTTCGGCGGCATCCTGCGCTGTGATGTTCTTGCCACTGGCGTGGTCGCCGCCGCCAAAGATCTTCACGTCAAAGTGCCCATCGTGGTTCGCATGGAAGGCACGAACGTGGAAGTCGGCCAGCAAATTCTTCGCGACAGCGGCTTGAATTTCACCATCGCCAACGGCATGAAGGACGGCGCGCAAAAGGTCGTGGCCCTTGCCGGAGGTGCGCGATGAGTGTTCTAGTGAATGAAAAAACGCGCTTGATCGTGCAAGGTTTCACCGGGCGCGAAGGAACATTTCACGCGCAGCAAATGATCGAGTACGGCACCAACGTAGTCGGTGGCGTGACCCCGGGAAAAGGCGGCACCAAGCACCTCGAACGGCCCGTTTTTAATACCGTCGCGGATGCCGCGAAAGCAACTGGAGCGAACGCATCGGTGATTTTTGTTCCGCCGGCTTACGCTGCCGACGCGGTTCTCGAAGCTGCGGACGCCGGACTTCCGCTGATCGTTTGCATCACCGAAGGCATCCCCGTTCTCGACATGGTGCGTGTCGCCTCGGTAGTCGATTTCAAGAAGACGCGCCTCATCGGTCCCAACTGCCCGGGCATCATTTCGCCCGGCAAATGCAAAATCGGCATCATGCCCGGGCGCATTCACAAACAAGGCAATGTAGGAGTGGTCAGCCGGAGCGGAACTCTCACGTACGAAGCGGTGGATCAATTGACCAAGCTCGGCATCGGCCAGTCCACCTGCATTGGCATCGGCGGCGATCCCATCATCGGCACGCCCTTCCTCGACGCCATCAAACTTTTCAATGACGATCCCGACACGCATGCGATTGTCTTGATCGGTGAAATCGGCGGCAACGCGGAGGAGAAAGCCTCGGAGTGGATCAAAACCAATGTGAAGAAACCGGTCGTCGGATTTATCGCGGGACAAACCGCACCACCAGGCCGCCGCATGGGCCATGCCGGAGCCATCATCAGCGGCGGCCAGGGCACCGCCAAGGACAAATACGCCGCGATGGACACTGCCGGCATTCGCTGCGTCCAAACGCCCGCGGATATTGGCTCCACTGTCGCCACCGTATTGAAATAGCCCTACGTTCTCAAACTAACTTTCTGGAGGATTCTCTTCGTGGCAATTGAGCGGACGTTTGCAATCATCAAGCCCGATGCGGTTGGTCGGAATCTTCAAGGGGAAATTCTTTCGCGTATCCACAAAGCCGGATTCAAAATTGTCGCTATCAAATCGATGCGCTTGACGAAGGAAGAAGCCGGGGGCTTCTATGCGGTTCACCGCGCGCGGCCTTTCTTCGGCGAGCTTACCGACTTCATGAGCTCCGGAAAGATTTTCGCCATGGTCCTCGAAGCGGAAGGGGCCATCTCCAAATGGCGCGACACCATGGGCGCTACCGATCCCAAGAAAGCCGCTCCTGGAACCATTCGCAATGACCTCGGCACCAGCATCGGCAACAACTGCACGCACGGCTCCGATGCGCCGGACACGGCCGCCTTCGAAATCGGCTATTTCTTCTCCGGCCTGGAACTCATTTGAATTTGGCTTTTTGCTGAACGGGCCGCGACATTGCGCGGCTAAGACTTTGGCGATTGATTCACCACTACGGTCGGTCCGGGCTTTCGACCGGCTTCCGGTGATGGTGATTCCTCTCATAAGCAAACACCGAACCTCCCGCCGCTCCCGCCGCGATGGCAATCAGTAGGAACGCTTTGCGCTTCCGGCCAACCTTTGTCGCTTCTTGTTTCTCCGGCTGATCGTCTGGCGGATCCAGGATCACGCGAAATGCTGCTCCTTCGGCAATCGTTTCCGTTTCTCCCCGATAGGAAAATTGCAATGATCCACGCCTCGCGTAAATCCGTAACTCCTTTGGCTCGACGATGGTAACTTGTCCGATGGTCCGCGTGTCCGCTATGGGATTGACGCGTGCTCCCAGAACGTTGATCTGCAAAGCGGCAGCGCGCTCCGCGCTGAAGATCAAGGTTCCTTTGGTGAATTCTGCCTCGGCGCCCGGGTCGCCGTTCGTCCTGCCGCGAACGGTCACTGCGCTTTCCTCCACCAGCTCAAGCGTGATGGCCTCACCGCGCAAGACCACCATGCCTCCCGCATCGGTTGTGAAATGATCTCCGTCATAGACGGTGGCCCCCGCGGATACCTCGCCGGTGTTAACGTGCACGCGATTTGCTTCCACGACCACGCCCAGCACCGGAGGGCGCGCTACGGAAGGATTCGCCGGGAGGAAGACAGCTAGTTCCAAAGCCAGGAATTGGCGGAAGGTCATGGGAAGGTACCTCCTCGCAGTTGCGTGTTGATGGGACGCAGAAGTAACGATGTAATTATGAATGCAGGACTGTACTTCAGATTTATGTACTAGTCAATACTAAGAATTACCTAGGCAAATTGGACCGGTTCTTCAAGCCGGCCACTCGCCTCTTCCGCTAAAATGAACAAATGGAGTCTTTTCGTGAACCCGGCCGCGTCCTTCTTTTCGCGGGAGTTTTGCTCGTCCTGCTTGGCGCACTTTTCTTTTACGCTGGGAAGTTGCCCTTTCGCCTCGGAAGACTTCCGGGCGACATCATCCACCGCGGCGAACACTCTACGTTTTACTTTCCCATCGTTACTTGCCTGCTGCTGAGCATTCTTCTTTCTTTAGCCCTTTGGCTCTTTTCTCACTTCCGCCGCTGACGGGCCAAAATAAAAGGCCGGGCGTTTGACCCGGCCTTGTTCGATTCCACTTGAGTGTTTTGTGTTCGCTCCGTCTCAGAGCGCTATCGCTATGGCTTGTTGTGTTCGGGTTTGCTGTGCTCCGGCTTGTCCGAGTGTGACGAATTCGTATGAGGCGATGACGACGGCCGATTCGACGAGTGCGACCCGTTCGAATTGGACTTGTTCGAACTCGAATTGCTTTGCGCCGACTTTGTGCTGTTGGTGGAGCTGGTCGAAGCCGAATTCGTCTTTGTCGTCACCGTGCTCTTGGTCATGGCTGTCGGGGGACGGTCGCTCCGGTTGGCGCTGCTGGCCGTGGTTTTATTCGCGGCCATCGCGTTGGCTGACGGAGGCCGGTTTGGACTTGCCGCGGCCTTGGCTGCCACCACTCCCTTCCCGCTGAAAACTCCGGGCTTCGCGCTCGCTGCTACCGTCGGTTGCCCATGGTTCACCGAAGCCAATTGCGCACGGTTGGTGCTCGCGGTGTGCTCGTGCTGCATCTGTTCGGAAGTCGGCTGAATGTGCTGCTCTTTTGCCGCCGCTTGTTCCGCTGCCGTGGGTTGCGCCGTCGTTCCGCCGGTTCCGCCGTTGAAGCTGACATTTTTGTTCACAGTGGTGTTGTTGATCACTGTCGTGTTGTTCACATACGTGTTGTGGACCACGGTCACATTCACATTGGTCACGGCCGTGTTATAGGCAAAAGCGCCGCCGCGCCATTCTCCGCCGACGAACCCGACTCCGCCGTATCCAAATCCGTAGTTAATTCCGCCGTAGAACCCGACATGCGGTCCCCAGTACCCGGCGTGCCACATATAAACGCCGCCGCCCCAGCCCCAATATCCCGGCGTCCACAGCAGCCCAACGGCTGGCGCCACCACCCACGTTCCCGGCACCCAGAAGTATCCATCCGGCCCGTACGCCCAATATCCAGGCGTCCAGATGTAGCCCGGCCCCGGGCAAATCGGCTGCGGATACACCGGCAGCGCCGGCGGGCCGATGTGAATCGAAACGCCCACTGCAATTTGCGCTTGCGATTGCGCCGGCATCGCGAGAATCGCGACTGCGACTAGAAGAAAAATCCCAAATAATCTCAAGCTGCGCATAACCATCACCTTCCTGATGCTTCGTTTTTTCTTACTTAACGGTCTGGCTGGCGTGCCAAAACCACTCTTAGCGCTTACTACCCCACTAAACCCTTTATGAGCGCAAAAGTCGCGCGGGTCCATTGCCCGAACGGACAGGTAAGCCCAAACGGTAACTTCGGCAACCTTTCCACCCGCGGCGGTGTCTCTAAACTCGGCGGAGGGGACTATCGTCTACGAAACCGGCATGCAAACCCGGCTGACATATTCGCATCTCAAACGCAGTAAACTAGGTCAGACCTCTGATCAAGCGCACAGACCTGCAATGCTCCGCCTCTCCACCCTCGCCGCTCTGCTTGCCGCGACTTTCTTCTTTTTGCCGAAGAGCGCCCACGCGCAATCTTCTGGCTCTTCCTCCTCCTGTCCCTGCACGCTTCGCGGCACCGTCGTGGATTCCGTCTCCAGCCAACCCGTCAACCGCGCTCTCGCTCGTCTCACCGCGCCTGCTTCCCGCGCCACGCTCACCGACTCCGAAGGCCGGTTTCAGTTCGAGGGCCTTCCCGCGGGACTCGTTTCCCTCGAAGCGGACAAGCCCGGCTTTCTCACCCGCGATATGATCGGTGCCCGCTCCTCTCCCGCTGTTTCCGTTCGGCTTGCTCCTGACTCCCCGCCCGCCATTCTCAAGCTCACTCCCGAAAGCGTCATGTTCGGGCAAATCTCCGATGAGCGCGGCGAACCTCTCGAAGGCTTCACCGTCACCGTCCTGGTTCGCGGGCCGAACGATGGCCAGCTCTACCCTTACATGCCCGGCCGCGTTCTCACCGACGACGAAGGCAAATTCCGCATCGCCGGATTGCGCCCCGGCTCCTACTATTTGGTTGTTCGCCAGCCTCAGGGTTCGGCCCCTGGTTCCCGCAACAATTCCCCTGTCCCCTCGGGTTTTTCCCCCGTCTTCTACCCCGGCGTTAACGACGTCACTTCCGCCGCTCCTCTCAAACTCACTCCCGGAAAATCCGTTCAAGCCAATCTTTCTCTCAAGCGCGAACCCTTCGTACAAATTTCCGGCACCCTTTCCGGCTACAACCCCCGCGACCAAGTAAGTGTGATGCTTCAAGACTCTTCCAGCACCGCGGAAAACTCGGAAATCGTCTTTGACCCCGCCACTGGGTCTTTCCACACCAAGTGGATTCCGCCAGGCTCCTATATCGTCACGGCCCAATCGATGGGAGCGCCATCGGCTGAAGGCTCAGACACTCCATCCCAGCGCGTTGCCGGCTTGCTAGCCGTCAGACTTCGCGGGGCTTCCTTGCACTCCTTTGCTCGCCTGCAGGTGAACGCCGCCTCTAGTCTTTCCGACCTTCACCTCGTCCTTCAGCCCACGGCGGATATTCCAGTCGTCGTCCGTGGCCTGCCCACCACAGAATCTTCTGACCAGCGTTTACGCCAGATTTTCCTCGGTCTTCTTTCCAAGGATCGCAACAGTTCATCCGCGAGCTATTTCGCGGCCTTCGACGATTCCGAAGACGCAGCCTCTTCAGGCAGCATGCGAATGGCTTTCTATGGCGTAATTCCCGGAACTTACGACCTGGTTCTGGGGCCGCAGCCCAACGCCGCATACTATGTGGAATCCGCTACGTCGGGTTCCGTCGATCTCCTCAACGAAAGCCTGGTTCTCGATTCTTCTGGCGCCGTTCCCCCTATCAATGTTGTGCTTCGGGACGATCCAGCAACCCTCAGCGGCACGGTGTCCACCGGAGACACTCCGCTCCCGGCACTGGTTGTTCTTCTCAGCGAGAATCGCAAGAAGCCGGTTTCGGTCCCTGCCGGCCCGGGCGGGGCCTTCACCATCTCCGGACTTGCTCCAGGTACCTACCGCGTCTTTGCTGTTGATGCCTCCGCAAACATTGACTTCGGAGATGCCGCCTTTCAGCGGAAAATCTCTTCAAAAATTCAGGAAGTTACCCTGGCTCCCAAGCAATCTGTGTCGATCAATCTCGAGCTCGCCACGGTGGAAGAGTAACCGCATGCGTCGCGCCCTTTTCTTCATCGGCCTCTTCTTGCTGGCGCTTTCTGTTTGCGAAGCTAACGCTTCTCCTTCGCCAGCCACTTATCGCATCGCGGGCGTCATCGTTGATTCCGTCACTGGCCAGCCGCTCGACGGCGCCGAGGTCACGCTCGCTCCGGTCACTTCACTCGAGGATGTTCAGACTTTCGTCAGCGCTTCGGACGGCCGCTTCTTTTTCAATGGCCTCGCGCCCGGCAAATACGGCCTTGCCGCCAGCCGGCGGGGCTATGCCAGCCAAGGATTCGAGCAGCATGAGCGCTATTGGACCGGCGTGGTGGTTGGCCCCGGCTTAGACACCGGGCACCTTCGCTTTCGTCTTGCTGCCAGCTCCGTCCTGACGGGCGTGGTTACCGATGAATGGGGCGATCCTGTCCGCGACGGTAGCGTCATGCTTTTTCAGCAGAGCATGTTTGAAGGCTCGCGAAACCTTCACAACATCAGCGAGACCTCCACGGATGACCAGGGCCGCTATCGTTTTGCGCATCTTCTTGCCGGAACCTACGTCGTCGCCGTTCACGCAACTCCCTGGTTTGCTCAATCTCAAATGCAAACTTTCGTGCGCTCCGGCTCCGTGGACGGGATGGCGGAATCTTTTACGGTTGACGGAGTGATTGATGGCGGTTCTTCAACTCAGATTCCATCCCCTGGCGCTAATCCACTTTTCGATTTGGTGTATCCCGTCACTTACTTTCCCAACGCGACTCGCCTTGCCGACGCAGCTCGTGTGTTTCTCACTCCCGGTGCCACCCAGCTCGCTGATTTCCGGCTTCGCACTGTTCCTTCCATTCACATCCGCGTCCGCGCCCCGGTTGAGCCGGCCTCCGCGTCCGTTACACAGGAGGACGGAGGGGAGGGAACTTCCATCCAAATCGATTCTTCCACATCGGTTGACCTCGCATTGCGCGTTGGCGACAGCACCATCGACCAACTCCAACCCTCGCGCACGGAAATCGCTCCGGGCCTGTTTGAACTTTCTGGCATCCCTCCCGGGGAATTCAACTTGACGTCATCCACGTTTTCCGGCGCGGCAGATGGCAGCTACGTATCCCGCACGCAATCCCTCAGCCTTTTGGGCGATACCGATGTCGATCTCCATCCTCACGGCGCTTTGGCCACGGTCTCCGGCGTGGTTTTGTTCAACGCGCCTTCGTCCGCGGCACTTGGTTTGGTTTCTCCCGCTCGGCCGCAGCCCGAGCCTGCCGATGCCGATGAAACCATATCCAATTTCACGCTGACTCTTCGTTCGCTCAAGTCCGGCGATTCTTATGACGCTGCCATTTCCCGGAATGGTGAGTTCAGCTTCGCAGGTTCCACGCTTCCTCCAGGGTTGTACGAAGTGGAGATCGGCGCGCAAGAGGGCCTTCGCGTCGGCACTGTCGAAGCCACTGGCGCTGTTGTTTCTGGCCGCACCGTCGAAGTGCCCGCGGACCGCCCCGTCAAACTCATCGTTCACACCGCGCAAGCGAAAGCCACGCTCTCCGGCTTTGCTCTCAAAAACGGCAAGCCCGTTTCCGGCGCCATGGTTCTTCTCGTTCCTCAGGATCCTGGCCGCGGCACTTCGCTCTATCACCGCGACCAAAGCGATTCCGACGGCTCTTTCACCATGGCTCCGCTCTTCCCCGGCAGGTACACTTTGCTCGCCATCGAAAACGGCTGGGACCTCGAATGGTCCGACCCCGCCGTCCTCTTCCGCTATCTCCCCGGCGGCACGCCCGTCGAAATTCCCGCCGACGGCTCGGTCACGTGCAACGCTAAAGTCCAGTAGCGCTGCACCGGGGTGCGAAGAGTGCAACTTCTGACGCCAAAGACTTAGAATTGAGAACATAGGGCTTTCAATGAGCCAACTTTCCTTTAACCTCCAGCCCACCCGCCAGATCCTCACCGTCAGTGAGCTGACCGCCCGGATCCGTGATCTCCTCGCCAGAAACTTCACCGACATTTTCGTTCAGGGCGAAATCTCCAACTGCCGCGAAGCCCAGTCCGGCCACATCTACTTCACCCTCAAAGACGACCGTGCCCAGGTCCGTTGCGTCTTCTTCAAACAGCAGCAGCGCGGCATCAAGTTCCGCCCCGAGGACGGCCTGCAAGTCACGGTGCGTGGGACTGTCAGCGTCTACGAACAGCGTGGCGAGTATCAAATCTATGTCGAGAAAATCGAACCCATCGGTCTCGGCGCTCTCCAGCTTGCCTTCGAGCAGCTAAAAAAGCGCCTCGAAGCGGAAGGTCTCTTCGATCCCGCGCGCAAAAAGCCGCTGCCGATGCTTCCCAGCTGCATCGGCCTCATCACTTCGCCGCGCGGGGCCGCCGTGCGCGACGTCGTGCGCATCCTTCGCCGCCGCTTCCCCAACGTGCACCTCACGCTCTATCCCGTGCGCGTGCAAGGCGAAGGCGCCGCTGAAGAAATCGTCAAAGCCCTAAAATTCTTCAACGCGCAGAAACTTGTCGATGTGCTGATTCTTGCGCGCGGCGGCGGTTCGCTCGAAGATTTGTGGGCTTTCAACGAAGAAATCGTCGCGCGCGCCATCGCGGATTCGCAAATTCCCGTTATTTCCGGCATTGGCCACGAAACCGATTTCACCATCGCCGATTTTGTCGCCGACGTGCGCGCTTCCACGCCTTCCGCGGCCGCTGAACTGGTCGTGCAAACGCGCCGCGAATTCGACAAGCATATCGCCGACTTGCGCGATGCGCTGGCCGAGCAGATGCGCTATCGCATCTTGGTTCTCAGCCGGCGCATCCACGAACTAGCCGCGAGTTCCGGCTTTCGCCGTCCGCTTGACTTGCTTCGCCAGCAGCGCCAGCGCGCCGATGAAATGACTTCGCGCCTGGCCCTCGGCCTGCGCGCGCGCCTCGAGCAGTCGCGTAAACGCTTCACCGTCGCGCATCTGCGCATCGTCTCTTTTGATTTTCGCGCGAAGATTGCCGCGTTTCGCCTGCGTCTCGAAAAACGCGCCGCCGACCTCGGCTTGCGAGCCGAACGCCTGCTCCGCGCCAAGCGCGAACGCCTCGCTCGCCTCGCTTTGCAGCTCGAAGAGCGCAGCCCCCTGAAAGTCCTCGAACGCGGCTACGCCATCGCCACCGACGCCAACGGCGTCGTCCTCCGCGACACCGCCCAAGTCCAAATCGGCGACTCCGTCTCGCTCCAGCTCCACCGCGGCCGCTTCACCGCCGAAGTCCGCAAGAAGGAGCCGTCGTGAACTCCCGTCTTCGATCAACCTCAGGGCTGAGTAGGTGGCTCCGCTCTTTTCTGTTTGATCTTCAAGACTTTGTCGACGAGTTCATCGGCCATCTTGAGGTATGTATCCCGCTCGTTTTGGTAGTTGACCGTATCCGCCTTGCGCCGGTACATCAGATTTAAGTAGGCCATTGCATCGTCATAATCTGGCCTCAGCGCGATCGCATGTTTCAGGGAATCGATTCCTTCGTCGATAGTGGGGTCATACTCCCTGCGGTATTGCCCGCGCAGCGAAGTCGGCAAGGGACTGGTGTCGCGGATTTGGTGCGCTTCATTTTCTCGATTATAAGCCGCGCGCATTTCTGCGTTGGCGCGAAACGACAATGTCCAGTCGATGACTCCGATCCAGTAGTACGGTTCGGGATCGTCAGGCCTCACCTCAATGTGTTTTTGGTGATACGACTTCGATTCTTTGAACTTCTCAACGTCGTAAGGCTGCCCCGCCATTTGGAAGAGAATCGAGCCCACGCCATCGATCGCCGAAACATTTTCCGGTTGCATCGCCAAAACTTCTTTGAATTCCCTGACCGCCGCCTCGCCTTTGCTCCGGTTCTCCTCCGATGGCGCGCCAGGTATGTACAGCGAGGCATAGGCCGTGGCGAGATACAGCCTGGCGTTGATGAGGTTCGGATCGAGATGCTTTGCGTGCTGGAAATCAGCGATGGCCTCATCGTACTGGCCATTCTTAAAATCGTTCACTCCTTTGTTGAGGGCGTCTCGCGCCTGTCTTTCCTCTTCGGTTATGGGTGGTCTCTCTTGGGCAAAAACGCTGGCTCCAATTCCGCCAAGGAACAAGGGCATTATCAGCAGCCCGGCGCGAATAGCCGCCGGGGAGACACACGTTCCGAATTTCGACATGGGAATCTCCGGTTAACCCGCGGGCAGTTTATTGTACCCTCGGTGCCCGTTGGAAAAAACTACGAACAGAAACGTGCCGTCTCGGGTTTTCTCACTGACAACGGAGCACTGAAAAACAGAAGACGGACTGCGGGGTTCACTCTTCGTCGGAGGAGGAAACTTTCAACACGGCAAGAAACGCTTCTTGCGGGATGTCGACTTGGCCGACGCGCTTCATGCGCCGCTTGCCTTCTTTCTGTTTTTCGAGGAGCTTGCGTTTGCGCGTGATGTCGCCGCCGTAGCACTTGGCGAGGACGTTCTTGCGAATTGCCGCAACCGTTTCGCGCGCAATCACGCGGCTGCCAATCGCCGCCTGAATCGGCACTTCAAACAGTTGCCGCGGAATCAGTTTCCGCAAACGCGTCACCAGTTCGCGCCCGCGCTCGTAGGCAAAGTCGCGATGCACGATCAGCGCCAGCGCGTCCACCGGCTCGCCGCCCACCAGCACATCGAGCTTCACCAAGTCCGATTCGTGATATCCCGCGAGATGGTAGTCCAGTGAAGCGTAGCCGCGTGACACCGACTTCAGCCGGTCGTAAAAGTCGAGCACGATTTCGTTCAGCGGCAGTTCGTAGGTGAGCATCACGCGCGTCGGCGAAAGGTACTCGAAATTTTTCTGCGTGCCGCGCTTTTCCTGGCACAGTTGCAGCAAGCCGCCGACGGATTCTTCGTTGGTGATGATCATCGCCTTGATGATCGGCTCTTCGATCTTGCCGATGTCGCTGGGATTCGGAAACTTCGCCGGGCTGTCGACTTCGATGACTTCGCCGGTAACCCGCGTGATGCGGTAGCGCACGCTCGGCGCCGTGGTAATCAGGTTCAGCCCGAATTCGCGCTCCAATCGCTCCTGCACGATTTCCATGTGCAGCAAGCCGAGGAAACCGCAACGGAAACCGAAGCCGAGAGCGACGGAATTTTCCGGCTCGTAGAAAAACGCCGCGTCGTTCAACTGCAATTTTCCGAGCGCGTCGCGCAGCGGCTCGTAATCGTCGGCAAGCACCGGGAAAAGTCCCGCGAACACCATCGGCTTGATGGCTTCAAATCCGGGCAGCGCGGGCGCGGGGCGGTCGACTTCGATCACCGTGTCGCCCATGCGCGCATCGGCCACGCGCTTGATGTTCGCGACGATGAAGCCGACGTCGCCCGCTTCGAGCTCTTCGAGCGGGACGGGTTTCGGAGTGAGCGTGCCGAGCTGTTCGATTTCGTAGGTTTGGTCGCCCGCGACCAGCTTGATTTTCATGCGATTCGCGGCGCGGCCTTCTTTGACGCGCACCAGAATCACCGCGCCGCGGTAAATGTCGAACCAGGAATCGAAAATCAGCGCCTGCAGCGGATTTTCCGCGCTGCCTTTGGGCGGCGGAACGCGCGCGACGATGGCCTCCAAAACATTTTCGACGCCGAGCCCGCTCTTGGCGCTGATCAGCAGCGCGTCGTCCGCAGGAATCGCGAGCACGCTTTCGATTTGTTCTTTGACGTATTCCGGCTGTGCCGCCGGCAGGTCGATTTTGTTGATCACGGGAAGGATGGTGAGATTGTGGCCCGCGGCGAGAAAGGTGTTCGCGACGGTTTGTGCTTCAACGCCTTGCGACGCATCGACCACCAACAGCGCGCCTTCGCACGCGGAAAGCGCGCGCGAAACTTCGTAGGAAAAATCGACGTGGCCCGGCGTGTCGATCAAGTTCAAGCGGTACGTATTGCCATCTTTCGCTTTGTAGTGCAGACGGATGCTTTTCGCTTTAATGGTGATGCCACGCTCGCGCTCCAGGTCCATCGAGTCGAGCACTTGTTCGTGCATCTCGCGCTCGGAAAGCGCGCCGGTCATCTCGAGCAAGCGGTCGGCCAGGGTGGATTTGCCATGGTCGATGTGCGCGATGATGCAGAAATTGCGTATGAATCTTGGATCCATGCGTTTCGGTTACCGGCAGGAGCCGCTTTCATGGAGGACAATACGCCAGATGCAGCGCAAAAACCGTGCCGTGTAATTATTCAGTTTGCCACAAATCCACGGGACACGCAGCCGGAGGAGGAAGTTAACGGTCGACAGTCTGCAGTTGACAGCAAGAGATGGAAGAAGGATTGGCTAGTTGGTCCTTTTCCGCCGCTCGCGTTCGAGAAGGATTGGACGGGTTCTGATGTTGACGACGATGGATTCACAGCTTAGAGTTTCGGGAACCTTTGACAAATTTGCCGTCGGCTTTCGCAGAGCGATGGTATGCGCGGCAAAGACCCGGAAGAGGCGATTTTGGGGAACGAAACGAACGCGGCCGAGAAACTGGTCGAAGCCAGAACCGTTCGCAGGCTGCAAATCCGGCTGATTCCTTACTTGTTTCTGCTCTATGTGGTGGCGATGGTCGACCGCATCAACATCGGATTTGCGGCACTGACCATGAACAAAGAGCTGGGAATCAGCACCCAGCAGTTCGGATTGGCCGCGGGCATTTTCTTTTTCGGATATTTTCTCTTTGAGGTTCCCAGCAACCTGATGCTGCACAAAACCGGCGCGCGCGTGTGGATCGCGCGAATTCTGCTGAGCTGGGGATTGGTGGCCACACTTACCGGGCTGGTGCAGAGCGTGCATCAACTGTACGCTGCGCGTTTTTTGCTCGGAGTTGCCGAAGCCGGATACTTTCCCGGAATCGTGTTGTACCTGACGTACTGGTTTCGCCAGCGGGAGCAGGCGCGCACGCTCGGATTGTTTTTGACCGGTTATCCGGTGACCAGCATTGCGGGTGCCCCGATTTCCGGATTCATTCTGGACCACATGCACTGGCTGGGAATGGGAAGCTGGCGCTGGCTGCTGATTCTCGAAGGAATTCCCGCGATTGTGCTGGGACTTTTGACGTATCTCGTGTTGCCGAGCCATCCCGACGAAGCGAAGTTTCTGAGCCGCGAAGAAAAGGAGTGGTTGCGCGCTGAATTGGAGCACGAAGAGCAGGAAAAACGGAAGCAGCAGCGGGGCTCCGCGCTCGAAGGGCTGACCAATTCGCGGGTGTGGCACCTCGTCGCGATCTATTTTGGAATGATGATCGGCGGATACACGATGGCTTTCTGGATGCCGCAACTGGTGAGATCGCTGTCGGGCGAATATTCGAACAGTCTTGTGGGATATTTGGTGATGATTCCCTACGTAGCCGCGTTTTTCGCGATGATCCTCGTTTCGCGCAGCTCCGACCGGAGGATGGAACGCAGGCACCACACGGCATTTTCGCTGGTGGCAGGCGGAATCGCGATTATCGCCATGAGCCTTGTGCATTCGCCGTTCTTGTCGATCGCACTGTTTGTGTTTCTGGCCGTTGGATATTGCAGCTCGCTCGGCCCTTTCTGGGCCATGCCCAGTGAATTCTTGACAGGGTATTCCGCCGCCAGCGGAATCGCGCTCATCAACTCGGTCGGAAACCTCGGAGGCTTTGTTGGGCCGTACGCAGTTGGATTTCTGAACGAAAAGGCCGGCACTTTGTATGGCGGACTCGCCTTTGCAGGAACTTCAATGCTCCTTGCGGCAACGCTCGTGTCGTTCTTGCCGAAAACCGCCAGCGTGCCTGTGACGGCCGTAGCGCAAACAAGCCAGCCGGATTAAATTCAGTTGACGTCGAGATGCGTTTTCTTTAAGAGGGCGATAAAGCGTGGATCTGAGCGCACGAAATCGTATTTGGCATCGTCTTTTAGGAACAGCGTTGTGGTGCCGCGCTGGTTCTCATCTCTTTCCAGGCTTTCGAGGGTGTGCTCACGATCGCCGATGCCCGCGTAGACCCAGGCCTGCAACCCGGCCGAAGTGTACTCAGATTGCCGAGTCTGTTGCATCTCCTTTAAGAGCGCGAGCGCCTCGTGCTTCCGGCCGACCGTTCCGAGCACGTATCCGAGTCGCGCCATCACCGCAGTGTTGTGAGGTGTGATGCGAAGCGTTTCCTGAAGTTCAGAGATGGCTTCGTCGTGCCTTTTCAACTGCTCGAGGCAATCGCCCATGAACATGTGGGCATAGAAAAAGTTGGGATCGAGTTCCAGCGTTTTTCGCGACTGCGCGATGCACTCGTCGAATTTGCGCGACCAATACAAGACTTGTGCCGGCGATTCTTGCTCCGCCAAATTCAGAGGATCGAGTTCCTGCGCTTTGTGAACTTCCCGTAGGGCGTCGTCGAAACGACCGCGTAATTCCAGCATATAGCCATACCAATGGTGCGCCATAGCTAGGTTGGGATCGAGTTCAATGGCTCGCTGGAGTTCCGCAAAGGAACCATTCCAGTCGTAATCACCAACAGCTTTTATAAAGCCCAGAGCAGCATGTGGCTCGGCTAAAGTATCGTCGAGCGACAGTGCCTTTTCTGCTGCAGCCCTAGCCTTGCCTTCCATTTCCTGGGGCGGAAATTGGTCGGTCGCCACCATAGTGCCGTAGACGGTAGCCATTGCGGCGTAAGCTTCGGCGGAGTTGGGATCGGCTTTCGTAGCCTTTTCGTAGAGTTCCAAGCTCGCCAGGAGCGCGGCGGGTGTGCGCCTGTTCCACAAGTAGCGGCCTTGTAAGTAGTCCTCGTGGGACTCCGGGGTGACTAGATGGACCGTCGAGAGGCGGACCTTCTCCTCAGGGGTCAGAGCCGCGCGAACTTGCTGGACAATTGCCTGCGCCATACGATTCTGCAGCAGCAACAGATCGCGCTGACTGCCTTCGTAGGTTTCCGCCCATAGGTGCGTATCGGTGGGCGCTTCAATCAACTGAGCCGTCACCTGTACCTGATCACCGGAGCGCATCACCGAGCCTTCGACTACGGCGTCAACGTTCAACTCGCGCGCAATTTCCGGCAGCTTTTTCTTCGTACCCTTGTAGGACATGATTGAGGTCCGGGAAATCACGCGAAGCGAGCGCACTTGCGCCAGGTCCGTTACCAACGCTTCGGTAAGGCCGTCGGCCAGGTAATCCTGAGAAGCATCGCCGGAGAGATTCTGGAGTGGGAGGACCGCAACCGAGTGAATCCGCCGGGAGGCGAGGCCGAATAGACCTTTTGACTTCAGTGCAAATCCAACTGCCACCAACGCAATTACGCAGATCGCCGCAATTGCCAATCGAAGGGCAAAAGAGTTAGGCCGTGGGGAGGCTTTTTCCGCAGGGGCTGCAGACTCGCCCCGCGAAGTCTCACCGCCTGCCACAGGCCGCTCGAGGACAGGGGCGACAAAACGATAGCCGCGCCGCGGAACCGTTTCAATATATCCCCCGGGCTGCGATTCATCCTGGAACAGTTTCCTTAACGCCGAGATGTGTACCGTAAGGTTTGCCTCTTCGACGAAGGTGTCTGGCCATACTGCTTTCATCAGTTCATCTTTTTCCACCAACTGGCCATGTTTTTCGACCAAGACCATGAGTGTTTCCACGGCTTTTGGGGCGAGGGAAATCAGCTGGCCACTGCGAAAGAGGAGAAGTTGAGCAGAATCAAGGTGAAACGGGCCAAACTCGTAAACGACTTTTTCTTGTCTGACCATCGCTAAACGCACGTTTTTGCAGTTTATTTGGAGCTTCTTAAGGACATCTTCGCTCTCCCAAGTCCACTTTGCCAAGCGGACAACAGCTCCCTGGAAGGCTGCTCGGGGACTTTCCGACTGCGAATGGTGGGCTGAGTTTAGCACATCGCGCAGACAGGAATGGTGTGTCCATTTCGGTTTAAGGGCATTGCATCACCTCAGGAGGTGCTTCATGCGTCGACTCTCATTACTGTTGGTAGCGGTCTTTTGCGCGTGGGTTCCCGCGTTTGGCCAAGTTCCATCTGCAGGAGTGAATTCCCCGAAAACCGGCGACCAAAAGTCGAACACACGGATCGTGGAAGCTTACAATAAGCTGCCACTCAGCTTTGAAGTCAACGAGGGGCAAACCTCTTCTCAAGTAAAGTTTCTTGCACGTGGCTCCGGTTATGGGCTGTTCCTGACTCAGGATGGAGCTGCGCTTTCGCTGCGTGGCCCTCGCCAGGAAAAAGACGACAAGAAAGTCTTCCAAAGATCAAATCTGCTCCTGCCTGAGGCAAAAGAATTGTGGCGGCAAACTCCGCAAGCTCCTGGAGCGCCATCGTCCATTTTAAGCATGAGGGTGGTTGGCGCTAATCCTAACGCGGAAATAGTTGGAGCAGAGGAACTCCCCGGAAAGAGCAACTATTTTATCGGCAAAGATTCGAAGAATTGGCACACAGATGTGCCGACGTTCGCGAAGGTGAGATACCGGGAAGTCTATCCCGGCGTGGACCTTGTGTATTACGGAAATCAGGGACAACTGGAGTACGACTTCGTGGTTGCGCCTGGAGCGAACCCACGAAAAATCCGGCTTGAGGTTACTGGAACCGCCGAAACCACCTCAAATAATGAAAGTCCCGATAGCGAACATTTCTTACGCATCGATGAGAACGGCGACCTCGTGGTCAGCACGGAGGGTGGCGAAGTGCGCTACGAGAAGCCTGTCGTCTACCAAACGAGCAATGGCACGCACACCGCCAAGAGCGAGCAGCGGGATCTGGTTGAGGCGCGCTACGTCCTGAAATCCGAAAATGAAGTTGGCTTCGAAATAGGCTCTTACGACGCGACGAAAACCCTGATCATTGATCCTGTCTTGGTTTACTCCACGTATCTCACCGGAAACTTTTACGACCAAGCCATCGCCGTTGCGGTGGATTCTTCCGGAAGCGCCTACGTAACCGGCTACACCACATCTTCAGTGCCGACCTTTCCCACTACTCCAGGCGCGTACAAAACCACGTGCGGTACCGACAGCGTATGCAATTACACGCAACCGAATGGGCAAAGTGGTGATGCGTTTGTGACAAAATTCAGCGCGGACGGGACAAGCCTCGTCTATTCGACTTACCTTGGCGGAAGTTACGACGACGTCGGCCAAGCCATCGCCGTGGACTCGATGGGAAGGGCCTATGTGACTGGCTACACCCGCTCTTCCGATTTCCCCACCACGAGCGGTGCGTTCCAGACGACCTGCGCGCCATACGTGACGTCACCCGGGGCACCTCCCGGGTGTCCTGTCTTCCACCTCTCGAATTGTGGCGGTGGCGGCAGTGATGGCAGGTTCTCTTCCAATAATCTGGTAAACATTTTTGTGACCAGGCTGACGCAAGACGGCAGCAACTTGGACTATTCGACTTTTCTCGGTGGAACAGGAAACTCCAACGCCACGGGCATTGCGGTGAATGCTTCGTTTGAAGCTTACATAGCAGGCTCGACTGATTCTCAACAGCAGACGGGTTATACGGAGTCCGGTGGCTGCCCAATCGGATATGCGAACGGTTATCCGACGACTGCCTCTGGCTACATGGCAGCGCCGCCACTTTCCGGCACGGCTTGGCCGAGTTTCACGCCAAGCGCGGTCTTTTCCAAATTGAGCGGGGACGGGAAAAGTCTGCTGTACTCGACGTACTTTGGCAGCGGGGTTGGGACAAACTATGTAAACGGCGCCAACGCGGTTGCGGTGGACTCCTCAGGCGCGGCTTATTTGGTCGGGTTCACCAACTCTCCCACATTCCCCACAACCGCCGGCGCTTTTCAGCCAATGATTGCCGGACCCAATCCAAGTCCGTATTGCGGCAATCGGGGTCCATGTCAAGACGCCTTTATTGCGAAATTCGATCCAACACAGTCCGGTGCGGCTTCGCTTGTGTACTCGACTTTCCTGGGAGGAAGCGGGGAAGATGCCGCTTTGGGAGTTGCCTTAGACTCCTCCGGCAACGCCTATGTCACCGGAAGCACAGGTTTTAATAGCACGCCAGCGTCGGACTTTCCAACAACCCCAGGCGCGTTTCAGAGTGCCTGCCCTGCGCCCTGCAATGCGACGAAAGGCTTCGTAACGAAATTGAACTCGACCGGCTCGGCAGAGGTCTATTCCAGTTTTCTTGGAGGAGCCAGCACCGATGGGAACACCGCGATTGCGCTAGATTCCGCCGGCCGAGCATACATTACCGGTAGCACGAACTCGACGAATTTCCCCAATAAAAACGCTGTGCAGTCCCCACCACCTGCCGGAGCAGAGAATGCTTTCGTTTCTGTTTTCAAAGCGGACGGTTCGGACCTGGATTTTTCAACTTTCTTAGGGGGAAACGCCTACACTTTTGGAGCGGGCATCGCGCTGGATTCCTCCGCCAATATATATGTTGCCGGTCAGACTCTGGATCAAAACTTCCCCACGACAACGGGAGCCTTCCAGACCACTTGTGCTCATTGCGGCATCAACGGTTCGAACCGGGCCGCCTTTGTGACAAAAATTTCTGCGCTTCCGACCAACACAACATCGCCGCTCACGATCACGGCAGACAACCAGAACCGGATGTACGGGGCGGCAAACCCGACTTTCACGTTCACTCCAACGGGATTGCTGAATGGGGACACGCTGGCCTCGCTTGGTGTGAGTGTAACTTGCAGCACGACGGCAACGAGCAGCAGTCCAGTTGGCAGCTATCCGATCACATGCGCCGGGCCCGCCGCGGCATCAAACTATACGATTACCTATCCACAGGGTTCGCTGACCATCACGACCGCGGCTTTGATTATCGCCGCCAATAATGCGAATCGAATGTATGGAGCGGCCAATCCGGCGTTCGCGTCAACCCCGAGCGGGTTGCTGAATGGGGACACGCTGGCCTCGATTGGTGTGAGTGTAACTTGTAGCACGACGGCAACCGCCGGCAGCCCAGTGGGCAGCTACCCGATCACATGCGCGGGACCCTCTTCAACAGCGAACTACACGATCACCTATCAACCGGGTTCGTTGAACATTACTTCCGCGCCTTTGAGTATCACGGCGAACAACGCGAATCGCGGCTATGCCGTGGCAAATCCAGTTTTTTCGTTTACTGTCAGCGGCCTGCTCAATGGGGACACGCTGGCCTCTATCGGTGTAAGCGTCACATGCAGCACGACCGCAACCGCCGGCAGCCCAGTGGGCAGCTATCCGATCACGTGTTCGGGACCCGCGTCGTCCACGAACTACGCGATTAGCTATCAAGCGGGTACGTTAACTATCACAATCGCGTCGCTAACGATCGCAGCCAACAACGCTGCCAAGATACTGAATGCTCCCAATCCGGCTTTCAGCGCAACCTACAGTGGCTTTGTGAACGGCGATACGCCAGCGTCGCTTACCGGCACGCTCAGTTGCACTTCGACCGCAACGACGACGAGTCCCATTGGCAGCTACCCCATCACCTGCTCGGGGCAATCCTCAGCGAATTACACCATCACTTATGCGGCAGGCACACTGAAAATTGTGTTTGCGAGCAGCGGGACGGTCGACGGCAACCCCGGCCATCAGATACTGCAACCCATCAATGCGGATGGCACCAGCGTGTACAAGCAGGGGAGAACCGTTCCGGCGCAATTCCGCGTCGGCGACGCGAACGGAGTTTCCATAGGGACTCCAGGAGTCGTCACCAGTTTCTTCCTGACCGAGATTATTACCGGCACGGTCGCAACGCCCGTGGACAACATCGTGGACACCAATAATCCCGACACGGCGTTCCGATGGGACGCGCCAGATCAGCAATGGATCTTCAACATCACCACGAAGAATCTATCTGCTGGTTCGACCTACGTGTACACCATCACTCTTAGTGACGGGTCGACGATTAGCTTCCAATTTGGATTGCGATAAGAAGCTGCGAAAAGCGGCGAGGGCTGCAGCACGCGTGCAGCATAGGGAATAATGTGGTGAAGGCGCCGGGTTGGCCGCGCAAACGGGACCCGGCGCCAGCGTCTTCGCACTCAGCGAAAGCCGGGCAGGAAGCTGGGGTGTCTAAGGGCGGGGAGGGTTCTTCGAATGATGAAACGACTAGCTGCAGTCGTGCTTTTGCTGGTGGCGATTCCGGTTTATGGGCAGGACAAGAAACCAACCACGCTGAGAGAAGTTTTGCTCGCGGAACTGAAGACCACGCACGACAACGAAGACTGGTTCGTGCCCGCCAATATCGCGGTGAAAGGGTTGACGGCGGAGCAGGCGAGCTGGACCGACGGCAAGGGGAATCACTCGGTCGGCCAACTGGCGTACCACATCGTGTATTGGAACAAGCGGAATCTGATGAGGTTGAAAGGGGAGCCGCTCGAAAAATTCAGCGGGAACAACGACGAGACGTTTGATAAGTTCGACAGCAAAAAGTGGGAAGAAACCGTTCAGCAGCTCGACGAGGTGATGAAAGAGCTGGAGAAGTGGGTGGAAACCGCCGATGAAGCGAAATTGAAGGAGAACGCGCAGGTCTTTACGCACATCAGCACGCACAACGCGTATCACATCGGGGAGATCATTTACGTGCGGAAAGAGCAAGGCTCGTGGGACCCGAAGAATGGCGTTAAGTAACTGCCGCTGTAAACGAAAAGGACTTGGCGCAGCACGGATTCGGCTTCAGCAGACCGCCCGGTTCTAAAGTTTCCTGCCCGGGAAAACCGTACCCGTTTCAAGAGTGAACCCGAGCTCAAGCGCGGTTCGAGCGGTGTCCCCATGCATTTGAGGCGCGCCTTGCAAGGAGCAATCTCCGGTAATGCATACTGCAACGGGTTTTGCGATGGGGTTTGTGGCCTTCCTTTGAGGGTATATAGTAACTAAGGGCGGACGCACATCACACGTGCGTAAGCGGGAAGCCCCGTCCCAGGGGCGCTCAATGCGCCTAACAAACACCAGCTCGGCACCCGGAACAAAGTTTCAGAAACCACGAAGGCATTCGAACGGATGGCCGCAGACGTCAGCAAGCATTTGGATCGCGCCAAGCGCTTCCTCGAGAAGAACCGCGTCGAGGATGCGATCGAAGCGTATTTGGCGGTGCTGGATGAAGTGCCGCAGCACCAAGAAGCGACGCAGGCGCTGGGCGATCTTTACACAAGAATCGATCAGCAGGATCGCGCAGCGGTTTACTACGGGCTGCTGTTCGACCTGATGGTTGAACCCAAGGATGAAGCCAAAGCACTGGCGCTCTACAACCGCTTCCTGCGTTCCAATCCAGCGCCCCAACCACCAGAGCGGATTGCACGCTACGCCTTTCTCCAACAAAAACAAAACCGCGCCGATGAAGCCATCGAGCAATACAACAAGGCTGGGGAACTGTTCACTGCGGCAGGACGCGATGAGGATGCGTTGTTTTGCTGGGAACGCATCGCGCAGCTCGATCCCGACAATTTGGCGCGCCAGATGAAACTGGCGGAGTCGGCGGAGCGCATTGGGAAAAATGCGCTGGCCGCGCGAGCATTTTTGCGGGCGGGGCAGCTCGCCACCGCCAGCGGCGCCGCGGCGGACGCGCTGCACCTGCTGGGCCGCGCGTATAAACTCGCGCCGCAAGAGCGCAGCGTGGCGCTGCTCTATGCGCAGGCAAATCTGCAAAGCGGGAACGCGGTGCGGGCCGCGGCTCTGCTCGAACCGTTTGTGTCCTCCGAAAGCGATGCGCCGTTTCTCCTGACCTACGGAGACGCATTGATGCGCGCGGGGCAATTGGAACGAGCCGCCGAAGTGCTGGAGCGGGTGGTTCGCGAGAAAAATGAAGGCATGACGCAACTGTTCGATCTCGCGGACCGCTATGCCGCTGCGGGCCAGGACCAGAAAGCCACGACGATTCTCCTGGCTCTGAAACGAAAAATGTTCGCCGATAAAAAGCAAAACGATTTCGCCACCCTGATGGACGGCGTGGGAGCGAAGTACCCGCACTCGCAAGGCATCCTGGAATTCTGGGCTGCCATGCACAGTGAGCTGAACCGCGAGTCGCAGTACTTTGAAGTTCTGATCAAGCTTTTTGATGTTTATCTGACTTCCGGGAACGTCAGGAAGGCGGCTGAGTCCCTGGAAAAACTCGTTGATATCGATCCGTACGACTACCGGAACCAGGAACGTCTGGAGCTGCTGCGCGGGCGCGTCGAGGATGGCTACTTGAAGCGCATTTCCAGCCGGCTGACGCGAGCGAGTCAGGCCACGGGTGGGCACGCTCCGCAAGTGCCGGCCCCGCCACCCCCGCCGAGTTCCGTCCCGCTTGCCAACACGGAAGAGGGCCGGCACTTGCAGGCGCTCGAAGACCTGATCGTGCAGACCGAGATTTTCTTGCAATATTCGCTGCAGAGCAAAGCGCACGAGCGGTTGCAGAAGATCGCCATCATGTTTCCCGGAGAAGAGGTACGCAACGCGCGCTTGGCGAATCTGTATCAAGCGGCAAACTGGTGGCCGCAAGGTGCGCCAAAGGCAGCTGCGGAGCCGGTCGTCACGGCGACGCCCGTATCCGCCGCGCCGGTTGTCGAAGCGCAAGCCACGCCGCCCACCAGCAGGACCGGCGTGTACTCGGCAGAGACGCTGCGCGACCTCTCGAAGATTTCGGAAATCAATCAAAAGATCTTCCGGCAGCAGACGCCGCGGGCGATGCTGAACACCGCGGTCAACGAAGTTGGAGCCTATTTGCGGGCGACGCGGGCGCTGGCGGTGGTTGGCGCGCCGGGACGGCCGCCGGAAATGGCCGCGGAATTCTGCGCCACGGGCGTGAAACCCGCGCCTGGCGCGCAAGTCGTGCTGTTGCTCGCGCAGATGGAGAAAGCCGAGCCAGATGAATTGGGGGGATTGGTTGTTCAGGCCGCCGATGGCTCGATTTTGCGCGACCTGGGCGTCGAGACCGCGCTCGGCGTGATGATTACGGACAAAGAGACGCAGGCGCCTGCGGGCATGCTGATCGCGGCGCATGCCGAAGAACATAAGTGGAAGCCCAACGAAGCGTATTTCCTCCAGGCCATCGGCGACCAGATGCTGATGAGCGTGAGCCACACGCGGCTGCGCTCGCTGGTGCGGCGCATGGGCGTTTCTGACGAGCGCTCGGGCTTGCTGAGCCGCAGCTCGTATGTGAGCTGCTTGCTGACGGAAGCCGACCGCGCCCGCACGCAGGGCACGCCTCTGGCGCTTACCGTTTTGCAGATCGATCGCGGCGCGGAAATTTTGCGGCAGCAGGGCGAGGCGACGCTGGAGCGCTTTCTGGAGCAACTGGCGAGGTCGCTGCAGCCCATCGTGCGTCAGAACGACGTCGCGGTGAAATATACTTCTTGGTCGCTGGCGTTTATTTTGCCGGATACGACTTTGGCCGGCGCGCAAAATCTGGCGGACAAGTTGCGGCGCGCAGCGAGCGGCCTGCGTCCGCCATGGGACTCCACTTCGATTACGCTAAGCGCCGGAATTGTTGAAGCTGTGCCCAAGCAGGATTACGACAGTGAAGATATCGTGACGGATCTAATTAACCGCGCGGAGTTTTCCATCGAAGAAGCCCGCAAGCGCGGCGGGGATACCGTCGTGACGCTGGAAACACCGAAGCTCTAAGCAACGAACCTGCCCAATACTCTATTCGTCCGGCGATTCGCCTATCGTTCTCCTTTTGACACTTCGACGGTAGACTGTTGAGTGTCAAATTGTGTGGAAAGAGAGGAAGATATGTTTCCAACGGATGTGGTGATTGTGGCGGGGGCTAGGACGCCGATGGCGCGGTACACGGGCGCGTTTTCGGACGTCAGCGCGATTGACCTGGCGGCGAACGCTTCGAAAGAAGCGATCCGGCGCTCGGGCGTGGATCCAAGGGAAATTGATCACGCGATTTTCGGCAACGTAATGCAAACGAGCGCCGACGCGATCTATGGCGCACGCCATGTGGGATTGAAGGCAGGGCTGAAGGTCGAAACGCCAGCGGTGACGGTGAACCGGCTGTGCGGTTCGGGAATCGAGGCGATTGCGCAAGCTGCGCAGCGGCTCTTGCTTGGGGATGCAACGGTAGTGCTTGCGGGTGGGATGGAAAACATGACCCAGGCGCCGTTTGTGATTCGCGGCGCGCGTAATGGTTTGAAGCTTGGCGGAGGGGCGCTGGAAGATTCGCTTATGGTCGCCCTGACCGACACGTACTGCGGGTTGCCGATGGCGCTGACTGCGGAAAAGTTGGCGGAACAGCACGGCATCACGAGAAAGGATGCCGATGCTTACGCGTTGCGCAGCCAGCAAGCGGCGGACGCGGCGTACAAGGCGTGCCGCATGAAAGAAGAACTCGTGCCTGTAGAAGTGAAGCAAGGCAAGAAGACGATCGTCGTGAGCGAAGACGATCACCGGCGGCCGGAAACCACGATGGAGACGCTGGAAAAATTGCCGCCGTCGTTCAAGAAAGACGGAATCGTCACGGCGGGCAACGCCAGCGGAATCGTGGATGGCGGAGCGGCTGTCGTTGTGACGCGAGAAAAAACCGCAAAAGAGCGGGGGCTGAAGCCAGTCGGGCGAATTGTCTCGTGGGCAGTGACGGGCGTCGATCCGAGCATCATGGGAATCGGGCCGGTGCCATCTTCACAGAAGGCGCTGAAGCTTGCGGGACTGACGCTCGAGCAGATGGACCGCGTGGAAGTGAACGAAGCGTTTGCACCGCAATATCTTGCGGTGGAGAAAGTGCTGGGGCTGAAGCGTGACAAAACCAATGTGAACGGCGGAGCGATTGCGCTCGGTCATCCCCTGGGCGCGAGCGGAACGCGCCTCGTGATTACGATTTTGAACGAGCTTCGCCGGAATGGTCTTCGTTACGGCCTTGCGACGGCCTGCATCGGGGGAGGGCAGGGAATTGCCATGATCGTCGAGGCGCCTGCGATTTAGGCTATTTTGCGCGGCGGCTGAAAAGAGATAAGGGTAGAGGCGCTGAGAACGCAGAGCCACGCAGAGAAGCAGCAGGAATCCAACTCTTTCTGATAAACTTTGCATCCCGGGCGGAGGGGTTCGTCCGCGGTTTCAGCGAGGAAAAGCATGGCAATTCAAAAAGTCGGAGTCGTGGGGTGTGGCCTGATGGGTTCCGGGATCGCGCAAGTGTGTGCGGCGTCGGGATTCGAGACGGTAGTTCGCGAAGTGAGCACAGAGCTTGTAGACAAAGGGCTGAAAGGCATCGAAAAAAACCTGAACCGTCTTGTGGAGAAGGGAACTATCACGGAAGCAGCGAAGGGGGAAATCCGCGGGCGGTTGAAGGGTACAACTTCGGTGGAAGATTTGAAGAATTGCGACGTAATCGTCGAGGCGATCATCGAGCAGCTTCCTGCAAAGCGCGAGCTGTTTGCAGCTCTCGATAAGATTTGCCCGGCATCGACGATTTTCGCCAGCAACACTTCTTCCCTGACCATCACGGAAATCGCCACGGCGACCAAGCGGCCGCAGCGATTCGTAGGGTTGCATTTCTTCAATCCCGTGCCGGTGATGAAACTCGTGGAAGTCGTTCGCACCATTGCGACCGATCCCGCGGTCTACGAAGAGATGGTCGCGTTCGGCACGAAGCTTGGGAAAACAGCAGTGCGTGCCAACGACAGCACGGGCTTCATCGTGAACCGCCTACTCGTTCCCTATTTGCTTGACGCGATTCGCGCGCTCGAAGAAGGCGTCGGGTCGGTGGAGGATATCGACAATTCCATGAAGCTAGGCTGCGGGCATCCCATGGGGCCGCTGACGCTGCTCGATTTTGTCGGCTTGGACACGACGTATTACATCACCCAAATCATGTTCGAGGAATTCAAGGAGAAGCGCTTCGCCGCACCGCCGCTGCTCAAACGCATGGTGCTGGCGGGCTGGAACGGCCGCAAGTCAGGACGCGGATTTTATGATTATGCGGATCCGCAGAACCCTAAGGCAATGAAGCTGTAGTCGTAAGCGGCAGAGAGAAGATTCGGAATTAACGCAGAGCACGCGGAGAGCGCAGAGGACAGAGAAGAGAAAGATGGCCTACGAAAATATTCTGTTTGAGAAGAAAGATGGGATCGCGTACATCACCTTCAACCGGCCCAAGGTGCTGAACGCACTCAACCGGCAAACAATCGAGGAACTGCATCACGTTTTGCTCGAAGTGCGTCACGACGAGAGCGTCCGCGTGCTCATTTTGAGCGGCGCGGGTGAAAAATCCTTCGTGGCGGGCGCGGACATCAGCGAGTTGGCCGTGCAAACGCCAGTGAACGGCAAGGAATTTTCGCTGTACGGGCAAAGCGTGCTCCACTTGCTCGAAACCATCGGCAAGCCCTCGATCTGCGCCATCAATGGCTTCGCGCTGGGCGGCGGATGCGAACTGGCGCTCGCGTGCACGATTCGCATCGCCAGCAAAACCGCGAAGCTTGGCCAGCCGGAAGTGAAGCTGGGAATCTTGCCAGGCTACGGCGGAACGCAGCGGTTGGCGCGGTTGTGCGGAAAGGGCGCGGCTCACGAGCTCTGCCTGACCGGCGAAATGATCACCGCTGAGGAGGCGCTTCGCATCGGTCTCGTAAATCATGTTTATGAACCAGCGGAGCTGGTTCCAGCGGCGGAAGCGATAGCCAAAAAAATCATCGCCAGCGGCCCGATTGCCGTGAAATTCACGATGGAAGCGATCGAGCGCGGCATGGAGATGCCGCTCGAAGAAGGATTGTTCTTAGAAGCCTCGCTCTTTGGCGTGGCCTGCGCGACCGAAGATATGCGCGAGGGAACCAAAGCGTTTTTGGAGAAAAGGCCGGCGCAGTTCAAAGGGAAGTAGAAGAAAGAGCCGCGAAAAAATAGGTGATGGGCGAACGGCTACAACCCGGAAAGATTCAAGGCGAACTCAGTGCAGCAGGCCTGCGCTTTGGAATCATTGTGAGCCGTTTCAACAGCTTCATCACCGAACGATTACTCGCGGCGGCCGTCGATGCGCTTGATCGCGCGGGCGCGACAAACAAAGACGTGCACGTTATTCATGTTCCCGGCTCCTTCGAGCTTCCTCTCACCGCAAAAAAACTCGCGGCGACCGGTAAGTACGACGCGCTGATTGCCATCGGCTGCATCTTGCGCGGCGAAACCGCGCACTATGAATATGTTTGCACGGAAACCGCCCGTGGATTGCAGCTCGCTCAGATGGACTCGGGACTGCCCATAATCTTTTGCGTTCTGACGTGCGACACTCTCGAGCAGGCTATCGATCGCGCGGGGCTGAAAGGCGGCAACAAAGGTTTCGAAGCGGGCTTGGCAGCAATCGAGATGGCGCACCTCTCGCGCAAGCTGCGCGCCGCTCAGGCTCAGCCGAACTCTGCTTCCGCCGGAAAGCCGCGGCGCAAGTAACGTGTCGCTCCGCACCAAAGCGCGCGCATTCGCGATGCAGATGCTCTTCCAGTGGGATATGAGCCAGCAAGATCCCGCCAAGCTCGAAGCAAGATTCTGGAAAAGCGCTAAAGCCGCGGACCAGACGCGCGCGTTTGCCAACCAACTGTTCGAGGGCGCAGCTAAAGAGGTCAAGGCGCTAGACGAAATCATTGCCAAGCATTGCGAGAATTGGCGCTTGGAACGCCTCGCCGCCATCGATCGTGCCATCTTGCGGTTAGGCATTCACGAATTGAACGCGGGCGACACGCCTGCCAAGGTCGTTTTGAACGAAGCCGTCGATCTGGCCAAGAAATTCTCGTCCGAAGAGTCCGGCGCATTTGTTAACGGCGTGCTTGACTCTGTCCTCAAGTCGTTGCAAGCAAAGTAGTTAGAGCTGCCCCGCCCCACCCTCCTTCTACGTCGTAGCCTGCAAATTGCGGCTGCGAAACTTCGTGCCATGACCTGGGTTGGATTCAGTAAGTGTGGTGGTGATTACCAGGAACATTTTCTTCAGGAGAGAAGACAAATGAAGCCAGAATTGTTCGTCCGTCGAAGTGTGCTCGCGCTCGCGTTTGCTGGTTTGTTTGCAGTTGGCGTATTCGCCCAGGCCCCCTCTCCGCAGCAGCAGGATATTCAAAACGACAAGAAAGACATCAAACAGGACAAGAAGGATCTGGCCAAGGACCGCGCTGGCCGCAATGCCGACCAGCGTGACATTAACCAGGACAAGCGCGACATCAAGAACGACAAACAGGACATTCATCAGGACAACAACGACATCCGGCAAGACAAGCGCGATATTCATCAGGACAACAAAGACATTCGGAACGACAAGGCGGATTTGAGCAAAGACCGCGCCGACCGTAACGCCGATCAGCGCGACATTAACCATGACAAGACCGATTTGACCAAGGACCGGGCGGATCGCAATGCCGACCAGCGCGACATCAATCAGGACAAGCGCCAGCTTGCCAAGGATGATGCCAAGTACGGCGACAACAGCAAGCAGTCTCAGGCCGTGCGCCAGGACCTGCGTGAGGATCGCGCCGACCGCAACGCGGATCAACGCGACATCAACCACGACAAGACGGATTTGGCGAAAGACCGCGCTGATCGTAATGCCGACCAGCGCGACATCAATCACGACAAGGCCGATTTGGCCAAGGACCGTGCCGACCGGAACAAGGATGTGAAGGATCTGAACGCCGACCGCAAGGACCGCAATCAGGACGTCAAGGACCTGCACAACGATCAGAAAGATCTGGCGCAGGACCGTAAAGACCGCAACAAAGACCAGCAAGACATTAACAAGGACAAGAAGGATTTGCGGGCGGACCGCAAAGATCTGAAGCAGGATCGCAAAGCGCAAGCCAAGGCCCAGGCTAAGCCACAACCCAAAGCGCCAGCCAGGAAACACTAAGGCTTAAGACCCTCAGAAGGCCGCTCGGAATTAGCCCGGGCGGCCTTTTTCTTTTTTTAGCGGATTTACTTCAAACGCGGATCGTACCTTCAAATACTCTTACAGCGGCGCCGCTCACGCGCGGCACTAGTTTTTTGCCGGACTGCGTCACTTCCACTTCGATGTGGCTGGGGCGGCCCATCTCTTCTCCCTGAAGAATGCTGAGCGTGTGGCCGGGCGCCAGTTTGCCATGCTTGACGAGATATGCACCGAGCGAGCCAGCCGCCGACCCGGTCGCTGGATCTTCGTAAATCTCCCAGGGAAGCATCCCACGCGAAAAACCTTTGCCGTTTCCCCCCAGCGCAAAGCAGTACGCCATGGTTGCGTTTTTGCCGAGTAGCTTGCGCAACTCGAACATGTTCATGGTGATCTTTCCGAGCGCAGCGCGGTTCCGCAGCGGCACCATCAAATTGAAAATGCCCGTGGAAACGCATTCGGGTTCGAGGTGTGGATCAAAATCTTTCGGAGTCAGGCCGAGCGCTTTGGCCAGCGCTGCTTTCTTGAACTTGATCGGGCGGAACTTTGCATCCATTTGCGTCATGGTGACGCGCTGTGGACGCCCATCCTTGAAACGAATCTCGACGGGCAGTACTCCCGCGCCCGTCTGCTGCATGATGTGGACGCCGCCCTCTTGCGCGGGTACGACACCCAGCCCTGCCAGCAAAAACCAGGTTCCAATCACAGGATGGCCGGCGAGTTTCAGCTCCCCCTGCGTCGTAAAAATGCGGAGACGCGCGAGCGCGCGCTCGTCCGTCGGCTTCTGCACGAATACGGTCTCTGCAAGATTCATTTCTCGCGCAATGGCTTGCATTTGATCGTTCGAAAGGCTGTCGCCGTCGGTAAAAACAGCCAACGGGTTCCCTTGGAAGCGCGTCGTGGTGAAGACGTCCAGCGTGTGGTACCGATGCTCCATGGTGAGTTGCGGGCCGTTCGAACGGGCTTGCGGCTCAAATCCGTTCGAGCTGGGCTACCGTCCTTTCGTTGGTGATGTTTCCTGTATTCAAAGTCGATTTTGGCTCGATGAGAACAATGTGGACTTCCTCATCGGCAACCGGACAGTGCTCCACGCCTCGCGGCACGATCACAAATTCGCCTTCCTTGACGATGGCTTCGTGATCGCGAAACTTCATCCGCAGCGTGCCCTTCACCACCAAGAACAACTCATCCTCGTTTTCGTGGTGATGCCAGATGAATTCGCCTTTAAGTTTGACCGCTTTGATATGGCAGTCGTTCACTTCGCCGATGATCCGCGGATTGCAATAGTCGAAGAACCGGCTGAACTTTTCGTTGAGATTGACGGTGTTCATGGTTTGTCCCGGCAGTTAAAGATTGTGGACGATTTGCGTTACAGCTTCGAGAACGCGGCGTGTCAGCTCCGGCTTGGACGTCTCGGAATACACCCGCAGGAGATTCTCCGTCCCTGAGGCGCGAAGCATCACCCAGCCCGCATCCCCGAGATAAACCTTGATGCCGTCCAGGTTTTCGCGCCGCACCACCGGAAGATCGACGATGCGGTTGAGCGCGCCATTTGAAAAATGCGCGATAGCTTTTTCCTTTTGGCCGGGCTTCAAGTCAAGATCGATTCGACTGTAGTGGTATTCACCGAACTCCGCGTGCAGTGCGGCGAGCAATTCACCCAGCGATTTTCCGTGCCAGGCCATCAATTCCGCAAGGAAAAGTGCCGAAACCGAGGCGTCCCGCTCCGGAAGATACAGGCTGGTTCCGATGCCGCCGCTCTCCTCGCCGCCAATCAAGATGTTTTGCTCGAGCATCAATTCGCAAATGTATTTGAAGCCGATAGGCACTTCGTGGAGCCTGCGCTCGAATTTCGTCGCGAGCTTGTCAATCAGCTTGGTTACGGAAAACGTTTTGGCAATATCGCCCGGCAAGTTTCGCGTGCCCGCTAGGTGCCAGACGAGCAGCGCAAAAATCTGGTGGGGATTGACGAAAGCCCCCTCGCGGTCAATCGCGCCAATGCGGTCGCCATCGCCGTCTGCGCAAAAGCCCGCATCGTATTTTCCCGCCAGCACCGCCTCGCGCAGCGCTTGAATGTGCGGCTCGATGGGTTCGGGATGCACTCCGCCAAATCGCGGATCGCGCGTCCCGCGAATTTCGTCGCATGTGATTCCATTCCGCCGTAGCACTCGTGGCAACAAACCTGCCGCTGAGCCATGCATCCCGTCGAAGACAAATCGGAGATTTGCCTCGCGCAGGCGCTTCAAGTCCACTAGCTTTTCTAACGCTTCGAGGTATGGTTCGCGCGGTTCGAGTGAGTGAATCAAATCCTTGCGCGGTGGCAGCGCCGGCACACCTTTTTGCAGCACGCCTTCCAGTTCTTGTTCGATTTGCGCGACGATTGATGGCAGCGCACTGCTGCCGTAGCTCGCTTTGTACTTGATTCCATTCCAGCGGTAGGGATTGTGGCTTGCTGTGATGACGATTCCGCCCGCCGCTTTGCGGTTTCTTACCAGATAGGAAATCGCCGGCGTCGGACACGGCTTGTCCGCCAGCCATACTGGCGTCCCTGTTGCGCTGATGACCTCCGCCACCGCAGCGGCAACGCGATCCGAAGCATAACGATGGTCGTAACCAATCAGCACGCCCTTACGCGCATCCTCGCCTCGAACAACATATCGAGCGATGGCGTGCGCTACGATGCGCGCGTTCGCGAACGTGAAATCTTCTGCAATGACGCCGCGCCATCCATCGGTCCCAAATCGAATTTCAGTCATTTCAGGTGAGTATACGCGAACTAAAATGCCTGCCAACAGCCGCTTTGGCCTGTGCTAAAGGAGCTTTTTACGGCCCTGCTCCTCCAGCCATTTCACGATTTTCGCTACGTCTTGCGCGCGGTGGCGCGGGCAAATGAGCAGCGCGTCTGGGGCTTCCACGACCACGAGATCGCGAACCCCAATAGCGGCGACGAATTTCGACGGAGCCCACAGGAAATTTCCTTCGGCATCGAGCGCGTGGCTTGCTCCGGCGAACACATTTTCGCCGGATTTCTTTGCGAGCAGTTCGTAGACGGCGGCCCAGGAGCCGATGTCGCTCCAGCCCACCTCCGCGGGGATGACAAACACGTTCGCGGGGCCTTCGATTCGTGTTGCTGGTTCCAGCACGGCGTAGTCCACCGAAATGCTCTGTAGTTTCGGGTACATCGCGCGCAACTGGCTCTCGTACTTACGTGTCCCGATGAACGTGGCTAGCTTTTCTAGCGCCGTATGAGTCTTTGGCAAAAAATTCTTTAGGTTTTCCAGAAATGTTGAAACGCGCCAGAAGAACATCCCGGCGTTCCAGTGATATTTGCCGGAAGCCACATATTCCACAGCAAACGGCAGGGCGGGCTTCTCGGTGAAGCGTTTCACGGCAAACACAGGGAAGCCGTTCGAATCAATCGGCTCGCCCATCCGTTCGATGTAGCCAAATCCCGTCTCTGGCCGCGTCGGCGGAATCCCAAGAACCACCATTCGCCCCGGCTCGCGCGCGACTTCCAGCGCCGCGGAAACAATCTTCAGATATTTTTGCGTTTGCTCGATATAGTGATCCGCAGGAAGCACCGCAAGCAAAGCGTCGCCGCGCACCACATGTCGCACGTGAATCGCCGCGAGCCCAATCGCCACCGCCGTATTCATTCCCATCGGCTCGATCAACACGCGCTTCCGCGAGCCTCCTGGAACCTGCTTGCGCACCGCCGCGGCTTGCTCTTTGTTCGTCACCGTCCAGATGCGCTCCGCCGGAATCAACGGCCGCAACCGCGCGACGGTTTGTTCCAGCATGGTGTCTTTGCCGATGATGTTTAGCAGTTGTTTTGGCGTGCGCGTGCGGCTCCGCGGCCAGAAGCGCGTCCCGCGCCCTCCGGCCAGTATCACCGCATGAGTTTGCAGCTTGTCAGTCGCCATTGGATTGACGGGTTAAGCAAAAATCGTGCGAGCAAGCTCCTCTCTGGAGACCCCAGATCTGACCAGTTTAGCGCCTAAGTCTGCTAGGTCGGGAACATAGCTTCGAATGACGGCTGATTTCTGCTCTGGCTGCATTGAATATTGTCCCAACGACGCTGGCAGGAACCAGCATTGTCCTTGGTCGTACATCCTCGGCGAACCGTGCCAATGAATGTACCCTTTGCCCGCTAGAACGATCAGAAGTTCAAAGAATCCTTCAGTGGAATCGGATGGAGCCGTCGCGAGGAACTCCCAACGCTCCGTGGCAAAATACGCACACGCAGCCAGCAAAGTTCGGCTCGCGCGTCCCGCCGGAATAGTTAGTGGTCTGCTTTTTCCGCCTTGGGAATCGCCAAAGTCGACAACCTCGAGGGCTTTCGCAACGTGGAGTTCGCGGGGTTTGCCGTGGGCATCAACCCGGCCATAGTCGTATACCCGATAGGTGATGTCAGAATATTCCTGGACTTCGCAAATGACCATGTCTGGCCCAATCGTGTGCGGAGTGCGGGCTGGAACAAAATATGTGTCGCCGGTCTGCACCGTATAACGCTGGAAAAGATCCTCTAGCGTTTGATTCTCCAGTGCTTTTGCGAAGGAGTCTTTGGTCGCGCCGGGTTTGAGACCAAGGAGGAGCGATGCGCCGGGCTTGGCTGAAACAACATTCCACATCTCCGTTTTCCCGCGCCCGCCTGCTGCTTTTTCATGAGCGTCTGCGTACGCATCGTCCGGATGAACCTGAATAGATAGCTTGTCGTTAGGAAAAATGAACTTAATAAGGATGGGAAAATCCCCGGGCTCAGCAAAACGGGTTCCGCGCCACTCTGGCGGCATCTCCCGCCATGCCTTGCCCAACGTCTCACCCGCAAAAGGGCCTGTAGCGACCTTGCAATCGACGCCGGTGAGCCACACCTCGCCAATCGGCTCTGTAAGATTTGTCTTTTCAGGATAGAGCGGCGCCAGCGAGCGCGCTCCCCAAATGCGCGGAACGAACGCTGGCTCAATGCGAAACGGCTCGGCGTTCACGGCTTAAACGGCGGCCTCCGCGTGCGCGAAGAACCTTTCCAATCGCCGCAGACCTTCTTCGATCCGCTCAATCGAAGTTGCGTACGACAATCGCAAGTACCCGGGCGCGCCAAACGCTTCGCCAGGCACGACGGCTACGTGCATTTTATCCAGCAGCATCTTCGCGATCTCTGTGCACGATTTCGCCAGCGCCGGGTGCCCCGCGCTCCCCTTCAGATGCGCGGAAATGTTGGGAAATGCGTAAAATGCCCCGCCAGGCCATTCGCAACTCACGCCGGGAATCCCGCGCAGCCCTTCCACAATCCGTTTGCGCCGCTTCTCGTACTCGGCGAGCATCACCGGCACCGAATCCATCGGTCCACGCATTGCTTCGAGCGCCGCGTACTGCGCAATCGAAGTCGCGTTGGAAGTCGATTGGCTCTGCAGCTTAATCAGTGCCTGAATCAGTTCTTCCGGCCCCAGAGTGTAGCCGATGCGCCAGCCGGTCATCGCGAATGTTTTCGAAACCGATCCAATGATGACAACTTTTTCTTTCGCGTTTGCCGCGCTCGCAACGGAGTATGGTTTGTGCGGCTCATAGGTGAAGTGCGAATAGCACTCATCACCCATCAGCCATACATTGTGCTTGCGGCAAACCGCCAGGATGCGCTCGTACTCATCCGGGGGTACGACGCCCCCCGTTGGATTGCACGGCGAATTTACAAGCACCAGTTTTGTTCGGGGCGTGATCGCCCTTTCGATCGCCGAATCCCGCACGCTGAAGCCATCCTCCGGCCGCGTGTCGACAAACACCGGTGTTCCGCCCGCGTACTTCACGATGTCCGGAAAACTCACCCAGTAAGGCGAAGGAATGATCACCTCGTCGCCCTGCTGGATGAGTACGCTCATGACGTTGAAAATCGAATGTTTGCCGCCGACGCTCACCACGCACTCGTTGGCTTCATACGAAGATCCCAGTTCGCGTTTGTGCCACGCGCAAATCGCTTCGCGCAACGGCATGATCCCGCCCGTCGGCGTGTACTTCGATTTGTTTTCTTCAATCGCCCGGATCGCCGCCATCTTGATGTGGTCGGGCGTCGGGAAGTCCGGTTCACCCGGTCCGAAGTCGGCCACGTCGACGCCTTTCGCTTTCAGCTTGTCGGCTTCAGCGATGACCGCCGCGGTCGGCGAGATTTGGATGCGGTTAATGCGGTCCGTGAGTTGCACTCGGGCTCCTTCGCGAGTCCTGCAAATTTACGAATCCATAGTTTACAGGCAGGCTCAAAGAGGGCAAAGACCGAATTGGACTGCTAGAAATTTGCGTGCGCGCGAGAGGCCTTTGCAATGCAAACCACTTTACTCTGAAAATTAGATTGTATTGCAATTTACATTGCGGCTTTCCCGCTCGGCTGCTGCTCTCACTAATCCCTTGTTTTTCATTTACTTACGGACCGGGGATCCCCTCGTCAGGAAACCTTGGCCCGCAGCCGCTGTTCGACCACTGCCGGCACCAACCCATCCAGCGGTCCGCCATTTTGCGCGATTTCCCGGACCAGTTTCGAGCTGAGATAGCTGTAGGGTTCACCGGGAAGCATGAAGACCGTCTCCAGGCGCGGCTCAAGCTTGCGGTTCATCAGCGCCATCTGTAATTCGTACTCATAGTCGGAAACGGCGCGAATGCCTCGGAGAATCACGCCGGCGTGGCGCTTGCGCGCGTAATCGATCAGCAGGCCCTCGAAGACGTCCACTTCCACGTCGGCCCATTTCTTCGTGACTTCGCGGAGCATCTCGACCCGCTCGGAAACGCTGAATAGCGGTTGCTTTTCCGCGTTCCGCAGCACCGCGACGATCAGCAGATCGAACATTTTCTCGCCGCGCTCGATTAGGTCGAGGTGCCCGTTGGTCACGGGATCGAACGAGCCGGGATAAATGGCAATCGACGTTTTCATCGCGCGTTCATCTTGGGTGGGAAGCCAGGCGTATTCTAACCCACGCCGTCAAGCCCGGGCGGGCAAAATTTTGTGCTGGATGGCTCGGCGGCATTTCTCCCTTGCAAGAAATCCTCTTCGCCGCGGGCCGGAGATATGCCAGTATGCTGAAGCCGGTGCTACATAGCAGCAACTTTGCACGAATCCCCGAACTGGAAGGACTGATCGAATCATGTCGCAAAATCCCCGCTTGCCACGTTTTGGCTTGCTGATGACTTGCATGCTCGTGTTCCCTCTGGCGAGTTCGGCGCAACAGCCCACCCTGAATCTCATGCCTATGCCATCCACCGTGCAAGCGGGAACCGGAAGCTTACATGTGGATGGCAATTTTTCTGTGTCCTTGACGGGACACGTGGAGCCGCGGCTTGAACGCGCCGTTGAGCGCTTTCTCCGCCAGCTTGCACTTCAAACGGCGCTTCCTTTGAAACTGCAACCATCAAAAGTGGCGCAAGCGACGCTCATCATCAACACCGATCATGCCAGCAAGGAAATCCAGGAAGTAGGCGAAGACGAATCGTACGTCCTCGAAGTAACTTCCGCGGGCGCGAAACTCACCGCGTCCACGCCGCTCGGCGCCATGCACGGCTTGCAGACGTTTCTCCAGCTCGTGGACGTTTCGCCTGACGGCTTTGCCGCCCCTGCCCTCACCATTCAGGACAAACCGCGTTTTCCCTGGCGCGGCTTGATGATCGATTCGTCGCGCCATTTCATTCCGCTCGACGTCATTCGCCGCAATCTCGACGGCATGGAAGCCGTGAAAATGAACGTCTTTCACTGGCACCTTTCGGAGAATCAAGGCTTCCGTGCGGAAAGTAAAAAATATCCCAGGCTCCACGAACTGGGCTCCGACGGTCTCTACTACACGCAGGAAGAAATCCGCGACTTGATTGCCTACGCGCGCGACCGCGGCATTCGCGTCGTTCCCGAGTTCGATGTGCCTGGCCATAGTACTGCGTGGTTCGTCGGCCATCCGGAGTTGTCGAGCGGCCCAGGACCTTACGAGATCGAGCGCCGCTGGGGCGTTTTCGATCCGGCTTTTGATCCCACCAACGAGCGGACGTATCGATTCCTCGATCAGTTTATCGGCGAAATGGTTAAGCTTTTCCCGGACCAGTTCTTTCACGTCGGCGGCGACGAAGTGAACGGCAAGCAGTGGGATGCCAACAAACAAATCCAGGAATTCATGCACGCGCACGGCATCAAGAACAACCAGGCGCTGCAGGCGTACTTCAACAAACGCTTGCAGGCCATCGTGGAAAAGCATGGCAAGAGCATGATCGGCTGGGACGAGATTCTCGATCCGAGCCTGCCGAAAGACGTCACCATTCATTCCTGGCGCGGTCCTGCGGGACTCGCTGCTGCCGCCAAGCAGGGCTACCGGGCCATCCTTTCGAACGGCTACTACCTCGATCTCGGCTGGTCCGCCGCGCGGCATTATGGCGTGGACCCGATGAGCGGCGACGCGGCCAATCTTTCGCCAGAAGAACAGCAGCGCATCCTCGGAGGCGAATCCTGTATGTGGTCCGAGTACGTCAACGCCGAAAATGTGGACTCGCGCATCTGGCCGCGGAACGCCGCGATCGCCGAGCGCTTCTGGTCTCCGGCGGAAATTCGCGATCCGGCCTCGGTGTACGTCCGGATGGAATCTGAAGGCCAACGGCTCGAATGGCTGGGCCTGACGCACAAAACGTATTATCGCCAGATGCTCCAGCGCATCGCGGGCTATAGCGCGACTCCGGAGGAATTCGCGGCGCTAAAAACGCTGGCAGATGTCGTGGAGCCCGTGAAAGATTACATGCGCGAGCAAACCGCTCCTGCAGAACCCACTAGCTTCACGCCTATAAACCGTCTGGTAGACGCCGTGCCCTTAGAAAGCGATGAGGGCAGACGCTTTTCCGATTTGGTGGACAAATGTCTCCAATCAGCGTGCGTGGGTCCAAACGCGGCGCTGCTCCGCGCAAAGTTCTTACTATGGCGGGACAATGATCCGAAACTCCAGGCTCTTGCGCAGCGCTCATTTCTTGTAAAGGAAGCCGCAGCGACTTCGCAAGATCTCGCCGCGCTCGCCACCGTTGGACTTGCGGCGTTGGATGTAATGGGACGAGCGCCCGGAGACTCATGGAAGGCACAGCAGCTTGCTGTGATTGAGCAAGCAAAGAAACCGAAAGGGCAGCTCCTGCTGACCCCAACTTCCGCAGTACAAAAGCTCGTGGAAGTCGCGAGTTCGCTAACGATCATGTCCAAGGCGCAGTGAAGATTCCTCTAATTTTTCGTTCTATTTCTGTGCTTAGTCGATCAATTTGCCGTGACAGATTGGTTGTGGCAGTTGCCGCTGCCGAAGTCGCGGAAGGACTTGCCTTCTTCAGGAATAAATTCCCACGTGAACTTCCCAGGCGCTAGCGTCAGCTTCAGTACACCGTACGTATCCCAATTGCGAACTTCGCTGTTCGCAGTGGCGAATCCCAACAGGTCGTGGCTCTTTCCCCCGGTCCCTACAACAATTTCCCGAATTCCGTGGGCGGCGTCCGCTTTGCTTTCAGGATCCTGCGGTGCAAAGCGTTCGTAAGAATGCTCATGCCCGGCAAGAACCAAGTCGGCATGCGCGGCGTAAAGATCGTCCCAAAGCGGCCGCAATTCCGGGTGCACAGCATGCTTTTTGAAAACGCCGCTGCTGAAAAGCGCGTGATGGCCATACGCAACAATGCAGGCATTCGAATGTTGCGCCAGGTCCGCCTTCAACCAAGTCTCTTGTGGCGAGCCTGCGCCACATCCGCCCAAGCCCCTCGCACCGCAATTCGTGTTGAGTACAACGACGTGCCAGCCGCCTAAGTCGTAGCTGTAGTACCCCTTACCTGAGGGACCAGCCTTTGCGCCCCAATAGCCGAAATAGCCCGAGGCGGCGGGGTCGACGTATTCGTGATTGCCAAGCGCTGGTTTCGTTCGATCCTTGAAGCGGCCCCAGGTCGTGTCGTAACAATTCTTAAACTCTTCCGCGCTTCCTTTTTCATAAGCCAGGTCGCCCGCAGCGAAGACGGTTCCAGGAATCTTCTCGATGAGCTTGGCGGTGGCCTGCGCGCCGCTCAGGTCCTTGCAACCGGCAATGTCCCCTGCTCCAACCAACACGAAGGTCTGCTCCATATTCTTTGCATGCGAAGACTTTTCTTGAGCGACTTGCGCGATACCCCTCGCATGCTCTGGATGCTCCTGCGCTCCGGCATCGCGGGTGCCGAACAAAGCAAGCACGGCAAGCAGACCGCCTCCCATTTGAATCCCTCTCCAAATTCCGAAATGCTTTGGCTTGAGCATTTCCGCTACCTTCCTCAATTCAGCCTATCACGACTGCTTACGTTGGTTCGCAAATCGCCGTTCGCAAGCAATGCAGCACGTTTCGCTGCAAGCGGTTGCCGTTGCCTGAAAACTATTTGCAAATAGGACAGAAATAGTCTTATATTAAGACGCACAAAATAAAAGAGTTAGTTGGTCTACACAACAGATCTTGTCATTGACTTTTAGGCCCTTTCGGAGGTATAGTAAATCTGCGACTGAATCAGTCGCATATTGGGGACTGAGGAAGTCGTAGAGAGTCGATGTTCAAGCTTTCCAAGAAGGCCGACTACGGCCTGATTGCGGTTAAGCATCTGGCGTTGCACCGTCACCAGCATGCATGCAGTGCGAGTGAGATTGCGGAGGAATACGGCATTTCCGCGACGCTGATGGCCAAAGTGCTGCAAAAGCTGGCGCACAAATCGTTGGTGGCAGCCAAGCACGGCTCAAGCGGCGGTTATCAGTTGGCCAAAGATCCTTCGCAGATCAGCGCGCTGGATGTGATTTCAGCTATCGATGGCCCGGTGCTGATCACTTCTTGCGTGACGAATCACGGGAATTGTGACGCAACCGAGAAATGCTCGGTCAAAGAGCCGTTGCGCCGGGTGAACGAAAGCATTTTGAGCGTTTTGAGCACGGTCACCATTGCGCAGATGAGCGACGATCCACAGGAGAAATCGCTCGTAGCGCTGAGAACTTAGCAGAAGAGGGAGAAGAGCGAACATGGCTGTCAAATTGCCGATTTACATGGACAATCACGCGACCACGCCCGTCGACCCTCGCGTCCTCGAGGCCATGCTGCCGTATTTCACTGACAAATTCGGCAACGCCGCCAGCCGCAACCATTCCTTCGGTTGGGCTGGGGAAGAGGCTGTGGAGAACGCCCGGCAGCAGGTGGCCTCGCTCATCAACGCCACACCCAAGGAAATTATTTTCACCAGCGGCGCCACCGAATCCGACAACTTGATGATCAAGGGCATCGCGGAAATGTTCCGCGAGAAGGGCAACCACATCATCACGCAAGCGATCGAGCACAAGGCCGTGCTGGACACTTGCAAGAACCTCGAAAAGCACGGCTTCGAGGTGACGTACTTGCCGGTGCAGCGCGATGGCCGGGTGAGCCTGGATGATTTGAAGGCGGCCATCAAGCCGACGACGATTTTGATCACCATCATGTACGCCAACAATGAAATTGGCGTGATCAATCCCATCGCGGAAATCGGCAAAATTGCCAAGGAACGCGGCATCTTTTTCGCCGTCGACGGCGTGCAAGCGGTAGGCAAGATTCCCGTCGACGTACAGAAGGACAATATCGACCTGCTGGCGATCAGCGGGCACAAGATTTACGGACCCAAGGGCGTTGGCGCGCTCTATGTTCGCCGGCGCAATCCCCGCGTGCAGCTTTCCGCCATCATTGACGGCGGCGGCCACGAGCGCGGCATGCGCTCCGGGACTCTGAACGTGCCCGGCATCGTGGGCCTCGGCAAGGCTTGCGAAATCGCGCAGAAAGAAATGCCCGAAGAAGCCGCGAGATTGCTGGGATTGCGCGAGCGCCTTCGCAAGGGCCTGGAAGCCAGGCTGGACGAGGTGTACATCAACGGTTCGATGGAACACCGGCTGCCCAACAACCTGAACATGAGCTTCGCCTACGTCGAAGGCGAATCGCTCCTGATGGGCATCAACGACGTGGCAGTTTCGAGCGGTTCTGCTTGTACTTCGGCAACCCTCGAGCCCAGCTATGTACTCAAAGCATTGGGTGTCGGCGAAGACCTCGCCCACACTTCGATTCGATTCGGCCTTGGCCGTTTCAATACGCAGGAAGAAGTCGACTATGTCATCGACAAGATGGTTCAGGTCGTCACCAAGCTGCGCGAGCTTTCGCCGCTCTACGAAATGGCCAAAGAAGGAATCGACATCTCGAAAATGAAATGGCAAACCGCCTAAGAGGACAAAAAGAAACACAATGGCAAATGAAGGAACAATTCGCATTCACCGCTCCATCGGAGGCACCGGTGCCGCGTTTCGCGTGAGCTTCGTGCCTTACGATACGGAGGGGGAAGAGGCCGCCGGGGGCGAGCGCTCTTTCAACGAGCTTCAGCAGGTCCGCGCGTTTCTCAAGATGCTCGGGCTTGGTGCGGAATTCATCAAGGACGCTCTCCGCCAATTGACCGCGGGCCGCTCGGCTTCCCTGCCGAACGTTTCGCTCTCGGACAAAGCGGTGAAGAGCGCGGGCTTTGTGAATCTCGCGAATCTGGCTCGCAGTAACGGATAAGGAGCAACAGCTAATGGCTTACAGCGACAAAGTAGTGGATCACTACAACAATCCCCGCAACGTCGGCAGCTTGCCCAAGACCGACCCCAACGTCGGCACGGGACTCGTCGGCGCGCCCGAGTGTGGCGACGTGATGAAGCTGCAGATGAAGATCAACCCGGAGACGCAAGTGATCGAGGAGGCGAAGTTCAAGACCTTCGGGTGCGGGTCGGCCATCGCCAGCTCGTCGCTGGCGACGGAGTGGGTGAAGGGGAAGACGGTGGAGGAGGCCCTGTCCATCAAGAACACGGACATCGTCCGGGAGCTGGCGCTGCCGCCGGTGAAGATCCACTGCTCCGTGCTGGCGGAGGACGCCATCAAGGCGGCCATCGGCGACTGGAAGCGGAAGAACGGGGGCGCGGAGGCGGAGAAGCCCGCGTCGCCCTCGGCCGCGAGCTGAACCCAGGCGCGGTGCTCGCTTCCGGTGGGCTAGGGGCCTACCCAGGGAAAGGCCTCGGGGCTTTGCCCCGAACTACAGGACCATGATTCACATCACGGAAAAAGCGGCGCAGAAGATCCGCGACCTG
>DASPTW010000126.1:0-3082 GCA_035623215.1 Candidatus Acidiferrum sp.
ATGGGCAGCCATGCGCCAGGCTCTCGCGCCAAAAGAGACAAGACGTCAGTCAGAGTTCCCGGTGCGACGAATTCGTACTCGGCGGGATGCGCCCTCACTTGGGCGCTCCAGAGCGTGAGGCTTCCTGCACGGCTTCAAAAATCTGCATGTAGCCGGTGCAGCGGCAAAGATTGCCGGACAGAGCTTCTGCAATTTCCTCGAGAGTGGGCTGAGACTTTTTGTCGAGGAGATGGTACGCGGCAAGAATCATGCCCGGAGTGCAGATGCCGCACTGCGCGCCGCCGCATTGCAGGAAAGCTTGCTGAAGCGCGCACAAACGGCCGTCCGCAGACAAGCCTTCGATGGTGACGATGGTGGCGCCGCTTGTCTGAAGCACTGGGATGAGGCAACTGTTGACGAGCGCGCCGTCCATCAAGACGCTGCAAGAGCCGCACTCGCCTTCGCCACAGCCTTCTTTCGTTCCCGTCAGGTCGAGCTCATGGCGCAGGACATCCAGCAGACGCTCCATGGGGTGGGCGCGAACGGTCACGGACTTCCCATTGACAGTAAAAGTGATTTCGCATTTGGAGTGGCGCGGGGAGGTTTTGCTCATGCGCGGCCTCGCGGAGAGCGAGTCGCAGCTGCTTCGTCTGTGTTCCGTTCCAGCGCATCAAAGATGTCTTCGGGCAAGAGCGGAATTGAATCGAAGGAGATCCCGAGCGCGTCGCTAACGGCGTTGACGATGGCGGGAGCGGGGCCGTCCATCGGGAGCTCGCCGATTCCCTTCGCGCCGTAAGCGCCGTGATGATTGCCCAACTCTTCGAAATAGGCGCGGATGGGAGGCAAGTCGGCAGAAGTGGGCATGATGTAGTTGGTCATCTGACCATTTTGCATCCGGCCGTTGTTCCAGATGACTTTTTCATAGAGAGCAAAGCCAATGCCCTGAGCGACGCCGCCGATGATTTGCCCTTTCGCCAGGATGGGGTGAAGCACTTTTCCAATTTCCTGCAACGCGACGAAATCGTCGACGGAAACGCTGTAGGTGGTCAGGTCGACGGTGACGGAGGCAACGTAAACGGCCCACGCAAAGGCGGCGTAGGCCGAGCCGCGATATTTTTCTTCATCCCAAACGATGTCTTTGGGCTGCTCATAACGCGCGAGCGAACGAAATTTCCCATGCTCTGCAACGTAACTGCGGCAGGCGGAACGAAATTCTTCCGGCGAATAGGCGTCACCGAGAAGAGCAGCTGCGCGAAGCGTCTGTTGGATCCCGAGAGCGGCGGAGTGAACGAGCTTTCCGACCACCATCACGGTGCGTGAAGCGACCGTGGGACCGCTGTTCGGAACGTCCCGAGTATCGGGCTGCGCAAAAGCGACGTCTTTGTAGCGAATGCCCAACGCCTCAGCGGCAATCTGGCTGAGCACGGTCTTGGTGCCCTGGCCGAACTCCGTGCTGGAGACGAGGACGCGAACGCTGCCGTCTTCACAAGGTTCGACGCCCACGACGGAGCCAAGATAGCGCTCGCCTGAGCCGGTAAAACCCGCGCCGTGAAGAAACGAGGCAATGCCAACTCCTTTTTTACTGCTGCCACGCTGATTTTCGTGCGCGAAGGCTTCTTTTTTCGCGGAGTAGCCGGACAGTTCCAAAGCGCGGTCGAGAAGCTTTCCCAGATCGATGGGTTCGTTTACAGTCTGTCCGGTAGTGGTGGTTTGTCCGGGCTGGAGGAAATTGCGGCGGCGAATCTCTACAGGCGAAAGCCCCACGGTTTGGGCGATGCGGTCCATGTGGCGCTCGAGAGCAAAGAGAGATTGCGGGGCGCCAAAACCGCGAAACGCGCCGTGCGGCGGAGCGTTGGTGGCGACGGCCTTGGCGCGGATGCGAACCGAAGGCCAATAATAAGGACCGCCAGCGTGAATGGTGCCACGAGAGAGAACCACGGGAGAAAGCGTTTCGTAAGCGCCGCCGTCAATGGTGAATTCGATTTCGCCGCCGAGAATTTTGCCGTCGGCGCTGACAGCGGTGCGGTGTCGCGTGCGGGAAGGATGGCGCTTGGTGGTGGCAGCCATATCTTCCATGCGGTCGTAAATAATTTTGACGGGTTTGCCAGATTTGATGGCGAGAAGCGCGGCGTGCGCGGCGATCATCGAAGGGTATTCTTCTTTGCCGCCGAACGCGCCGCCGGTTTCCATCTGGATGACGCGAACTTGCTCGGCGGGAAGGCAGCAGAGTTTCATCAAAGCTTTGTGGACGTAATAAGGGCACTGGAGCGAGCCCCAAACGGTTATGCCTTGCTGCGGATCGAAGGAGGCGACCATGCCGTTGTTTTCGATGTAGAGCTGTTCCTGCGCGCCGGTGGTGTATTCGGCTTCGATGATGTAGCGCGCTTTTTCCCAAACAGAATCGATGTCGCCTTTTTCGATTAAGTAGGTTTTGAAAGTGTTGTTCGTGCCCCAGATGATTTCTTTGAGCGATTCGCTTTCGGCGATGGTGAAAACCGGGGGAAGGGAATCGTATTCGATGGAGACGGCTTCGACGGCTTGCGGAAGGAGATGGCGGTCGGGATGGGCAAGGAGAAGGATAGGCTCTTCGGGATGATTCACCGCGTCATCGGCGAGGCAGGGTTGGTCGTCCTCGATGAGGGCGATGCAGTTTTTGCCGGGAACGTCTCTTGCGGAGACGACGACAAATTCCCGCCAGTCGATGGCCTGGTCAAAGGTGATTTTTCTGATTTTGCCGCGGGGAATGCGGCTGCGCACCGTTGCACCATAAAGCATGCCGGGCAAAACCATGTCGTCGACGTACTGGGCGCGGCCTGTGACTTTGTCACGGCCTTCGAGTCGCGGGACGGAGGTGCCGACGATGGAAGCGGTTTTCATGCTGAAGCGGAACTCGGTGAGCAGCGATGCTCTCGACCGATTGGATCGCCAGGGAAAGCGCCATCGGCAAAAACGGGGCGGCCTCGGAGATAAGTGGCTTTGACGACGCCCTGCAATTTTTCATCGAGATACGGTGAGACGGGATGCCGGTAGTGCAGGCGATCTTTTGTCAGAGTGAATTCGCCCTCGGTGTCAAAGACGACGAAATCAGCGTCGTAGCCGCGGA
>DASPTW010000127.1:0-39171 GCA_035623215.1 Candidatus Acidiferrum sp.
GCTCGGTTGGGGTTCAACGGGGGTCATGGAACACCAAATCGTAGCATTCAGGAGAGGGAGCGGCAACCGGACAGCAAACACAGGCCCTTTTCACGGCTCAGGCGGTCATTCCTCGTTGTTGGCAAGTAAGTGCCACAAAACGAAGCGAAACGGGCGGGCGAGTTTGGATTTAATATGATGGGCGTGGGCCTTCAAATCCCCGCAAAGGAGATCCCAATGAAAATGTTGCTAGCAGTTGCTGCTGTTTTGGTTCTACCGGCGTGCAGTTACGCGCAAGCCTCGCAGGCTGCGCCAGCCGCGACCGGACCCAAGGCTTGTGATGAATTGAAGTCCGAAATCGCCGCGAAGCTGGATGCCAAGGGCGTCAAGTCGTACTCGCTGGACATCGTCGCGAAGGACGCGGATGCCGGCGACGCAAAAGTAGTCGGTACCTGCGAAGGCGGGACGAAAAAGATTCTATACAAGAAGACGGCAGCTGCGGCTGCACCGCAAGCTGCGACGAAAGAACCAAGCAAGCCCTAACGAAGGGCGCTAGGCGATTCGCCACGCGCAGTGGCGGATTGAAAGCTGGGGAATTGCATCGCCTGCGCGGCAGGCTCCTTAAACCAGGACGAAGAGGCCCGATTGCTGATTGGCGATTGGTTGGTTTGCCGTCAGGGCCTATCGCATCGGAAAAATCGGGACGACTCGATAATCGAATAGGAAGCTGATTTTCAATTACTGCTTGGATGATGGCGGTTGATTTTGGCGGCGCCTGCGTTTGCCCGGCTTCCCTGTAATACCAGACGACACCCTTCTGCTCTGCCAATCGTTTGAGTGAGGCTCGAACCGAGTCTATCGTTGCCGGGGCGCCGTCAACCGCAATGCGACCGTCAGCCGTAATGGCGATTCTAAGGATAGGAGCATTGGCATTTACTGACATCGGTTGTTACAACCAACTGACCACCAAAGCGTAGCATGCATCTTCGCGTCAGTTATCCCGCAACCTTGACTATCAAGACGTTCGACATCGGGCTGACACCTTAACCTATGGAGCTTCAAGTGTTGAGGTGTTGAGGCCACTGAAGTCTCAGAATTTTGGCCTCGTCAAAATCTGGCAACGTGCTCATAATTCGTCAGCTCGCAAATCGCAAGTCGACGGAATTTCAGGGAGCGCGAGTGCCAAAGCTCAGAGTCCACGCGTTTGGGATGTCGGTCGACGGGTACGGCGCAGGCCCAAGTCAAAGCCTAGAAAACCCGCTCGGAATTGGTGGCATGGCGCTGCACGATTGGATGTTCCCCACACGGACGTTTCAAAGAGTGATTGGCAACGACGGCGGAACAACGGGAATTGACGATGATTTCGCTGCTCGCGGTTTCGCAAATATCGGAGCCTGGATCATCGGCCGCAACATGTTTGGACCCGTCCGCGGGCCCTGGCCGAACGAGACCTGGAAGGGCTGGTGGGGCGACGATCCCCCCTATCACACTCCTGTGTTCGTATTGACCCACCATGCGCGAGTTCCCATCTCGATGGCGGGGGAGACGACGTTCCATTTCGTTACCGACGGCATTCAAGCTGCTGTGCAGCGCGCTTCCGCCGCTGCAAACGGAAAGGACATCCGCATCGGGGGAGGCGTCGCGACGATCCAGCAGTTCTTGCGCGCCAGATTGGTTGACCACGTCCATCTCGCCATTTCACCAGTCCTTCTCGGTTCGGGTGAGCAGCTCTTTGCGAATATCGACCTTCTAAAGCTCGGCTACCGATGCACCGAGCACACCTCCACGCCGAAAGCGACGCACGTGGTTTTGACCAAGCAAAGCTAGCGGAGCCGTTTCCCAAGACTGCGGCGTGCCAACTGCTTGAGAAGATAGCAAGTGGACGATTTTCCTCGAATACACTATTTTAGATTCCGCATGGCGTTTTGGATGTGGAGCATCCGAGCTAATCCCAAACCTTTTGGCCCACCGCTAATGAGGTTCCTGCTCTGGGCCCGTATCGTGATCGCGTTCTCAGCAGGAGTCTTATTTGAAAACGGGCCACTTGTTCACGCACAAACAACGACTGAGCCCGAGGAAACGATTTCCACCGACCGCCCGGCGGTGGCGGATTCGAGCGTGGTGGTCCCCAAGGGCGCGCTACAATTTGAAAACGGCTTGCTGGTCACGGGTGCGCAAGGCCAGTCCATCGTTGACTTCACAGAAACTTCTGTGCGATTCGGATTGCTCAACAAGACGGAACTGCGCCTGGGCGTGCCGGACTACTTCCACAACTTACCGGCCGGCACCGGGACGACTTCAGGCTTCGGTGACATGTCCGTCGGAGTCAAGCAGCAGTTCGGGACCTTCTACGGAAAGTTTGACATTTCTGCTGTCGTGTTTCTGAGTTTTCCCACCGGAGCCAGCAGCGTATCGAGCCACGGCTACGATCCTGGATTGCAGGTGCCCTGGTCCTACAAGCTCTCCGAAAATTGGACTGCAGGCGGCCAACTCGCATCGTATTGGCCTACGACCGCGGGCAAGCACACCTATACCGGCGAGACTACGTTCTTCATCGACCGCCAGTTGACCAAACCGTGGGATGCGTTCCTCGAATACGCGGGCGATTTCCCGCAACGCGGCAGCCCGCGGAATCTGTTGCATTTTGGCAGCTCCTACAAGCTCGCGCCACGCCACCAGATCGACGTCCATGTCGGCGTGGGGCTGTCAGGAACAGCTCCGGATCATTTCGTTGGCATCGGTTACTCATTTCTGTTTCACGTGGCCAGGTGAATGCGAGCCGGCACGGGTGAGTGTCGGCAATGGAAACAGGTTACCCGTTAAAGCGCCAAGCGAAACCGAACTCGTTTTAAAATCGTCGTAGTAATTGAAATCCTAACCCGCTTGCACCACGGGAGGCGCGGCGGCGATGGCTCCGATTCTGCTCTGGCTCGTCATGGTCCTGTGCTTGCTGATCTCCGTCGTGAAGTACATGATGGGGATCATTCTTCGGCTGTCCTTCCCCGGCTCAAAAGTTCAAGTTAAAAAGGACTACACGTACGAGCCAACTGTAAGCGTCCTGATGCCCTGCTTCAACGAGGGCAAAACCGTCTACGAAACCATTGAGAGCATCAGCAAGAGCAACTACCCGAACGACAAATTTGAGGTGATTGCGCAGGACGACTGCTCAGTTGACGACAGTTATGAATGGATGCTCAAAGCGCAGCGCGATTTCACCAACATCCGCATCAGAACCGGCCGGAACGCGGTCAATAGCGGTAAGGCGCGAACGGTGTGCAACGCGCTGCAGGATTCTACGGCGGACATCATTATTTCCATCGACTCCGATTGCATCTTCCATCCCGAAGCGATCCGTGAGCTGACTGCATGCTTCTCCGAGGAGCGCGTCGGCTCCGTGGGCGGCCGGGTTGGAGTGCGGAATCCTAACGAAAGCGTAATCACCGCCATTCAAGCGGTAATCTACTATTCAGCCTTTCAGCTTTACAAAATTCCTGAGAATTGGACGCGGAGTGTCTGCTGCATCAGCGGATGTCTTTTCGCCATCCGCCGCGAGTTGCTTCTGGAGATCGAATCAGCGATCCGCGCACGGCACTGGTTCGGAGTGCCAGTGAATCAGGGAGAAGACAGGTTCCTGACCCATCAGACCTTGCTGCGAGGGTACGGGACCTACATTAATAACGACGCGCTTTGCTGGACTACAGTTCCGAACACGCTGTCTGTTCTCTTCAAACAGCAACTTCGCTGGCGGCGCAGTATCGTGCGCGACTTTTTTTTCACGCTTAGAACCTTGCCGAAGCACGTATGGGAGTTGCATCCCAACACGGTATTTACCCTGGTGCTGACCCCTCTCGGGGCAATCGTTGCTTTTCTCGTCGTGGTGACCATGCTGTCTTCGGATCCCTTGGCATGGGCGGGACCACTCCCGCTAATCACCGCTTTGGGAATCGGCGCAGTACTTACCTGGGTGATCAAAAAATATAGCGTGAGAGAAGCGCTCGCCCATCCGTTGGTGTTTGGCGCTTACGTGGGTTGGTCTATTGTCAGCAGCTTGTTCCTCACGCCCCTGGCTCTGTGCACGATGGATTCCGCAGACTGGGGAACGCGAACCAAAGAAGAACCAGAGGTGCCTCTTGGCAACGCCACTCGCTGAAACCGCGGCTCCGAAGAAACGGCTGTCCTTACAAGCGCTGCATTACAAGCTGGTGATTGGGCTGTATCGCGTCTTTGCCATCATCGTCCTGTATCTGGTTCTCGCTGGAATTTTTACTTACGCCTTCGTAATGGGCTTCTATGCCATCAGCAATTCGTGGGCTGCGCCGCTGATCCTTTCTGCCGTTGATGAGAAGAGTCTCGACTTCCGGCAGAAGCTCGTGACCAGCCAGCAGACCATCGAAGACCTCAAGGTCGACGCCCAGAAAATGCAAAACGGGATTGCTGAGATGACCAAGCACCGCGCCGCGCTTCTCGCGCTCGAGCCGCAACTCCAGCAAGCAATCGTCCGCGAACGGACCCACAATCGCGCTACGGGACCGCAACTCGCCGCGCTGGACTCACAAAAGCAGACGGACAACGCCAAAACGCAATCGGTGCTGGCCCGACTCAAGGAAGTCGAGTCGAACATTAACAAAGACCTCGCTGCCGGGCTGATTACGAAGGGCGACGCAGCCACACAACTATCGGCTCTGAACCAAGCCCAGGGTGCCTATACCGACAGCAAGATCGCCGAGGTGCTCCTCACTGACAACGTCTTGCAAAAGACCACCACCGGCACCGATTCGCTCGATGTCCTCGAGAAGCAAGCGGAGTTGCGCTCGGAAACGGCTCAACTCGATATCGCCATCAACGTGGCCCAAAAAGAGCTCCAGGAAGACACTCGCCAAATCGACCGGTTGCGGGAAGCGATCACGACGGCGAAACAGAGTCCTTACTATTTAAACGCGTCGGGCGGCCAGACCCTCTATTTCGCCTTCGTTCCCTATGACAACCAGGCCAGCGCGGTGGTTGGCCGTCCGATTTACGACTGCTACCTCAATATGATTGTTTGCCGGAAAGTCGGAACAGTCGGCAGTCTCTTCACCGGTGAAGAGACTGCGATTCATCCCATCTTCAAAACCAACATGCGCGGATTTCTGATTCAGATGAATCTCGACCACCCTGAGTCCGCAAAATCCAAGACGGTGTTCCTCGGCGGCAAACCCCTTTTGTTCTAAAAGGAGAACCGAATGTTTTTGAATAAGTGGAGTTTTGTGTTCGCAGTAGCTCTGCTCGTGCCCACTCACGCATATGCGGGAGACGGTAAGGACCAGCAGGCTTACTGCACCTACGTGATGGAGCAAGCGCAAGCGCAGCGCGACCTGTTGCGCACTCCCGTGGCGACAGCAGGCTTCACTCAGCCGGAGACAGGCTTGCCAATGCAGGTGGTGGGAGGAGCCACGCTGGGCCTCTCCGATTTCAGGAAAGCCGGATTGACCATGAATGCCGCTCGCAAAAACTGCGAACTTTACAAGGCCACCACGGGAGCCCAGCAGGACCTCCTTTACGCTCTCCCCAATCTCGAAAAAGAGGCGCTGCTCAACAGGCTCACTTTGATTGAACAGGCTTCGAAATCGCTGGATGCCTTGATGGAAGAAACCGCCAAGATGGTAGACACGCAGAACGCCACGCGCCTTATGCTCTTCTCCCTACAGACGACGAAGATCAAACTCGACGCCGACCGCGCCGATACCCGAACGAGAATCACTGCGATTTATGCTCCTCCCCTAAGCGATCGGCCGCTGAAAGAACTCGTAGCGCAAAAGCAAATCAGCGAAGAGCAGGAGCAAAGAGCGCTGGATAAGCTGAACCGCCAAAATAATTGGGATGTCGCTCTCACCGTTGGAGTGCATCAACAAGTCAATCCCGTAGCTCAAGGCGCGCAACCTTACGGCCAGGTATCAATTAACTACAATCTCGCCAGCCGGGCCATAAACAAGCACTTGGATCGCACGGCGGAAGCGTACGACGACTGGAAGAAAGTGCAGGAGAACGACGTGGTGCGCCAGATGGAAGTGCTTCGACAGCAGCTGGTGGATAGCGTCGCAGTGCAAGAGGCCAGACTCAAGTCTCTTGATGACGAAAACAAACAAATCGACAAAAATCTTCAACTTGTTGCTTCTCCAGACACTTCCACGGCGTTCGACTTCCACAACCAGCTGGCTGCGGCGCAAGTCCTATTACAAATCGAGACCGCTGATGCGGCGTTCCGGATCGACCGTTTACGCGAGTACCTTGCGAAAAACTACTAATTGACGATGGCCAGGCAAATTGGGTGTCCCGCCGGAGAAGAGCTGGCCCACGCCCTACACAGGTCGCGAGGCAGAATGGGTGAGGACGGAGTCCAGGCAGAAGTCTGGGCTGTGGAAGAAGGCAGGAAGTTCAGATAGGCGCAGCGCAAGGCGTTCAGGAGAGGCGGCACGAAGCGTGACGTGGCCAAGCTTGCGGCCGGGGCGCGGTACTTTTCCATAGAGATGCAGATGGGCGTCGGGAACTGCTAAGACTTCGGCAGAATCCGGCAGGTCCCCGATGAGGTTCACCATGGCGCAGTGTCCGGCGGCACCTGTTGAGCCCAGTGGCATGCCGAGTACAGCGCGCAGATGGTTTTCAAACTGGCTGGTGACGGCGCCTTCGATGGTCCAATGGCCGGAGTTGTGGACGCGGGGCGCCATTTCGTTGGCGAGCAAGCGGCCTTCATGCTCGAAGAATTCGATGGCCAGCACGCCGACGTATTGAAGCGACTCAAGAACGCGGCGAGCCACGTCTTCGGCAGCTCGCTGAATGCGGGAGTCTAGCGCAGGAGCCGGAGCGAGCGAGAGACGGAGAATTCCGCCGCGATGATGGTTTTCGACAAGAGGATAAAACGCGGTCTCGCCATTGCCAGAGCGAACCGCAAGGACGGAAAGCTCGCGGGTAAACGGGACAAAGCGCTCGAGGATAAGCTGAACCTTCGGCAGTTCGGATTTGGCGCGTGCCACGTCTTCCTCGCTGCGCAGAATCCACTGGCCCTTCCCGTCGTAGCCCATGCGCGAAGTCTTTAAAACAGCCGGCAGGCCGAGCTGTTTCACGGCAGCCTGAAATTCGGCCGGCTTCGATACAGGCAGAAACTCCGTGGTGCTAATGCCAAGTTTTTGGAAAAGAGTCTTTTCGCTTAGGCGATTCTGTGCGGCTTCCAGAGCGGCAGGTGGCGGATAGACGGGCACGCGCTGGGCAAGAAATTTGGCTGCTTCGACGGGGACATTTTCAAATTCGTAAGTGACAAGCTCGAGGCCGCTCGAGAATTTTTCAAGCGCGGCGTGATCGGTGTAGTCGGCAGTGACACGTTGCGCGATTCGTCCTACCGGAGCCTCGGGCGAGGGGTCGAGAAAGCGGAAATGCAGGCCGAGTGGATAGCCCGCGAGAGCGAGCATGTAGCCAAGCTGTCCCCCGCCGAGAATCCCGATGGTCACTTGCGCTTCCTTCTCTTGGACTTCGCTTTTGTTAACGCCGGCGCGACTGAAGGATCTGGGTAAGCCAACACGCGGCCCGTCTGTTCGCTGCGAAAATGGCGTAGCGCTTCGCGAATGCCAGGATGCTTTACCCCCAGAATGGCTACGGCAAGAAGTGCCGCGTTGATGGCGCCAGCTTTCCCGATGGCTAGCGTGCCAACGGGAATGCCGCCCGGCATCTGCGCGATGGAAAGCAAAGAGTCAAGACCCTTGAGCGCTTTAGATTCGATGGGCACGCCCAGCACCGGAAGCACTGTTTTCGAGGCGGTCATGCCAGGAAGATGAGCCGCACCGCCCGCCCCCGCAATGATGACTTCGAGGCCGCGCCTTTCTGCTTCCGCCGCATACTCAAAGAGCAAGTCCGGAGTCCGATGCGCCGAGACCACGCGCGTTTCGTGTGGAACACCGAGGCTTGTCAGCGTCTCCGAGGCGTGCTGCATGGTTTCCCAATCGGAAGTGGAGCCCATGATGATGCCGACCAGAGCATTGCTCAAGAGTGATTTGCGATTCGATTTGGGCGCCATTCTGATTTTCAAACCGTAAAGGGACGATATATCGTGCCCCCACAAAGAAACAAGAGCTAGCGGATTAATTTTTTAGTCGGCGTGGACTTGAACGCGGCTCTTCCAATGCTGGCGAAGCTGCCCCACCAAATACAAAGAGCCAGTAATGAAGATGGCGTCCTCCCGCGACACTTCCGAAAGCGCCAGATCAAGCGCCTGCTCGGCGGAAGAAATAACCGTGAAACTGGAGGCATGATGGGCAGCGATTTCGGCGAGGCGCGGAGCTGAAATGGCGCGCGAAGTGCGCGGCTCCGTGAAAATGACTTCTGCGGCATGCTGGAAGAGCTGGCCGGCCACCTCGTCAACCGCCTTGTCACGCAGCGCTCCGTAAATCAGCCATATCTTGCGGCCGGCAAAATTTTGCTCGAGAAACTTTGCGAGCTCTCGTGCGGCGCCAGGGTTGTGCGCGCCATCGAGATAAATGTCCGGGCTCGATTGCAACTTTTCAAGGCGGCCGGGCCATGAGGCGTTCGCAATTCCTTGCCTGATGGCCTCGTTGGAGATTCGATAGCCGCGCTGCTGGAGATAACGTACAGCGGCCACCGCGTTCAGCGCATTCTCCAGCTGAAAGCGGCCAGGAAGGCTGGGAGCAATTTCGAAGATCACTCCAGACGAAAGCTCCGTAACAAGGGCACGGAAGCATCCTTCGTGCGAGGATTGTTCATCAATTCTAAAGAGTTGCTCTGGCTCGATTACGGAGCTCAGCTCTTGGGCGCGCGCCAAAATGACTTCACGCACTTCTGGGCGCTGCGGGGCCACAATCACGGGCACGTGCGGCTTGAGGATTCCAGCCTTTTCAATGGCAATTTCCTTCAGCGAGTGGCCCAGAAAGTTTTCGTGGTCAAAGTCGATGCGCGTAATGATGGAAACAACTGGGGAAAGAATATTCGTGGCATCCAGCCGGCCGCCGAGGCCGACTTCGAACACACCAAACTCGACGCGCTGGCGCGCAAAGCTTTCGAACGCCATCGCCGTTATGCACTCGAAATAAGTGGGATGCGCCCGCAGCTTGTGCTCCGCGAGAAGCTCCTCAATCAACCCTTGCAGCCGCGTGAAAACTTCGGCGAACAACTCGGCGCTAATCTCTTCGCCGTTGATGCGGATGCGTTCGTTGATTCGTTCGAGGTGCGGCGAGGTGTTCAGCCCCGTTCGGAAGCCCGCCTGGCGCAAGATCGATTCGACAAACGCCGCAGTCGAGCCTTTGCCATTTGTCCCCGCGATGTGCACGCTGGGATAAGCACGGTCCGGCCGGCCCAGCCGCTCCGACAACACGGCGATGTTTTCAAGGTCGAACTTTGCGGCAGCGGCTTGCGTTGGCGCAGCCAGTTCCTTGCCCAAAGTTAGAAGATATCGAACCGCCGCGTCGTAATTCATCTCAACCAATCAGCAAATCGAGTGCGCTAGCGATGTAGGCTTTCATTTCTTTGCGGGGAACGACCGCGTCGAGGAAACCATGTTCCAGCAAAAACTCCGAGCGCTGAAATCCCTCGGGAAGTTTTTGCCGGATAGTCTGTTCAATGACGCGTGGTCCGGCAAAGCCAATGAGCGCGCCGGGTTCTGCGATATTGAGGTCACCGAGCATCGCAAAACTGGCTGTGACGCCGCCGGTAGTGGGATCGGTTAGTACGGAGATATAGGGTAGCTTTTCGTCGTCAAGTTTGCCCAGCGCCGCGGAAACCTTCGCGAGCTGCATGAGGCTGACCGTTCCTTCCATCATGCGCGCGCCGCCGGAGCAGGAAATCGCTATGAACGGCTGGCGCGTTTCGATGGCCATTTCAATGCCGCGGGTCACTTTTTCGCCGACGACCGCGCCCATCGATCCGCCAATGAACCCGAACTCCATCGCACACATCACCACCGGCCGGCCATTGAGCTGGCCTTCCGCCGTGATGATCGCATCATTCATCCCGAGTTTTTTCTTAGCCTCGCGAAGGCGCGCCGCGTACGGTTTTGTGTCCACGAACTTCAGCGGGTCGGTCGAAGTCATTCCGGCGTCGTGTTCGGTCCACCGGCCGTCGAGCAGCATCTCCAGGCGCTGCCGCGCACCCATTTTGAAATGAAACTGGCACTTCGGACAGACATACAGATTTTCTTCGAGGTCCTTCCGAAAAACGATGGTGCGGCAGGATTCGCACTTAACCCACAAGCCTTCGGTGCGCACGCGGCGCTCTTCGGGCGGGGTGGTCTGTTCGATCGATTTCTTCTCGCGCTTAAACCAGGCCATAGGCAAAAGTCGTAAGTTGTTGGTTCTCAGTTCTAAGTTAGAAAGTCCAAGACTGGCAACGGCTCTTCTAACCCCTAATCCTTGTTCTCTAGCCCCTAGTAGTCGATTCCCCGTTGCGCCAGTATACCCTTGGTGTACGGGTGTTTCACCTCGCGCATCTCCGTGACCAGGTCGGCCAGTTCGACCAACTTGGGATGCGCGTTTCGCCCGGTACAAATCACGTGCAAGCGCTCGGGGCGGTTTTTCAGCGCTTCGACAACTTCGTCCGCATCGAGCATCTTGTAGCTGATGACGTAATTGATTTCGTCGAGCACCACGAGGTCGTATTTGCCACTGTTAATGGCGTCACGACCAACCAGCCAGCATTCGTGAGCCAATTTGATGTCTTGGGGATCGGTTTCGGCTCCCCCGATTTTCACGAAGCCGCGTCCCATCGGGCGAATCTCAAATTTGTCGTCGCCTAGCATTTTGGCCGAGTCGAGTTCGCCGTAGTGCCACGAGCCTTTGATGAACTGCACCATCAGCACGCGCAGCCCTTGGCCCACGGCCCGAAACGCGGTGCCCAGCGCGCAAGTCGTCTTGCCCTTGCCTGGCCCGGTGTAAACAATCAGTAGTCCCTTTTCTTCCGGCATTTTCCTTAGCTTCGATGTTTTGTTGTTGCACTTGGAAAAGACTTGAGTTTGCGGAGTCCCGTAGTAAACGTCAAGTGACTAGGCGAGTTGCAAGCGCTTGACGAGTTCTTCCGCGCCGGCTGCGATGCGGGTGCGCGCTTCGGGAGAGAGGTCCCGACTCTGCGCCGCATGCGTGTCGCGCACCACGATCCACAAACCGGGACGGTACACTTCGTCGTCGCCCGGACAAATTGCTCCCGTCAATTGATTAACTTCGAGGCCTGTGCCGCTCAACAAATCCGTAAGCACGCCGCGAGCATCATCGACCAGATCGCGAAAGCCTTGCGTCACCAAAATGGCGTCCACATCGCGAGGCGTAGGTTGCTCCAGTTCGTGAAGGTCGTAATCCGGCAGCGGCTTCTCGAGAGGAATTTCAATGGCAGCCGACGGCTGGTTTTCGTCAGGAACGATGCGAATGGACATGCACGGTATGGTATTACAGCCACGACGGAATTGGCGCTATTTGGGATAGGGGCTGCCGGAGAGAATCGCGAAAGCGCGGTAAAGCTGCTCGGCCAGCATAACCCGCGCCAGCTCGTGGGAGAACGTCATGGCGCTGAGCGAAAGCTTCTGATGCGCGCGCTGGCGCAACCCCTCCGGAAAGCCATCGGCGTCCCCACAAAGAAAAATCAGTTCGCGCGTGCCGCGGTCGCGCAGCTCACCAAGCCATTTGGCAAGCGCATTCGAATCGAGAGCTTTTCCTGCGGCGTCCATCAGCGCTACCGTGGCAGCACGGTCTGCATCAAGTTTCTTGATGGCTGCATTTTCGTCGCGCACTTCTGTGATTTCGATGGGACACACGCGGCTGATACGCTTCGCATAATCCTCGATGATCGCGCGCATCTCCGACCGGCGCGTCTTCCCTAGCATAAGCAGTCGTATCCGCATGAAGGTCTCAAGTTGTAAGTTATAAGTTTTAAGTCAGAGCGCGCAAGAGCCGAACAGCCGATGGTGTGTGCGAAATTCGGTCTTCTAATTTCGACCTTCTATTTTCCAATTTCCTTTTTCAATTTTCTTATTCACTTCAGCCCGTATTTCTTCCGTTTTTCCAGCAACGTTTTCCGGCTAATGCCCAGCGCTTCCGCCGATCGGCTAATCTGGTAGCGCGTCGCCTCGAGTGTTGCGGCGATCACTTCGCGCTCGACTTCTTCGAGCGAGCGCAACCCGGCTAGCGCGCTGGCCGCGCCCGCCGCCGTCGCGCGAACGCTCTCCGGAAAATCCTGCGGCTCAAGCAGGTCGTCTTGTGCCCCCGAATTCCCACGGCCTCCGTGCGAAAAAACAAGAGCGCGCTCGAGCGCGTTGCGCAGCTCTCGAACATTGCCGGGCCACGCATGCGCCGCCAGCATGCGCCGCGTCGTCTCACTCAATTCCGCTTGCGGGCGCCCATGCACGCTGCGCAACGCCGCCAGCAAATACGTTGCCAGCGGCAAAATATCGGCGCGGCGCTCGCGCAACGGCGGAACCGTCAGCGTAACCACGTTCAATCGAAAATATAAATCTTCGCGAAAACTCCCCGTTTTCACCGCCGCCGGAAGGTCTACATTCGTCAGCGCAATCAGCCTTGCCTCAATTCGCAGAGTTTCCGTGCCGCCTAGCCGTTCGAACGCCCGCTCCTGCAGCACGCGCAGCAGCTTGCTCTGCGCTCCCGGCGAAAGAGCCGCCACTTCATCCAACACAATCGTGCCGCTTCCGCCAAGCTCCAGCCGCCCTAGCTTACGTTCTACCGCTCCTGTGAATGCCCCGCGCTCGTGCCCAAAAAGTTCGCTTTCGACCAACTGTGGCGGCAGGCTCGCGCAGTCGATTTTCAAATAAGGCGCGTCCCGCCGCGGCCCGAGCTCGTGCACCAGCCGCGCCAGGTGATCTTTGCCCGTGCCGCTCTCTCCCACGATGAGAAGCGTCGTCGGCGCGGGTGCGACTTTTTCAGCAAGCTCAAACAGCCGTAGCGACGCGGGGTCTTCCGCTATCCACGGCAATCGCTCGCTGCTCATAACTTGTTCATGGCTGAGAATGGCCGTGCCCCAACGAAGTTCTGCCACTTTGGCGTCCCATGGCGGCACCTTCCGGTGCATCGGCGATTTCGAGCTTTGGCACGGAGCGCCACAGTCTCTCGAGGTCGTAATACTTTCGCGCCTGCTCGCTGAACACATGCACCACGAATCCGCCAAAATCCAGCAGCGCCCACTCTGCCGAGCGGTGTCCTTCGCGGTGCTCCGGCGAGCGTCCGATGTGTTTGTGAAGCTGCTCTTCTATTTCCGTGCAGATCGCCTGGACCTGCGGCGTGCTGAAGCCCGTGCAGATCACGAAATAGTCCGTAAAGGCGCCGGCTTCCGAAAGATCCAGCACCGTAACGTCGGCAGCCTTCTTTTCTTGTGCCGCTTCGACAGCGAGGCGAACGCCACGCGGCAACGATTCGAATTTCACCGGTATAGGCCCTGTTTGAGAATGTATTCCTCGACGCGCGCCGAAACAAGCCCGTGGATCGCTTGCCCGCGTTGCGCGCGCCGCCGAATGTCCGTTGCGGATACTTCGCTCGAAACGTTTTCCAACAGATACACCGTGGTCCGGTGAAGCTGGGCGATCACCTGCGAAGGATGGCCGCCTTCAGGTTCTTTCTGCTCATCCGGGCGCGCCATCAAGTCCGGCGGAATCACCAGCCGCAGCGCTTCTGCGCGAATGCCCGGCCGGTTGGCGATGATGAAATCGCAGAGGCTGAGCAGGGTCTCGTACTCCTTCCACATCGGGATGTCGAGAAACGCATCCGCGCCAATAATGAAAAAAATGCGGTCGCCGTGCCCGTGATACAGGTGCCGGAAATAGCGCACCGTGTCCACGGAATAATGCAACTGCGTGCCGCTGAAATCTTCTCCTGCTTCCGCCAACGATGGCACGAAGTGTGGATGCTCGGTGCACGCCAGCGCGACCATGGCAAATCGATGCGGGAACGGCGCGAGGTGTTGCTTCAATTTGTGCGGTGGCCGGCTCGCCGGCACAAAGTGTATTTCGTCGAAATTAAATCGCCGGTCGGCGGCCCGCGCCACCGCAAGATGACCGCTATGAATAGGATCGAAAGAACCGCCAAACAGCGCGATGCGGCGAGGATGGTGTTTTGCGGCGGTGCGGTGCGCCTGCGCTGTCGTCAATGCGCCTCCCAAGAACTTTTCATCCCGGATTTTCTCACGAATTCCCGTCTTCGGCAGCGTGCCGCGCGGAAGGGTTAACTTTGATCTCGGCGGGCAAGCCTTCTTCCGCTTCTGAGGGCTCGGCACTCGCGCGCGGAATCTTGTCTAGTGCATCCGCGATCGCACACACGAGTTCCTTCACGCCTTCCCCGGCCACAGCGGAAATCGTGTGAAACTCCAACTCGCCCTCTTTGCAGAAATCGCGCAGGGCCTCCACCCGCGTCCGGTCTGTCGTGGCATCCAGCTTCGTTGCCACCACAATCATCGGCTTTAGCGTCAGCGACTCGCTGAACGCCGCCAGTTCGCCGTTGATCACCTCAAACGAACGCACCGGATCATCAGCGTTTGCGTCACTGGTATCAATCAAATGCACCAGCAGTCTCGTGCGTTCCACGTGCCGCAAAAAGCGAACCCCCAGCCCCGCGCCCCGGCTAGCGCCTTCAATCAGCCCCGGAAGATCGGCCACTACAAACGTGCGCCCAATCTCGCGCCCCTCTTTGCCAGTTCCGCCATCTGCATTCACCACTCCTAGATTTGGCTCGAGCGTCGTGAACGGATAATTCGCAATCTTCGGCCGCGCCGCCGAAATCACGGAAATCAGCGTCGATTTCCCTGCGTTGGGAAATCCCACCAGCCCCACGTCAGCGAGCAGCTTCAGTTCCAAACGCAGATGCCGCTCTTCTCCCGGGAAGCCGTCTTCATGCTCGCGCGGTGCCTGATGCCACGGCTTCGCATAATGCTGATTCCCGCGCCCGCCGCGTCCGCCGTGCGCGATAAGCACGCGCTGGCCCGGCGTCGCCAAATCCGCAATCGTCCCGCCCGTCTCGTCATCCCGCGCCAGCGTGCCCACCGGCACCTGCAGAATCAAATCCTCGCCGGAGTGGCCCGTGCAGTTCGAGCCTTCGCCGTGCCGCCCGCGCTCGGCCTTAAACTCGCGGTTGTAGCGGTACCGCAGCAGCGTGTTGTCGTTCGGATTCGCTTCCAGGTAGACGCTTCCGCCATTCCCTCCGTCGCCGCCCGACGGCCCGCCTCGCGGCACATACTTCTCACGCCGAAACGCCACGCATCCGTTCCCGCCATCGCCGGCCCTCACGTAAATTTTTGCTTCATCAACAAACACTTCTTCACAACTCCTCGTCCTTACTGACAAACAGCATTTCGCAGCACGCCCTGGTTGCTCAGTAGTGTAATCCTGAGCGCAGCGAAGGATCTCAACCGATCCTCATCCAACGGAAAACCGTCCAGAACGCGCGGGCTAACTTAGCGCCCCGAAAAAAGATAACATAGGCAAACTGGCAAATCGCTCACGCCTTCGACGGAGGCCGCTCTCGCATGTTCCGCTTTCTCAAACGCCTAGTATTTTTGCTTTTCGTTTTGATCATCTTCGTGGCAGCCGGATTCTACGTTCTTTTCTCTCGCCGCACGCCGCTTCCTGCCGCACCGCCGCACGCGCGCGTCGCTCCCACCATCTCTTCCCTTCCCGGCCTCTCCGCCTGCTGGATCGAAACCGGCAAAACCTTCAGCAGCTTTTCCATCGGCATGACGGCCGGAAGCATCCTGGTCCGCCATCCGGCGGGCGATCTGCTCATCGACACCGGCAACTGCAGCCACTTCAATCAAGACGTCAGCATCTACCCGTTCGCGATGCGCCTCAAACTGAAGTCCCTCGCTGGCCAATTGAATCCCGAAATTCCGCTGCCCGATTTACTTCGACGCATCGGCGAAAATCCCTCGAAGCTCCGCTGGGCTATTCTCTCTCATGTCCATCTCGACCATGCGGGCGGCCTGATGGATTTGCCCCACTTGCCCGTGCTCATGACCCGCGAAGAACTGCAATTCGCGCACGATCCCGATATTCAAGCCAAAGGCTACGTCATCGCTGCCTACAACAAAGCCTTGCCGAAGCCGAACGCGCCTACGCTTCAATTCGAGCCCGAGCCTTATGAAACCTTCGACGAAAGCGCCGACTTATACAAAGACGGCTCCGTTGTTGTCGTTCCCTTGCGTGGCCACACGCCGGGCAGCGTCGGCATCTTCGTCAATCTCTCTCCCGCCACCCGCTTCTTTTATGTTGGCGACACCGTCGACGACGAGCGCGGCTTCGAAGAGCGCGTCGGCAAGCCGCTTCTCTTACGCGACAGCGATGACAACCCCATGCTTGCAAACCGGATCGTCGGCAAGCTCAGCCAGCTTCACGAATTGCTGCCGGGGCTCGCGATCATCCCCGCCCACGGCCGCAGCGCTTACAAAAGGTTCTTTCCCGGTGGCCCGCAAAGCTGCGTTTCCGGCCAACCGCAATAGCTGCCTGAAAACAAAAACGCGATCCAGCGGAGCCAGATCGCGGAAGCAATCTGCAATGGTAGGTGCCGGGCTTGCCCCGCCCGCCTTAATTCGCTGCGGCCTTCGGCTGCTCCGCCGGCTGAATACTGATGAACCGCCCGTGCCGTCCTCGGTCTTCAAACTTCACAACGCCGGTCACCAGCGCGAACAGTGTGTCGTCCTTGCCCTGACCGACGTTCTCGCCCGCTTGATGCTTGGTCCCGCGCTGCCGCACCAGAATCGTGCCCGCATTCACGAGTTGCCCGCCGAAGCGCTTCACGCCCAGCCTTTGTCCGTGCGAATCGCGGCCATTCGTTGAGGAGCCGCCGCCCTTCTTATGTGCCATGACACAATCCTTTTCTCGAAAAATCTGCCGGGCCCAAGCCCGCCCCTACGTGTGGAATTACAGCTTGATATCGTTGACCTGCACTGCCGTAAAATTCTGCCGGTGGCCCCGCTGAATCTTGTACTGGTTCGTCTTCTTGAACTTGAGCACGGTCAGCTTCTTGGCCCGCCCCTGCTCGACGATCTTTCCGCTCACGCTGACTTTCCCGGCATCCGCGCCCACCAATACCTTCTTGTCATCGGTGTGGACCGCCAGAACCGAGCCAAAATTGACCTTTTCCCCTACTTTGCCATCCACGCGCTCGATGCGGATGGTGTCGCCGGGCGCGACGCGATACTGCTTTCCCCCGGTCTTAATTACGGCGTACATCATTCCTCCAGACGCTTTCTAAGCCCTTCACGCAAACCTTAATTATACGGGGCCTTTGCAACAATCGTCAACGCAGCTTTTGCAGCCCTTGTAGCAATCTTTCCGCGGCGTTCCGCTCCTCGGGAGTCGCTTTCCTCTCGTCCCGAGGCTCCTCTGGGTCAAGTGGACTCAATGCTTCTCGCGCCGCGGCCTCATCTTCCTCGCGCACCAACACTCGAAATCCGCCCCCGGACCACGCCAAGTGATCCCGCATTCCCCCGGCCGTGTCCGCCTGAACCATCGCTGCTATGCCTTCGGTTTCAAGTCGGCTCTGTGCCAGGTCCGCCTCAGCCCGGCTCCCAAATGCCTGAACCACGACTAACTTAGCTCCCCGCATGTCGAAATTATACGCCCGATAACTCCGCGTAGTGATTGTAAGCGGAATTCATGCGGCGCTAGTGTAGCAGCACCTCGCGGAAATACTTGCAAATCTAGCGGATACCTTTGTTTCGTGCCCGCTTTGCTACACTGTGCTGGCCATGAGCGTCATCGATGAAGTCCTCGCAGCCAACGAAATCTACGCGCGCACGCACGAATTGCGGGCGTTGACGCCGCGTCCCCAGCGCAAGCTCGCCGTCCTCACCTGCATGGACACGCGGCTTTCCATTCGCACGCTGGGCCTGAAAACGGGCGACGCGCACATCATTCGCAATGCCGGCGGCATCGTTACCGACGACGCCGCGCGTTCGCTGGTGGTCTCGCACTATCTGCTCGGCACCGAAGAATTCATGGTCATCAACCATACCGATTGCGGCCTGATGCACACTACCGAGCAGGATTTGCGCACCCGAATCCAAAACCGAGCTGGGACCGCTGCTATCTCACCGGCTTTCTTCTATGCCTTCCAAAACCTCGACGAAAACGTGCGCCACCAGTTGCAAAAACTGCGCAGCCATCCATGGATTCCCAAAGAAGTGGCCGTGCGCGGCTTCGTTTATGACGTTTCGAGCGGCCTGCTCCGCGAAATCAAGGATTTCTAACCGCTCGCTTGCCGGGGAAAATTCAGTCGTGTAGGCTGAACCCATGCTTGAAGAAAAGGACTTCCAACGCAAAGCCGACGAGGCCTTCGACGATCTTAAAAAGCGCTTGCTCATTCTCGGCGACGAGCACGGTTTCGATGTGGAAGGGGAATCTGGAAAACTCGAGGTTCTCTTCGAGGAACCGGAGGAAGTGAAGTTCGTAATTTCGCCGAACACCCCGGTGCGTGAAATCTGGATTTCTGCGCTTTCCACCAGCTTCAAGCTCGGCTGGAACGCTTCTCGAAGTACCTTCGTGTTGGAAAAAACCGGTGAGGATTTGCACGGGGTGATGAGCCGCGTGATTTCTCAGCAACTCGGCGAAGAGGTGAAAGTGTGAAACTCCAATCCGGGGTTTATTTCGCCGCCGCCCTGTTCACTGCGATTGCAGCGCTCGCTCTCGCAGCGAAAGCCCAAGTCCCCTCTGGCAAAGACGTTGTCAAACCCGAAGTTTATGCTTCGCTCGACCCCGCCGCCCGTGGCAGCTCGTTTCAACTCGCTGTGGTCATGAAAATCCGCCCCGGCTTCCACGTGAACGCCCGGGAAAAGTCGGAAGAATATCTGATCGCCACGGATCTCAAAGCGAACCTTCCCACAGGGTTCAGTAGCGGCGACGTGGTTTATCCCAAGGGCAAGCTCGAGAAGTTCACGTTTTCGCAAAAGCCCCTGAACGTCTATCAGGACACCGTGATATTGCACATGCCTGTTACCGCTCTTGCCGAGGCTCCTCTCGGCGAACAGCACTTACCTTTGAAGCTCCGCTATCAGGCATGCAGCACCGAACTTTGCCTGCCTCCGGTTACTATTCCCCTCAACGCCGTCGTCAATATCGCCGACTCGGCTTCCGCCGCCAAGCCCGCCCACCAAGAATTTTTCAAAATGCAGTAAAGAAAGCTGCGGCGCTGGAGGGTTGACCCAGTTCGGACGCCCATCTGGCGACTTAGCGTTTAGGTGTTTTCACCGGGTCGGCCGGACGCGGCGGAAGTTTCTTCGGATTGGCTTCGAGTGCCTTCAGGACTTCAGCAATCCCGCGCTCGAGCTGCGGGTCTTTGCCTTCAATTACGGAAGCGGGATCGTTTTCGACAACGATATCGGGGTCTACGCCATGGCCCTCGATCACCCAATTGCCAGTGACCGAAGCGCTGCCGGACTCCGGAACGAACACCTGTCCGCCATCGATGAGCGGCCCACGGCCCGTTATGCCGACAACTCCGCCCCAAGTGCGTTTCCCGATCAGCGGGCCGAGGCCCGCCTGGCGAAACATGTAGGGAAAAATGTCTCCGTCGGAAGCAGAGGTTTCGTTGATCAGGCAGACTTTCGGCCCGTAAAACACGGCGTCGGGATAAGTGCCCGTTTGCTGATCGATCCGGTCGAACTCGGTCCCCAAGAGCTCGCGCCGCAGCCGCTCGATGAGCATCTGCGAAACGTTGCCCCCGCCATTCCCGCGGACGTCCACAATCAGCGCTTCCTTGCGAATCTGCGGATAGTAGTACTTGATGAATTCGCGAATCCCCGCCTCGCCCATGTCCGGAATGTGAATGTAACCGACGCGTCCGCCGGTGGCTTTGGAAACGGCTTCGCGGTTGCGCGTGACCCAATCCAGATAAATCAGATTCCGCTCGGCGGTGATGGGGCGGTAGCTGATCTGGCGCGCGCCGTCCAGCGTCGGTCTTGAATTCACCGTGAGTTGGACAGGCCGGTTGGCCTTGTTCAGAAGAAGCTTGTAGGGGTTGTCGCTCGCGGTCAGTTCCTGGCCATCAATTGCGAGGACGTAGTCGCCTTCCTTGACGTCCACGCCCACCTCGGTCAGCGGCGAACGGTAAAGTTCCTCTTCGTTCTGCCCGTGGTAGATTTTGCTGATCTGGAAACGCCCGGAAGCCACGTCAAGCTTGAACCGCGCCCCCGGCAGCGCAACCTGCGGGCGCTTGGGAATTTCAAAATCGCCTCCATCGATGTAGGCGTGCGAAACGCTGAGCTCTGCGATCATCTCCCCAAGCACGTAATTGAGATCGGAGCGGTGCGCGACGTAGTCCACCAGCGGCCTATACTGGGCACGCAGCGCCTCCCAATCGTAGCCGTGCATGTTTTTCACGTAGAAAAAGTCCCGGTAACGCCGCCAAACTTCGTTGAAAATTTCGACCCACTCCTGCTGCGGAACGCGGTCCACCATCAGGTTCGCCGTGGAAACTGGCTTTGCGCCGCTCTTCCCTTCCGGCTTGACGTCGTAGAGTTTGAAATCGCGTTCTTGACGGACAAGAACTTTCTTGCCGTCCGCTGACACTGCGTAACCACTGACACCTTCTGCCAGCGTATTCTCTTTGCGGTCCTTGAAAGAAAACAGCACCAGCGCGGCCGGCGGATAGGAGTCGCGCCCGTAGAATGGCGCGCCTTCCCGCGCATAAATCAAGTAGTCCTTGGTAACGGCCAAACCGCCGAAATTGTCCGCGTCGACCGGCACGCGCGTCACGCGGTCGGACAAGCCGTCGAAATCGATGCGAATATACTCTTTCTTTTTCTGTTCCTTCTTCTCTTCGGGCTTTTCTTTGTCGCCGGCGGCGGGTTTTTCTCCTTCTTTGGTGATGGTCACTTCGTCGCTTTCCGGCGGAAAAGGGTTCTTGCCGTCCTTGCGAAGGGCGACGGCGAAAATCCCGTCGCCGCGATTGGTAGCGTAGTTGAATTCGACCTGGCTCAACTGGGGAGCGAAATTGCGGACGCTGAGGTAGTAGAGGTAATTGCCGTCGGGATCCCATGCGGGTTGTGCGGCGTCGAAGAGGTCGCTGGTCACGCGGTGCACCTGGCTGTCCGCAACGCTCCAGATATATATGGAACTGAAGTTGTTGGGATTATCCATGACGAAGGCGAGGTGGCCGCCATCCTGAGACCAGGTGTAGTTACGCACTCTTGCGCGCGGATTCTGCGCTACCTGGATGAACTTTTTGTCATCGAGAGTAAGAACATAAAGTTTTCCGTCCTTATCCCCGAACGCGATGCGCTTCCCGTCCAGCGCCCATTCCGGCGCGTAGAGCATGGCTTTCAAGCCGTGCGTGAGTTCTTCCGGCTTCCCGGAACCGTCTTGATTGATGACGTAAACCTCATCCTCCCCATCCATGTCAGAGATGAAGGCAATCTTCGCTCCATCAGGAGACCAGCGGGCCCACTTGTCGTGCGCGTTCGAAGAGTTTGTCAGATTCCGCGTAGGGCCTTTTTCAATCGGCACGGTAAAGACGTCGCCGCGCGCCACGAACAGAGCGCGCTCACCCTTGGGGCTCAACGAGAACCCTTCGATCTGGCCCGCGGCGGAAACGTGCGAGGGCCGCATGGCGACCGCGTCAGTGGGAACTTGGATGGAGATATGTTTCGATTGCCCGGTGCCAGTGTCCAGAATATTCAGCTCACCCTCCATTTCGTAGACGATTTGGCTTTTGTGGTCGGTGCTGGGCCAGCGAAGATCCCACCTTTTGCTGTGCGTCACTTGCTCGGTCTTTTTCGTCTTCGTGTCGTAGTCATATAAGTTCAACGTGTCATCGCGGTCCGAAGCAAAATAGATTTTGTCGCCGATCCACATGGGGTCGCGATGGCTGCGCGGATCATCCGTAATTTTTTCCGCCGCGTGCGTTTTCAAATCGAAGATGTAAAGCTGCTGCGCCCAGCCTCCCGAATAGCGCTTCCAGGTGCGAAAATCGCGAAACAGTGGCGAATACACAACCTTCGTTCCGTCCGGAGCGAAATCGCCGGCTCCCGATTTCGGCATGGGCAGCGGTTGCGGCAATCCCCCTTCGACCGGCACGGTATAAAGCTGGCAGTCACCGAGGTCGTAGTGATCGCGCAGGGAGCGGAAAACAACCGACTTGCCGTCCGGGGTCCACCCGTACACCTGGTTGTCGTAGCCCCAGCGCGGCGGCAGCGGCCCGCGAGCAGGATAATAGGTAAGTTGCTTGGGAATTCCGCCGGCCACGGGAATTACATAAACCTGCTCGTCGCCATCGTACTGGCCGGTGAAAGCGATCCACTTGCCGTCCGGAGAAAACTTCGCAAACAGCTCAAGGCCGGGGTGCGTGGTTAGGCGAGTGGCTATGCCGCCCGAAGTGGACGCAAGCCACAAATCCCCGCCGTATGTGAAAACCACTTTGTCACCATGGACGTCCGGGAAGCGAAGCAGCTTGGTTTGTGCGGCCGCCAGCGAAGCAAGAAACAGCAAAGCGCACAGGGCAACTAAGAACGATTTCAGACGGCGAAATATCATGGCTCTCCCTCCAGATGCCGACACTCCCGATCGTTCCTTTCGGCGGGAAGAATAAGGCGCGCTTCGGGAACAAATATGAGGCCGCGCCATTCTACACCCAGTCAACACGGTCTGACCCTCGGCTATCCTTCAAAGGAAGTCAGGAACTGAAGATTGTGCATTGACAACCCGAAAGAAAAGAGAATGAGGCAAACCCCAGGGCTTCGCGTCCATTGAAATTTTAATTGCACCTTTTCTCCCGATTCTGTGTTCAATAGTGAGGAAGCGAGCCGCAGACGGCGCCTTGTTGCGCTGTTAAGAATTCAGCCCTCTTCAAGGCTCGACAAAAAGGAGCATTGCGAAATGCGGAAAATTCGACGATTCGTGGGCCCCTTTGTGCTTGCTGCGGCAATGGTCGTTCCGATGATCGGTGCGGGATGCGCGGCTCGCGTTCGCTACTATGACGCGGACCACGGCGACTATCACCGCTGGGACTCCGCCGAAGACCGCGCCTACCGCGCGTATTGCGTCGAGCGCCACGTGGAATACCGCGAGTGGGTCAAGCTTAACGAACGCGAGCAGCGCGAGTATTGGAAGTGGCGCCACGATCACCCCGGCCGCTACTAAAACGCGAAGAATCCCGCGAGCAGGCGGTGGCGTAAATCAAGCAGATGCGGCAAGACCGCGGCAAGCGTCGCGAAGACGGTTCACAACGCGCCGTTGCCCGAGCACAACCATAGTGTCGAACAGCGGCGGCGCGACAGCCTGCCCGACGATGGCCACGCGCGTGGCGTTGATCAACAAGCCAGCTTTGACACCAGCCCCTTCCGCAACCGCGCGCGATGCGTGATCGCAGGCGTCGTGGTTCCATTCCGTCAACTTGTCCAGCGCGTCGGCAAGTTTAGCCAGCAGCTCCGGCACCTTCGGGTCTTTCCAATATTTTTCCTTGGCTGCCGCCTCGCGCGGAAATTCGTCGCTGAAAAACGCTCGCGACCACGTCGAAAAATCGGGCAGCAGCCGGATTCTTGGCCGCAGCAAGTCCACTGTCTTCGAAAACCACGCGTGATCTCTTCCATCCGCGCCCGGCGCCGCGCTCGCCGCCCATTCCACTTTCCACAAGCCGCTACGCTTCAATTCCTGTTCTACTTCCGGAAGTAAATCTTCGATCGGCAATCGCTGCAAATATTGCGTATTGAACCACTCGAGTTTTGGCCGGTCGAAAACCGCGTTCGTGCGGCTCACGCCTTCGAGCGAAAACTTCCCAATCAAATCCTTTGTGAGGATGAATTCTTCATCGCCCCCCGCAGACCACCCCAGAAGCGCCAGAAAATTGCGAAACGCTTCCGGCAAAAATCCTTCGGTGCGATACATGTTCACGTCCGTCGCGCCGTGCCGTTTCGACAGCCGCGACTTGTCCGCGCCGAGAATCAGCGGCACGTGCGCAAACACCGGAGGCGTCGCGCCAAGCGCTCCGTACAACAGCACTTGCTTCGGCGTGTTGGAAATGTGATCCGCGCCGCGAATCACGTGCGTGATGCGCATATCGAGGTCGTCGACCACCACACCAAGCTGGTACATCGACTGGCCAAACTCTTCTTCGCCTTTGCCTGACCGCAGCAGCACGAAATCTTCAATCTCGTCGTTGGAAAACTCCCGCTCGCCAAACACTGCGTCCACAAACTTCGTCGCCCCGCCAACCGGCACCTTGAACCGGATCGCAGGCTTCGTTCCCGGCGTCGAAGGCTTGCCGTCGCGGCACGAACACCGCGTCACACGCCGCGGCCCTGTCCCCTTCGGCTCTTCGTCCTGCGCCGTCGGCTCGGCGTAATCTCCACCGGCGTACTTTTCTGCTGGGCAGTAGCAGAGAAATGCGTTGCCGTTTGCCACACACTTCTTCGCCGCCGCGCGATAAAGCTCGGTTCGCTGCGACTGGTAAAACGGCCCTTCATCCCAGTCCACGCCCAGCCATTTCAGTCCATCCAAAATTCCCTGCACCAGTTCCGGTTTGTTGCGCTCTGCGTCGGTGTCCTCAATCCGCAGAATCATCGCGCCACCCGCGCGCCGGGCGAACAGCCAGTTGAACAGGGCCGTGCGCGCTCCTCCCACGTGCAGATATCCCGTCGGCGACGGCGCGAATCGCACCCGCACGCCCCCACCCTTGGTGTTTGTGTTTGTCATTCTCTAACGCGTCTTTCCGTCGCGATTCAATCGCTCAGTGTAACGAATGCCCCGTATTCCGTCCAACGGGCCGGATTCGAAACGCTACTGCTTGAAGTAAAAGTAGGGAACGAGGTAGGTGAGAAGCACGCAAAATCCAACCACGAACGCCAAAATCCCGAGCCAGGTAAACACGAACTTGCGCTCATTCTCGCCTGGAGGAGGAGCCGAGACCCCGAAAATCAGATGCAATCCCCGAAAGAACTTCGCCAGAAGGCTGATCATCTTGCACCGCGCGGATTCTGGAAGCTTGGACGGCCACTTGCAACTCAGGAGCCGCTGCCCTACAGCATACCCCATTCCGTAATTGCCCCACTTACAACACACTTGGACCAGTACGGCTTTGTCCCAAGTTTCAATGGGACAAATAGCTCCTGCTGACGTCTAAAGAATTGGTGTAACGGTCGGCCTTGGGAATCCGTCGTTATTGTTGCGCTTGCCCTGAGCTAAACTGTATAGCTGATAGCTGGGGACCAGGCAGGAAATAACGGACTCCGGGAACACAACCATTTCTGTGGATTCGCACTCCAAACCCGCAAGCGGGCGGGAGTTTGCAACTTTTCCAGAGGTCATGACGGGGCAATGAGTTGGACATCTCCACTCGGCGGCAGGCCGCGCCTCCTGTTTCTCGGAAGCTCGTCGCTGCTGATTTTGATTCTTCTTCCCTTTTTCTTCTCCCATTTCCGCCGGGCGCAAGCTTCCGCAAATCCCGGCGAAAGCACCTTTCGCGTGGAGAAAAAAAACTTTACACAAACGCTCCGGCTGAACGGCACCACCATGGCCTCGCGCTCGTTTGCGGTCCTCGCACCGCGGCTGGAAGGCGCGCAAGTGGGCTCGATGGTCATCACCAAGCTGGCTCCAGCGGGTTCCCAGGTCAAAAAGGACGACTTGCTGGCGGAGTTCGATCCCCAAGCCCAAATGAAAGATTATCTCGATAAGAAAAGCTCGTACGACAATCTGGCAGGCCAGGTCGCACAGAAACAAGCGGAGGAAGAAATCGCGCGCGCAAAAGACGACACGGCCATGAAACAAGCTGAGGACGAACTGAAGCGCGCACAACTCGAACTGCAGCGAAACGAAATCGTCTCCCGCATCGACGCGGAAAAAAATCAGGAAGCCGCCGATGAAGCGCAAGCCACGCTCAAGCAGCTCAAAGAAACTTATCAACTGAAGCGCGCTGCCGCCACCGCCGGAATTCGCATTCTGGAAATCCAGCGCGACCGCGCCCTCGAATCCATGCGCTACGCCCAGAGCAACGCGGCAAAAATGACCGTGCGCTCACCCATGCCAGGCGTGGTCGTTTACAACACCATCTGGCTTGGCGGACGAATGGGCACGGTGCAGCTTGGGGATGAAGTCCGCCCTGGCTTGCCGTTCATGGCTGTAGTCGATCCGTCGCAGATGGAAGTTCGCGTGGAATTGAACCAGGTCGACGTGCTGCATGTGTATCCCGGGATGCACGCGAAAATGCATCTGGACGCCTACCCCGGCCTGAGTTTTGTGGCGACACTCGAAGACCTTTCTCCCTTAGGCCACACCGGGCAGTTCACGGAAACCGTGCGCACGTTCACCGCACGGTTTTCCGTTCAAGGCAGCGATCCCAAACTCTTGCCCGATCTTTCCGCAGCGCTGGATCTGGAACTGGGCTCGCAAGGGAACGTTCTGGTCATCCCCCGCTCCTATGTGGAATCCGATGCGGGAAATTCTTACGTCTGGGTGAAAGCCACGGGTTCCTTTGAAAAGCGCGCGGTGAAAACGGGTCCCGCGAGCGACCTGGATGTAGTGGTGCTTTCCGGCCTTCAGGAAGGCGAAATAATCCGGCAGCTTACAGGTGAGCAGCCGTGATTCGGAGTGTCCGAAAGTGGAAGCCGCGGCAAAAGGTAATTGCCGGCGCAGCGGCCGTGCTCATCGGCGGGCTGGGATTTGGCGCATTCCGTATCGCCAGTTCAAGCGTGACTCTGCCCACCGCCGAAGTGAAGCGAAAAGACTTTACCGACACGCTCGAGATTAAGGGCGACGTCAAAGCCCTGCGATCCGTAATCATCGCCGCGCCATACGGAGCGGGTGACCTGCAAATCGTCAACATCGTCGCGAATTCGACAAAAATCAAAAAAGGCGACCTGATCGTGGAGTTCGACGCCACCACGGTGAAGCAAAAACTCGCCCAGGATCAGTCAAGCGTGAAATCCGCGGAGGCGGAAATCCACCAATCGCGAGCCGCAGCGCGGCTCAAGGAAGAGCAAGATTTGACGGACGTAATGAACGCGAAGTTCGAGGCGGAAAAAGCTCGCATCGACGCGAGTAAGCAGGAAATTCTCTCCGTCATCGACGGCGAGCAAGCCAAACTGAAAGTTGCGGACGCTGAACAAAAACTCAAGGAAGCGCAAGCCAAGCTGGATGCCAACCGCGGCTCCGCCAAAGCCGACCTGGCCAGCAAGCAGCAGAAACTGGACCAGGCCAAGTTTCAGGTGGAACAGGACGAGCGCAGCTTGAATTCACTCACCTTGCGCGCCCCGCTCGACGGAACTATCGCTCTGCAAAACCACTGGCAACCGCAGGGCGGCTCCTCTCCGTTTAAGCCCGGCGACCGCGCCTGGCCCGGCGTCGGAATCGCCGAGTTGCCGGACGTCAGCTCGATGAAAATTGCGGCACGGGTCGAAGAGGCAGAGCGTGGACAGTTGAAAGTCGATCAGACGGCAACTGTGCGCGTCGATGCGCTCCCCGATCGCAGCTTTGACGCGCGCGTCGAAACCATTAGCCCCACCGCCAGCATGGACTTCAACGCCGGGTGGCCTATTCCGCGCAATTTTTCGCTTGAACTGGCCCTGTCGGAGCTGGATCCGCGCCTCTCCCCGGGGATGAGCGCGTCGGTTCGCGTAGCCGTGGCCAAGATTCCGAATGGCATCGTCATCCCGTCGGCAGCGTTGTTTCGCAAAGCCGGGCGAACTGTAGTCTACGTGCGAAACGGATCGAAATTTGAAGAGTCTCCGGTGGAAGTTTCCCGGCGCAGCGCCGAAGAAGTTTTGATTGCCAAGGGCCTGCTGCCCGGTCAGCAAGTCGCGATGCGGGATCCAACTTCAGCGCGTTAGAGGACTCATGTCGAAACATCGATGGCTGCAATTCGGTGCGCTTGCCGCCCTCCTCAGCCTTGCGGGGCTGTGCGCGGCATGCCGGCAAACCAGCGCGCTCGCCAATGACCCTGAAATTCCAACGGCAACGGTAAAAGAATCGGATGTGCAGTTGAAGGTGCAAACCACGGGCTTTTTGAAAACGGAGCAGTCGCGTGCGATTTCCGCGCCCCCCATTGCCGGCGGAACGCTGCAAATCATCAAGCTCGCGCGATTCGGCGCCCAGGTTCACAAGGATGAAGTCGTGCTCGAATTTGACCCCAGCCAGCAGGAATACAACCTTGCGCAGAATCGTAGCGACTTGCTGCAAGCGGAGCAGGAAATCGCCAAAGCCAAGGCCGATGCCGCCGTGCAGGCCGCCGAAGATCAAACCGCTCTGCTCAAGGCAAAATACGCGGTCCGCCGCGCCGAACTGGAAGTCAGCAAAAACGAGCTGATAAGCAAAATCGATGCACAGAAAAATCTGCTCGCTCTGGACGAGGCCAAGCGCGCGCTGGCTCAGCTCGACCAGGACATCCGTTCGCACAGCGCTTCCAATGAGGCGGCTTTGGACATTAGCAAAGAAAAGCAGCACAAAGCGCGGCTGGCCATGGATCAGGCTGAAGACAACATCAAGAAGATGAGCGTCACCGCCCCCATCGACGGCCTGGTGGTCATCCACGGCAACCGCGACGCCTCAGGCGGATTTTTCTTTGGCGGGATGACCCTTCCTGATTATCACGTCGGCGATCAAGTGAATCCCGGAAGCTTTATTGCCGAGGTGATCGATATTTCTCACCTCGAGGTTTCCGCACAGGTGGGAGAGACGGATCGCACCAATCTGAAAGCCGGGCAGGCCGTGGACATTCAAATTGACGCGATTTCCGGCCAAGCGTTTTCGGGGAAGGTGCAAACGGTTGGTGGCGCGACTTCCCGCGAGTTCTGGGATGATCCTGGCCTGCGCAAATTCGATCTGGCTATTCAGCTCGACAGCAAGGATCCCCGCTTGCGCCCCGGCTTTGCGGCGCGTTTGAGTATTCGTGGCGACCAGCTTGCCAAAGCCGTTTCTATCCCGAGCGAAGCAGTCTTCGAGCGCGACGGAAAGAAAATCGTCTACTGCAAACGGGGCCGTCGCTTCGATCCTCAGGAAGTCAAAGTTCGCGCGCTAAGCGAGGGGCGCGCGATTCTGGAAGGTGTCTCGCCGGGCACTGAGGTCGCGCTGGTCAACCCGGAGGCCAAAGCTCCCGAGAAATCCAAGCCCAGCGGCACTTCCGGGCCGGCACTGGGCGCGGGCGAAAGTTGAGAGATTTCCTGCTGCCATGAAAGCTCCCTCCATTGCCGAGCCTCGGTCGCTGGTCCAGTGGCTGCCCGATCTTTTCTTCGGCCTGGAGAATCTCGCCAACCACAAACTGCGTTCCCTTCTCACCATGCTCGGCATGATTTTCGGCGTGGCCGCGGTCGTGGCGATGCTTTCCATCGGGGCCGGAGCGCAGCAAAAAGTTATGGCCTTTATCGAGCAGCTCGGCGTGCGCAACCTGATTGTCGAAGCCAAAGAAGCCAACAATGAGCAGGATTTGCAGAAAGTTCGAAAAATTTCCCAAGGGCTGACGCTGAACGATTATCTGATCATCCGGCAGAATGTCGCCGACATTCAGAGCGGTTCTCCGCGCAAACGGTTTACACCGGGAAAGTATCTCCCCAAGCCACAGCAGGACTCGCCCATCGTGTATGGCGTAGAGCCCAGCTACCTCGACATCGGTCATCTGCGCGTCACGGAAGGCCGCTTCTTTGACGCTTCGGACAATGCCGCCTCTTCGCCGGTGTGCGTTTTGGGAGCAGCCGCGAAAGACAGCTTGTTTGGAGCGGCGCCTGCCGTCGGCGAATACATCAAGCTGAATGAGCAATGGTGCCACGTCATCGGCATCGTCGCGCCGCAGGTGGCCGCGCAATCCGACGTTTCCGGCGTGCGCGCCGAAGACATGAACAATTTGATTTACGCGCCGCTCAATTCCGTCCGTTACCGTCTGGAAGACTCGCAAAGCTGGATGAAAGACGAAATCGACGGGATGTACTTGCACCTCGCCTCCACGGACACCAGCACCACTGATGCTGAAGTTGTTCGGGGCATTCTGAATGCTTCGCATCACAATGCCGGCGACTTCAGCGTCATCGTTCCCGCCGAACTGCTTGCGCAGCAAAAGCGCACCGAGCAGCTCTTCAACACCGTGATGGTGGCCATCGCTTCGATTTCGCTGCTGGTCGGCGGCATCGGCATCATGAACATCATGCTGGCGGCCATTCTTGAGCGCACGCGAGAAATCGGCGTGCGCCGGGCGGTCGGCGCCCGGCGCTCGGACATCATTCGCCAGTTCGTAATTGAAGCGGTGCTGATTTCGTTTGCCGGCGGTTTGTTGGGCGTTGTCATGGGCTTTGCCATGTCCAAGCTCATCGCCTTGCTGGCGGGATGGTCTACCATCATCACCATTAGTTCCATCCTTCTGGCTTTCCTGGTTTCCATTTCGGTGGGCTTGATTTTCGGGATTTATCCCGCGGTGAAAGCCGCGCGGCTCGATCCGGTGGAAGCCATTCGCTATGAATAATCTCGGCTGTTCGCAAGAATCTCGATGGGGGTGCGCGATGCGGCTGTCTCTGTGTCTGGTTGCAATCTCTGTTATCTTGGCTTGCGGCGCTCCCGCGCGGGCGCAAAAGACTTCTCCCTTGGAGACATATTTAGGGATCGGCGAGCGGCAAAAGCCGGCTCCGCCACTGCCCGCTCCCCAAGGGCTGCAAGATCACGTCGCGAATGGCAAACTCGTTCTTACGCTCGACGACAGCATCCGCCTGGCGCTTGCCAACAATACGGACGTGCGCATCGATCACTCGCAGGTCGCTTTCGCGCAAGACAATCTCCATCGCGCGTTTTCCCCATTCGATCCGCTCGCTTCCTCCAGCTTTGCCGACAGCCGCGCCAAATCGCCTACGACTTCGCAGCTCCAAGGCGCCTCGGTTCTTGACACCCTTTCGCAAACGACGCAGATCGGCTACCAGCAGACCTTTGAGACCGGCACGAATTTTCAAACGGCCTTCAGCAACACCAAATTTTCGACGAACAATTCCTTTACCACCGTAAATCCTTCACTGGCGACTGCTCTTCAATTCACGATTACTCAGCCCCTGCTCCGCAACTTCGGCCTTTTCCCCAATCGCGCGCCCATTCTGATTGCGCAGCGCAACCTGAAGCAGGCTCGCGCCAACTTCTCCGCCGAAGTGAGCAACGTCATTCTGCAGATTGTGGGCGATTACTGGAGCGTCGTTCTCGCGCGCGAAAATCTGGCCGTGCAGCGCAAATCTCTCGACGAGGCGCAAAAAAGCTACGACCACGACAAGAAAGCGCTGAGCCTCGGCGCGCTTCCTCCACTGGACATCTATCGTTCGGAATCCCAAGTCGCTTCCCGCCGCGTCGGTGTCATTCAGGCCGAATATTCTCTGAAACAAGCCGAGGATCAATTTCGCCGCGACATCAGCGCCGATATCGATCCTGCAACCCGTGTTTTGGAGCTGGAATTAACCGACCAGCCCGCGCCGGCTGGCGACTTGCCGAGCGTGGACATCCCGACCGCTCTTTCGCGTGCTCTTGCCAACCGTCCGGAGTTCGAAGCCAGCCGTCAGCAGCTCGCCAGCGACGATCTCGGCATCCGCCTGGCGCACAACGGCCTGAAACCCGACCTCGAGCTTTCGGGGTTCTACTCCGGAAACGGCGTCGCAGGCAATCAGTTCGACGTCAGCGTCACGCCTCCGCAGCTGATCGGCACCACCGGCCTCAAAGACAGCCTCAGCCAGGTTTTTCATTTCACTTATCCCGCGTATGGCGCAACTCTTTCCTTGAATCTTCCCATCAAGCGGCACGGCGCCGAGGCCAACCTTGCCGACGCGCTTGCCAGCCGCACCCGCGACCAATATATCGAGCGCCAAACCAATCAAGGCATCACGCTCGAAGTCACCAACGCCGTGCACTCTCTCGAGGCAGCTAAAATCGGCATGGAAGCCGCAAAAGTCGCCGCCGATTTGGCGCGCGACACCCTGCACGCCGACGAACGCAAATACGAATTGGGCGTCGAACAGATTTTCTTTGTGTTGGATGCGCAGACCCAGCTCGCGCAAGCGGAGCTAAATCTGATTCAGGCTCAAGTCAATTTTCAATTGGCGGTGGCGCAGCTCGACCACTCCACAGGCGACCTGTTGGACCACCACCACGTCCAAATCACCGACCCACCCAAATAGCCTCGGCAGGGCGGTTCTGACCACTGATCCGCAGGCACCTCCGGCGTGGCCTACCCTTCGCGGTTTTGACTTTGGGCAAAGCGTGGGCCGCTCTTTTTCTTTTTGGGCGGCTGGCCCGGACACCGTGAGTCGCCACAGTTTGGGTGCCCCGTCATGCCGGTTTTGCGTGCGGGGCTTTTTCTTCTTTGGAAAACCCCCACGCGTAAAACCGACGCGTGGGGCACCCTCGTTTCGTCACTCTCTCTGGAATTGCAGAAGTGGTATGTTCTCACCGTGCGGTACAACAAAGAAAGAGAAAATCTGATGCCCGGGCCACCCGCCTGGACTTAAGAGCCTGTTTCTAACAGGGGTGATCATTGGCGGCGCCATCGCTATTGAGGGGTTTGGCTCAATTGCGAGGGAAGTGCCGCTTCTAAAGTCTGGCGCAGCGGGGCGTGTGATCAAGAACCTTTTGAACGCGGAGGAAGCGGCATTTGCTGAAGAAATCGTTTCGTTTCGCGGCGGAGAATTTGTCGGACAGGCAGAAAAAGATTTAGCGGGTATTGACGGCTCCATAGATGAAGCTCCTGCGACGCTCAAGGTGTTGTCCACTAAGAATGTCCAAACCGTGCTTGACCGACTGAAAGAGGCTCAGGACGCAGCAATTGAGGCTCGTTATGCTGGCGTCGAAGCGTTCGTTTCGGCTAAGAACATCGCAGCACGAGACTTGTTGGCCCTTCAGGATGCGAGGGGAGCTATCATCCGAGCGACTATCGAGTCCTATCCGCGGCAAGGAATTCTCAAAGCCGTTAGCATATTGACGGCGGATGGCTGGTTGCGCTTTGTACCTTAGGATTAAGGAGTTAACGTGGCCGCTTCATTGATAGTCCAACTTCGCAGTCCTGCGCCGTTTTCAATGGTACTTCAGACAGCATCTGAGTTGCTGGTGCGACTCCTGAATCTGGATGCCGAAGTGAAGTTGGTATATGAACTTCCTCCTGCAAGGAGACGTCTGTTGCTAGCAAGCACGACCGCCGTAGATGGCAATTTTCCCGGTGCCTATATCCGCCTGCAAGGAATTGAGGGATCGATGGTGAATTTTCATGTCTTCAATTCTCCCATTCCGGGAGAGGTGGACCGGTTACTGCTGTCGTGTGAGGCAAGTGGAAGAGGGCCCGCTTCGGTGGTCCTCGCTGCTGCACTTTCGGCCGCAGCAGGAAACCTTATGGATGGCTCCATTGAAGATGGAGGACATCATTGGCTCGAAAAGGACGAATGCAGCCCTGGGGAATTAATCGAGAGCTTGAGCCTACGTGAGCCCCCCCCTGACTTCAAGGCGGCGGTCGAACTAGTGTACCGGCGGATGGCAATTTATCAGAGGTATCCGACCCACTAGGCGGCGGGTGGATCACCTTTAGTTCTGACCACTGACTCGCAAGCACCTCCGGGGTGGCGCACCCTTTGGGGTTTGGTTTTTCAAAGGGTGCGGAAGTTGACTTTTCTTCTCCCGCGCTAACTCGGCGCCATCGAACCACGACTCTCAAAATCAGATTCTCTCTTACTTAAAACTTACAATTTAGGACTGAAAACTTCCCCGTCTTCTCACGAGTCACCAATCACGCCCCTGTATAGGGATTCTTCTCTCTTCCACCAGTCACGAGTCACACAATCACCAGTCACCTCACGCCTCTCTTCTTTGTATTGAATCCGTCACCCCCAGCCCTGCTGTCTCTTTGGCAACCAGTACCCCTGTACGCTTGCTTCTGGAAAATCCCGTAATCCATAATCACAAGTACTTTGTTTTGTGTCATGGCGCGCTATGCCTGCGTCGCCGCACGGCTGTTTTTCCGCGCGGACGATGATGTCGCGCTTGCAGTCGGCAAGGCGAGGGGGATTTGTGCCTTCTTCGCTAGCCTATTTCCGTCTTTGGCGTGGACGGGGAATCGAATGCCGTCTTTGATGCATCAGAGCTACATCCCCTTGGCGCTCTTGATCGCCGCGATTCTGGTGGCCGGCTTCTTCGCCTACATTTACAGCATCAAGCGCCAAAACTATCTTCTGCTCTGGACCGCCGGCTGGTTTATTTTCGGGCTGCATTATCTTCCTCCCGCCGCCGCTCCGGACATGTTGCCCGGCCCGCTCGAAGCAGCGTTGGACCATTGGCTCTACGCTTTGTCCGGTGTGCTCTTTTTTCTTGGCGCGCAAATTTATTCGCAGCGCAAGCCTTGGAAATTTCCGGCGCTGATTACCGTCCTCATCATGGGCTCGTGGGCTATGTCCAACGCCGCGAATGTGTTCTCGGTTTCCGCCGTCATTCCCGCTTCTCTGGTCTACCTTGCCGTCGCCGTCGTGTTCTGGCAGGAGAGCCGCCGCCAGGAAACCCTCGCGGATCGCCTTCTCGGCGTTTCCTTCGCTTCCTGGGGAGTCCTGTGGGTTTCTCTCCATTTCTTGAACGGCTCTCCGGAACTGCAAGGCCCGACCCTGAGTGTCGTAGCCACGGCTCCTTGCGCGTTCGTCGCGATGATCATGGTCATGGCGCTGTACGAGGAAGAGAAGCGCCGCATCGAGCGCAACATGCTTGCGCTTTCCAATCTCAACCTCGCCACTTCCACTTTCGTGGGCGGCGAAATTCAACGCATGCTCTCGCAAGCCCTGGATCGCGTCCTCGGTGTGGTTCGCCTCCCCGCAGGTGCGCTCTTTTTGCATCATGGTGATCCGCAAGGGCCGACTTCCGTCGTTGCCGTCGGCTTGAGCGATGAGTTCTGTCGCGCCGCGCAAAATGAAGGCCTGGACGATTATCTCGTCGGCCTGGTGGCGCGCCTGGGCGGTCTCCTGGGCTTCCGCGACCTGCGCGATGACTCGCTCTCCGCACTCGAAAAAGAGAAATCGATCCGCCGCTTCCGCGAACTGGCTTTGGCGCAAGGCCTGCGCAGCGTTGTCGCCATCAGCTTGCAAGCCAAGGAGCAAGCCTTCGGCGTGCTGCTGCTCGGCACTCCCGATAACCGCCGCTTCACTCCCGCGGAATTGCGGCTGCTTCTCGCCCTTGGCCACCAGATTGGCATGGCCGTCGAGAACAGCTTCCTGATTCAGCAGACTTCGCGCCGCTCCGAAGAACTTCACGTCTTGAACGAAATCGGCCGCGCGCTCAGCTCAACGCTGCACAAAGAAGATCTCACCCGAAAAGTCTGGGAAGAATTGCGGCGCCTGTTTGACGTGGAGAATTTTTACATCGCCGAACTCGATCCCTTGCGCGATGAGCTCCATTTCGATCTGGAGATCATCGACGGCGTGCGCATGCCCAAGCGCGGCCGGCCCGCCGGCAATCACATGACGGAATACATCATTCGAACGCGCCAGCCCGTCCTCATTCGCGACAACTATGTCGGCGAAGCCCGCAAGCTCGGCGTCGAGCCGCTTCGCAACAAGGGCTGCTTTTGCGGCGTTCCCCTCGTCGCCTACGACCACGCCATTGGCGCGATGGCTGTCTTCTCCGACAACGAGCGCATCTTCGACGAAGGCCACCTCGAACTCTTGCGGGTGCTGGCCAGCGAGGCGAGCATCGCGATTGAAAATGCGCGGCTGTTCAACGAAGAAAGAACCAAAGCGCGGCACTTGACGCTGCTCAACACGATTTCCCGCAATGCGATCGCGACGCTCAATCCCGATGAGATGCTCGCCAAAATCACCGAGCAGCTCGAAGCCGGGCTCACTTACGATCACATCGGCATCGGCGTGCTGGACTACGCCACGCGCGAAATCGTGATTCAGGCGGAAGCCGGCACGCGCCGCGGCGCTTTGGGTCAGCGCATTCCGCTCGGCGCGGGCCTCATCGGCCACGTCGCGCGCAATGGACACTTGGGCGTGTTTCGCGCCGGCTCTTCGGTCGACGGCGCGCTGAAACCACTCTTGCCGGATTCCGTCGCCGCCGCCGCTCTCCCCGTTTTTTATGCCGATCAGCTCCACGGCATTTTGTACATCGAATCTTCTGCGCCAGCGGATTTTTCGGAAGAAGAGCTCCTGTTGTTGCGCACGCTCGCGGACCTCATCGCCGGCGCTCTGCACAACGCCCTTTCGTTTCAGAAAGCGCAGGAGCAGGCCATCACCGACGGCCTCACCGGCGTCAAGACGCATCGCTTCTTTATGGAAGCGCTCTCCGCCGAGTGGAAGCGCTCGACGCGCGCGGGCCGCGCTTTCGCGCTCGTGTTGATGGACCTGGACCGCTTCAAATTCGTCAACGATTTCTACGGCCACCTCGAAGGCGACCTGGTGCTTCAGCGCGTCGGGCAAATTCTCGAAACGAATTGCCGCCGCTCCGACGTCGTCGCGCGCTACGGTGGCGACGAATTCGTCATCCTCATGCCGGAAACCAACATGGAGCACGCGCGCCAGCTTGCCAGCAAGTTGCGCGGCTGGGTCTCCGCCGATCCTCTGCTGCGCGAGAAAAACATCAGCGCCAGCTTCGGCATCGCCTGCTATCCGCTGCACGGCTCCTCCCCGCAGGAACTCATCCAGGTTGCCGACGCCTCGATGTATCTTTCGAAGCATCAAGGTGGCAACGCCGTTTCCACCGCCGATCACTTCGACGCGAACGAAGCGAAAAAGTGGAAGCGCGATGTGCTGGAAGCCTATCTCGGCGTCACGCTCAAGCGCCTTTTCTCGACGGGTCCCGAAGCGTTCGAGGAAATCTATCAGCGCTTGCGTCAGTTCACGGAATCGCTCAGCGCGACAGAATCCGAAAACGGATCATCTCCAGTTTCCCAGGCGCAAGGCCCGCAAGCTTTGCCGCAAGCTGTGCTCGATACCGTCACTTCGCTGGCGTTCGCCATCGACGCCAAGGATCACTACACGCAAGGCCATTCGCAAAAAGTCTCTGCTTACGCCGCGCTAATTGCCGAAGCCCTGGGCATGAGCGAAGCTGAAGTCGAAGAAGTCCGCTTGGGCGCGGTGCTGCACGACATCGGCAAGGTCGGCATCCCCGAAAATATTTTGAACAAAAACGGCCCGCTGAACCCCGAAGAATGGGAAACCATGAAGTCTCACGTGAGCTTTGGCGCGAAGATTCTCGATCCGCTGAAGCCGCTCGCACGCATCCGCGAAATGGTTTTGCATCACCACGAATTCTTCGACGGCTCCGGCTACCCGCATGCACTCGCGGGCGAACGCATTCCTCTGGGCGCGCGCATCATCGCCATTGCCGACGCCTACGACACCATCACCAGCGACCGCACGTACAAAAAAGCCCGCACCGCCACCGACGCCCTCGCCGAGCTCGAGCGCTGCGCCAATGCGCAGTTTGACGGCGCCATCGTCGAACTTTTCGTCCGCACCATGCGCACTCTGCCCAACCCCATCATCGAAGTCGCCGCCACCACCACTTCCCAGCGCAATTCCTGACGCAGCTCCTTGCATTTGTAGCGGCGGCCTGGCGGCGGCTTGAAAGCCACCCGAGAGGAGCCCGGCTGGAGGGCGCTGTTACAAAATTGGCACCGGCTGTTTCACAGCGCAGACACCCTTGTGTTATGCGTGTTGAGCAACGCAAAATGTTCCGCGATTGATTCTCTTTGTCCTGCGAGGCTGCACCTTATTTATGGGTCGTTTTATCGCGCTTCTTGCTCTCGGGATTTCAATCGTATTCTCCGGGATCGCTATTGCCCAAACTCCGCCAACGCCAGCACCTGCCGCAACGCAAGCGCCGCCGCCCTTCAGCCCTCCGGCGCCACATGTGAACGCCCCGCTGGGAGACATTCCCCGTATGCGGGGGGACGGCAACGGCGCTTACAAAACGCACGAGTATCGCGATCTCTTTGCCGAACTGGGTCATTCGCCCACCGAGAGCCGCGCAAAGATCGACAAAGCATTTCAGCAATTCTTCTACGGCGACGGCCAGGAAGAACGGCTTTACTTTGAGACAGGCGCCAATGCCAACGGCCCGCTGGCGTACATCACGGACTGGGCCAACAACGACGCGCGTTCCGAAGGCATGAGCTACGGCATGATGATTGCCGTGCAGCTAGACAAGAAACGCGAATTCGACGCCATCTGGAATTGGGCGAACACGTACATGCTGACGACGGACCCGAAGAACCCGTCGGTGGGTTACTTTGCATGGTCCATGAACACGGACGGCACGCCGCGCGCCACCGGCGCCGCGCCCGATGGCGAAGAGTATTTTGTGATGGCGCTCTATTTCGCGGCGCACCGCTGGGGAAACGGCCAGGGCATTTACAACTACCAGGCCGAAGCCGACAAGATTCTGCGCGGGATGCGCCACCATCCAGTGCTAACCGCGACGGGGCCGTTCCGCATCCATCCGGACGATCCGCCCTTTGTTCCGCCCGACCATCCCTGGCCCAGTCCTAATAGCAAGCGCCGGGCCGAGGAAGCCGCGAAAAGCGGGAAACCACTGCAGTTCTTTCGTGCTCCTTGGGAAATGGCGGACCGGCCACAAACCGTCGGCCCGATGGTCGACGAGGATCACTACATGATTCGCTTTGTGCCGGACGTGGGCGCGGATGTAAACGTCACGGACGCTTCTTATCATCTGCCCGCATTTTACGAACTGTGGGCGCACTGGGGACCGCCTGAGGACCGCGAGTTTTGGGCCAAAGCCGCCGATGTCAGCCGCGACATGCTCAACAAAGTCACTGGCCCCGTCACCGGACTGACTCCCGAGCGCAACAACTTCGACGGGACGCAGGTTGTGCGTCCTGATGGCACACCAACTCCGTTCGAATACGACTCCTGGCGCAGCGCCAGCAATTGGTCGGTCGACTATTCCTGGTGGAAGAAAGAGGCTCGAGAGACCGCGCTCAGCGACCGCATTCAGAAGTTCCTGTACGGCCAGGGTATTCACACATTTCCGGTTCGCTACACGCTCGATGGCAAGCCGCTGTCGACGCAGCATGCCGTCGGATTGCTCGCCACGACGGCGGTAGGCAGCCTTGCCGCCACACCGGGGCCGATATCGAAGGCATTTCTGGAAGAACTGTGGAGCACACCAGTGCCCTCAGGGGATTACCGCTATTACGACGGCTTGCTCTACTTGATGAGCATGATGCACTGCAGCGGGAACTTCCGAATTTACTGAGCCGCTTCGCAGTTGAAGCCTCCCCTTCACCCGCACGGAAAGCTGATCCGAAG
>DASPTW010000128.1:0-7884 GCA_035623215.1 Candidatus Acidiferrum sp.
CAGCGGAGCGAACCGGCATACTCAAGAGAATAGCGCAAACGAGAACGTGTTTCACTGCTGGTTTGCGGAGAGGTTGAGCCTTCAATTGCGTGCGGCCTCGGAACAAAGGGCGTGGATTTCTTCGTCGGTGAGAACGCGAGCAGAGTGTTTCGCGGCATCGACAATTCGGCTCACCAAAGCGTCATCTGCAGGAATCTGATGCCGGGCCAGCCAGTAGATCACATTTGATTTTCCGCTCATCGGGCCGATTTCGATGATTTGATCAAGCCCAAAAAGATGAGCGGGAACGCCGCTGTAAACAGCATCAGCCAAACGGTGATCGTGCTTTTGAATGGCCTTGACGATGGCGGCGGCGTGCACACCAGTGGCGGTACGGAAGGCGTCGTGGCCGAACACAGGATAGTTTGGTGGAATTTTTGTTTTTGTGGCGGAGGCGACCTTTTCGCAATAGTACTTGAGATTCGAAAGATCGCGGTCGATCAAGCCCATCAAGCGGAGGTTCACCAGCATCAATTCCATCGGCGTATTGCCGACGCGCTCGCCGAGTGCGTTGGCGGCAGCGTGGACTTGATGAGCGCCGGCAGCAACCGCCGCCAGCGAGTTGGAAATCGAAAGGCCCCGGTCATTGTGGCCGTGCCAGTCCACGCGAATTTTTTCGCCGGAAGGTCGGACAACCTCGGCGACAATGAATTTCACAAGATTGTGGGCGCCTTTAGGGGTGGCGTGGCCAACGGTGTCACAAACAACTATGGCGCGCGCGCCGTTTCGAATTGCCGTCGAATAAAGACGCTTCACGGTACTTGGGTCGGTTCGAATCGTGTCTTCCGTAACGTACATCGATGGAAGCCCGTGCTGTACCGCGAAGGTGACGGCCTTTTCCGTTGTGCGCTCGAGATGGTCGACCGACCAATCTTCTACGAGCCGGCGGATGGGGCTAGAGCCGAGGAACGTCGCTGCTTCGATCGCCATACCAACGCGCTGCGAAATTTCCACAATCGGGCGAATGTCGTTTTCATGAGTACGCGCGGCGCAGTTGGCCTTGATGCGCATCCGGTTCGTGACAATTTCCTTTGCGAGCGCTTCTGTATCCGCAAACGCGCGCGGACCCGCGCCAGGAAGACCAATATTCACCGACTCGATGCCCAGGGATTCCATCAAGTGAAGAATCTCGATTTTATCTTCGATACTGGGGTCAAAGACGGATGGATTCTGCAAGCCGTCGCGCAGCGTCTCGTCGTTCATGAGCACGCGCGTGCCCGGGCGGATTTGCGGCGGCGTGGCTAGGTTCCAGTCGTAGATCCACTCGCTTTCGTGCATGGCGGCGCGGCGACTCCTCGAATAGTCGTACTAGTTTCGAAGCGTGTAGCTTTGCGGCTGTTGCGCGGGGTCGGGCCGGTACAGCGTTTTGCAAAATTCGCAGCGGTAGATTTCAGCCTTGGGCCCAATGAGCGCGGCCACTTCTTTAGGAAACTCGTACCAGCGCTTCAGGTGCCCGTTGCAGAGTTTGCCCTTTTCGTCTTTCTCATCGCAGGCGCGCTGCTTAGGTTTGCGTGTTTTGATTTTCGGCTTGGCTGTGGTTTCCTCTGCCATGCTATCCCCTCTGCAAGTCTAAAAACCGTGGTCACGGAAAAACGTCTTCAGCGCTTTTCGGCTGTTGCGCAGCTTCGCGCCAATGCTTCGCGAAAACTCGAACTGCAGAAACGCGTCCGCGGCTGACTCTAGCCCCGCGCCGTAACGATACCACCAAGGTTTCGCGCTGCGTGGCAGCAGATCATGGACAACGTACTTCGTCTGCACCATTTCGAGAAGTCCTGCGTTTCCGTGCGTGCGGCCCCAGCCGCTCGCGCCGCACCCGCCGTGCGGAGCTTCCGCAATGCCAAAATAGCTGATGGCGTCGTTCAGCATAACGGCGCCGGCGCGGAGGCGGCGGGCAATCGTCCTACCACGTTGCTTGTCGCTGGTCCAGACGCTGGCGGCAAGGGAGAAGGGTGAATCATTCGCGCGGGCAATCGCTTCTTCGACATCACGCACAATTTGCACCGCGAGGATTGGGCCAAAGGTTTCTTCCTGGAAAAGCTTCATACTGGAGTCGACATTGGTGATCACGGTCGGTTCAAAGAAATTCGGACCCAAATCCGGCCGCGGCTTCCCGCCGCACAGAACTTTTGCTCCATGCGAAACGGCATCATGGACGAGGTCGCTCATACGCTGGACGTGCTGCGGGCGAATCAGCGGTCCGACGTCGGTTGCGGGATCGCTCCCTGGCCCGAGACGCAGCTTCTTTGTCTTCTCCGTGCAGAGCGCGGTGAACCGCTCGGCCACTGCTTCTTCGACAAAAAGCCGCTCCACGGAGAGACACACTTGGCCGCAATTGGTGTAGCTGCCCCAAACGGCGCCACTGGAAGCCACTTCCAGGTTCGCATCGGCCAATACGATCATGGCGTCTTTTCCACCGAGTTCGAGGACGGAAGGTACTAGGTTTTTTGCGCAAGCCGCAGCGACACGCTTGCCCGTGCTCACGCTGCCGGTGAACAGGACTTTGTCTGGCTGAGCATCAATCAGGGCTTGGCCGACTTCTCCCCCACCTTGCACCACGGCGACCAAGTTCTTTGGGAACGCCGCGTCGACGAAGAGCTTTTCAATGAGTTGCCCGCAGTGCGGCGTGAAGTCGCTTGTTTTACAGACCACGCCATTCCCCGCAACGATCGCAGGAATAATCTGGCTCATGGGAATCGCCAGGGGATAATTCCAGGAAGAAATGACAGCAATAACGCCCAGCGGTTCATGGACCAGGTATCCGCTTTTCGTTTTCGCGGCCGTGCTGTGATGGGGAAGCCGCGTGGTGCGAAGGGCGTGGACCGCTTCTTTGCTCCAATGCTCCGCGGAATCCAGGGACACAAAAACATCCGCGAAGAGAGCCTCGACGCGCGGTTTGCCGGATTCACGCACCACGGCGTCGGCCAATTCGTTGCGCGTCGTCATCATGCGATCGAGAAGTTCGCGAAGCTTCCGGCTGCGCTCCTGAATCGGGACTTTTGCCCAGTCCGCCTGCGCCGCACGCGCCTGATTGAGAATCTTCGCCACCATCTCGGGCGGAGTCTTCTCGATATGCGCGCGCACCTCCCCTGTAGCGGGATTAATTGAGGGAAGCGTGTCGATAGGAATGGCAGTGGCCGCCATACCCGTGATTCTAACCGATTTTCTTCCTGGCGTAGCAGGCGGCCTTACGCTGGTGCCTGCTGAGTGAAGGAGTTTAGTTGGATGCAGTGGCCGTGCTCGAACTGAGTGTTACCTGCTTCACGTTGTCGTCGGGAACGCGGTCAATAAGCAGCACAAAGGGGTCGACCCCAGCTTCGTACGGCATTTCTGCCACGGTGAAGGTGTGCGTGGACTTGGTCCCAGTCAGGTGCACGCGCTCGCGGTACAAAGTCCTGCCATATTTCTTGTCCTTCTCCGGCTTGGCAAACGCGCCGATTTCGATCCAGTCCTTGACCGGCACTTCCGTCTCATTACCCTTGGCATCGGCCTTGAACTTGCGTGTCTCAATGTCGATGGTCACATCGTATTTCCCGTCGGCCCGTTTGTGGGCCGTGGCTTCCAGTGTTCGATTCGAGAAGATCGTGATGTCCTCGAACAAATCCTTAATCAAATACTGCAAATCCGGGGGCGTTTGCTCGCGAAGGGCGTCAACCAAGACATAAGAAGTGGGATAAGGCGGCTGCGCATAAGCGTATTGCTGGACCAGCTTGCGCAGCGCGCGGTTTACGGCCTCTTCGCCAATCATCTCCTTCAAGTAGTAGACAGCCAGGCTTCCCTTCCGGTAATGCACATAGCCCTGTTGCGCTTCGACAGTGAGCAGCGGGCGCTCCTTTTGTCGTTCCTTGCCGCGGCTCGAAAGATAGCGGTCCATCTCGTAGCGCAGGAATTTGCGCATCATGTCGCGCCCGTATTCATGCTCCATCACCATGAGCGCAGAATATTGCGCCATCGTTTCCGAAAGCAGCGTCGCGCCTTGCATATTGGCGCCAATCACTTGATGCGCCCACCACTGGTGCGCCATCTCATGCGCCACGATGTAGAACACCATGTCGATGTCGTCGGGATGATTCAAATTAGCGATGAAGCCAATGGATTCGGAATAAGGCATCGTACCGGGAAATGCTTGCGCGAACGTGGCCACGCGTGGAAATTCGATGATGCGCGCTTCCTTGTGATAGTACGGCCCGAAGTTCTTCGTGAAATAGTCGAGCGACTTCTTCATCGAATTCATCATGCGCGGCACATTCCACGGATGCTCTTTGAGGTAGTACACCTCGAGGTCGATGCCGTTCCACTTTTCGCGTGCCACCGTATAGCCCGCAGAGATGAACGAATAGAAACCCAGCGAGGGATGATCGAGCTTGTAGTGAAAGTAGCGCCGACCGCCTTCTTGCCATTCTCGCAATAGCGCTCCGGGGGCCACAGCAATCTGGTCTGGAGATGTGCTGATCACCGTCTCGACGTTGACCCAGTCGGCCCGCCCGCCGAGATACGTTTCCATGCAATCGGAGGTGCAATTTCGCTCCAGCGGTGCCATGAGTTCTTGTTCACCCAGTCCATATTTTTTGCGATCATTCGGGTCGCTGATTTCGTTCTGTACCGAGTATCCCAGCAGCGGCGCCACAGTGTTATTGAAGAAAGTTCCGTTCTGCACCACCGTCGTGTCGCTCACTTCGTTCTCAAACCCGCGGGTGTGCGTCTTCACCATGACGTGAATCGTGCGGCTTTCGCCTGCAGGAACGGGTGGGGAAAACTTGTAAATCTGGTAGTAGAGCCGCTTGTCGTCTTTTGCAAGGGTCGCGCCGGGAATTTCAATCCGCGAATCGTAGAGCCGGTTCAGCGTGAAGTGAATTTCGTCGAGCGGATGCGTGTAAGGGTTCTGAATGACGGCATCCGCGTTCAAGACCATCTGGCGTTGCTCGGGATAGAGCGCGATGTTGTACTTCACATCGCGCAGTCGAGGCATCTCTTTTTTGTCGAACTGCTTGTAGGCCTTCTCGTAGTCCGCCTGATCGCGCAACAAATCTTTCGGCCCTTGCAGCGTGTTCACTACTTTTGTGTTGTAGAAGGCCCACGCGCCCACGCTCGCAAACGTCAGACAACCCAGCACCGCCAGCACTGGCCAGGGGCCGGCAAAGCGCAACCGGGCTAAGCCTGCTTTTTCTGCCCAGCGTGTCGATTTGCCGCGCGGCCAGAACATCACAGTAAGCAGGTACAGCAAGGCACAGCACAGCAGCCAATAGAGCGAAAACCAATCCCAGGCGACGCGGAATGGTGCGTCGGCATAAAAATCCGAGTAGATGACGCGCGGCCGATTCGCAAATTTCGGCAAATTGCTGGCGACGTTCAGCGGCGTCCAGGCGAAGACGTTGGCCACCAGGAACACGATGTAAAGGAAATAGCCAACGTACTTGTTCGGGGAAACTACGTGAAAGAAAAATGCCAAGACCGCCAGCATCACGAACAGCGAAAGATCACGGAGCAATAATTCCTTCGCGTACAAGGCGAACTGGAACCGGTAAAAGTGGCTTGCAGCCTGCACAATAATCCCGCTGGCGAACACGGCCAGTTGAATCAACAGGACCACCCCAACCAAAGCGGTCAGACGCGAGGCGTAGGAGACCCATTCCGGCGCGGGCAGCGAGTCGGCAATCTCGTCCATGCGGGTATCTCGGTCTTTCCAAGCGAGGTTACCAGCGAAGTAGGTGATGATGGCAACAATGAACATATACAGTGTGCCGGAAATGATCTGCAGGATCCAGATGGTGACTGGGAAGCTGCTGTTCCCATATCCCTCATTCGCGTTCAGGGCTACAGCCGGAATACAGTTGAGCAGCGCTGCCAGCACGATGACAACGAACACCGTGCTCTTGAAGACGCCCAGAAAATGGATCCGCACGGACGCGAAGTACTTCGTCCATGGCGCGTCCTGAAAAGAAACAGCAGGTAGGGCCGCCGCCACTGTTGGCTTGTCACTGTACTGTTTTAGTTCCCGGCTCTTCTTCTTGCGCTCGGCAAAGCTAAAACGCCAATAAGCCAAAGCAAAAATAGCGGCCGCCACAGCCATCCACAGCAAGCGGTTCCAAAGCAAATAACCGCTGTACCCCGCGGCAAGCGTGTTTTTCTCCGCCACGGTCCAGTAGCGCGTCACATACGCGTAGCAGCGGATCCCAAAGGGGTCGAGCATCGCGCCAAGCTTTTGCCGCTCTACGTTTTGCAACAGCGCATCGGAAACCCCGTACCCGGCCAGAAACACCAGCGCTGCAATAAAGGAAACGATTTCATTCCGGGCCAGCACCGCGACCGCAAACAAAATCGCCGCCATAATGAACGCATTGGGCAAGGCCAGAACGAAAATTCCGTCCAGATGCGCCTTCCACACCACAGGCTCCCAGCGATCAGGCTCGATCCAGGGCATGTGCTTGGCCAGCAGAATGCCAATGGAAACTCCCAGCATGGGTATCGTGGAAACTAGAACGGCCCCAATGAAACGCCCCAGCAAAAAGTCAGATTTCTTGAGTGGCGCGGAAAAAATAATCTGGTACGTGTTATGGCTGAAATCGCGCGCGGCCGCGGAATTCGCAAACGCCACGGCCATAAGCATCATGAAGAACGCCGAAAAAGAGTAGAAATTTTCAATGTTGTATGGGGAATTGCGGTAGGTGTTAGAGAGCGCATCCCCCAGAGTCACGTAGTCCGTCGCCGTGGCAAAGAAGAACAGCGCGGTCATGATCAGCAGGAAAATCCAGAGCATCCACGACCGCAGCCAGTAACGGACCTCAAATGCCAAGATATGCTTCAGCATCGAGGTTCCTCAGTTCCAGCCGCGAATCTTGGTGAAGAACACATCTTCGAGATCAGGCGTGCTGGGTTGAAAGCCGCTGTTGAGCGGCTGCTCGGTGAGCACGTGGATGAACGGTCGCCCACCCACAAGCCTGCTGGAAATGATCTTGTATCGTGCTTCAAAGTCCGGAAGTTCTGTCTTGGCAATGGAGCGCTGCCAGACTTTTCCCTTGAGCTGCGAAATCGCCTCGTCCGGCCGCCCCTGAAACAGGACTTTTCCCTCATGGATGATGGCCATGTTAGTGCACAGGTCCATCACGTCCTCGACGATGTGCGTCGAGAGGATGACAATCACTTGCTCGCCGATTTCCGCCAGCAAATTGTAAAAACGGTTGCGCTCGCCCGGATCCAGCCCCGCCGTCGGCTCATCCACAATGAGCAAATGCGGGCTTCCCAGCAGTGCTTGCGCGATCCCAAAGCGCTGCCGCATCCCGCCGGAAAAACTGGTCAGCGGCTTTTTTCGCGAGTCGTACAAGTTGCACCGCTGCAGCATCGCCGCGACAATATCTTTGCGCTCTTTGCGGTTCACTATGCCTTTCAGCAACGCGATGTGATCCAGCATGTCCTGCGCGGAAATCCGTGGGTACACGCCAAAATCCTGAGGCAGGTACCCGAGTCTCCGCCTAACCTCTTCCTTCTGCTTCAATACGTCGATCTCACCCAGCGTCGCCGTGCCCCTATCCGGCTCTTGCAGCGTGGCCAACGTGCGCATCAGCGTCGACTTCCCCGCCCCGTTGGGGCCGAGCAAGCCATACATCCCATGTGGAATGATCAGGGAAACGTTATCGAGCGCTTTTACGCCATTTGGATAGGTTTTGGACAAACCTTGAATTTTGAGTTCCATCGAGGGCTCCCAACCGGAATACGGGAATAGTCCAGGAATTGTTTCGTGCACAACAATAAATCTGCCCTGTCAAACTGAACTGCGATGCGCCTTTTTTTGTTCCCGCCCGTCAACTCTGAACGGTCAACTGCTGACCCCTTCAAGTGGACCTACGGCTT
>DASPTW010000129.1:0-8675 GCA_035623215.1 Candidatus Acidiferrum sp.
GCCAGGATTGATCTGGGTCACGCGGCCCTGGACGTCAAACTCCTGGCACTTCGCCTCAATCGCGCGTGCGCGCTGCTTCAGCTCTTCTTCATCGAGCTTCTGGCTGCGCTCGCCTTCGCGCAGGAGCGAAGGGGAGGGAAGTTTGTAATTGGGATGGCCTTTGGCGATCTTCGGCTCGGCGGCCTTTTTCGCGACTGGCTTTTCGGCCTCGCGATTGAGAACCAGAATCGGCGCCTTCCCGGCCGGACGCTGCGGCTCTTTCTCGTCTTCGTCGTCCAATTCCGCCGCATCTTTGAAAATGTCGCTCGGATCGGCAAGTTGGATGGACTTTGAAGGATCGTTGGACACTTCCAGCTTGCCAATGGTCTGCGGCGGAACGGGCTTTCTTCCCGAAATGCGCGACTCTTCCACTTGACGGCGCATGCGGCGTTGTTCGCGATCCTCGCGCCAGGCATGCCAGCGCGCCTGCGCCTTTTGCAGGATTCCTAGCTTTTCGACCGCGCCGATGGGGCCGTGCGGCCCGTTGGCCCAGGCGTGCGCTCCGGAAAACGAAAAGCTGGTGGTCATGAAGAGCGCCGTGAAAAAGAGGGCGAACGCCACCACATAAGCGCCCCAATTGAAGCCCGCGCGCAACCCTTCGGCGATGAGCGTTCCCAGGAATCCGCCGGCAGGGATCGCTCCGCGCACCTCGGGAATGAACGAAGGCAAAGCCAGCAGCGCGGGCAAGGACAGCAACAAAAGCGCGTAGCCGATTAGCGTGGCTATGGGCGCATTGATGGCGCGGCTGCGGAACCACCGCCAGCCTAAGACCCCGATGGCCATGGGCAGCAAAAACGCCGCGAATCCGAAAACCTGGAAGAGCAGGTCCGAAGTGTAGGCACCAACGGGGCCAATCCAGTTGCGCGCCGGACTGCCCTCCGGCGGCGGCCCGCTCACATTGAACGACGCATCTTTTGGCGAAAATGAAATCAGCGCCAGCGCGATCAGTATGGCCAGCGAAACACACAAAAACCCAATCAGCTCATTGAGCCGCTTATTCTCGGTGGGTGTCAGGAAGCGCACAAAATTCTCCTCAGCTGTTGGGGAAGGCTGAGTTTCGTGGCGGGCGCTGGCGCTATCGCGGTCCCGCCTGGAGGAACGCCCAAACAAGAATCATGATACCAAACACCACCCGGTAGACAACAAATACTTTCAGTGTGCGTGTTTGCAGATATCGCAGGAAGAACGCGATGACGAAATAGCCCGCGATGCCGGAAACGGCGATGCTCAACAAAAGTGTGGAAACCGGCATGTCCAGGTCGCCCGCCTTGTGCATCTTGAGCAGCTTGGGGACGTGCGAAACGACCGCTCCGGCGATGAGCGGCGCGGAGAGAAGAAACGAGAAGCGCGTAGCCGCCTCGCGCGTAAAACCACGAAACAGCCCGGTGGTAATGGTGATTCCCGAGCGCGAGACCCCCGGACAGAGCGCCAAGGCCTGGGCCGTCCCGATGCTCAGCGCGTCTCCCAGATTCGACTGGTCGAGCGGCCGTGAGAGCCGGGATTTCGTATCTGCCCACCACATCACGAGCCCGATCGCAATCATCGAGATGCTAATGACGAATGGCGTGCGGAAATTCTCTTCGATCCGGTGCTCGAAGAGCGCGCCGAGGATGCCTCCGGGAATGGTGCCGACCACCATATACCAGAACATTCGCCGGTGATGGGCTACTTCGGAGTCAGGCGCGCCGGCCGGATATTTGAGACCTAATCCGCAGAGCGCGAGCGTCAGCCAATCTTTGAAAAAATAAAGCAGCACGGCCACCAGCGTTCCCGCGTGCAGCGCCACGTCAAAGGCCAGCCCCGGGTCCTGCCAGTGCAGCAGCCACGGAAACAGAATCAAGTGGGCTGTGCTGCTGACCGGCAGAAATTCCGTCAGCGCCTGCACCAGCGCCAGAATGATTGCCTGATAGAGCGGCATAGAGCTCAGTTTTCCTTTTGTGCCGGCTTTGCTTGTGCGGCGCCCGGCAGGATTTTGCGCATTTCGTAGGCGTCAACACGGCCCAGATAGTAGCGCTTCAACGTCGCCTCGATACGATAGCCGTGGCGCTGCCAGAAGGCAACCGCGGCTTCATTGTCGGTTGCGGTTTCCAGCAGCACCGAGCGCACGCCGCGAATGGCGAGGTTCGACTCCAATTCTTGCAGCAGCGCCGTGCCCACACCGCGCCGCCGCTCTTTTTCTGCGACGTCCAAAGTAATGATGTGCGCGAGCGGTGGATTTTCCTCCGACAAAATGAATCCCGCTAGGCGTGCACCGTCCAGGGCCACTACGCAATCCGCCGAGGCGAGCGTCAAAAAATAATGGAGCGTCGTCTTGGAATAGGAGATTCCAGCAGGGAAGCAGGATTGGTCCAAACGATGAAGCGCCGGGAAATCGTGCGGCTCGTAGGACCGGAGCGTGAGCGCCATGCCGGGATTGTACGCCCGACAGGCTCCTGAAATGGGTAGGGCACGGGACATCATGCTTCTGCGACGTCCCGTGCCCCACAAATGCTGCGATCAACTCAGCTTAAAGTTTGATGGTGACGGTTTTCACTTCCGTGTAATTTGAAAGCGAGTATTCGCCGAGTTCGCGGCCAAGTCCGGATTGTTTGAACCCGCCGAACGGCGCGCCCGCGTCGAACACGTCGTAGCAATTCACCCACACGGTGCCCGCGCGCACTCCGTCCGCGATGGCATGCGCCTTGGTGATGTCCTTCGTCCAAACCGCAGCGGCCAAGCCGTAAGTGGACTTGTTGGAACGCTCCACCACCTCATCGATGGTCTTGAACTTCAGGATCGACATGACCGGCCCGAAGATTTCTTCTTGCGCGATTTTCATGTTGTCCTGCACGTCCGCGAACACCGTCGGCTCGATAAAGTAGCCCTTGTCGCCCACGCGGTGGCCGCCCGCAAGCAGCTTGGCCTTCTCCCGCTTGCCGGAGTCGATGTAGCTCATCACTTTATTGAACTGGTCCTGGTCAACCTGCGGGCCCTGCTCCGTATTTGTGTCAAAGGGGCTTCCGACCGTGCGCTTCTTCGCGCGCGCCGCGCTCTTCTCTACGAACTCGTCGTAGCACTTTTCCTCGACGTACAGGCGCGAGCCCGCGCAGCAGCACTGCCCTTGGTTGAAGAACAGCGCGAAGTGCGCGCCTTCGATGGCTTCATCCATGTCCGCGTCCGCGAACACGATGTTGGGGCTCTTTCCGCCCAACTCGAGCGTGACCCGCTTCAGGTTGGTTTCCGCGGCGTTCTTCATGATCAAGTGGCCCACTTCCGTTGAACCCGTAAACGCCACTTTGTCGACGTCCATGTGCCGCGCGATGGCCGCGCCCGCCGTCGGCCCGTAGCCCGGCAGCAGGTTCACCACGCCCTCGGGGAATCCCGCTTCGAGAATCAACTCACCTACGCGCAGCGCTGTCAGCGGCGTCTGCTCGGCGGGTTTCATCACCACGGTGCAGCCCATCGAAAGCGCCGGCCCCAGCTTCCACGCCTGCATCAGAAGTGGAAAGTTCCACGGAATAATTTGTCCGACGACGCCGACCGGTTCGTGCTTGGTGTAGCAGAAATAATTTCCGCTCACGGGAATGGTCTTTCCGTGATTCTTGTCGGCCCATCCTGCGTAATACCGGTAGCAGGCGATTGTGAGCGGAAGGTCCGCTGCGCGCGCAATGTGCGCCGGCTTGCCGTTGTCGAGCGCTTCGAGTTGCGCCAGCTCATCGGCGTGCTTCTCGATCAAGTCGGCCAGCTTGTGCATCAGGTTGCCTCGCTCGGCGCCACTCATCTTTCGCCACGGCCCTTTGTCAAACGCCGCTCGGGCCGCCGCCACCGCCTTATCCACGTCTGGTGCGTCCGCTTCCGCCACTTGCGTGATGACTTCGCCAGTCGATGGATTTATTGTCGGAAACGTCTTTCCCGACGCGCTGTCCACCCACTTGCCATTGATCAAAAGTTTTGTCGGTCCAATTTTGATTTCCGGTTGCATTGCTGCCGTTGCCGTAGCCATTCCAGTCCTCCTTTGATGGCGCTCGCGCCGAAAAGGTGGGTGCGGAGCAAACCCCTCAGGCCCCGCCGGGCGCAAGCGTTCTGCCGGGGGAAAAGCCTATACCTCTACGCCGCTTGAGGCAAGCGGGTGCGCGGGCATTCTGTTCGGTTTACTGTAGGCAGTGAACTTATACTTACCGGCAGCGCGCCACGATCACCGTAATATCGTCGGCTTGCGTGCCTTCGCTGAATTCCTGCACTTTCGCCTGAATCACGGCGAGCAGTTCATTCACCGGCAACGCGCAATTTTTCTGTATGACCTCGGCTACCCGCCCCTCTCCATACTCTTCGCCTTGCGCGTTAGGGGCCTCTGTCACTCCGTCCGAACAAATCACCAGCAGGTCGCCGAGGGTTAATTCCACCACGGAGATTGGACACTCCCATTTCAGAAACAATCCCAGCACCGTCGTGGTGCTTGGCAGGCTTTTCCGTGAACCGTCGTTTCCTAAAATCAGCGGCGCGATGTGCCCGCAGTTGGCATAGCGCAGCTTCCGGCTCGCATCGTCATACACGCCAAAAAACATCGTCGCGTACGACTCATCAGTGGTGTTCTCGTAAAAAAGCCGGTTTACCGATTTCAACAGCCTGGGCAAATCATCCAGCGCCACCGCGTACTGGCTCCGCAGGTTCGCTTGCAGGTTAGCCATCAGCAATGCGCCGGACATCCCTTTTCCCGAAATATCTGCCAGCACCATTCCCACCACTCCCGGGCCCATGTCCAGGAAGTCAAAATAATCTCCGCCGACCTGCCGGGCTTGCACGCACCCGCCAGCGTAATCCAGAGTTGCCAGCGGCGGAAGTTTTTGGGGAAACAGCCGCGCCTGCACGCGCCGCGCAATGTCCATCTCCATCGCCACGCGGCGATCCGCTTCCATTTGCTCTAGCATCTTTTGGGCAAGGCTGATGTTTTCCAGCGTGATCCCTGCCTGGCTCGCGACTGAGTTCAGCAGATGCTTGTCCTCGCCCGAATAGGGCTCCTCAGAGAGCCGCGGTCCCAGCACCAGCAAACCCAGTAATCCGCGCGTGCGCCCCATGATCGGGACCAGGCATTCCGCCCCGAGCGGCACAAGCTCATTCGGTCCGCCAAAGCCTGCTACTGGAACGTCCCACGCCTTCCCGCGCTGCACCAACTCCGTCAGCAGCGGCATCGTAATCGGAATTGTCTCTAGCTCCTTGTGAACGAACATCGCTCCAAATCGCGTTGGAAACTTAGGGGCAGGGGGGGCGGCATTTCCGTCGGCGCCTTCGGGTCTGGTCACGCATTCCACGACCAGATTCCCATTACCGTCTTCCAAATAACACGCCAGCGTCTTCGGATGCAGCGCTCCTTGGATTTGCAGCGTCAGCAACTTTGCAAGTTCATGACGTTCTGTAATCGTACGCGTTTTTTCCGCCAGCTCTTGCAGAATCACGCGTGCGTCGTACGCGCTGCGGAAAAAGGCTCGGTCGATTCGCTCCGTGCCCCGCTTCACCACCGGTGCCGAAGCCCACACCAGCGCGACACCGAAGATCGCGCTAAGCGCCATCCCGACGTTCGTGCCCTGCGGGAAAAATTTTGAAATGGTGTGAGTGAAAAGCACAATGGCCGCCGCGGCCACGGCGAACAACACCACGAAAAACCCTCTCTGCACCAATACGTACCGCGCGCTGCGTTTCAGCAGCACGGGAATCTCCATCACCCGGTGTTTCACTACTGCATACGCAAAAGACAACGGATACAAAAGCAGCACCACAGTGAAAAACGTATCCACCCAGAAGGAAGGCTGATACCCCGCAAAATCGATTGCTGCGCGCTCCAGCAGAATCGGCACCACGCCAAACACGGTTCCCCAGAGAATCACCCGTGATTTCCGCCGCACCTCTGGATCCGCGGCAACTGCCGTCGCATTTCCCAGGAGGGAGACCAATCCGAGCCCAAAAGCCACAAAGCTCCCATACACAAACAAATGCCTGATCAGGTTCCCGATACGCTCGCCAACCACAAGGGCCGCCACTCCCGGTATCCGCAGGTCCATGGTCCAAAAACCCGGTATCACCAAAGCTGCGCCGAACGCTAAACTCGCCCACTTCAACCATGGAAACCGTTGATCCAACTTCGAGCGCGCAGGGAATGTGGCAAAAAAGATATAAAAGAGGGGGCAAAGCATTCCGCCGAAAAGGTTATGGTAAGCAAGCACAAACCCTCGGACCGCAGAAGGAAGTGCTACGGGGTTCACGAACCCCGGAGCTGCCACAAAACTGCTAAATAGCAGGGCGAGCAGCCAGGCGTGCGGGTCGTTCACCCGAAGAAATAGCACTGCAAATCCTACGAGCAGGAAAAGCACCGGATACGAACGGGTTATTTGCAGCGCGGAAGCCCTTGCCAAGCCTTCCGCCGGTGCTGACCGCGCCGCACGAAACACGCCATGCAGGATTAGTGGTTGCGCTTCACCAGGCCGGGCAATCGTGAAATCCACCTTGTCTCCCGGCTGGCCGAGCGCGTATGCCTCGTCGTACGGCGCCAAGGTGTCGAGCATTTTTCCGTTGACCCCGATGACTTGGTCTCCAACGCGCAATCCCGCTCGTTCCGCGGGGCTGTCAGGGACCACATCATCCACGGCAATCGAATGCGTCTTTTCGTTGTATTTCTCGTCGTGCAGGTGGTTGAATCCCAGTTCTACCCGGCTTCCCAAATAGCGCATGTCGTACATCCAGGTGACGCTATACAGCGTTGTGGCAGCCGCAAACACGACAGCTATCCCCAGCAAAACCCCGCGCGGCAATTGCGTCCAGCCTCGAATCGGAATCACTCCTTCTCGAATCTCTGGCTACACAGTAAGCTATCCCAAGCCGAGGCTAAGGCTATCCCCAAGCCGAGTCAACTCACCGGCGCGAAACTCACTTGTCTGGATTGTCAGGACAGAATCATAGGGAGTTAAACGATTCAAAAAATATGCGTGCCGCACTCCCCCGGCCACTCCATGAGGAATGCGGCACGCCTTCATTTATGGGACGTAAATGTGGCTAGCTGGCTCGGGGTCCTTATGGGATTTGTCCCGCGTACAAGCATTCCACCACGGTCGGCGGAATCAGGATTCCGTCGGAAACTACGTTTCCGCTCGCGGTCATGTTGATATTGTCGCCGGTGGCGCCATTGACCACCGTTCCGTTGTTGGTCACGGCTTCGCAGACGTTGAAGAATACCTGGCCGTAATCGGCGATGGCGCTCTGCGCCCCGCCCACCGTAGGCGCTTCTACGATCCATTCGGCGCTATTGCCTGTGAGCTTGGTTCCGGCAGGAGCGTTGAAGCTCAGTGACGTCGAAGCACCGGTGGTGCGATTGGTGAAGAAAAGTGAGGCACTGGTAGAGCCCGCCGCCTGATTGGTGCAGAGCAGCATGGTCACCATATCACCGGGATTGATGCCCAGGTTCGTGATCTGCACCTCGGCTTGCGGGAACCACTCCCACCACGGATAGATGTTCTTGATGGTTGTGGATCCGCTTTGGTACACCTCGCATTCAACTCCGGCCTGGCAGACGTCTCCCGATCCGTCGCCGTCGATACCAATCCAGTTGGCGCAATAGAACCACTCATTTTGCTGTGGCGCGCTTACGTCGGGGACGACCCAATCCCCTTCGATCCACTTGAACGACTGGCCTGCTGGGGCATAAACCACGCCGCCCGACCAGTTTCCGGAGGTTTCCGTGGCGTCTTTCGGACCGCGTTTACGCGGACCGTGCGATCGGTCGGTGTTCACGCGGAAGGTTGGCTGGATGTAGTGGAACTTTGACTTGAGGTGATTCATAACGCGTTTGTAGCGCTCCAGGTGATGAGCATCTTCCAATCGCGGGGGGAAGCCGAACTTCTCCAGTTCCGCGGGTTTGGCCGCGAGCGGGTCGAACCCGCGCGGCGGCGGTTCAAATAACGAGACCTTGATCCCGTGTTCCAATGCAGGTTGTGCTTGCGCCATGTAAAAGCTCCTTGGGCCCCCGGCCAATGGCTGAGGGGAAACGGAGGTCGGTTGGGAGAGGAACCGCTTCAGCGTTCGGCCTGGGAGGCCAGTGACGTTCGAACTAGGCGAGCATAGCCCTTATTTTTCGGTTGTCAACAGTTTATATTGCACAGGTGATTAGGCCGCTCTAATAATGCGTGGCTCGACAGGAGACCGGGCGTCTCGCAGCATATAAGAAACCGCGCGTTCTTGGGGACGCAGGTGCGCCAAGCCCGCTTCGATTTGGATTACCAACGGCCTGCCTTGCGACTGACTAGCCGGCCGCGCTCACTCCGCATCTTCGGCAGCAGCCTTCTTCGGCCGGCCCGCGGACTGCAATCGCTTTCCAATCGGCGAGTTCCGCGCCACAAACCTCATGCATGGGCAATATCCCTTGCGGCTTCCGGGCGCCTGGCACGCATACCGGTTAGCCGTGTGCTTGCTCGCGCGGTGCCCGCAGATGCAGGTCTCGCTCATGCGTCCGGGCGTATCGCGTCCTTCCTCTGACTTTTGTTCCTTGGCTTCCTCGACTGGATTGCTTTCCTGCAGATTCTCCTCGCTCACGGCGACTCTCCTTCTCCCCGCCTTGATTATAAGGTTCCACACTCAATTCGCCAAAACCGCACGAATTGAGCTTGGCAAGA
>DASPTW010000130.1:0-45567 GCA_035623215.1 Candidatus Acidiferrum sp.
TGCCGGTTCGCTTGTGGATTGGTACACAGACCGCCGCCTCCCCGGCGCCCGTACGTCCGGCATTGCTCGCACTAAATTCATTGACGACGCCTTGTTGGGGTTTTTGCAAGCCAATGTCCAGCAAATCGTGATTCTTGGCGCGGGCTTTGATTGCCGCGCCTATCGGCTTCCACAACTCAACTCCACAACCATCTTCGAAGTGGATCACCCTTCCACACTTGCTTCGAAGCTCGGCGGGCTGCGGCAAATGTTGCCGGAGATTCCGGATCACGTTCGTTTCGTAGAGATCGATTTCAACCATCAGGAACTGTCGGAAGTTTTGGCGCGGTCGGGTTTTCAGCTTTCCAGTGCTGCAATTTTCGTTTGGGAAGGCGTTACCCATTACCTCAGCCCTGCTGCAGTGGACTCGGTACTGCAGTATGTCGCAACTTGCCATCCGGGCACGCGGCTGATCTTTACCTACATACACGCCGGACTTCTGGATGGCTCAGTCGAATTTGACGGCGCTGCGCCTGTGCTCCGCGATGTCGCACGTCTCAGCGAGCCCTGGACGTTTGGGCTTGTACCCGGCCAAGTTGTACAGTTTCTCCGCGAAAGAGGGCTTCATTTGGAGCGCGACCTGTCAGCGCGCGAATACCGTCGGCAGTATTTCGGTGCAGAGGCAGAGCGGATGCGGGGATACGACTTTTATCATGTGGCGATAGCGTGCGTTCCTGAGTGAGGGGAGGAGGTTGTGGTCCCGCCGGAACGACGCCAAGAGTTGAGCCCCGGCAGTCCATCGCGCTGACTCTTGTTTTATCTCTTCCGAGTCTATCCCAACGGTGCTATGCTCCCGCCGTTTGCACCTGAGTTTCATACAAGTCCCCAACAGAATCCAGGCGCACCACAGCTTCAGTAGGAGGCTCCTATGTCCTCAGCAACGGCTCCGCACAACCCGCCGTTTCGCGCCGATCACGTGGGCAGCCTGCTCCGCCCGCAGGAGCTCAAGGCCGCGCGCCAGCAACGCACCGCCGGTAAGATCACGGATGCTGTCCTTCGCGAACTCGAAGACTCACTCATCCGCCGCGCCGTCGCGCAGCAGGAGGAAGTCGGCCTGCATTCCATCACCGACGGGGAATTTCGGCGCGAGGACTTCTACACGGACTTTTATGTACGCGGCCTCGGCGGCGTGGAAGTGCGGATGGAAAGCACCGCAGCCTTCTTCGTCGACCACGAAGGGCGCAAGATTCCGGTTCCGTGGACCCAGGTCGTTTCGCGCCTGCAGTGGCGGAAGCCGATTTACGCCGATCACTTCCGTTTTCTTCGCTCCATCACCACGCGCACGCCGAAAGTGACCATCCCGTCTCCCATCATTCTCCACTTCACCTGCGGCAGCGCCGCCATTCGCCAAAAGGCCTATCCCGATATGAATCTCTTCTGGAGCGACATCGTGGACGCCTACCAGAAGGAAATGAATTCGCTTTACGAAGCGGGCTGCCGCTACCTGCAAGTGGACGATCCGCCCATGGCCACCTTATGCGATCCCAGGTTCCAGGGCATGATGAAAGCTCGCGGCGACGATCCTGAGCACGCGCTCCACAAGCTCTATCCCGAAATGATCAATCGCGCCTTTGCCAACCGTCCCGCCGGACTTCATCTCGCCATGCACCTTTGCCGCGGGAACAACCAAAGCGGGTGGTTCGGCGAAGGCGGCTACGACTACATTGCCGATGTGCTCTTCAACAAAATTAGCGTGGATTCGTATTTCCTTGAATATGAAACGGCGCGCGCGGGGACATTCGAGCCGCTACGCTTTGTGCCCAAGAACAAAACCATCGTGCTTGGGCTGGTGTCCAGCAAGCTAGCTCAGCTCGAACCCAAGGATTTGCTCAAGCGGCGTATCGACGAAGCCGCGAAATACTTGCCGCTCGACCAGCTCTGCCTGAGCCCGCAATGCGGGTTCGCGAGCTCCTCGGAAGGGAATCGCCTCTCAGAGGCGGATCAGTTTGCAAAGCTGCGCCTCGTGTGCGAAGTGGCTGAAGAAGTCTGGGGACAGCAATCTTCTGCCGCCACAAACTGATTGCACTTAACGGCATGTTAAGCGGGCGCGCGTGCGTCTCCGCAAGTCGTACGTGCGGCTCAAGGACAATGGCACAGACTAAAGTCTGTGCTACCTACCGCGTCACCCAGCCTTGCGATGCCACATTGCCGTCGGCTGCGAAGCGCACACGATAAGTGAAGGACGGGGGACGCCCGGGGCGCATGCGCGGAAAGCGCGCATCGGAAATTTCCACGATAGCGTCCTCACCTTCTTTGTGGAACTGCGTGACGGGAAAGCGTGCAAACCACAGCACTTTTTGCACCTCTGGCAACCGTTTTGCGGCTTCAATATAAGAGTTCGGCGGCGCGTCGGGATAATAGCGATGCTCCTGCGACAGCAATTCGGTGTCGCTCGCGGGTTTGTGGCTCACGTCCATGCGCAGCTCATAAACGCCGCGCTCGGTGCGAACCAGGCCGTCCCAATCCCATAGTGATGGCGGGAGCGGCAGCGCTCCGATGGATTGCGCCTGAAGATGATAAAGCTCCGCGAATTTGTGGATGCGCGCGAGCGCGGCGCGGTGCGCGAAGAACGTAAGCGCGACATAAATCAATGTCGCTGCAAGACCAGCACGATTCCAGTTGGCATATCGAATCTTCAAGCCCCAGCCGCGGCGCGCGGGAAGCACAATGATGACACTCAGAACCACCACAATCATCAGTACGACGCGATCGGGAATCGGCGCGCCGACAGTTTCACCCATTCGGGCAATGATCAGCGGAATAGGAGCAAGGACCAACCACAGGCCAATCACGCGGCGCCTCATTTTTTCCGGCCGCGAATACGCCCACGCAAGAAGTTGGGGCACCAGTACAATCGCGCTGAGCGTGAAATCCAAAATGAAGATGAGGTCCCAGGCCGGCCGCGACCACTCGAGCGGCGACCAAATCATGGTGCCAAACGAGGTCACCAGGTCGAGCAGAATGTGGCTGAGGATACCGACTCCATAGACCAGACTCAGCGCGGCGAACGACGGCGACTCCCATTTTCGCCAATTGGCAAACGCGCGCGTGATGACAGCGAGTAGCACTGTCCATAGCGGAAGCAACAAGAGCGAATGCGTAATGCTGCGATGCCAGGTAATCATCAGCAGTTTGTCGTGCGAGAAGATGTCCCGGAAAACGTCCGAATCGGGAAAAATCGCACCCAACATCAGGGACCAGGTGAGAACGCGGCCACGGCTTACGTAGGGGCCGACTTCTGCTTGCCCCGGCCCTGTCGCGGAGGCGGGCCGCTTACTCCGCGAAGAAAACAAATCCTCGCCGCGAAACAGGGCCTTCCCAATCAGCGCGCCCGCGATGCCGTGCGTGATCGTGTCCATGCTGAAAGTGTACCGGAAAGGCCTAAGAGCTCCGAGTGTAGTGGCAGGTCTTTAGACCCGTTCTTTCTTTTGGACTTTCAGCGCACAAACAAGAGCGGCTTGCCTTTTGGGACAGCGAGGCCGATGCGGCGGGCAGGGACACCATTGTGTTCGAGCACGGCGAGGGCGTCGTTTCCAGATTCGGGTGCCACGGCAACTAGTAGACCGCCGGAGGTTTGCGGATCGAAAAGCAATTCGCGATACTCCTGCGGAACACTTTCCTCGAAAGCAACGCAATCGCCAATAAATTCGCGATTGTTCTTCAGCCCGCCCGGAAGAAAACCTTCGCGCGCGGCTTCCAGGGCGCCAGGTAGATAGCGAATCGTCGAATGGTCAATCTCAAACGAAACAGGTTCGATTTGATGCGCGGGATCTCCCAGCGCCATTTCGCGAGCGTGGCCGAGTAAACCAAATCCTGTGATATCCGTGACCGCGTGCACTGGCTGCGCTGCGCCGGCCTTTTTCTGAAACTCCTGTAGGGCTTCGGAGCCCGCGCGATTTAGTTCGGACATGGAAGCGACCGCCGCCTGCAAATCCCCGGCAGCGGCGCGGTCCTTCTTCAATGCCGTGGACAGCACTCCGGTGCCAAGCGCTTTGGTTAGCAGTAAGACATCGCCCGTGCGCGCGCCGACATTTCGCCATACGCGCTGCGGATGAATCAGGCCAGTGACGGCATAGCCGAATTGAATGTCATCGTTGCGAATCGAGTGGCCGCCGATCACGCTGCATCGCGCTTCAGCCATTTTTGCCAGCCCGCCGCGAATAATCTGCTCGAGAATTTCCGGGTCGCCTTTGTCGGGAAAACCCACGATGGAAAGCGATGAAAGCGGCTTGCCTCCCATCGCATAGATGTCGCTCAAGGAATTGGCCGCGGCTATTTGCCCAAACGTAAAAGGATCGTCGACGATAGGCGTGAAGAAATCGACCGTTTGCACCAGTGCCATTTCCGGGCTGAGCAAATACACCCCTGCGTCGTCGTTGGTGTCGAATCCAACGAGCACATTCGGATCAGTTGGCCGCGGCAAACGGCGCAAAACGGAATCCAGCAACCCTGGACTCAGCTTTGCCGCTCAACCCGCTGCCTTGACCATGGCCGTGAGTTTCACGGATTGGGTCAAGCCGCACCTCGCTGTAACGCGGTTTGATTGTAGCGCGGGGCGCCAGCTGTGCGCCCTTTCTTTCGTCTGAGATGACACGCTTCTACTTGCACACAATAGGACTTTCGATACTTGCGCGGCGCATAAGGAAAGTGTTCTTATCTGCGCATGGCGTGGGACATCTGGCTCATTTTTCTGGCGCTCGCGGTGATCTTGCCTTGGCGTGGCCGCGCCAAGATGAAGAAGCTCCTCGCCATGCCGACCGTCAGCACGATGGAGCGGCTCGTCTTGTATGCTTCGACGATTGCGTTCCAGTGGCTGGCGGTCGCCGTGGTTGCATGGCGCGTCTGGGCACACAAATATACGGCTTTGCAGCTTGGATTGTTCATCCCGGACCTTTCAAAAATCGTGATCGCCGCCATTGTCGGCGCCGCGACGATTTCTACCTTGCAGTGGTTGAATCTGCGCCGCGTGGGACGCATTCCCGTCGAATTGCGCGGGCCGTTGCAGGCCGTCGCGGAACGTATCTTGCCTCAATCGCCGGTCGAGCTGCTGCCTTACTTCGCCCTCGCGATCACTGCGGGCATTTGCGAGGAGTTCCTCTACCGCGGATTCACGATGGCAGTTCTCGCACAGGTCGGCTTACAGACTTGGCTGGTGGTCCTGCTCTCTTCCTTTCTGTTCGGCCTTGCGCATAGCTATCAAGGGAGAGGCGGGATGGTCATGACCTTTGTTATCGGTCTGGTGCTGGGGACGAGCCGAATCAGCTACGATAGTCTTGTTCCAGCCATTTTCTGGCACAGCGCGGTCGATGTGGTTGCGGGCATTGCTGGGCCTCGGTACTTGGTCCGCCCGCCGGCCAGTCCGGAAAGGGAGGCGACTTAACTTGCAGGGACTGACTATTTACTAATATGACAACAAATGGCCCAGCCCTTCCCACCGAAAGCGCCATCGTTCGCGCGCTCGGTGAATTCCAATTGTCCACTAACGAAAGACAAATCCTTCAAATTCAACAGTATATAAAGACTTTGCTGGCTTGGAACGAAAAACTGAATCTCACTGCGATTCGCGATCCTCTGGAAGTACTATATCGTCATTTCTGCGAAAGTATGTATGCGGCCATCACCGTGCCGGTGGAAAACGGTCGGCTCGCCGACGTAGGCTCCGGCGGCGGTTTTCCCGGTTTGCCGCTCAAGATATTACGGCCCGATCTGCGGGTTTTCCTGATCGAATCTAACTTGAAAAAGGCGACGTTTCTTGCGGAAGTTATTCGTGAATTGGAACTTACAGACGCGCAAGTCCTGGTTCGACGCTACGAGGAACTGGGAGAAGAACTTGCCCCTCTCGACTTCATTTGTGCTCGGGCCTTGGGTGAATTCCCCTCTTTCCTGGAGTGGGCAGGCTCGCAACAGATTGCCGCGAAACAGGTTATTCTCTGGATCGGGGCGCGGGACCTCCCCGACCTTCAGAAGATCCGGACTTGGGAATGGCGTGAACCCATTCCTGTGCCGAATTCCCTCCGCCGTCTGCTCCTCGTGGGCTCTAAGAAAGCCTGAGCCGTCGGCTCATCGACCGCCAGACGACAACACTTGCTCAAAACTCCTTGGGGGTGCAGTAATGTTCACAGCTCGGCCACCTCAACCTTCTTGTTTAGCTTGTTTCACGTGGAACGGTGGGTACATTTCGGCAGTGTGCCAGCGAGATGTTCCACGTGAAACATCCACAGCCAATAATTAGGGTTCGCAACTTTCGTCTTTGTTCCACGTGAAACATCTTGCATCCCATTTCGCTCTTTGCTAGATTTTCGCTGGCGGGGGACTCGTCGTTGGCTCGGATTATCGCGGTTGCGAACCAAAAAGGTGGGGTCGGGAAGACAACAACGGCGGTTAACCTCGCTGCCTGCCTCGCCGCTGGTGAACAATCCACGCTCCTCGTGGATTGCGATTCCCAGGCCAATGCTACGGCCGCCATCGGGTTTACCAAGGATCCGGCTCGCAGAACTCTCTATCACGCGCTCATTCTCAGCGAGCCTCTCGACAAACTGATTCAAAAGTCGCAAGTTGAGGGCCTGGATGTCGTCCCCGCCGACAAAAACCTCGCCGGAGCCGCAGTCGAGTTAGTTACGGCAGAAAACCGCGAGTACAAGCTGCAAACCGCGCTGAAATCGACTCAGGATAAATACAAGTTCATCGTTCTGGATTGCCCGCCTGCCCTGGACTTGTTAACCTTGAATGCCCTCGTGGCTGCGGGCGCAGTGCTAATTCCCATCCAATGCGAATACCTGGCTCTCGAGGGTGTCTCTGAGCTCTTAGATACGCTAATGCGCATCCGGCGAACTCTGAATCCCTGCTTAGAAATCGAAGGCATCTTGCTGACGATGTACGACGAAAGAACCACGCTTTCGCGCCAGGTTGCCACCGATCTTCGCAGTTTTTTTGGGTCGCAAGTCTTCCAAAGCGTGATTCCACGCAACGTGCGCCTTGCCGAAGCGCCCAGTTTCGGAAAGCCCATCATTTTTTACGATATTCATAGCAAAGGGGCGGAGGGCTACTCCCATCTCGCCCAGGAGGTCATTGCCAATGCCGAGAAACGCGCTGGGACGGGGGCTAGGAGCGCTCATTCGGGAGCCTGAGCCGAAAGCTCAGCCCGAGCCAGCCCAGATTCACCCACACGTGGCATCGTTGAGCGGCGTTGCGGCCGCTCCGGCTCGCGATGCTGTGCACGCTGGTCCGCTGCAAATCGACATCGACCAGATCGAGCCGAGCCCCTACCAACCTAGAACGCGCTTCCGAGAAGAGGCCCTCGACGAGCTGGCACGCTCGATTCAAGCTAGCGGAATCATTCAGCCCTTGGTCGTCCGGCCGATTGGCAATCGCTATCAATTGATTGCCGGGGAGCGCCGCTGGCGCGCTGCGCAACGTGCGGGCCTAAGCAAAGTCGCAGCAATCGTTCGCGCCGTGCCCGACGAGCTGGCTCTGGAAATGACCCTTGTCGAAAACATCCAGCGCGAAGATCTCAACGCTATGGAGGCTGCCCGCGCCTTCGAGCGCTTGATGGATGAATTTCAGCTAACGCAGGAAGCTGTCGCGGAACGCACCGGAAAAGACCGCGCGACCGTCGCAAATTCCATTCGCCTTCTAAAGCTCGAGCCCCTCATTCAAGATTGGATTGAAGAAGGAAAGCTCACAGCGGGTCACGGCCGAGCGTTGCTCGCCGTGGCCGATTCGCAGTTGCGTTTGCGCTATGCACAGCGCGCGGCCCGTGGCGGTCTGACCGTCCGGCAGATTGAGCGCTTGGCCTCTCGCCGCTCTCGCAATACGCCGTCGCAGACGGAAGCGCACTTGGACGCGAATATTCGCGCTGCACTCGAAGAACTTCAGCGTCACTTGGGAACCAAAGTGCTGCTCCGTCAAAAAACTAAAATGCGCCCGGGACAGCTCGTACTTGAGTATTACGATGATGCGCAATTGATGGGACTTTACGACCGCTTAATGAAATAGCTTTTTGCGAAGGACACAGACTGTCCCTCGGTGCAGTCGTTTCATTCGACAACATGCACTCTCACTTGCGTTGACTTGTATGCCTGCGCAGTTAAAGTAAAAGTGTCGAACGTTTGGGGGAATACAGCTATGGCATGGAAGTGGCCGGTATCGGCAAAGAACGGCGCCAGCGAAGAGTGGACAGGATTCATCGACCAGGGCGTCACGCTCGAAGGCACGCTGACAGTTACCGGAACGTTCCGCATCGACGGAAACGTGAAGGGCAATATCATCTCGGAGCAAACCGTGGTTCTCGGTGATGCCGCCAAAGTCGAAGGACAAATCGAAGGCAACCGCGTAGTGATTTCTGGCCGCTTCGACGGAGTGATCTTTGCGAAGGGCCGGGTGGAGATTCAAGCAAAAGGTGTAGTAACTGGTGAAGTTCATTCTCCCTGCATGGTCATCGATCCCGGCGGAATTTTCGATGGCCGCTGCCACATGCTCGCATCCTCCGACACCGCTTCCACAGTAACGATTCCCATTCGCGCCGCCGGCGGCGCCAGCTAACGCGCTTCGACTGTACGCAGAAGCACTTGCTCTTCGACTAGCGTCTGATGGGAAAAAGTCTCTTCTCGCTATGATTTGACCGTTGGCTCGAATGACCTGCTAAGAGCCTTCTCAGAATCACGTATTCCTGCCTCAATGTTCGACTGCCAATCGAGGTGTGGCACAGGAGAAGCCGCCGCCGTCTTGTAATACTTCAATGCATCGGATGGCCGATTCAACTTCTTCAAACACAGCCGCCCAGCAGACAAAAGAGCCAGAATCGATTGGCGCTCGTTGGGCCAAGTTTCCGCAAGGTGCGCGTATTCGGTTGCGGCGCGTTCGAAATTCTGCTGGCCCTCCGCTGAGCGGCAGAGCTCGAGCCACGTCGCCGCCGGCATGCGATTTCCGCCCGTGTTCAGATACTCCCCATAATCCTGCCACGCGGCTTCCGTATCCTGCGCTTTCACGTGCAACTGGCAGAGCTTGATCGAGGCTTCGTGGTGTTTCGGTAGGTCGTTCTTCCCCAGTAGAGCTGCTGCAGGAGGTAATAAGTATCAGCCGCATCCGGCTTTGCCGCAACGTGTTTCTGCAGAACCGAGATCGCTTCATCGATCTTGCCTTGGTTCATCAGCTCCGTGCCTTCGACAATCGCGGGATCCGCAGTCCAACCGATTTTTTCTTCGATCGCAGCATTCGCTTTATGCTCCAGTCCCGTCCGCTGAATGACGAGAGCGGCCACTGCTCCAAATACGAATCCGCCCACGTGGGCCCAATGCGCGACGCCGGAAATCTTGCCAACTAGCGCGCCATAAAAAATTTCTGACGCCAGCCACAAAGGAAGCAGCCAATAGGCCGCGGCCTTGAATCGGAAACGGTAGAAGAAAAGAGTGCCCCACATATCGATCTTCAGTTTCGGAAACCGGACTAAGAACGCTCCCATAAGCGCTGCAATGGCGCCCGAAGCCCCAAGACAAGGCACGATACTGTCCGGATACGCCCAAGCATGAAATTGCGTCGCAGCGATTCCCGCGAGGAAATAAAACACGACGTAGATGACGCGCCCCCAGTTGTCTTCCAAGATGAACCCAGAAAGCCACAGGAACCACATATTGCCTATCAAATGGAGCCAACCGGCATGAAGAAAAATAGAGGTTAAGTAAGTGATCGGCTTCTTGTGCGCCGGGATAAACGCGTAATTCTGCAGAATCGAATGTTCCTGCACATCATGGAAGCGCTGCGCCAGCGAATCCATCTCCGGTTGCAGTTCTTCCGGGTCTTGCATCCTTCGCTCGCGCAACTCTTCCGCATCAAAGGGCTTTCTGGATTGTGAGCCGGCTTCTTTCCATGCCTCGGGGTTGGATTTTTGAAAGTCTTCCACGAATTGCTGAACATCATCGGGCACTTTTAGTTCGGGGTGGGAAGCAGCCAGAAGCAAAACGTGCACGCGCACGTCGAAGATTTCTGGTTGCTGATTGTCGATGGTCCAATGCGTGCCAAGAAAGACGACGATGTTCAGAGCAATCAGCCCGAACGTGATAATGGGCCAGCGGCGGCCCTCCATGTTTTCGTGTTTTAGAGGAATCAACAGCATCGCGGCCCCCCGTTTCTGCTCGCGCGGGCAGACTTCTCCCGATTTCCTCCAGCGTAGCCGTCGCCTGCCACTCCGAAAACTGGCCCTAAGGACAGGCATTGCCAACTGGTAAGTGACGCCGGAACACAAACTGCACCTGGGCTCGCGTGCAACTGCCACGATGCTCAAGGCGCGATTTCCTCATCGGAGCTGCGCAGGTCAGGTTGACACGTCGAAACGCGGCGTCTATCGTTCGGAGGGTCGTTCGCGAGGAATTCTCCATGAAAGTCCTGGTAATTGGTGGCGGCGGGCGCGAACACGCCCTGGTCTGGAGGCTCAAACAGAGCCCGCGCGTCGAAAAAATTTGGTGCGCTCCCGGCAACGCCGGCATCGCCGCGGAGGCGGAATGCGTCAACGTTGAAGCAGGTGACGTCGCCGCGATCGTTGCGCTCGCCGAAAAAATTCAGCCGGACTTGACCGTCGTGGGCCCCGAGCTTCCCCTTGTGAACGGCCTGGCCGATGCCTTTCGCCAAAGAAGTTGGCCGATTGTGGGGCCATCACAACTGGCCGCGCAGCTCGAAGGCAGCAAAATCTTCTCAAAACAATTTCTGCTCCGCCACGGCATTCCCACCGCGAAAATGTATGGCACATACGATTCAGCGAAAGATGCGTACGCCGCCCTTCGCACCGTCAGCTGGCCCGTCGTGATTAAAGCCGATGGACTTTGCGCCGGCAAGGGCGTTTTTCTTTCTCCTGATTTTGCTTCAGCGCACGATTTCATCGAGCGAGTAATGGAGAAAAACGAACTCGGCGCCGGCGGCAAGCGCATCCTGCTCGAAGAAACTCTCGAAGGCGACGAGCTCTCCTTCATCGTTCTCACGGATGGCAAGGAATATGCGCCGCTCCTGCCCACCCGCGACCACAAGCGCGTATTTGACGGAAATCGCGGACCCAATACGGGCGGCATGGGTGCCTATTCGACAGATGACCTGTTGCCGGAGCAACTCCGGCAGACAATCATCTCCGGCATCGTCGCTCCTACTTTGCAGGGGCTCGCTGCGGACCAAATCCCGTACCAGGGATTCTTGTACGTTGGTTTGATGCTTACGGCCTCCGGGCCCAGAGTCCTCGAGTTCAATTGCCGCCTCGGCGATCCTGAAACACAAGCGATCGTGGCGCGAATCGATTTCGACCTCGCCGACGTCCTCTCCGATGTAACCGCCGCCCGTCTGGACCCCTTCAAGTTGAAGTGGAAAGCGGGGGCAAGCGCTTGCGTCGTCTTGGCGTCTGGTGGCTACCCCGGAAAGTTCGAAACGGGAAAGCGCATCGAAGGCCTAACCGCTGTGGAGCAGATTACCGGTGTGAAAGTACTGCACGCAGGAACGAAACAACTCGGTGAGTCAGCCGTCACCAACGGCGGCAGGGTTCTGGGAGTGACCGCTTCTGGCCCCACTTTGAAGGCGGCTCTGGAGTCGGTTTACTCCGCGATCTCCCGGATCCACTTCGACGGCATGCACTATCGCCGAGACATTGGAGCTCATTCCAATCATCTTAGTGCGACCGGAGACTAAGCGCTGTGGCGAAAGTACAAAACTTATTTCGGGCACCCAAGAAGCGCTTGCCCATGGAAGAGCTTCAAGAAGTTCATGCCTTGGCCGACTTTGGCTTGGAGGGCTGTGCGCATGCGCGGCCCGGAAACCGCCAGGTTTTGCTCGTCGATCGCGAGACCCTCGAAGCGATGAACCTTCGCCCGGGTATTCTGCGTGAAAACATCACCACGGATGGCCTCAACGTAAACGGCTTGAAAATCGGTCAGCAACTTCGCATTGGCGACGCCCAAATCGAAATCACTTCCGTGTGCACTCCCTGCGATCAGATGGAGAAAATCCGCCCAGGCCTGCGCAAGGAACTGTGGGGCCGCCGCGGCATGCTCGCCCGCGTGCTTGTCGGAGGCCTCATCCGCCCCGGCGACCCCATCGAAAAACTGACTATCCGGTCAGGATAGTCATCCTAAGTGAGCGCAGCGAGTCGAAGGATCTCAAGGCTTGATCTTTTTGCGCAGCGTGGGAGCTTCGGGAGGTCGGTTCTTGTCTTCTTCCGCTTTTTCCACGGGCTCATCCGGCGGCACAACCCAGTTAAACCCGCGTTCATCCATGGTGCCCAGAATGAATCGCTGCTTCTCCGCAATCAGCGGCAAAACCGCGCGCAGGAAATCCACCGAATCCGCAGGAACTGCCTTCTGTGCCTGTCCGGCTCGCACATTCTCCAGCACCTTTTCAAAACGAGGCTCATGCTCGCCGAGCGGCGTGATGCGGGGGTCATTCCCTTTGATCAACTCCAACAGCGTCGGCCCTTTCACATTCGCTGGGTAACGGCTCTCGACCAGCGTCTTCGGGGCATGTTTCTCCGGGGGGTAGAGTTGCGTAAAACGTGGCCGCAGCACTTTGGTTTGCCAATACTCCTGACCGCGCGCCGCAATTTCCTCTTGCTCAACGCGGTACTCCACTTCCCAAACTTCCGGACCATAATCGTTCGGGGCGTAACCGATAATCACCACCTCAAAGAGAACATCGTCGGAGGAGAAATCGATCTTGTGATGAAGCTGGCCAACCAATGGCCGCAGCTTTTCGAGAAAGGAAATGCCGATGGCTTCCAGGTCCGCTTCCCCTTCTCCCGGGGCGTTTTCATAGCGGGAATCCTTCGCGGCGACCCTCTGAAAGCTGCGGTCCAACCGAATCGCCTTGGGGTCGGCGGGGCTGCGCCACTCCGAAGCGCCCAGCAACACACCAATATGCGTCGAGTCCAAATCTACAACGCGCGGCGGAATGGAATTCTGCTCCACCGGCTGATCAATCGCCGCAAAAATAATCGCATCGCGAGCCACATGGACGATCACCCGTCCGCCAGCCAGATTCGCCACGATCTCGTCTTCCCGCCCTTGGCCGCAAACTGGAATGGCTGCCAGAACAGCAGCAAGAAGCACGATCAGCTCCAAAGTGACTGTTACGAACAGAATGCTTCGCAGTTTTGCCCGCGTTGGCTCAAACCGGAACATCTCTCCTAGAATCTTACGAGCCTTCTCCCCGAATTTCACGGGAAATACACTCTTTGACGAAAGCCGCCGTGCTTTTGCTATTTCAGCCGGTTTGGTTCGAAACAGCCCGCGGCCGACCAGTCTGAATCTTTCGAATCGCGATGCTGGGAGACAAAATTCAAACTGGCCCCTGCTTGGAGTTCCGCTCGCTCGCCGGTTCCGGTAAAATCTCCTCGACAAAGCTATCGACGGTGGCAACGCTATGGGATTTCGAAAGCCAAAAAGCATCAAGCACCAAGGCAAGAAACTCACAGAAATTCTGGAAGCACACGAACTCTTCTTTCGCGGAAAAGAAGGTGGTGCGCGCGCCGACTTAACTGGCGCCGATCTTTCTCACGCCGACCTGCAAGGCGTCAATTTGAGTGGCGCGATTTTGCGCAATGCCAATTTCGAGTGCTCCGACCTCCGTACCGCAAGACTTCCCGGGGCTGACCTTTCCGGAGCCGTTTTGAGGAGCGCCGATTTGAGGAACACGGACATGACCGAGGCGGCGCTGCCTGGAGCGGACTTGTCGGGAGCGGAGGCCAGCGGAGTTGAGTTTTTTCGCTGCGACCTTTCGAACGCAAATTTCCAGCGCGCCCGCTTGCGAAACGTGAATTTGCGCTTGGCCAACGTCCGCGGCGCGAGATTCTCCGGAGCGGACATGGGTGTTGCGATTCTTCGCGAAACCGATTTGACCGGCGCCGACCTTTCGGGCGTGGACCTTTCGACCGCGCTACTACCAAAGGGCTATTCGCCGCCGTTGGCTGCGAAGAAAAGCGCATGAGCCTTGCTGCGCAAAGCGGTTGAGTTAGTTGCCAAGAAAAGCGCCTAGGTGCGCTTCGGAGATGGCAATCCGTCGCACGGCGTGTTAGCCTCGCCGTTGAACGCGTAGGCTTTCGTGAGACCTGTGGCGACTCCCGTTACCCAACTCGATCGCACGACCGTGCGCGACCGCGTGCTGGAAGTCATCCGAGGCCTGCTCAAAGAATTAGGGAGCCAGGGCGCGCTCCCGATACTATCGCTTTCCTCGCAACTCGATCGCGACCTTGGTCTGGGCAGCCTCGAACGCGTGGAATTGCTCGCTCGGTTGGAAAACGGCTTTGGCGTCCGGCTGCCGGATCGCATTGCCTCTGAAGCAAACACGCCGGAGGATCTATCTCGCGCGATCCTCGAGGCTCCCGGAAGCCAAGCGGAAGAGCTGGAACCGGAACCCGCGGCGCGGGCTTCGGTCACTGTACATAAACTGCATTATGAGGCCGATGACGCGGGCGTGTTCTCCGCCGAGACGCTGATCGACGTTCTGCGCTATCGCGCGGCTCATAACGCGGAGAAAACCCATCTCACTATCACCGAAGACGGAGATTCCGGCGACCGCACTTCCACGCTGACGTTTGCAGAACTTCATGCGGCGGCCCAGCGTTGCGCCGCCGAGTTGGCGCGCCGTGGCGTGCCTCCCGGTGGCCGTGTCGCGCTCATGCTCCCGACTTCGCGCGCATTTTTCATTTCTTACGCGGGAATTCTGCTTGCCGGGGCCGTCCCTGTGCCCATTTATCCTCCGTTTCGCGCCGACCGCCTCGAGGAATACGCCGCGCGGCAATCCGCGATTCTCAACAATGCGGAAGCCTGCCTTTTGCTGACGTTCCGGCGCGCGGAAGCGATTGCAAAATTGCTGCGGCCGCGCGTGCGCTCGCTCGAAAGCGTGGTGGATGCGGAGAAACTCATTGCCGCGGCCGACAACGCTCGACCTCCCGCCCCTGGCGCAAGTTCCCCCCATGTCACCGGCGGCCGCATTCGAAAAGGCAGCGACCTCGCGCTGCTGCAATACACGTCCGGTTCCACCGGTGATCCCAAGGGCGTGATGCTGACGCACGCGAACCTGCTGGCGAACATGCGGGCCGTCGGCGAAGCGGTGCAGCTCACTCCTTCTGACGTCGTCGTCACCTGGCTCCCGCTCTATCACGACATGGGTTTGATTGGCGCTTGGCTCACCATCCTCTATTACGGAATCCACGTCATCGTGATGTCGCCTCTGGCCTTCCTGACGCGGCCTGAGCGCTGGCTGCATGCTTTTCACAAACATCGAGGGACTGTTGCGGCTGCGCCCAACTTTGCTTACGAACTCTGCGTGCGCAAGGTCGCCGACAAAGACATTCAAGGCATCGACCTCAGCTCGTGGCGCGCTGCTTTGAACGGCGCCGAGCCTGTGAATCCGGAAACGCTGGAGCGCTTTGCTGAGCGGTTTGAAAAATATGGCTTCCGAAGAACCGCGCAACTTCCCGTTTACGGCTTGGCCGAAGCTTCGCTGGCGGTTACGGTGCCACCGTTGAATCGTGGCCCTCTGGTGGATCGGGTCGAGCGCACAACGTTCACCTCTCAAGGGCGCGCAGTGCCTGCCGCCTCGGACGACGACACCGCGATTTCCTTTGTCTCCTCAGGAATGCCGATTCCTGGCCACGAAGTGCGCATCATCGATGAAAACGGCAACGAATCCCCCGACCGCACGGAAGGATTTCTGTGGTTTCGCGGGCCTTCTGCAACCAGCGGCTATTACCGCAATCCGCGAGCCACGGAAACACTTTTCGAGCGCGGGGCGAATTCCAGTGATGGAGAGTATCGCTGGGTGAATTCCGGCGACCGCGCCTATCGCGCCGAGAGAGAAATCTTCGTTACCGGGCGCGTCAAGGACATCATCATTAAGGGCGGCAGAAATTTGTATCCGCACGAAGCCGAAGAGCTGGCTGCGCGCGCCGAAGGAATTCGCAAAGGGTGCATCGTGGCGTTTGGCTTGACGGATGAAGCCAGCGGCACGGAAAAATTGGTGGTGGTGGCGGAAACTCGAGAGCGCGATTCCGAACGCCGCGCGGCCATCTCCGTCAAAATCACCGACCTTGTAACACAGGGTTTGGGAATGCCGCCGGATCGCGTCGAGTTAATTCCGCTGGGAAACATCCCGAAAACTTCGAGCGGAAAACTCCGCCGCGAGGAAACAAAACAAATGTATCTCGCGGGGACGCTCTCTTCGCCTCGCCCGCCAGGATGGGTTCAGATCGCCCGCTTGGGCACGAAAAGCACCGTCGCCCATTTCGGCCAGGAACTGTTGGCAGCGGCGAAAAGCGTGCTGGAAAAACTATACGGCATCTATTTTTATATCGTTTTCTTCCTCTGGATTGTGCCGAGTTGCTCGATTGTATGGTTCTTCAAAGATCATCGCGCCGCCGGCCGCTTCACTTCTTCCGCGCTCAAGATCCTGTTTGCGCTCATCGGATGCAAAGTCCGCGTCGTCGGCAAGGAATTCATGGACACGCCAGGGGCGAAGATTTATGCCTCCAACCACGCCAGCTATTTTGACGTTCTGCCGTTGATGCTGGGCCTTGGCGTGCCCTACCGCTTCGTCGCGAAATTGGAAGTCGGCCACATGCCTTTCATCGGAACTTTTCTGGACCGCATGGGCCACCTAAAGTTTGACCGCACCGATGCGGAGTCTCGCTTGCAGCAGGCGCAGGAGATGGAGGAATTTCTCCGCCAGGGCGAATCGGTCTTCGTTTTCCCCGAAGGCACTTTCACTGCGGAGGATGGCTTGCGGCCCTTTCAGCTAGGAGCTTTCAAAGCTGCGGTGTCTACTGGCGCGCCGGTAATTCCCGTCTCGCTCGCGGGCACGCGCAAAGTTCTTCGCGATGGCACCATCTTGCCGCGTCATAGCAACGTGACCATCACGCTTCATCCGCCTATTTATCCAAGATCGTCCGCCACTTCCGTCGATGGCGCCGACTCTTCGCAGTGGCATGAACTGATTCGTCTGCGGGACGCCACTCGCGAAGCCATCCTGCGCGATTCCGGCGAATCGCTGCTCTGAGCCGGATACATTGGGGATTCGAAAATCGAGACTCGGCAAGCGGGTTAGTGCTTGGTCCCGGAACTCCCGGCCTTCTGGTTTCGCTGACTGACCAGGATAAGAGTTCTTTGAGGGGCAGCACCGCCTGGCCATGGTTTCGCCACAAACTTCTGCGTGTAACGAAACGACCCGCAACTATTTCTACCTGCTTACAACTACGCGCCTGGTCGATGCATCTGTATAGCAAGACAAAAATCGAGATGCGATGTGCTGCCTCCCTGCCTGAGGCACACCGCGAAACGCGTGGCCGCGCTTGGATCCCGCGTGCCAGCGCAAAAAACTAAACTCACTTGGAGGGCTTATGAAGTTGAAGCTACTGGTGTCCTTACTCGCTGTTCTTACGTTTGCTGCGCTTTCTGCTTCGGCGCAGGAGAGTGCCCCGAAAATTGATATTTTTGCGGGCTATTCTTACCTGCAGGCCAACCCGGGCGTGACCGGAGTCGACGCTTTCCACCTGCATGGCGGAAGCGCTTCGTTTGCGTACAACTTCACGACTTCATGGAGCGGCGTTGCCGATTTCGGCGGGTACAATAACGGAAACATCCTCGGCGGTCACGCCAGCGGCACGGTTTCCTCATACTTATTCGGGCCGCGCTATTCCTTCCGGCATTTTCGGAAGATCACTCCGTTTGGGCAGGTGCTTTTCGGGGACGCTCATGCGAACACGCATGTCTTCAATACGAGCGCCTCGCAAAATGCATTTGGCATGGCCGTGGGCGGAGGCGTGGACTACAAGCTGTTTAGTCACCTCGCGCTTCGCCCCGTGCAAGCGGATTACTTCCTGACGCGCTTCGGTGTCGGTACGACGGGCACGCAGACGCAAAACAACGTGCGCCTCTCGACCGGATTCGTCATCCGCTTCTAGCACGCAAAGAAAGAATCGGTTGCCGGGTGCAGGCAGAGGGGCCGCCAAGAGTAGGAGAGCGGCCCCTTGCACCTTTTCTTTTTGACGACAAACTCAAAGACGCGCTAAAGCGCGCCTCCACTACAGCCTATTAGTGCTGCATCGTGTAGATGACCGTAATGTACGTATCGATCTCGACGGTCTGTCCGTTGAGAATCGTTGGCTGGTACCGCCACTGGCTCACTGCTTCCCTCGCCGACAAGTAAAAGATGGGGTCGCCGCCGACAATTTGAAGAGACTGAATGGTGCCGTCGGTTGCAATGATCGCGCGCAGTTCCACGCGGCCTTCCCTGTGAGTCTGTATTGCAAGCGTCGGATAGACAGGCTCAACACGCCGGATCAGACGCGCTGGATCGAGTTGTGTCATGTGAACAATCCTCGGCTTCTCAGGGGTTTTGCTGACAGGCTGAGGAGGCCGCGGTCCACTGTTTTTCTCGCCTATGTCGACACACCAACTACACGCCGGGCCGGTCTCTTCACCGCCGCCGCTTGGATTGAAATCGGGGGGGCCGACAGCACCGTCATCGCCAGTCGTTGGCGAAACCGGTTTCGCATTGGGTCTGGAGAACACGTAGAGATTCTCAGAGGTTATCGCGCGACCACCGTGGTTTTCAGTGGTTGTTCTCGAACGCGCATGAGGATGGCCGTACGGCGGAATGGGAACGTACTCTCTAGCTAATGCGATGCGTTCGGTCTTTCCTAGCAGCGGCACAAGGATTAACGCCGCGAGAAATGTGCATTGCGTCAGAATCGAAATCACCAGCGCGCGGCGGCGCACCTTGCGTTCGCGAGTTTGCTGCTCGGGGTCGCCTTCGACCAAGCAGCTTTTCAGCGACCCGAGAGTTGTTTCGTGAATTTCCTCGGAAGATTTTCGGGGCTCGGACGGCATCACACACCTCCATATACAGGACGGTCTTCCAGAGAATTTGCGACGCCAGCCTCCTGGGGTTGCTCTAGTTCTCCAGGAGACCAGCGCCGCGCTCGCAGGGATGTGAGGGTGCGCGCGTCCTCGGTGCTTTGGACACCGGCCGATGTGACAAGTTCCCTTGACCGCCAGGGCGAGTTGGGTGGAAAGTCACCTTGTGGCCACCTGCCGGAGAGGTACCAGGCGATAAGTGCTTTTGCATCAGATAGTTACAGAAAACCGTACCCCCTTGGCCACAGAACGCATCTTATTGTTCGGGGACGTGGATCCCAGGAGGGCAGCTGTCATGGACCGGCGCAATTTGGAAACGGTAGGCGTGCGCCGCACCGGCTGGGCTGCTTTGGACCGCGATCCGCAGCAGGACAAAATCGAGTTTGTCTGTCCGCATTGCGGGACGCGGGACGAGAAGAATGCCCGGCGCGAGCGCGCTTTGTATCACTTCACGGATGGCTTCTTGCAGGATTTGCAAGGCGAAATGACCCAGTGCCATGCTTGCAAACACTGGCTGCGCGTCGTTCCTATTGTCATGCTTCACGATCAGGACGAAACGCGGCGCTTTGAAGCCGTCTTCTCGGAACAGCATTTGGTTAGCACGAACTGAGCACTACACGCAGGGCAAAAAAAGGCGGAGCGTCGTTTTCAGTCGCTCCGCCTTTTGCTTTCTTGAGGTTGTGGTTGGCGCGGCTGGACTACTAGGGGCCGCGGCTTAGTACGCTTGCAGGAACGGATCAACGTTCATGTGATATTTTTCAAGACCGGCGCGCACGCGGTCGAACGCATCGTCCACCGTGTCCGCGAACTGGAGCATTTTGTACTCTTCGTCGTTGATAGTGCCCCAGCGCACCATGGCCTTCCAGTTCAGCACTTCATCCCAGTATTTGCGCCCGTAAATCAGGATGAGGTTGTGCTTGGCCAACTTGCCGGTCTGCAAAAGCGTCATCATCTCCCAGAGTTCATCCATTGTCCCGAAGCCGCCGGGAAATACAATCAGCGCCTTGGCGATCTGCGCGAACCACAATTTGCGCATGAAAAAGTATTTGAAATTGAAACTCAGCTCCGGGCTGATGTAGGGATTGGCAAATTGCTCGTGCGGCAGCTCGATGGAAAGGCCCACGGATTTCCCGCCCGCTTCGTACGCACCGCGATTCGCCGCTTCCATGATTCCCGGTCCGCCGCCCGAACAGATCACAAATCGTCGCGGCCTTGGCCCAAGCGTCAGAGACCAGGTCGTCAATTTGTGCGAGAGCTGGCGCGCTTCTTCGTAATAGCGGGACATCTCCAGCGCGTTCTTCGCGCTGCGCAGATCGGCGCGATGCTTCGCCAGTTTCTCTGCGGACATTTTCCCGGTTTTCTGCCCCTTCAGTCGCGTGTACCGTGCCTGCGTCGTTTCGTGCGATTCAATCCTTGCGGAGCCGAACATCACGATGGTGTCGCCGATGCCTTCCTTCTTCAGTTCGACCAACGGATGAAAGTATTCGCCGAGAATGCGGATGGGCCGCGCCGGAGTGCTATTCAGGAACCGCTGGTCCTCGTGTGGTGGCTTCGGTGCGTGCTGCGGCTTCAATCGTTTGCCGTCGGGCATGGGTTTCGTCTCCAAGAGAGATGAACTTTGATTGTAGGAATCCACAGGGTCTTCGGCAACGTCTTCTGCTCAACTTGCGTCGAATTGAGTACACTGCTGTGTCGTGGGTGGCGACAACGATTGAAGAACTTAATGCAGCTCTCGCAAACATGGTGCGCATGAGACGACTCTTGAGAATCACCTCGCTATTTATTCCCGTGCTGTTTCTGGCCGGCACTTCTTCTTTTGCGCAAGCGCCGACGGGGCCCCTTCCGCCAAGGCCCGGTGTCGAAGTGCAGCAGGCGCCCAAAAACGCCATCAAAGTCCAGGTGGCGTTGGTGAATACGCCGGTGACGGTGCGCGACGCTGGCGACAACATGGTTCTCGATCTCCAGCAGGAAAATTTCCAGGTTACGGACAACGGCGTCAAACAGAAGATTTCTCACTTCGATCTGGGCGGCGATCCCATTTCGCTGGTCATTCTGGTCGAGACAAGCTCGCGCATCGAGCCGCTCTCTCCCGAGATGCGCAAAACCGGCATTCTTTTCACGCAAACAGTGATGGGGCCAGGTGGAGAAGCCGCGGTCGTGGGCGTCAATGATTCCGTGGACAAACTGCAGGATTTCACCAGCAGCACCGACTTGATCGAAAACACCATCACGAATTTGCAACTGGGAACTTCTGGCTTAAAGCTTTACGATGCGATGTCCGTAGGTGTGGAAATGCTCTCCGCGCGTCCGGAAGCAACGGCGGAAAAACCAGGACGCCGCCGCGTGCTGATGATTCTCTCCGAGGGTGCCGACGACGGCAGCACGAAGAAGTTGGGCGAAGTTCTGCGGCAGGCGCAGATAGCCAACGTCACCATTTACAGTGTGGGCCTCTCTACGACGCGCTCCGAGTTGCAGCAGAAGCCCAAGCCGCCGAAGCGGCCGAACTTTCCGGTTGGGGCAGTTCCCGGTCCTCCTGGCGTTCCGGATACGCCCACGACCGAAGAAAACGTTCGCGGCAATATCGACATCATGGCCGCGGCCGTTTGGGCCGTGCAACATATTCACGATCAGGTGAAAGCCAATGCGCTGGAAGTCGCGGCGGCGGCTACGGGCGGCACGCATTTATCCACCTTCAAAGACCGCTCCATCGAAAAAGCTATCGACGAAATCGGCGGCGAACTGCACTCGCAATACAGCCTCAGCTACACGCCTGGCGACGCCAGCGCTTCCGGCTACCACGAAATCAAAGTTTCCGTGATTCGCAACGATGCGAAAAGCCTCAAGGTCCGCGCCCGCCCCGGCTATTACCTCGCCCCACCCGAGAGCTAGAGTTACGAAGGTATCGCAGCTCAGGCGATGTGCTTCCAGAAGGTGCCGTCGCGCGAGGCGATAAGCGCGTCTTTGCGCGCGTTCCAACGGAGAAAATGGGGAGTGTGGCTATGTTCGGTGTGGGCTTCGCGGCTGGCCCAGACTTCGTGCAGCAGAAATGCTCCTGGCGAGTCCACGGAGCGTTGCAGATCGAAGGTCAGGCAACCTTCTTCCTTCCGCGAGGGGCCGACCAGCGCGCGCAACTCAGCTTCCAGCAGCGTCTCCTGCCCTTCCCGGGCGCGCAGAATCACAATTAGTGTGACCGCATCTTTCGGGAGCTTTCCGCTCAGCTTCTTGCCGCCGGCGCTTCTAGACCTGCTTGGTCTTCTGGCCGTTTTCTTCTTTTTTCGCTTGGCCATCGTGGCCGGGATTGTAACGCAAATCCGCTGAGGCGCAAGGCCAGCCTGTGGAAAGCGTTTGCGGTTACTTGTCGGCCTCTTTGGCCTTCTCCGAGCCAGCTTCCTTGTCCTTGCGCCCAGCGTTGAGGCTGTCGAAGTTCAGGATGGTGTTCAGGACCATCGCGTAGGTCCCGCGGGTTTCGCCGCGATAGACCGGATTGATCGAAAACAACACTACGTGGCCCTTGCCCGCTGGCGCGTCCACTACTGCGGGATGCTGGGCAATCTCGTCGCCGCCTTCGACCAACCCGGAAATGAGCAGATCCTTGCCGTCGGCATACCGGAAAATCACCCGCGGGCGGTTCACGGGAGGAATCACGCGAAAGCCGTTTCTTTTCTGCTCGTCGGTTACCGGCGGTGCTTCCCAGATTTCCGACTTCGGCTCTTCGGGCGCCTCCGCGCCCACGCGGCCCACCGTAAAGTCCGGATCATCAGATGAGCCGCGGCCTGTCGGGCGCGCGCGCATATCCGGGCCGAGGCGGCGCCGGCCGCGCTGTCCGGCAATGCTGCTGAGCGAAAAAATCGGCCCGTTGTCGCAATACGCCGCGCCCTTTTCATCGTAGCCGTACGCGATGGGGCTGGCGTCATCCACGATCCGCGTTCCCACGACCGAGCCGACTATCTTCATCTTGTCGGAATAGTGGGAAGTGATGCCCTCCGCGAGACTGATGGAGAGCGCAAACGAGGAAGTGTCGGTTGCGGTCAGCAAAACGCCGCCCTTCTGCACAAAATCTTGCAAGCGCGCCACGCCGTCCCAGCCGAGTCCGGGACGTAAGTCATCGGTGGAATCGTTCTTGCCCACGAGGTTTGGCGTTTCCGGGGTATTTTTCCATGGGAGTGGATTTCCCCAAGCCGTGGGGATTCCATTGACGACTGCGCCTACGCCGACGTTGTAGCCAACGGGTGGAAATAAAATAACGTCGTATTTCGCGTTGAGATCAGGAATTTTCGCAACAGCCTGCGTGCTCATGTAGTCGTACGGAATATTCATCTTGTCGAGCGCCAGCCGCCACCAGCCCTCGGTTTGCGTGCTCAGCCAGGTGTGCACAAACGCGACGCGCGCAGCTCGCACGGGATGCGTCTTTACGCTTGGCGCTGCGGAAAGCGCGGTGACTTGGAGACCAACTTCTGAGGCCGCGCGGTCAAGGTCGCCGCCGCTGACGTTCCGAATCAAGAAGGAGCCGCGGTTGAATTTCTTCCCTGCGCTCTCAAATGGCTCTTCGGCTGCATCGATTGCGGCATCGCGCAATTTGTAACGCAGAGTCGCGAGTGCCGGCTCCGCGCTGTTGTTGATGGCAAAGACGGATCCTTCGCCCTTCACCCCACCCGGCGCGTGCACTTCCTTGACGAGTTCCGCTGGCACATCGAGAACTTTTGTGTCGGTCACGCGCACGACTTGCACGTTGAAGAGTTCCCCGAACGTCCAGCCGGTATCGTCGTACGGAGTTTTCTGCGGATCGTCTGGGCTCCAATACTGACGGTCGAGCAGCGCGTCGGCAATACGTGAATACGGCTGATCCATGCGCACGATGTAGCTGCCCGCGGGAAAATCGCGCGTCGTCGGCTCGGCTTTTTCCGCCTTTGCTTCTTTCTCAGTCGCTTTTTCTTTTTTCTCTTTCCCCCTGCCAGCTTCCTTGGTCTTTTTTACCGGCAGCGCGACAGTGAAAGCGGCTTTGGCACGCGAAATTTCCACGGCCTGCTTTTGCAAGACCTGCAAAAGCTCCGCTTGCAATTCCGGACGCACATCATCCGCCGGGAAAACGTACGCGGCAGGCCCTTCCGCGATTGGCTTCGTCGTGGAACGCTTCGCCTTCAGATAAAAATTTTTCAAGAACGTTCGCTTGTTTTCATTGAAGAAGTGCAGCGAAGTGAGCAGCCCGGTTTCTTCGTAATTGTTGTTGTCGCGTTGCGACCACATCACTTTGGGCAGCGGCGGATTTTGCCGGTACCAGGTGCGAGCGTATTCATCCGGCTGCAGCGTGCGCTCTTCGGTGTCCGCGCCGCCGTTGCCAAACGTTTCGTAAAGCCGGCTGATGCCATTGTGCATCGCGGCCATGAACATCAGATAGCCGGGCGACCACGTGTCGAAATCGCCGTGCGCGAATACGCCGGGCATCCCGAACTTCGTCATCGCGGAAACGTTGTTCCATCCGATGATTTGCCACTCGTCGGCCAAAATCGGATCGATCCACGCGTTGTACGGCCCGTCGCCGATCGTGTTGTCGTACAAATACGGCACGGACTCGTGCAAATCGTGCATCACTTGCGCTTTCCAGCCGACGTAGGTGTTCAGCACGTTTTCGCTGAGCTTCAGCGTGACGCCCATGGCATCGCGGTTGTTGTCGTGCGCGACGTATTTACCCCAATACGCGAGCCACGGGTAAAACTCTTTCGGGTGCGCCAAGTGCCATTTGTAGAGATCGACCATGCGGTCGCGCCCGTCGACTTCGACGACCGGCGTGATGAGCGTGATGGTGCCGTCGCGAATATCCTTGATGTACGGGCTTTCGTCCACGGCCAGCCGGTAGGCGAGCTCCATCAGCGCCGTCGGCGCGCCGGTTTCGGGCGAGTGAATCGTGCCGGTGATGTAATAGATGGGCACGGCTTGCGCGACGAGTTTGTCGGCTTCCGCATCGTCCAGCTTAATGGTGCGCGGATCGGCCAGCTTGGCCAGGCGCGCGCGATTCGCGTCGAGATTTTTCAGATTCTCTTCCGAAGAAACCGCCACCGCGATCATCTCGCGGCCTTCTTCTGTCGTTCCGATGGAGAAAACTTTCACGCGCGGACTGGCCTTTTCGAGCAGCCGCATGTACTTGTACACGTCTTCCGCGTACGGAAGGATTCCCGGCGCGCCAGAGACGTCGCCGAGCACAGCTTCCGGGGTCGGCACGGTCTTCGAAGCCGGGAGATAGTCCACCAGCGGCGAAGTGAAATACGGCTGCGTCGTGTATTTGTGAATCTTCTCCGTGTAGGCCGCGTCCACGGGCTGCTTGGGATCGCGCGCCGGAGCCGTTTCGCCATCAGCCCAGGCGGGCGAGCTAGCGAGCAGCAGGAAAGAAAATGCGGCAATCATTTGCTTCAAAGAAGTCATAGGTGTCCTCGAAAGAAAGCCGCTGGATTTTAACGCAATTCGCGGTGCGCGGGAGCTTATTCGACAGGCAAAAACACGAGACAAACAGGAGAAGGTACTTCCACGGAATCGCCGGTGGGTGTCAACGCTCCGGTTTTCTGGTCGATGCGAAAAGTTACGATTTTGTCGGAGAGTTGATTCTCTGCTAGCAGAAAGTTGCCGGAAGGATCGATGGCAAAGTGGCGCGGCTCTTTGCCTAAGACGGAGAAGTCTCCAGCAGCCGTGAGCTTACCGCTCGCCGGGTCGATGTGGAATTCGGCGATGCTGTCATGGCCACGGTTCGAGGCATACAGGAATTTGCCATTCGGATGAATCGCAAGTTCCGCCGCGTCGTTGCGCCCAGAGAATCCGGCTGGAAGCATTGGAACATTTTGAATCGACTGGAAGCTCTCGCTTGAATTCTTGGCAAATGCAGTCACCGTTGAGTTCAACTCACCCACGACGTACATGAATTTCTCGTCACTAGAAAACGCGGCATGGCGAGGCCCGGTCCCCGGGTCTAGCATCGCTGCTCGGTCGAACCCCTTGTTCTCGATCCCGACCCAACCCAAGATAGGCCTTCCGTAGTTCGCAGCAGCGAGGTTGAAGCGGTAGATCAAAATGCTGTCGAGCCCGAGATCAGCGACATAAACAAAGCCATTGTCCGCCGAGGGCTGAATCCAGTGAGCGTGTGGTGCCTCTTGACGTTGTATGTTCGGCCCGAGCCTCCCAGCGTAAGCTAAGGTGCCGTGGTAGAGTTTTTCGGCATGTTCGGCTAGCTTTCCGTCGGGTAAAATCGCAAACACAGTGATGTTGCCGCTTGTGTAGTTCGCTGCAAAAAGGTATTTGCCTGTGCGGTCAAAAGAGAGGTAGCAGGGATCTTCCCCTAGCGCGGGCAATTGATTCAGCAGCGTCAGTTTGGCGCTTTGTGCGTCAATGGCGAACGCGCTGACCATGCTCTTCTTGCCCGCCTCATTCGCGGCGTAAAGATACTTCCCATTGGGATGAATCGCGACCCAGGAAGGGTCGGCCGTGTCCGCGGCGACACCAATCGGCGACAGTTTTCCGGTGCTCGCATCGTAATGAAACGCATAAATGCCTTTGCTCGCCGTCTTCGTCGTGTATGTGCCCACGTACACGAGATAGTGTTTCTCAGCGGCGGCTGCTCCGCTGCTTCCTGCCGAAATCAGGGCGACCAAAGCGACGCACAGCAGCAGCGCTGCGACAACTCTTTGTGCGATTCTCATTAGGGAAGGAATCCTATCATTCTCAGCATCAGCAAAAGATACAGAAGGGCACGGATATATCGTGCCTCTACAAGGGTGATTACTTCTTTTCTTCTTCGCTTTCTTCCTGGAGGACGGCGGCGGCCGCCACGGAATCATCCTCGTCGAGCCGCAGCAGGCGCACGCCTTGCGTCGAGCGGCCCGCCTCGCGAATCTCGTTCGCGTGCACGCGAATCACTTTTCCGTTATGGGTGATGATCATGACGTCGGAATCTTCAGTGACTTGCAGCGTCGCAACGACCGACCCATTACGGTCAGTTGTCTTCATGTTGACCACGCCCTTGCCGCCGCGCGACGTGATGCGGTACTCCGCCAGCGGCGTGCGCTTTCCGTAACCCTTTTCCGCTACGGTCAGCATCAACGAAGCGAGCGAATCCTTGATGTGTTCGTTTTCGAGCTCCTCTAGATTTTGCGTGGTCTGTTTGTGTTCCTTGGCAATGATCTCGAAGTCCGGCTGCACCGCGTCCATGCTGACGACGTAATCCTCTTTGTCGAGGTCCATGCCGTTCACGCCGCCGGCGGCGCGGCCCATTGGCCGCACTTCCGTTTCGCGGAAGAGAATCGCCTGGCCCTCGTGGCTCGCGAGGAAAATCATCTGCTTGCCGTCGGTCAGTTTTGCGCCGATCAATTCGTCTTTGCCGTCGAGCGTAATGGCGATGATGCCCGTCGAGCGCGGATTCGAGAATTCCGTCAGCGCGGATTTCTTTACCGTGCCGCTCTTTGTAGCCATGAAGACAAACTTGGTCTCATCTTCAAGATTGCGCGCTGCAACGAGCGCGGTCAGCTTTTCGTCTTCCTGGAATTTCACCAGGCTGGAAATCGCTTTGCCTCGCGTGGCTGCGGCGGCTTCGGGCAGTTCATACACTTTCAGCCAGTAGACACGGCCCTTCGACGTAAAGAGCAAAATGTAGCTGTGCGCCGAGGCGATGAACAGGTGCTCGACAAAGTCTTCTTCCTTCGTTTTCGCGCCGATGCGCCCCTTGCCGCCGCGCGACTGGTGCCTGTAGACGTCGACCGAAGTGCGCTTGATGTAGCCCGCGTGGCTCACCGTAATCAGCATCTCCGTGTCCGCGATCAGGTCTTCGAGCTTGATCTCGTCCACTTTGTCCACGATTTGCGTGCGCCGGTCATCGCCGTACGCCTTGTGCACTTCCTTCAGTTCGGCGACGATCACCGACTTCAGTTTCTTGTCGCTCGCCAGGATTTCCCGAAGTTCGGTAATCAACTCGCGGATAGACTTCAATTCCTTGAGAATTTCGTCGATGGAGAGCTGCGTGAGCCTGTGCAGTTGCAGTTCGAGGATGGCGTCAATCTGCGCGTAAGTCAGCCCCAGCCCCGAACCGCCGCGGCCCGCCGCTTCCACTTCTGGCGCTCCTTGCGCGCGGTACTTGCGGCCGTCCAGTTTGACGCCCTCAATTTTCTTGGACTTGCCGTTCTCGGTGATCGTGACGTCCTGTTCGCCGAAATACTTGAACAGGTTTTCTTTCGCATCCGCGCGGCTCGAAGATCCGCGAATAATGCGGATTACGTTGTCCAGGTGGTCGAGCGCGATTTGATAGCCGATCAGGATGTGCTCTCGCTGTTCGGCTTTCTTTAGCTCAAAGATCGTGCGCCGGCGGATGACCTCGACGCGGTGCTCAATGAACAGCTTGATCAGGGGGATCAGGCCCAACTCGCGCGGCTGCCCGCCCACGATGGACAGCAGGATCATGCCGAACGATTCCTGCATCTGCGTGTGCTTGAATAGATTGTTCAGAATGAGCTGCGATTCTTCGCCGCGTTTCAGCTCGATAACGATGCGCATGCCTTCGCGCGACGATTCGTCGCGGACGTCCGCGATGCCGTCAATCTTTTTCGTTTGTGCCAGTTCGGCGATGCGCTCGATCAACGTCTTCTTGTTGACCTGGTACGGAATCTCCGTCACCACAATATTTTCGCGGTCCTTGGAGGACTCTTCTATTGCGGCTTTGGCGCGCATCGTGAAGCTGCCTCGCCCGGTGCGATAGGCTGCTTCGATGCCTTCTCTCCCGGCGATGTAGGCGGCTGTCGGAAAATCCGGCCCGGGGACAATCTTCATCACTTCCTTCAGCGTGGCATCAGGTTTTTCAATCAGCAGAATCGTGGCGTCAACGATTTCCCGCAAATTGTGCGGCGGGATGTTTGTAGCCATGCCGACCGCGATGCCGCTCGCGCCGTTGACCAGCAGATTCGGGATGCGCGACGGGAGAACAACAGGTTCCTCGCGCGTCTGATCGAAATTCGGAACGAAATCGACCGTCTCTTTATCGAGGTCGGCAAGAATGTCTTCCGAGATTTTTGCCAGCCGCGCCTCGGTATATCGCATGGCCGCAGGCGGGTCGCCGTCGACGGAGCCGTAGTTCCCCTGGCCGTCGATCAGGGGGTAACGCATGTTGAAGTCCTGGGCCAAGCGGACAAGCGCTGGGTAAATGACAGCTTCGCCGTGGGGATGATAGTTCCCGGAGGTGTCCCCGCAGATCTTCGCGCATTTGCGGTAGCCGCGGTTGGAAGCCAGGCCGAGATCGTTCATCGCCACGAGGATGCGGCGTTGCACGGGCTTTAGGCCGTCGCGCACGTCGGGCAAGGCGCGCGCGATGATCACGCTCATCGAGTAGTCGAGGTACGACTTCCTCATTTCTGCTTCGATATCGATTGGCAGCAGCACTGACTGGTTCTGTTCGTCCGCCATGTGTCCTCAGTCTTCTTTCATCCCGTCATTCCGAGCGCAGCGAGGAATCCCTCTTCCCTGCTCGCTCGACCACATAGGCCTTCACCGTGTCGAATGCGTCCGCTGCGTTCGTAAATCGTCGCACTGCGAACGCCGCTTCCATCTCGCGCAAAAAGGCGTCGCGCTCCGCATTGCTTCTGAGTTCGATAGCAACCCCACGCTCGTTATCTGGCGTGTCTGTCGGCGTCGCGCGAAACTCGCTCACGCTCAAACCGCGAAGCCCCGGCAATGTCGTCCATCCCAACTGGTAAAGCATCAAGGCCCGGCTAAATATCCAAATTCACTACTTCCAGCGCGTTTTCCTCGATGAATTTGCGGCGCGCTTCCACATTCTCGCCCATCAACGTGGTGAAAATATCCTCGGCCGCGACTGCATCCTCGAGTTTGACCTGCAGCAGCGTCCGGCTCTCCGCGTTCATCGTCGTATCCCATAGCTGCTCGGCGTTCATTTCGCCCAGTCCCTTAAACCGGGTAATGGTGAAGTCTTTCTTCGCGTCCTCCACCACGTAGTCGAGGACGTCGGTCGCTTTTTCTTTTGTGACCTTGTCGCCGTTTCTCGCAACGACAAATGGCGGATGGTTATACTCCTCGATCTGCTTGGCAAGCCCGCGCAGGCGCTTGTATTCCGCAGTCGAAGCCACCGCCCAATTGATTTTCTGGCTGTGCGGTGGTCCAAACTGGATTTCGTACAGGCTGTGCTCTTCGTCGAAGACGATTTTTCCTTCTAGTTTCAGTTTGGCCTTCTCAACCTTCTTCAAAAGGCCTTCCAGGCCCTTTTTGTCCTCAAAGTCCGTCTTCTTGTCCAAGCCGCTTTCCACCAGCAACTCGACGAGCGCCGGCTCGCGCAACCTGCGGCCGAGCTTTGCCGCGGCAGCCTCGTACTCCTGCACGTTGAGCAGGAAAGAGGTCAGCCGCGCGCCTTCCAGGTTCACGCCTTCCTTGGCCTTCACCACGTGGTCTTCCGTGGCGCGCTTCATCAGCTCGCGGGCAAAATCGCGGTCGTCCCTGATGTATTTCTCCGTCTTGCCGCGCTTGACGCGGTACAGCGGCGGCTGTGCGATGTAGATGTGCCCGCGCTCGATCAACTCCTTCATGTGCCGGAAGAAGAAGGTCAGCAGCAGCGTACGAATGTGGCTGCCATCTACGTCCGCATCGGTCATCAAAATGATCTTGTGATAGCGCAGCTTGCCCGCGTCGAAATCGTCCTTGCCGATGCCCGTCCCCAGTGCCGTAATGATGGCCCGAATTTCTTCGTGCCCAAGCATTTTGTCGTAACGGGCCTTCTCGACGTTGAGAATTTTGCCTTTCAGCGGCAGAATCGCCTGGTACTTCCGGTCCCGTCCCATTTTCGCCGAGCCTCCGGCCGATTCACCCTCAACCACGAACAACTCGCACCGAGCCGGGTCGCGTTCCTGGCAATCGGCCAGCTTTCCCGGTAATCCGCTCGAATCCATCGCGGACTTGCGGCGCGTCAGTTCGCGCGCCTTGCGGGCCGCTTCCCGCGCGCGCGCGGCGTCGATGCACTTGGAAATAATCCGCCGCGCCACCGTCGAGTGCTTGTCAAACCATTCGCCCAGCTTTTCGTTTACGAGTTGCTCGACGTCTCCCTTGATGTCGCTGTTCAGCTTGCCTTTGGTCTGGCCCTCGAACTGTGGCTGCGGAAGGCGCACGCTAACCACCGCGACCAGTCCCTCGCGCACGTCGTCGCCGGTGATGGTTACCTCGTCTTTTTGCTCACGCAGCATTCCCGCCTGCGACGCGAAGTTGTTGATGCTGCGCGTCAGCGCGGACCGGAAACCCGAGAGATGCGTGCCGCCATCCACGGTGTTGATCGTGTTCGCAAACGCGAACACGTTTTCGCCGTAGCTGTCGTTGTACTGCAGCGCGATTTCGATCTCTACGTTTCCGCGCTTGCCTTCCATATAGATCGGTGAATCGTGCAGCGTTTGCTTGCCGCGATTAAGGTGCTTGACGAACTCCGCAATGCCGCCCGTGAAACGGAATTCCGCGCTTTTTTCCGTGCGTTCGTCGGTGAGCGTGATCTTCAGGCCTTTGTTCAGGAAAGCCAGCTCGCGCAAACGCTGCGATAGCGTGTCGAAGCTGTATTCCGTCTTTTCAAAAATCGCCGGGTCCGGATGAAAGGTAACTCTCGTTCCTGTCTTGCGCGTCTTTCCGGTTTGCTTCAGCTTCGAAGTCGGCTTGCCCTTTTCGTAGGTCTGCTCCCAAACTGCGCCATCGCGCTGAATCTCGAGTTCCAGCCAGTCGGAAAGCGCGTTCACCACCGAAACGCCCACACCATGTAAACCGCCGGAAACTTTGTACGTTTCGCTGTCGAACTTTCCGCCCGCATGCAACACGGTCATCACAACTTCCGCGGCCGGGCGCTTTTCCGTTTGGTGCATGTCCACGGGGATGCCGCGGCCGTTGTCCACCACGGTCACGGAGTTGTCCGCATGCACGGTAACGTTAATCTCGTCCGCGTACCCGGCCAGCGCTTCGTCGACGGAGTTGTCCACCACTTCCCAGACGAGATGGTGCAGACCCATCTCTCCTGTCGAGCCAATGTACATCGCGGGGCGCAATCGCACCGCCTCCAGGCCGCCGAGAACTTTGATCGACTTCGCGTCGTACTTGTGGCCCGTCTGAGGCGTTCCGCCACCGTTTTCTTTATCGCCCATAGTTTCTCCCCATGCGCCAACTCTTCCCGAAAACTCACGGCGCTGAACAGGCCTCAGGCAAGCCGGAGGAACCGTCCGCGCACAAAATTCTTTTTCCGTGAAGCAAGCAAGGCGTGTTTGCGGAATTTTCCGTTGCGTCGCCTTACCCTTTGATCCCGGCTTCGCTGGGCAAATCCGGGACTCGTAGGGTTCCTGCTCCATCCCGTCCCGCGCAGCGGGACGTGGCGAAGACTGTTTGCTCTCAAGGACCGTCGGTCCCGAGGGCTTCTCTCCAGGCGAGTGATCTGCTGGCTCCTGGCGCAGAGCCGCTTTCCGGATCACTTTGGCCTGGCGGACGTGTCGATTTGGAGGAACCAAAAGCGAATCGACAACCAAAAAATTATAACTGAATCAGAGGGCATTCTCAAGGTTGGGAGCGAATCTGAGCGTCCTCTAAGGCATTTAGTTTTAATTACTTAGAATTACTTTCCCTGGTTTGGCGGTATTAGCTGTGCGCTTGAGCTTTGCATGAAATCCGATTGGCCTTTTTGCGGGAATCGGTGTTTCCAACATCTGCCGAATTGCGGCAAAAACTGCCTGAAATCTGGAGTCATATCGCTTTTCCATCTCGTCCACTTTTCGCCGCAACTCTTCATGAGTCGCCAGCATCTCGCGGATCCGCACGAAAGTTCTCATAATCGCCACATTCACTTGTACGGCCCGTGAACTGCGAAGCACGCTCGAAAGCATCGCGATGCCCTGCTCCGTGAAAGCATAAGGAGCATAGCGGCGCCCGCCATGCGCTCCTCTTGAGGTTCCAATCTGGAACCTCAAATTTCGAATGTCTTTCGATGAAAGGCGGAACATAAAGTCTGAGGGAAACCGGCTTGCGTTACGCTTGACTGCTTTGTTCAGGTTTTTTGTGGCGACGCCATACAGCTGGGCAAGGTCTGCGTCCAACATGACTCGAGTTCCGCGTACGAAGAAAATCTTTTGGCTAATCAGCGGGCTCGGAACGATTGCGTTGTTCAAAGATGTATGCATCGCAGCAATGGTTTGAGGTTCCATACTGGAACCTCAAAAAGAACAGCCAAAGCCTACGATGCGCGGCGGTACTAGTCAACATCAATATTATCGATTGATGAACTTATGCTGGGTTATTGAAGAGTGGTAGAACTAGATCCGCATGGGCATGATGATGTAGCGATAACGGTAGGATTCGTCCGCCAGTGGCCGCATTTGCCCGGCGGATTGTTCATCTTTCAATTCGATGCTGATCGGCCCATCCGCCGCGGCAGCAAGAAAATCCAGCATGTAGCTAGAATTGAATCCGATGGCAATCGGCTCGCCTTTGTATTCCTTTTCGATGTTTTCTTTTGCTTCGCCATACTCCGGGCTCGACGCGGAAATCTCGATGCCTTCATTCGAAATCGATAGCTTCACCGCGTGCGAACGCTGATCGGCAAGCTGTGAGACGCGGCGGACCGCGTCGCCTAGTTCCACTCTTTCGAGCACAACCGTCTTGTTGTTATCCCGCGGCAAAACCGCTTCGTAATTCGGAAATTGTCCCGTGAGGATCCGCGAAATCAGCAAGCGGTGGTCCACCTGGAAAAACAAATGGCTCTCGTCTTTAGCGAAGTCAATTTGTGCCTCCGCGCCGGCTGCGCTCGAAAGTTTTTCCACCTCATCCATGGCTTTCTTCGGGATAAGCACCTTCACTTCGCCATTCAGCCCGGACAGCTTGTGATCCGTCTCCGCAAGCGCCAAGCGGTGCCCGTCCGTTGCCACCATTGCCAACGTATCCGGCTTGAGAATCAGCAGCCCACCATTCAGGGTGTAGCGTGATTCTTCCATAGAAATCGCAAACTTCGTCTTGGCGATCAGACTTTCCAATATCGTTGCCGGAACCTTCACAAGCGTGTGCGGCATCGTCGGCAGCGCGGGGAAATTCTCCTTCGCCATCCCAACCAACTTGTATTTCTTTCTGTCGCTGACGATTTCCACCCAATGATTCTCAAGCAGCTTTACTTTAATCTCGCCCTCGGGCAGCAGCCGCACCAGTTCCAGCAGCTTTTTCGCAGGTATTGTTCCCGCCCCTTCTTTCTTGATCTTCGCTTCGCACGATGTCCGAATGCTCAACTCCAGATCCGTCGCCGTAATCGTCAACCGGCTGCCCTTGGCCTCCACCAACAGGTTCGACAGGATCGGGATCGTCGTCTTGCGCTCTACCACTCCTTGCGTCGTGCTCAGTTCATCCAACAGCGCAGTTTTTGTAACGCTGAATTCCATCGCTTGATATTCCTCGCGTGCCGTTCCAGGAGCAGTCATGTGGATGTCTACCCTCGACTCGGGCGGGGACAGCGCCCTTTTTCGGCTCATTTCTACCGCTGCCGTACTGTACTCGCTTTTTGGAAAAGTATAAAGTCCACTGACTCAAAAGACTGTGGAAATAGCAAAGATTTCTGAGGTTTGCCGTGCGACCCTCGCAGCAGTCGCAAGTTCTCAACAAACTCAATTTTCACAACCAAACAACTTCAGTGGTAGGAGATTTTAGAACTTTTGAAAAAATCAGCCTTGTTGTTGTGATGAATTCTGTGAATCTGTGGAAACCACGGAAACTCGTTGTTGGCGGTGCCACTTACCGTTTTGACGCCAAAGTGGCCGTTTGTGATTTTCGTGGAAAAATCCCTAAACCCTAGTGGTTGCTGTTCTACAACTCGCAGTTTCATCCTCTCTCTTCAACAATTTCTCCCCAGCTTTTTCAAATCTTCTTCACAGGGCATGAGCTTGTCTAGTGAAAGCGAGCTTCTACAGTGAAGCCGCGATGAGTTCAACGGTCGCGTGAACCGCATTCGTGCACACCCGTGGCAGGGTCTTTAAGAACTTAGGGGGGAAGAGATTTACTGCAATGCGTCCATCAGCCGCGTGATGGTCCGGTTCAAATCCTTATCCGAGCGCCGCAACTCTTCGATCTTGTTGATTGAGTGAAGAACCGTGGTGTGATGCTTGCCGCCGAATTGACGGCCGATCTCCGGCAGCGAAGCGGTCGTGAGCTGCTTGACGATATACATTGCCACCTGACGTGGGAACGCAATCGCGCGCGTATTGCTCCGCACCTTTAAGTCCTGCTCTCGCAAATTAAAATGCTCGCTCACGCGCTTCTGAATCAGGTCGATGGTGACGCGCTTTTCCTGTGACGCAATAATGTTTCGCAGTACCTGCTGTGCCGTCGCCAGCGAAATCGTGGCTCCGGTCAGCGATGCGTATGCCATCAAGCGCGTGAGCGCGCCCTCAAGCTCACGCACGTTGGACTTGATCGCCCGCGCAATGTATTCCGCCACGTCGTCGGTCAGGCTGAACCGGTCGTTCTCCGCTTTTTTCTGGAGGATGGCGATTTTCGTCTCTAGATCCGGCGGCTGTATATCTGCGATCAATCCCCATTCAAACCGCGACCGCAGCCGCTCTTCAATCGAATTGATGTCTTTCGGTAGGCAATCCGACGAAATCACAATCTGCTTCTGTTGCTCATACAACGCATTGAAAGTGTGAAAAAATTCCTCTTGGGTGCGCTCTTTGCCGGCAATGAACTGAATATCGTCGACCAGCAGCACGTCAACGGTGTGGAAGCGGTCGCGGAAACTGATCATGCGGTCAAACCGCAGCGAATTGATGACTTCGATCGTGAACTTTTCCGCGCTGACGTAGCTCAGCCGCATCGCCGGGTTGCGCTTCTTGATGGTGTGCCCGATGGCGTGCATCAAATGCGTTTTGCCCATGCCTACGCCGCCGTAGAGGAACAGCGGGTTGTAGGCTTTCGATGGCTGCTCGGCCACGGCGCGCGCCGCCGCGTGCGCAAACTCGTTGGACTTGCCGACCACAAACGTATCGAACGTGTAGCGCGTATTCAGTTGATGGTCGCTGCTTTCAAAATCCAGTTTCGCCTGCTTCCCGCTGGCGGCAGCCGGCGCGGCCGAGACCGGCTCTTCCTCGGTGCACACATACTGCACTTTCACGTTTGGTGTGCCCAGTTCGAGAAATACCGCTTTCACGATGTCGCCGTAGGTTCGTGTCAGCACCTGGCGGAATACCGCGCTGGGAATCTGCACGTACAGCGTGTCGCCTTCCACCCGGCTGAGCCGCGTTGGCTGAAACCACGTCGTGTAGGTGTTGATGCTGACTCGGGATTTTACGTGCTCCAGGAACTTGTCCCAAGCATTCGTCGTTTCCCGCCCAAGTTGAGTTGCCGTCGTCATTTTTGCGAGAAAAAGAAAACCCTATGCTATTTCCACAGATGTGCAAAAGCTGTGGAAAGCAGTTTTGGCTCCATCTTTCTTCAGGCTTCGGGATTCTTGCCCGCGCCGGAACGTCTGATTTGCCCCTGTTGATCCGCGCGCGGCCCGTCAGGACTTACCGGCCCACCTACAGCCGCTCTGAGACCGCGCGGGATTGTCTCCGATTGAGGCGTGGGGAGCAAGCGAAAAGTGTGCAAAGACCGTGGCAGCCTTTCACACCTCATTCACAACTTTTCCACAAGCACTATTTTTGTGCAAAAACACCAAAGCTTCGCTTTTTTCACGTCATTTTTACAAAAATTTTTCACTCGGAAGAGCGCGGTGCACAATTTTGGTGCATCCGGGCCTGAGGAAAACTCAGCTCATTTGGAAATTCTTTTATCGGGGCGATCGAATTCGTAGATGCCCAGAGGGTCGCTTCCGATAATCAACCGGTCTTTCTCTACCAGAATGGTGTTGGCTTCCAGCCGCGCTTGCTTTGGTGTATAAATTTTGTAGCTGGCGCGCCGGTTTCCTTCGGCATCAAAATGCAGCAGCGTATTGTTCAGCGCGATCCACACTTCTCCGTTCGTGCGGTCCACTCCCACGGCGGTGAGAATTTTCCGCGGCGAGGGCTGGCCCCCTTTTTTTTCTTGCCGTTCGATTTCTTTGCGGGCTGCTTGCGCCGCGGGGTATGCTTCCAGCGCTGTGTATTGAATGTCCTGCCCCGCGTAGCCGACGCGGTCGTATTGGCGCACCGTTGGCTCCGGCAAATACGTGAAGGCGTAATAGAGATGCCCCGCGGCGTCCGTGGCTAGTTGGCCGATGCTGAGGTAGCGGTTCAGATCTTCGCGATCGGAGAGCGGCTCCGGATCCCCGAACTCGCGCACTTCCCTCCCGGTTTTGTCGAATACCACGACAAGATGCGGTTCGCGCAGCGTAGTAACCGCAACTTCGCCTTCGAGCAGCGCCGCCACCGAGATGGGGTTTTTCACCGGGATCGAACGAAGAGGCGTTCCATCAGAGGAAAAAACGCGAATGAGATTCGCCCCGCGGTCCGCCACGTAGATTTTTCCGTCGGCGTCCGCATCGCAATCTTCGCCAAACGCCAGCGGCGCTTGGCTGGTATTGCCCGCGCTTCCCGAAGCGGAAAGCTCACTGATTGCCAGAACCTGCTTGCTTGCCGCATCAAACACGGCGAGTCCCGGCGTCGGCGAAGCTAGAATGTAGAATCGCCCGTCTGCGCCCCTTTTAATCGCCCGCAGCCCCGGCCCAATGCCTTGGAAAAGCCGCTGCTTGGCCGTCAGGTCGCCTTCATCTTGCGCCAGGACGCTTGCGCTGGCGCACGCCAGCAGACACACCGCCGCCAAGAATTTCACGTTGGACCCACCCTCTTCTCCCCCGATGCTCAGATTACTACGGACGTACGCAGGTTGCCCGCGGTTCCAGCTGGGCTGGTTCATTGCGGAGGTAGATTCTGGCGATTACATCCATATGGGCGACTATCCTCTCAGAAGCCCATTTGTGGCCGGTGTCCAGGTTGCTGACAATTCCGAAGAGATTCGCGGCGCGCGCGCCAAAATCACGGAGGCCCGGGACGGGACCCAGCCGACCGGAGTCATTGACATCGAGGACGTGGATTTCCTGAAGACCCCGGAGCTGCGGAGGGCCATTCACGCGCGCGAGGGCGGGCGATGCTTCTACTGCTTGCGGCAGATCCCCGCGCGGCTGGCGTGTATCGACCACGTGGTGCCGCGGGCACGAGTGGGGTGCAACTCGTACCGCAACCTGGTTTCGTGTTGTATGGAGTGCAACTCGGAGAAAGGAGAGCGGTCGGCCGAAGAGTTTCTGCGCTGGCTGTTTCGCGAACACCGCTTGGGCGCGGCCGAACTCAAGGACCGCTTCCGGAAATTGGAGTTGCTTGCAGCGGGCAAGCTGAGGCCGGAGATGAAGAATTGAAGTAAAGAGGTAAGAAAATAAAGAAGTAAAGAAAAGAGAAGGAAAATCTGTTCGGGTCCGCTTCGAACCCAGTGGAGGCGGAAGGGCAGGTGCTCGATCAAGCGCGGAGGAAAGATTGGGTCTTGAAATAGTCCGGGCAATATGTAGTAATGCCATATATGGCTCCCACACCGGATACCGAACTTAAAAAGGGCAACGCTGAACTCCTGATCCTTGCGCTTCTCGAGGACAAGGCGCGCCACGGCTACGAAATCGGCAAGCTCATCGCCGAGCGTTCCGAAGGCGTGCTTCGTTTCCACATCGCTTCCCTTTACCCACTGCTTTATCGCCTCGAACGCCGCGGCTGGCTCAAGGGTGAGTGGGAACCCGCGGGCGGGCGGCGCCGGCGTTTTTACCGGCTGACGCACACCGGCCGCAAGATTCTTGGCGAGCAACGCACGCGCTGGCGCGCTTTTTCCGGCGCCGTCGACCGCATCGTGGAGGTGCGCCATGCCTGATTGGAAGAAAATCGTTCGCGAAGAATTGGGATCGCTACCGCTCTCCAATGGGCGGAAAGACGAAGTCGTCGAGGAACTTGCGCAGCAACTGGAATCCGCTTACGAGGAAGCTGTTGCGCAAGGCATCAACGAACAGGAAGCGCTGCGCCGCAGCCTGGAGCAGTTCAAGGATTGGGAAAAACTGCGCGGCGAACTTTTTCATTCGGTCGAAGGCACACGCCTTCCCGTCTGGGAGCAGAAAGGCCTTTTCTCTCCCCGCCGTTGGCCGGTTTGGGCGGCACTGGGGCTCGCGCTGTTATTCCTGGCGGCGCCCGCGTTTCGCCAGGCGCTCGCGATTCTTCCTGTTCCCGGCAGCGACCCGACAGCCTCCGGGCCGCGCATCTTTTCCGATCGCGCGCTTCGCCGCCTGGAGCTGTCCGGTGACAAACAACGATACGCGCGTGCTCTCGCCTTCGTAGCACTGCATAGCCCCAAGGAGGACGACCTGCGCGCCGTGAACGCCGCGGAAAAAGCCATCGCCCTCGATCCACAGCTCACTTGGATCGCCGCGAAAGTCAGTCACGCCACTTATCTTTATCCCGGCTACGATCCGCATCCCTGGGTCGAGCGCCTCAAGGCCTGGGACCCGGAGAACGCCTACCCATACATTCTCGAAGCCGACGCCAATATCCACAGCGCATGGGAGTCCCGCTGGGCCAAGTACAACGCAGCAACGCCCGACCTCCGCCAAGCCCTCGCCGCCGAGCCCGGCTGGCGCGAGCCCATGGAGAAAGCCTTCGCCGCACCGCGCATCGATGCCTACAACACTCAGACGTTTGCGCTGGACCGCCAGGTGCTTCAGGAGCAGGGCCTCGACCGCCCCGACATTTTGATTGTCAACACCTGGGCGCAGCCCATTCCCGATCTCACGGCCATGAAGATGTACGCGCAGATCCTCCTGAGAGATGTCGGAGCGAGCGCCGAGAAAGCCGGCCATCCCGAGGATGCTCTTGCCGCTTACCGCAGCGTCGCGCAGTTCGGCGAAAGGCTTCAAGTGGCTAGCGCGAGCGTCGTTTTCATGCAGGACATTCTCGCCAACCGTCTCCAGCAGGAGGCTTGCGAGAAGATGCTCCCCGTGCTTCGTCGCCAGGGACGGACTCAGGAAGCCTCCGTGGTGGAAGGTACTCTGGCGGGTTTGGTGCAAGCGGATCCGGCCAAGAAGAGCTGGCCCTCCTTCTCCGGCGAAGCCAGCAGGAAGCGCTCGGCGCGTATCGTCCTTTTTTCCGGCGCATTTGTAATGCTCCTTGCGCTCGTCACCGCCGCGTGGGTGATCTTCTTGATCGCTTTGAAGTGGAAGCCGGACTTGAGCCGAGCGCTCAATCGCTTGGCGTCGGCCTTGTGCGTTGCGCCGCCTTTGCTGTTGTTGGCCTGCGCGGTGCTCTTTCTCGGCTACTATCCGTACGCTCTGCCCATCGCGCAATACACTTCGGCGCAGGACCTGCGCCAGTCTTTCGGGCCTTTCATCATGAACGCGTACTGGTCTCTCGACCTGCAGTTTTCTGACGTCTGGCTCGTGCGGATGTTCTGGCCGTCGGTCTGGGGCGCGGTCCTCGCCCTCGCGGCCGCTGTTCTGCTCTGGCTGCTCGCCCGCCGCCAGCGCCCGGACGACACCCGTCCTGCGTAAGCAGCCGTTTCGTCAGTAAGGTGAACTGGTAGCGAGCGTGCTAGTCGATGCACAAGCGCAGGCGCTCGATGGAGCGCGCGCGGAGGCGGCCAGCGGAGTTGCGGGGGCCTTGGTCGTCGGTTTCGATGAGCACGCAATTCATTTGCACGTCGCCGGTAGCCACTTCGAACCGCGCCGGCAGCCCATCCAGGAATTTTCGGATAATTCCGTCGCGGTCCATCCCAATCACGCCGCCGTGCGGTCCGGTCATTCCCACGTCGGTGATATAAGCCGTCCCCTGCGGAAGAACCCGTTCGTCTGCCGTCGCCACGTGCGTGTGCGTGCCCACTACCGCTGTCACTCGCCCATCGAGATACCAGCCCATCGCGACTTTTTCGCTGGTCGTTTCCGCGTGCATGTCCACGAGCACGAACGCCGTGTCCTCCGGCAAACTCTTCAGCAGCTCGTCCGTTTTCCGGAATGGATCATCAATCGCCGGCAGAAACACGCGCCCCTGCAAATTGAGCACGGCGTATTTCACGCCATTCTTCGCCGTGCCCGCGTAAAGCCCGCTGCCCGGATTGCCTGCAGGAAAATTTGCTGGCCGCAGCAGCCGCGGCTCGTGCGGCATATACTCCAAAATCTCTTTGCGGTCCCAACTGTGATTTCCGCCGGTGAGCACGTCGATTCCCGTTTTCAACAGTTCTTCGGCGATGCGCGGAGTAATCCCGAACCCCGACGCGGAATTCTCTCCGTTGGCGATCACCAGGTCGATCTGGCGCTGCGCCACGACGTCCGCCAGGCGGTCGCGCACAATCTGGCGGCCCGGCGAACCCACAATGTCTCCCACAAACAGTGCGCGCATGAAGAAGTGGCGAGTGGCTGGTGGCTAGTGGCGAGCAGGCGCACTAACGAAGCGATTCTTTTCGCTTGTCACTTGCCACTCGTCACTTCGATCCTGCCCCCGGTCGATCAAAAGGCCACGTCATCCCCTTTCCGGAATCTCCGCTGGAACGCAAAAACGGAGCGGACCGCTTGGCCGTGGGGAGCTAGGCCGTGAACCTCTGTAATAGGTGGGCGCCACGAGCCAACCATTAGGCTTTCCTGCCCCGCTCGCTTGCCGCTTCCGGAAGCGATCAGTTGTAGGTTTTCAGTTTTCGGTAAAGATGAAGAAAGAAACCAAATGTGTTTCTTTCACCCACTGATAGCTGAGAACCATCTACTGTCAACTTTCTCGAAGGGCGGCGCGCCAGCGGGACAGGCCGTGCTCACAGGCTGTCTATCCGCAGCACCCCAGAGATTCGTTACGGTTCAAACGGCTTTCGCGCCCTCACCTGCGTCGAAGTACCGCTCCGCCCCCATTCTAGCCCCCGGCACAATTCCGCGTCCATTCGCCATTCGCTTCGTAGGTCCGCCTTCCGGGGCCGACTGCTCTCCGATGTGGCGCGCAGCTTTGCCCTAAGCGCATCGAAGGGCTGCCGCGCCCTCTCTTGGCAATCAAGCTTGCATTGGCGCTAGAATCTACCCTTGCAAAAGGAGGCTACTCATGCGCCACCCTCATCGGCTGATTTTTGCCCTTGTTCTGTTCTGCGCTTTCGTTCCCCCTACTCTTCTCGCCACTCCGCCTTCCAACCAGCTCGGCAAAGTCAATTTCCCGACCACTTGTTCCGCCGACGTGCAGCCCACCATCGAAAAAGCCGTCGCGCTGCTCCACTCCTTCCAGTACAAAGAATCCGCGCAGACTTTCTCCGAAGCCGCCACTCGCGATCACAAGTGCGCAATCGCTCACTGGGGCCAGGCCATGGCCCTTTATCACCAGCTTTGGGATTTTCCCGACGACAAAACGTTTAAAGAAGGCCGCAACCACTTAAAGCAGGCGCAAAAGCTCCACCACATCAGCCCGCGCGAACAAGGTTTCCTCGATGCCGCCGCCGCGTTCTTCCAGAAAAAATCCAAAATGTCCCACGCCGCGCGCATCCAGGCCTACTCCTCTTCCCTCGAAAAGTTTTACGCCGCCAACCCCGGCGACGTCGAAATCGGTTCGTTCTATGCGCTCTCGCTCGTTTCTCTTTCCTATGAAGACGAGAAGAACGAGATGGCCGACCTCCAGAAAGCCATCTCCATTCTCGACCCGCTCCTCAAGCAATATCCCGATCATCCCGGCGTCGCGCACTACCTCATTCACGCCACCGACCGCCCCGAGCTTGCCTCGCAGGGGCTCGAAGCCGCTCGCCGCTACGCCGCCATCGCTCCTGATTCCTCCCACGCTTTGCACATGCCTTCACACATCTTTGTGCGGCTCGGCCTATGGCAGGAATCCATCGCCTCGAACATTGCCGCGAACGCCTCCGGCGCGCACGCCGCCGAAATGCACACCGCCGAGTTTCATTACCAAACGCACGCCATGGACTTCCTGAGTTACTCCTATCTGCAAAGCGGCCAGGAAGCCAAAGCGCGCGAAGTGATCGAGCACACCAACCACGTCGTCGGCGCCGACGATGAAAGGAAAGCGGACTTCCGCGCTTATTTCAGCGCTCGCACCGCTCTCGAATTGCATCGCTGGAAGGAAGCCGCGGCTCTGCCGATTCCCGCCATTCGCCGCGAATGGCTCGACACCACCTACTGGGCCCGCGCCATCGGCGCCGCGCGCAGCGGCGACGTTGCGGGAGCCGAAGCGGACGTGAAGGAGTTAACGCAGCTCGTCGCCGACCGCGAAAAGCGCACGCGCAAGCAGGGCTACACCGTTTCCAACGAAAAGGCCACCGACCTTCGCGAAGCCGAAGCTTGGCTCGCCTTCGCCAAAGGCAGCTCCGACGCGGCCCTCGCGGAGCTCCGCGCCGCCGCCGACCGCCAGGATAAAGAAGGTGGCGAATCCGTCGGCATCCCCGCGCGCGAAATGCTTGCGGACATGCTCTTCGAGCTAAAGCGCCCCGCTGACGCCCTCGCCGAATACAAAACTTCCTTGAAAAATTCCCCCAACCGCTTCGACGGTCTCTACGGCGCCATGCGTGCCGCCGCGCTAATCAACACTCCGGAGATGCACGCCGCCGCGGAGTCGTACTTAAACCAATTCATGAATTGTTGTGGCTTTGGAGGCGACCGGCCCGAAATCAAGGAAGTGGGCAAGTATGTGTCCGCTCGCCAACAAGACCTGCCCCGGCCGGCCTACGAAAAGTAATGAGTGCGCTTCCTCCATTTGGCTACTCGAGCGGATTCTGCCACCGCAATCCCGGGAACCGCGCGAAGTCGCGATCCGTCGTCTGAAGAATGCCGCCATACTCAATGGTCAGGGCCGCGAGTTGCGCGTCAGTCACTAAAGGGCCGCGCGCCTGGCCCTCCACCATCATCTGCCGGAAGAGGGTCCAATGCTGCTCGCTCGGCGGCAACACGCGCACGTTCGGTTGGTCTAGCCATTGATCCACGATTTCCGCTGCTTCCCCTGCGGTGAATCGCTTGCCGGGAAGCCTCGTGTTTGTCACCACCCGCAGGAACGCCGCGATCGTTTGCCACGGCAGCCCCACCGGTGTTCCGTCCGAGAAAACCTGCTCGACCCAGGCGCGCGCCCTGGCATGTTTTTCCGAGTCGGCGTCGTAAGCGTACAAAAGGATGTTGGCGTCGAGAACGATCACCGGTGAGTCGTGCCTTCCAGCGCTTCGATTAAATCCTCAACGCTGTCATAACTGAGCCCCGCGGGCAGCCCCAAGGGCCGGGGCTGCACCACGAATCGTTTTCGCTCCCGTTTTGCGGCACCCATCAAACCTAGCCGAAGAAAGTGATTCACCACCGCCTTGAGCGAAGTTCCGGAACGCCGCAGCTCGCTCCGCAGCAGCTTCGCCACATCGTCATCAAGCGTTAGGGTTGTTCGCACACCTTGATGCTCTCATATTAGACATCATGATGTCAAACGCACCATCCTCTCTTGACCAACGCCAACCGTTTCCGGCATAACAACCCAACACAATTTTCGCATCACCAACGGGGTGTAAACATGACCGACGCAACCGGCCAACGGCTGCAAGATCGAACATTGCTCGATGCTCTGCTCGACTCCTGGGACCGCAACAACACCATCCTGGTCAACCTGCTCCGCGCCCTCCCGCAGGGCGGGCTTGAAGTTCGAGCAATGGAAGGCAGCCCCTCCGTCGCGGAGATGTTCACGCACATCCATTACGGGCGGCTGATCCTCGTCGTCGAGGACACTCCCGAGTTCGCACCCTTGTCAGAAAAAGACATGCCCAAGGAAGAATGGCGCGCCGAGCGCGAATCGGCTCGCATCGCGCAACTGCTCAACGAGAGCGCCAAGGTTGTGCGGGACGTCTTAAAGAGCAGGCTGGAGTCTGGCCGCGCCATGAACCTTCACTACGACCACCCGGTCCTCTTTCTCCAGCACATGATTTGGCACGAGGGCTACCATCACGGCCAAATTAAACTGGCCCTCAAGCTCGCCGGCCGCCCCATCTCCAACGACGTTGCCGGCCCCCTCACTTGGCGCATCTGGATGCGCAAAACGAAGTGACCGCACACCTAATCACTTCGGGCTAGGCTCCAAAGCTTTGCACGGCAGCACCCTGGTTCGAAAACGTCTCAAAGATGGGTAGGAGTTTGGCGTATTCCAACGCTTGCTTGAAGTTTCGGCCGAGACAACAAAGCGCGAGCCGCCCGCCTTTTTCTTTCGTGGTTCGATGCGTTTCGATGAGCGCGCCAAGCCCGGCGCTATCAATGTAGTTCGCATGCTCCAGGTTAATGACAATTCTTTTCGTCCCCGAGGAGAGCAGATTCTCAACCGCCGTGCGAAATCCGCTGCTTTCTTGTCCCAGCACCGGCCGCCCTTTCAGCGCCAGGATGCAGATTCCATTGGCGTCATGCTGTGTGATCTCCAAAGCCATAAACCGTCTCCCTTTTTAAACTCCGTAGACGTTCGCTCATGGAGTATACGACCCTCGCGCCGGCAGCCCAAAAAGGCCCAGTCACTCTGTAGCGCCCCCGATGTCGTTACGGGGCCGTCCCTCCTTGCATCTGTTGTAGCAACGTGAATTTGTCACCCTAACGGCAACATAGAAATGTCACCCCCTGGGGATGCAAGTGTGTTCCAGGCGGGTGTCGCTGTAGTACAGCGACACCCGACCGTCGAGGCCCTGATAAAGCTGGACAGTGGCG
>DASPTW010000131.1:0-9699 GCA_035623215.1 Candidatus Acidiferrum sp.
CGCGTCGCCAAGGGCAAAATTCTTATGGGCTTCAACGGTTCCGACGACGCGGTCCGCGGCGCCATCGCCGCTTACGACGCGGAAACCGGCAAGGAAGTCTGGCGTTTCTGGACCGTTCCCGGCGATCCCTCAAAGCCCTACGAGACCAAGGAACTGGAGGAGATAGCCGCCAAGACCTGGCACGGCGAAGGCTCTTGGAAAATCGGCGGTGGCGACGTCTGGCACGCCATCACCTACGACGACGCGACGAATCTCGTTATTTTCGGCACCGCTGGCGCTGACGTTGGCTACGGCGAAATGGCCGGCACGCAAATCACCGGCGAGAAGCTCTTCTCGCAATGCGTCGTCGCTGTCGACGCGGACACCGGGAAATACGTCTGGCACTACCAGACCGGCACCGAGGGCGTGCACAACGAAAACAATCAAAACTTGATTGCCGACCTCGTTTTGAACGGCGAAAAACGCCATGTCGTCTTGACCGCTCCGAAAAACGGTTTCTTCTACATTCTCGACGCGCGCACCGGAAAGCTTCTTTCCGCCAAGCCGCTTGTCAAAACCACTTGGGCCTCAGCCTATGACCTGCAAACCAGTAAGCCTGTCCTGATCCCTGCTTCGCAAGGCAGCCACCAATGGACCGTCCACAACTGGTGGCCCATGAGCTATGACGCGCTCACCGGTCTCGTCTATATCCCGACCACGGACCGCCACGCAGACAGCGCAGGGCCATCGGAAGCAGGAGAAAGCGGCACCGGATTGTACGGTCGGCTGATCGCCTGGGATCCCGTTGCCCAATCCGCGCGCTGGTCCGTCGAAGAACAAATCGCCGTGAATGGCGGCGTCCTTTCCACCGCCGGCAATCTGGTGTTCCAAGGCCAGGGCACTGGTGAATTCGCCGCGTACGCCGCCGACAGCGGCAAAAAGCTCTGGTCCATTCAAACCAAATCGGCCATCGAATCCATCCCCGTAACCTTCACCGCGAACGGCGAGCAGTACATCATTACTTCTGTTGGCTGGGGCTCCGGTTCGCGTTTATTCGCTCCCGCGCGCACCATGGCCACGCCGGAATCGAAGCGCGGGCCCGTTCGCCTCTACGCCTTCAGGCTCGGCGCCGCCGTTCCCTTTCCTTATCCGAAAATCGAAATTCCACCGGTTCCTAAACCGCCCGAACTCAAGGCAACCCTCGATACCATTCGTAAAGGCGAAAAACTCTACGTCTCGTTTTACTGCGAAGGCTGCCACGCGCCCGGCATCGACAGCAGCGGCGCCTGGGTCGAAGACGGCGCCATTCCCGATTTGCGTTACGCTCCGCCCGAAGTTCACAAGGACTGGTATCAAATCGTGATGGGAGGCACGCACTGGGACAAAGGCATGCCCGGTCTCGCCGATCCGCCGAAATTTGCGTTTCCCAACGCGCACCTGACCGTGGCCGATGCCGACGCGATCCACGCCTACGTCATCAGCCAGGCCTGGAAAGCGTACAAGGGTGAGCAAACTGCCGCGCACACCAAGCGCGAAAATTATTGAACTATCCAAGCAAGATCGCGCAACGCGAGTTTTTCCAGCACCACAGAAATCGCTATGAAACGACGTGAAAACACAAATGTGTCCGCGAGCCGCCTCCATAGCGTGCTCACTGACGTTCATTTCTGGGTTCCCGTTGCGGTGCTCGTGGCTGGGTTGCTGCTTCTGAGCTTCATGCGTTAGGAAACCGAATCGAACCAGAATGACATCCGCAGCTCAACCCGCCAGTTCAGCCGGGATACAAAGCAGCTCGCGTGCAAAAAAACTTCAGCTTCTCGGAATCCTCTCCGGCTTCACTGCGGGCGCATGGCTGGGGGCCGCCGAAGCGCCCACAAAGCTCGTCTCCATCGGCATTTCCCCCATGGCTATTTCGCTCATCATGGTCATGGGTGTTTTCCTGGCGCGCTGGAGTTTGCCCGCGTTAATCCTCGGCACTTCGTCCGTTCGCGCGGACGTCCGCCGCGCACCGCATTTGATCATTTGGGCGATTCTCGCTGGCTGCTTGTGGGTCGTTGCCAACACGCTCACCATCTTCGCCATTCGAGATATCGGCCTGAGTATCGCCTTCCCGCTCTGGAATTCAAACAGCCTGCTCGGAATCTTCTGGGGATTTCTCTTCTTCAATGAACTTCGCCAGGCTGGCTGGCGCCGCTGGACGAGCGTCATCGGCGGAGCCTTGATCATGTGCGCCGGCGCCACGCTGCTTGCCATTGCTTCTTCCACGCAAGGCCCAGCGGGACATTCGCTGCGCGGGGTTTGGGCTGCGCTGGGCGCAGGCGTTCTCTGGGGCACGATGTACATTCCCTATCGAAAAGCCTATCTGACGGGAATGAACCCGCTTTCCTTTGTCACCTTCTTCACTTTCGGCGAGCTCGGCATGATGTCCGCCCTGGCGATCACCTACACAGGCCTGGCCGCCCTGTGGCAGGAGTTGCTGAGCGCGCGCAGCGTGATTTTTTGGTTGATGCTCGGCGGCTTCATCTGGGTCATCGGCGATTTGGCTCAGCAGTACGCCGCCAAATACGTAGGAATCAGCCGCGGCATTCCTCTTTCCAATTCGAACCAGCTCTGGGGATTGCTGTGGGGGATCTTTGTTTTCGGCGAGTTGCACGGCCGCAGCTCAGGCACTTATCTGCAGGTGGTTGGTGGTTCTCTGCTAATGATGCTTGGCGTCACCGCGATCGCATTTTCTTCCGCCTCAGGAGAAGAGCAAATCCAGTGGAAAGAAGCCGCGCAACGCGAAGGCCTCCGCTATTCAGTCTCTGCGGATTACGTGGAAGCGCGCATGGACGGGCGCCAGGCAGCCGACGAATCGAAACCATGCCGTGGCCTATGGGATTGGCTGCTTGTTACGGGCGCCAGCGGAATCTTTGTGGTTTTCGCCGCTATCGCACGCGTCCCGCAAATCTCGTTGAGTTACGGGCCCGCCGCACTCTTGACGTCAGCCCTCCTGGTGCTGCTCTTTGTCTGCGGCCTCGCCCTCTGGCGAACGACCCGCTTCCACTGAGCCAGCGCACGGTGCCGCTTTGCATTCGTTTGCGCTTCGTTTAGAGTGACGAAGCCAAGATGCCGGAATCCCCTAAAGTCGATGTCGTAGGTGTGGGGCTCAACGCCACAGACACACTGATTCCTGTGGCGCACTTTCCCACTCGTGGTTCCAAGGTGGAAATCCGCTCGACTATGTTGCTCCCCGGTGGCCAGGTCGCCAGCGCTGTCGTGGCCTGCCAGCAGTGGGGACTCCGCACCCGCTACATAGGCAAGGTGGGCGACGACCACGCCGCCGCCATTCATCGCGCGGAATTCTCGCGCACCGGCGTCGAGGCCCATCTTCTTCCCGTTCCCGGCTGCGCAAGCCAACAGGCTTTCATTCTTGTGGATGATTTCGGCGAACGCACCGTTCTCTGGAAACGCGATGATCGGCTTCAATTACGCCCCGAAGAACTCCATCGCGATTGGATTGTCCAATCGCGCGTTCTTCACCTTGACGGCCATGATACGGCTGCGGCAGCTCAGGCTGCGGCTTGGGCGCGCGCTGCTTCTCTTCCCGTTGTCGCTGACCTGGATGAACTCTATCCAGGCGTGGAAGCCCTTTTGCCCAATGTCGATTTCTTGATTGCCAGCCGGGATATCCCGGGGAAACTGACGGGACACGACAATTTGCAGAAATCGCTTCCGGCGGTGCAGGCCCGCTTTGGCAACCGCCTCACCGCTGCGACCCTGGGGCAGGAAGGCGTGCTAGCTTGGGACGGCGCACAATTTCACTACGCGTCGGCTTTCCAGGTGGAAACACTCGACACCACGGGCGCCGGTGACATCTTCCATGCCGGATTCATCTACGCCATGCTTCGCGGCTGCCCCCTTCAGAAACAGCTCAAGTTTGCCTGTGCCGCTGCTGCTCTCAACTGCGCTGCGGTTGGCGCCCGCGGCGGAATTCAGCCTGTCGAGCAGATCGAACGTTTAATCGCCACCGGGGCTAGGTATCCCGCAGCATTTCACTTTCGCGATTCGCAATAGTTTAGGCTCTAAGATTCTCTTCGACCAAGACTGAAACGATCCCGTTCCCCGTATTCGTTTGCCAACGATTCGAACCAATGCCAAAATAAACGGATGCAAAAACCACTGATTCTCACTCTCACAACCCTCATGGGCTGTTCGATCCTCGTCTGCCGCTCTCAAGCGCAGCAGTCCCAAGCTCCAGCCAGCCAGCAATCCGGCGGGCAACAGGCGCCTTCCGCCACTCCCGCTAAACCTGCGACGCCAAAGACAGGACAAACTCCCGCAGCGAAAAAACCTGCCCCGGCTCCATTGACGCTCACCACGCCCAAGGACAAATTGAGCTACGCGATTGGAGCCAGTGTCGGCAAGACCCTCAAGCGCGATGAGGTCGACATCGATACGGCCATTCTTCTTCGCGCCCTGAAAGACGTGCTCGCCGACAAGAAGTTGCTCCTTACCGACCAAGAAGTGCAGTCGGTCCTGAATACGTTCCAGGCCGATCTGCGCAAAAAGCAGGAACTGCAGGCCCAGCAACTTGCAGAAAAGAACAAAAACGAAGGCGAGGCTTTTCTGGTTGCGAACAAAACAAAAGAAGGAGTGGTCACACTTCCGAGCGGCTTGCAATACAAGATTCTTCAGGATGCCAGCGGCCCCAAGCCCACGGCCAACGACACCGTTGTGGTGAACTATCGCGGAACGCTTCTCAACGGCACGGAATTTGACAGCTCCTACAAGCGCAACCAGCCCGCCACTTTTGGAGTAGGCCAAGTGATCAAGGGCTGGACCGAAGCGCTCCAGCTCATGCCGGTGGGATCCAAGTGGCAAATCTTCATTCCCTCGAACCTCGCGTATGGCCCGCGCGGGCCTGCTCCCATCGGCCCCAACGCCACTCTTGTTTTCGATGTGGAGCTCGTCGCCATTCAACCGAAAACTCCGCCTGTTCCTCCTCCGACTCCCGCGCCCCCTCCTGCTCCCGGCGCCGCCCCTGCTGCTCCAAACACTCCTCCTGGTTCAGCACCGAATCCGGCTCCCAACCCAGCACCTACGCCGAAGCCCGCTCCCAATCCTCCGACGCCTAATCCAGCACCAACGCCAACGCCCACTCCTACCCCGACTGCAAAACCATAGCCGAATAAGTCTTGCGCAGTTTTCGTGACAGAAAATAGCTCCTAAGGCACATTCACAGGGACAAAACTGCCCCCGAATTCTCCTCAATGCTACGTTGAGTGTGGGGTGTCCTCCTGCGCGTACCGCGCCAGAGCCATCCCCATCTGCCGGACTTCACACAAACAGGAACTGCGATTGAGAAATTTGCAACTGCGTACGAAGTTCCTCCTCCTGTTGCTGGCCGTTTCCGCCGGACTCACCACCGCTACACTCGCCATCGTTCGCCAGCGTGTTCGCAGCCAGGTCGGGGAAGCCATTGGCGACGACCTTCGCAACTCCGTCAATGCCTACAACATTTTCGAAAAGCAGAGACAGGTTGCCGCAACGCAATCCGCGCGCCTGATCGCCAATCTTCCCTATCTTCGCGCGCTAATGACCACGAGGGACAAAGCGACCATTCAAGACGGCTCTCTTGGAATCTGGAAACTGTGTGGAAGCGATCTTCTGTTTCTGGCCGATCGCTCCGGCCAAATCGTCGCGTTGCACGCGAATTCCGGCAACATCACCCCGGCGGAAACGCAGCCCCAAATTCGCGCTGCATTGGAACAAGAGAGGTCTGCGGACTGGTGGCTCGAATCCGGGCGTCTTTTCGAGGTATGGATTCAACCCATTTATTTTGGCGAAGCTTCGGAAAATGCGATTACGGGTTATCTGGCTGTGGGTTATGAGATTAATGATCGCCGCGCGCAAGACTTCCGAAACGTAAGTTCGAGCGAAATCGTGTTTCAAACCGGTGGCCAGATCATCGCCGGAACCCTCGGTGCCGCCGATCGAATGAAACTACGCAACGCCAATGCTGCTGGCTCCCTTCCTGCGTCGGCTGCTCCTCGCGAACTGGACTTCGGCGGTGAGCGCTTCTTGATGACTACCATCCGATTGTCGCCTGGCGGCGAACTCCCCGTGTCGATGAGCGTATTGAAATCACTCGACAAAGCCTACGTCTTCCTCAGCGATCTGAATCGCGTCCTGCTGGCGATTGGATTGTTCAGCGTCTTGATTGGAAGCGCTCTGGTTTACCTCATTTCCAAATCCTTCCTGCGGCCGCTTGCGAATCTCGTGGGTGGCGTGCGCGCCCTCGGCACTGGCGATTTTGCCTATCCGCTGGAAACAGCCGGAGGAGACGAGGTTGCCGAAGTCACGCGCACTTTCGTCGGCATGCGCGACTCCCTGCAAAACGCGCAAAAAGAGCAGCAACTGCTCGAGCAACGTCTGCGTCAGGCGCACAAGATGGAAGCGATTGGCCGGCTCGCTGGCGGCGTGGCACACGATTTCAACAATCTGCTCACCATCATCCGCGGTCACAGCGATCTCTTGCTCGACCGCGGCACGGCGAACGCCCCCGAACGCAACAATCTCGAACAAATCAAGAAGGCCGCGGATCGCGCGGTCGGAATGACCCGTCAACTGCTGGCGTTCAGCCGCATGCAGGTTCTTCAACCACGCGTCATCGACTTGAACTCCGTTGTTGCGGAGATGGGCAAAATGTTGCCCCGCTTAATTGGCGAGCACATCGAGTATGTCTTCCTTCCGGAGCCACGGCTCCCGCGGGTGAAAGCAGATCCGGGGCAGGTCGAGCAAGTGGTCATGAATCTGGCGGTGAACGCCCGAGACGCCATGCCTGGCGGAGGAAAACTCACCGTCCAAATCCGCATCGTCGATCTCAATGAAGCGGAAGCGCGCCGCCGTCCTCCCATGTCCCCCGGCCACTACGTCCTTCTGTCCGTCGCGGACACCGGCACTGGAATGGATGAAAAGACAAAGGCTCACATCTTCGAACCTTTTTTCACCACCAAGGAAGTGGGCAAAGGCACCGGCTTGGGATTGGCAACCGTTTACGGCGTCGTGAAGCAAAGCGGCGGATTCATTTGGGTGGAAAGCGCTCCAGGCCAAGGCACCACTTTCGAGATTTATCTCCCGGTCGTATCGGATGCCGTGCCGGCGAAAGAAAGGGAAGCCGGGTCCGCCCCCCTGCCCCGCGGCAGCGAAACCGTGCTTGTTGTTGAAGATGAGGAAGGCGTGCGCGAGCTCGCTGCGGAATTCTTGCGCTCCAACGGATACTCCGTTTTGGAAGCCCGGGATGGAGTCGAAGCCATGGAGATTTCCGGACGCTTTGCCGGAACCATCCACGTGATTCTGACCGACATGGTTATGCCCCGAATGAGCGGCACGGAGCTAGTAAAAAACATGAAAACTGTCCGCCCCGCTGCCAAAGCCATTTTAATGTCGGGATACTCTGAGCAATTCAAGGCGCAGCAAGACGGCTCTCCCGATCAATTCTCGGTGCTGCAGAAACCATTTTCGCTGAACTCGCTCGTCGAGGCCGTGCGAGCGGTTCTCGCTGCGGAACCCGCAGCCGAGGAAGTGGGGCCGAGAAGCTCGAGCAGTTTCAATTAAGTTTTGAAAGCGTTTTTCGGTGAAAGGCCTTGTTTGGCCAGCAAAAGTGCGGACCTGGAGGAGTATATGCGTGGCGATTTTTGCCGCTCTGCGCTGAAGTTGCTGAAGTTAATGTTGCGGGCCACGTCGCCCTTGATTTTTCTTGCGTTGAATTTGCATGCGCAGGATTCGGCCCCGTCACAGGTCCCGCCGCCTCCCGCCTCAGACGCTTCCGCGGAAATTCGGGCGCTTACGGCCTCTCTCCTCGAGCTCAAATCGCAGCTTCAATCAATGAACGATCAGCTTGTCGAATTGCGCCAGGAACAGGATCGCGCGAGAGCCGAGACGCGCGAACTGCATAAGCAACTGGAAGCAGCACTCGCCAGAAGCACGCCGGGAGGGACATCAGCGCTTTCTTATGAAGCCCATCCGGCGCCTTCATCGCCAGCGCCGTCGTCAGTGGCCTCCACCGCTGTTTCTTCTCCGTCGTCTGCCCCTGCGCAAGAAATTCCGGATCGTCTCTCGCAAATCGAAGAAAATCAGCAGTTCCTGGACGCCAAAATCGACGACCAATACCAGACAAAAGTAGAGAGCGGTTCCAAGTATCGAGTGCGTCTCTCGGGAATTGTCCTCCTGAACGCTTTCGCCAACCGCGGCGCGGTTGACAACCAGGATTTCCCGCAACTTGCCGCTTCGGACGATTCCGGTATCGCCCAAAACACGTTTGGGGCCTCGCTTCGCCAGTCGCAGATCGGTCTCGAAGCATTTGGCCCGGACTTGGGCGGGGCACACACTAGTGCGGATTTGAAATTCGATTTTGCCGGCGGCTTCGCCGATGCCCCGAATGGAGTCAACATGGGCCTACTGCGCTTGCGGACCGGAACCATTCGAATGGATTGGACCAATACTTCAGTCGTTGCCGGCCAGGACCGGCTCTTCTTTTCTCCTCTGGCTCCCACTTCCCTAGCCTCTCTTGCCGTTCCTGCCCTCTCCTATAACGGGAACTTGTGGAGCTGGACTCCGCAAGTCCGGATCGAACACTCCATTCACATTTCTGAAAATTCCGGCCTGCTTCTTCAAGGCGGCATCCTGGATGCCCAGGACGGCGGAGAACCCGCCGACGATTACGAACGGCTTCCCACAAGCGGCGAAAGCTCCGGTCAGCCCGCTTATGCCGCGCGCGTGGCCTGGCGCCAGCGTTCCTTTGGGCAACAATGGACGCTCGGTTTTGGCGGATATTACTCGCGAGAAAATTGGGGATCCGGACGGAACGTCGACAGTTGGACTAGCACCACGGATCTTTCCCTGCCCCTGGGAAAATATTTTGGTTTCACGGGCGAGTTCTACCGTGGCCGCGCCGTTGGCGGGCTTGGCGGCGGCATCGGCCAGAGTATTTTGTGGAATGGTCCGATCACGGATCCCACCACGATCATCAAGGGACTGGATTCCATGGGCGGCTGGGCGCAACTGAAATTCAAGCCCAAAGCCAACCTGGAATTCAACTGCGCCTTTGGCCAGGACAATCCGTACGCTTCTCAGCTTCGCGCCTTCCCCTGGGCCGGCGACTACTCCGGCACGCCGCTGTCTCGAAGCCATAGCGCGTTCGGCAATGTCATCTATCAAGTGAAGTCCGATTTTCTAGTTTCGGCGGAATACCGCCGCATGAGAACCTTCGACATAACCAACGATTCTTATGCGGCAAATCATTTCAATATCAGCGTGGCGTACATTTTCTGAAGAGTCTTGAATGCACAGCGATCCCCAATCTCTATCGCGCAGGCTGACCCTGAGTGGCCTCGGTTTCGTGGTCATTCTTTTTGGCGCGTCCCACACGACCGCACAGAACAGCCCGGTCAGGGGAAAGGTAGAGGTCACCAATTTCGCCGCAGCCAAGCAATCCTCCTCCGCTTCGCGCGCGCTCTCTGCCGCCGAGGTGGTCGTTTGGCTTTCGCCTATGGATGCGGACTCCGATACGCCCTCCTCTAGTTCCTCTTCCGCGCAGCTCCAGTTGATTCAACGCAACAAAAGCTTTGAGCCTCACGTGCTCGCCGTCAGAGTCGGATCCGTTGTCCAATTCCCTAACAAAGATCCTTTCTTTCACAATGTCTTTTCCCTTTTTGACGGCAAACGCTTCGATCTTGG